>CAMHSJ010000006.1 GCA_946187935.1 uncultured Clostridia bacterium
GTTATTTCAAAACAGAAAACTGCCAACAAGCTCTTGATTTTTGTTAGCAGGTTTTTATTGCCTTCCCTTTAAAACGCGAGATCATAACAGAACTCCTTAACAAGTAAATAAACATTGATTTATAGGCATCTTGTGGGTATACTAATATTATCTTTTTATACAAGGAAGGTGTGGATATGAAGAAATTTAAATCTTTGATCGCAGGCGCTATGGTCGGCGTAATGATGCTCTCATTCGTTGGCTGCGCTAACTTCAAGGCAATCGATGACGAAGACGTTTTCATCGATGCTCTTGATAAGGCTGTAGGTATTGATGAGGACGAGTGCTCCATCTATAAGGACTCAACAACAAACGGTGATGACACTGAGTATGAGATCTATGCTTATAACGATGGCTGCTCCTACATCTACATCCGTTTCGAAGATGACGAGGACGCTATGGATTACTTCGAAGATTTCTACGATGATTTCCAGGATGCTAAGGAAGACAAGGATATCGAAGGTTCTTACCGTTGCGGCATCACAAAGTCATCCGGCTACATCCTCATCAACGGCGAGAGCAAGTCTGATGACTTCTTCGACGATGAGATCTACGGCGGCTTCTTCGTAAAGGATAATGTATTCATCGCTGCATACACATTATCTGACAAGAAGAGCAAGACTGAAGATATCGCTAAGTTCCTCAAGGAGCTCGGCTATCCGAAGCCCTAAGGCTTAACTAAAGCTTACACTTTGTGCCCCTGGCATCTGCCGGGGGCATATTTCTAAGGAGGGAACATGACAGAAGCGGTGAGGAAACTGTTTAAGGAACGCGGAGACCTTATAAGGCTGGTCGCGGTCATTTTCTTTGCAGCAGGTCTTATAGCTTTTGTCTGCTACAATGCTTTCTCCAGGAACCCTGACGGCGATGCATATTTCCTCATAGAGACCGGAAGATACATCGCCCAAAACCACAGACTTCCCGACACCGCATACTGGCTTATCACACCTGACGTTCCCACGATGACGCAGCAGTGGCTGTGCTGTATCGTAAATTATGCGTTCTACCGTGCTTTCGGCCTTACAGGGACCAAGATCTTAGCGCTGCTCCTGGCAGGCATCCTGTATATCGCAGATTACCTTTTGTGCAGGGATCTTACAGAGCGCAAGAGCGATGCCATGGGCATAGCAGCGGTGATGATGCTCATCGTAAGCCCCCTGATCAGCACAAGACCGTACACCATAACGATCGCTCTGTCCGTTTTAATGTTCTTCTTCCTCAGAAGATTTTTCAAAGAAGAAAAACACACGGCAAAGTCCATTACAGTACTGTTTATCGCCACGGCGGTCATATTTGCCCTGCAGGCTAACTGGCAGATCTCCAACATCTTTTTCCCGATGCTCTGGATCTGCTGTTTTATCCCGAAGATAAAAGACAGAAAGCCATCTCTGGATCCGTATGCATTGGGGGCTCTCGGCATAGGACTTGTATCGGTTCTCGCTAATCCCAACGGGATAAAGGGCGCGCTCTATATTGTTAATACCATAGGCGACGTTAAAGGCTTTACGATATCTGAGATGCTCAGCCCTTCCATGAAGAGCGTTAAGATGGTCTTTGCTGCTGCAGTAATAGCCCTTGCTGCCTATTTCATTAAAGAGATCCCCTTATGGTTAATATTCGCATCTGCAGGAAGCGTTCTTGCCTCCTGCGTATATGTAAGGTGCGGCTGGATGATGTCGATCCCTCTGGCATGCCTTATCGCTTACATCAAGCCTCAAAAAGCCAAGACCCTGATAAGGGCGCTGGTATTCTTCGCGTTTGTTATTTACGGCTTTGCCAAGATCCCTGATGCAATGGTCTACTATTTCTGGCTTCCCAATGAAGTTACCGAGAACATTACTTCGTACATACCCAACGATGAGGATACAGTTCTTTTTACCGACTTCAACACAGGCAACTTCATGATGTTCTCCGGCTATAAGATCTACTACGATGCAAGGCCTGACATATATGGTCCGGGCATTGCGGGCGACAAGGCGCTCAACGATGAGATGCTGGGTGTCTTAGAGGGCCGGGCGGACTATGATGCCTTCATCGAAAAGTATGGCTTCAACTGGTTTGTGGTAAGCTCTGTGGATGACATCAAATACTACCTTGATTACAACAGTGACAGGTTTGAGGTGGTATACGAAGGTTATGGTCCGACTGTCTACCATAAGATCGGATGAGTCCTATTAATATCCCACAATAAACGAACAAAAGTTTGCAATCGCTGTTTTGCCGTGCTACAATAACCCCATCCTGATGTGAGGGGGTGCTTTGAGTTGGCTCTTGAATTGGCTTTAGAAGACGATTACATATACGATGGGACGCTTGAGGGGTTCCTTACTGTCGCAGTCAGATGTTTCAGGAAGCACAAGATGCCGCACAGCATCGTGCCTGACTATATGGTCATGGGCCGCGCTGAGGAGAACTTCTATACCAATGTACTCACCTCGGTCAAGGATTCAGGGCACCTTCTGGATCTTATCGGCAATATCGCAACGCCCGAGGTCCAGCAGAACGTTACAGACTATTTCCTGACTTGCAGCAGGAACAAAGAGCTGATCCTCTTTACTTACATCTACAAGGCTCTTACCGTGGGAGCTCCGATCGCCGAGGACTATTCTGATAAGACCGTCCTCAAGATCAGGAGGGCAGTGGAGGACCTGTACCGTGAGGCACAGTCTTTGCTTCCTGCCATAGATTTCTACACCAGGGATAATGTGAGCACGGCGGTCATTGATCCGCATAACTGTGTGCTCCCCATACTCAAGGGTCCGATATTCAGAAGGGAATACCTGGAAGATATCGCCCTCTATGACAAGAGGCATTTCCTGCTCCTCCGGCGCAGCGGTGAGGTATCTGAGATCGTGGATGTCCGTAAGATGCTCATTCCCGAGATCAGGAATGCAGAGGACGTGTACACGAGGATATGGCTTCCGGCATCTTAAACTGACAGAGCCGCTCCAATTGAAGCGGCCCTGGTGTTTAAATCAGTTTTTCTGTGACAGATCACTTGTTATCGCTGTCTCTGATCTCCTTACGGCGGATCTTGCCGTTGAATGTCTTAGGCAGTTCATCTACGAACTCTACGATCCTCGGATACTTGTAAGGAGCTGTCTTCTCCTTGACGTAGTTCTGGATCTCCTTCTTGAGTTCTTCTGTCTTCTCGGTTCCCTTGACAAGGGAGATAGTAGCTTTAACGACGATGCCTCGTACTCCGTTCGGGTCTGGTGCACCTGTAACCGCGCACTCGAGAACATAAGGAAGCTCCATGATGACGCTCTCGATCTCGAAGGGTCCGATGCGGTAGCCGGATGACTTGATGACATCGTCCGTACGGCCGACATACCAGATGTATCCGTCCTCGTCTGCCCATGCGGTATCACCTGTGTGGTACCAGCCGTCGTGCCATGCTTCATTTGTGAGTTCGGGAGCAAGGTAGTACTGCAGGAAGAGTCCCTTAGGATTGTAGTTCTGGGTGTTGATGCAGATCTCTCCTGTCTCACCCGGCTTGCATTCATTGCCGTCGGGATCAAGGATCTTAACGTCGTAGAGAGGATTGGGCTTACCCATGGATCCGATCCTTAACTTGGAACCTACAAGGTTGGCGATGACGAGAGTCGTCTCTGTCTGACCGAAGCCTTCCATGAGGCGGATGCCCGTTGCCGCCATGAACCTGTTGAATACCTCAGGGTTTAACGCTTCGCCTGCGGTAACGGCATACTTGAGCGAAGAAAGATCGTACTTGGACAGGTCTTCCTTGATAAAGAACCTGAACATCGTAGGAGGTGCGCAGAATGTTGTGATGTTATACTTGGCGAACATCGGCAGGATCTCGTCAGCGTGGAATCTGTCGAAGTCAAATGTGAATACAGGAGCCTCGCAGAGCCACTGACCGTAGAGCTTGCCCCAGAGTGCCTTGCCCCAGCCCGTGTCTGAGATGGAGAAGTGCAGGCCGTTAGGGTCTACGTTCTGCCAGTACTTTGCTGTCGTGATGTGGCCTATAGCATACATATAGGAATGCAGAGCCATCTTAGGATATCCTGATGTTCCTGATGTGAAGAACATTACCATCGGGTCGTATCCGCATGCATAGTCCTCAGGTCTTTCGAAAACATCTGAGCAGGATTTGAACTCTTCGTTAAAGTCGTGCCAGCCTTCTCTTGAGCCGTTGCACATAATGAGGAGCATATCGTTAAAGCCGCCGTCTCTTATTGCTGCCTCGACTTCGTCAGCCGCATTGTCATCCGCGGTGCAGAAGATGCCCTTGGCACCTGAAGCCTTGAAACGGTAAACATAGTCCTTGTCACGGAGCTGGTGAGATGCAGGGATTGCGACGGCGCCGAGCTTTTCGAGGCCCATCATGGCGAACCAGAACTGGTAGTGGCGCTTTAAGACGAGCATTACCTTGTCGCCCTTGCCGATGCCGAGGCTCTTAAAGTAATTGGCTGTCATGTTGGAATACTTCTTGATGTCAGCGAAGGTGAAGCGCTTCTCTGTTACGCAGTCCTTGGCGACCCAGAGCATAGCGAGCTTGTCAGGGTTCTTGTCTGCTATTACGTCAACGCAGTCGAAGGCGAAGTTGAACTTCTTGCACTCGGGAACGTTAACATCTACGTCTACCAGGTGTCCGTCCTTGTCTAAGATGCCGTTAAGATAATGTGTATAGACAGCGTCCTTAAGATCAGCGGCATCAACGTTGGTGACGTTATAAGTGCGCATCTCCTCGGAATTGTAGGGAGTGGAGTAATCCTCGCCCTTGCCCCATGCCTCGGGGTTCAAGATGATGGCGTAGAATTCGCAGTCCTCACCGCCCAGAGCAAACTCTGCGTGAGGCTGAGTTGAATCGAAGTAGATGCAGTCGCCTTCGTGGAGGACCTCGGAGGAATCTCCGACTATTACCTTAAGAGTACCTCTTACGACGATGTTCATCTCCTGATAGTTGTGTGAAACGAGGTGATAAGGAGGATTGAGTGCTTCTTCAGAATAGGGAACGATTACTCTGAACGGTTCGCAGAGCTTGTTCTTGAATCTGGAGGCAAGTCTTAAGTACTTGTAGCCGGTACGGCGTGTGATAGGTCTGCCCTGACCTCTTCTCGTGACCGTGTATTCGGTGAGGGAAGGGGAAGATCCTTCCATGATGTCTGAGATCTCAACGCCTGCCATGTTGGCAAACTTATAAATGAACGTAAAGTTGAAGTCCTGTTTGCCGGATTCGAAATTAGTGTACTCTTCTTCTGAAATGTCTAACTTAGCTGCGGCTTCTGCCACAGTAAGTCCCATGTCGAGCCTTAAGCCCTTGACACGGTCAGCAACTTCTGCGAGCTTGAGTTCTACTCCAGCTTCGGTCTGTCCTGCGTTTAAATTTGTCATCTTTTACCTCCTAATGTTTATCAAGCAAACAAAAACGTCTCAGCTCCCCTTTGGGATGCTGAGACGATCTAAACCGCGGTACCACTCAACTTGCGTAAATCCTTACGCCACTTAACGAAGTCTAACAACTCCTTTGCCATAACGCGGCATCACGGGTACAGTCTACTTGGGTTATCCTTTCGTCAGTACCGGCTCGGAAGTGATAGCCATTTGCAATTCCCTTGGTGCCGCTTCTCAGCTAACGCGGTTCTCTGTATCCTTGGATCCTTGCAGGCCTCTTCGTCAAAGCCTTTAACCGGATAAATTGTTTCTAAAGCATATACTTCGCTATTTTCGATGTCAAGAGTTTTTTCCGAATAAACGAACATTCAATGAATTTTATATGAATTTGTCATACAGGGTGCTTTTATAACATTTGATATAACGATAAAATAAACTCATCTAGAATGTCCGGACATATCGGACCGCTTAGGGG
Organism: uncultured Clostridia bacterium; assembly: GCA_946187935.1. Taxonomy (GTDB): domain Bacteria; phylum Bacillota; class Clostridia; order Saccharofermentanales; family Saccharofermentanaceae; genus Saccharofermentans. The sequence continues at coordinate 5,873 of CAMHSJ010000006.1, forward strand.
TGAATAGTATGGTAGCAAAATATCTTGTATCAGGCGGCGCCGGAGCTTTGGGAAAGCTTATCGTAAGCATGCTCCTTGAGCGCGGTGAGAAGGTCAGGGTCCTGATGAGCGAACTTTCTGACGATTCGATGTACCACAACAATCCGAACCTGGAGGTCTGCTACGGCATATCCACAGATAAGGATTCCATGGTCGAGTTTTTTGAGACTGAAGATCCGAGACACAGCGTACTGATCCATGCGGACGAATATATCTCATTATCTGATTCAACAAATCTCACGATGAGAAGAGTTAATGTCATCGGTGCCGAGAACATCGTAGACATGTGCCTTAAGCGCAAGATCGGAAGACTTGTTTACTTAAGTTCCGCATATGCTCTTAACCCCGAGGTGCAGGGCGATACGATGCAGCTTCACTTTGACCGCAACAAGGTCGAGGGTGAGTATGCCAAGTCCAAGGCTGAGGCTGCAGCTTATATCATGGAGAAGGTTGTTATGAACCGTCTTAATGCGGTAATGGTCCTTCCCACGTTCATAATAGGTCCCGGCTATGCTGAGGATTATGAGATCAACAAGGTATTGAACAGCTACCTCAAGGACGGCGTTGCCCCCATCAAGGGCGGCGGACATGCCTTCGTAGATGTAAGAGACGTTGCAACGACCATGCTCTCTCTTGCCGAGACCGGCGAAGCAGGAAGCGGCTACATCATCAGCGGCGAATACAAGACCAGCGAAGAGTTCTTCAAGGAAGTAAACGAAGTCCAGGGCATCGACGCCCCCGTCAAGACAGCTTCAAGGCTCGTAATGAGCAAGTCCCTGGCAAAGTTCGTAGATGCATACTATAAGATCACGCACAAGGATAACCCCAAGCAGGTATATGCTTTGTTTAACGACAATCCCAATGCCAAGTTCGAGGACACAGGCAAGGGCGTGATCCCTGATAATGCCATCAGCTTCAAGTCTTCCATCAGTGACAGTATCAACGGCGTTGATTCAACTGTTAAGACACTTGAGGTCCGTGAGGTTTCCGCTGAGCCGAAGATGACTGCTTTTGCAAGGGCGGTAGAGCGCCAGGAAAAGCTTGCACAGAAGCCGGCTTCTTATTCTGAACCAATAGTTCCTGCTCCCACAAGACCGGCGGCTGACACCGCAGAGGTAAAGGCTCCCGCCCCTGATACGGAGAATCCGAATTGAGTATAAAAGACACAAGACTGATACTTGGCAGCAACTCACCCAGAAGGCGTGAGTTGTTGTCTTTAATCACGGAAGATTTTGAAGTCATAACCTGCGATATCGATGAGCGCGCGATCGAAGAGCAGCTCGAGGCAAACGGGGTATCCGTTCTTTTCGTGTCCGAGATGCTTGCCAAAGCAAAGGCGATGGCCGTATACGAGATGCTTGCCAAAGAGGGTGATGATGACATAGTCGTAATAGGCGCAGACACTTCGGTCATCAACGGCAGCGTGATCTACGGCAAACCTGAAGACAGGGACGATGCCGTAAGGATGCTCACTGAGCTGTCGGGTATAACCCATGTCGTTGCAACAGGAGTTGCGATAGCTTATAAGGGCGGCGTTAAGACATTCACTGAAGAGAGCCTTGTGGAATTCTATAAGCTCGATGAATACCAGAAGAAGAGGATAGAAGAATATGTCTCTTCCGGCGATCCGATGGATAAGGCCGGAGCGTACGGGATACAGGGCGGCGCATCGCTCCTGATCAAGGGGATCGAAGGGGACTATTTCAACATAGTAGGTCTGCCGGTCTCAAGACTTGCAAGAGAGCTCTCATTCGTGTTAGATTAAATGCGAATAAGGGAAAAGAGGGTACAAAAATGAGGATTCCAATCGGCAGTTTGATTAGGCTCGGTCTGTCTATCAGCGAGAATGTTGCGGAATACCAGAAGGGTGTCAATGAGAAGACCCGCGCAGCAAGAGCAAGAGACGAGGCCATCGCTGAGACAAACAAATATAACAGGAGCAGATTAGAAGACCAGATCGCAAGAGAGAGCATCTCCGTCGAGTGTCCTAACTGCGGTTCTACCGGCAACAGGATAAGACGCGGTTCAACGGGCTTTTGCCAGTTCTGCGGCACTGCGATCCAGGTCGGGTTTAACGGCGAGATCCAGTTCCACAAGCCTGAGATAGAGAGGGATGGCGATCAATGAAAGACATATTAAAGCTCATAGGTGTATATGCGCTGATTTTTATTGCCTGTACTGCGGTATTCATTGCGCTTTTTCATACAGGCTTTTTATCAGGAATTAAGGTCCTCATGTACAGAGGCCTTGTATTCATCATCTTAACAGGAGCCATTGCCGCAGTGGCGATGGGCGTCGTAAGGCACTTCTGGGGCTTTGTCACTATAAGGGACATCATAATGATGTTCGTCATATTCTGCTGTGTTAATACTGTACTGTTCGTTTTGATCCCCGTTACCGTTGAACGTTCGGTATCCGTGTTCATGTTAAGCTACATGGACGAGAATTCGGACCAGACCTTCACAGAGGAATCAGTTGGCGATGTGTTTACTGACAAATACGTTGTAGAGTATGGAGCTTTCGATAAGAGGTTCGATGAGCAGTTAGAGACAGGCACCATCGTTCAGAACGAAGACGGCTCATATTCCATCACGGATCAGGGCAGGTTCATAGTTAAGATGTTCAGGACGGTCTCATTCCTGTTCAATACGGATCAGCGCCTGGTCTACCCTAACGAGAATTAGAGTTATATCCGATACTTTTCCGTCTTGGAATCAATAAACTTTGCAGCCTTTTCTATCAGTGGCAGGAAGGGCTTCTCGATGATGAACTTGCGCATGATCTCTATGATCATGCATACTATAAAGACGCATACTATTACTATGACTGAAAAGGGAATGAGCGTATCGCTGTCTATACGGGATTTGTTATCGAGCAGGGTCTTCCAAAGGAATTGTCTGATATTCGGGTTTTCGTGTATGAGGTAGATGCCGAATGTCGTTGAAGCGATGAAGTTGATCACTCTGCTGTGCTTCAGGCGGATCTTTGTAAAACCCAGGAACAATAATACGGATATTACCAGCATAGCCAGACTCTGCAGTTCTATGCTGAACACCTTAACAGCTCCCCCGGGGTAGAGCACCCTGGAGATCACTATAGACAGATAATTTAACAGGTAGCAGGCTAAAGACAATAAGATCAGTTTTACTGCCGGGAGTCTTGTCAGCATTCCGTACTTTCTGATGTAGCCTCCAAGAGAGTAAACAAATACCAGCCAAAGATATTCGTTGCATCCCAGTGTCGTCAATGAAAAAGTCGGAATGACGCACCACAGGATAAAGAGCATAAATATAAGTCCCAGATACTGTTTTTGATCAAGGGAATTGAGGAGCCGGTTAATAAACGGTGAAGTCAGCAATAACAGGAAATATGCGCTCGCAAACCACCATTGATTAAATGTGACCGGCAGGCAGGCCTGAACAACGCCATATGTCTCTTTTGTCCCAAGTCCTGAGAAACGGAAGATCAGGTATATGACATATGAGTAGAAAAACATCTGTCCCCACAGCCTTATGACCTTGGATGTCTTAAATGATGCGGAAGAGATCATAAAGTATCCGGAGATGAGGATAAAAGAATCAACGCCTACACGCGCGCCGGCCTCAATGAACCGGAGCCAGAGAATGTTAAGGCTCGCGTCTCCTCTGAGAAAGGGAAAACCGCTGTGGACCGCAAAATGATTGCCGATGATAAGGAGCATCGCGATGATGCGCAACAGTTCGATATTCGATTGGCGCGGAGCAGGGGAGGTCTGCATGTCAGATCCTTCCGAAGCCTACCGCTTGTCTGACCTGCTCGTATTTTTCTTTGGCGATCTTGATAGAGTAGTCGCGGCCTGCATCTAAGATGTCGTCAATGATGCCGCTCGAGATGACCTCGTTGTACTTATCCTGGAAAGGAACGACCTTAGAGACGACTGCGTCTGCGGTAGCCTTCTTAAGGTCACCGTATCCGCCGCCTTCAAACTTCTTTACAGCGTCTTCTATGGTCTCGCCCGAGAATACGGAATAGATCGTAAGGAGGTTGGATACGCCGGGCTTGTTCTCTTCGTCGAACTTGATGACGGCCTCAGAGTCGGTAACGGCAGACATGATCTTCTTCCTGATCTGCTTTTCGGGATCGGAGAGGAAGACTGAAGCCTTGGGGTTCGCCGTGGACTTGCTCATCTTCTGCTCAGGGTTCTGAAGGTCACGGATCTTGGCACCGATGGTCGGGATCAGCGGCTCAGGTATCCTGAAGAGTTCGCCGTATCTGTTGTTGAACCTGATGGCCAGGTTTCTTGCGAGCTCAACATGCTGTTTCTGGTCGATGCCCGTGGGAACATACTTGGGGTCATACAGAAGGATGTCGGCGGCCATAAGGTCAGGGTATGTGACAAGGCCCTCGGTGAAAGTCTCGTGAAGAGCTGACTTGGCCTTGAACTGATGCATTCTCGTAAGATCTCCGTGAGGCGTGTGGCACTCGAAGATCCAGGACAGGTTGGCGTGGTACAGATTCTCCGACTGGATGTAGATATGCATGTCAGGGAGGTTGGGATCAACGCCGCATGCGATGTACATTGCGATAGCGTTGATTATGTTCTTGTGAAGAGCCTCGGGGTCCTGGGGGACCGTAATGGCGTGCATGTCGGGAACGAAAAGGAATGTCTCGTAATCCTTCTGGTACTGGGCGATCTGGCTGATGCCGCCTGCATAGTTTCCGATGGTAAGTGCGCCGCTGGGCTGCAGTCCTGTAAGAAGTCTGTCCATAAAATGCCTCCTTTAGATCAACGACTTATATTAGCACTTTATAATATAATAAGCAAAGAAGGAGGCGTCTTTGTCCATGCTCTACATACTGACGGCGCTTAAGTGCGAGGCAGCTGCATTGTCCGGACTGCCGGGCAAGATCATTATCACGGGCGCAGGCGGGCTCTGCCCGGATGCTCTTAAGGAACTGGATCTTACGCCTCAGGACAAGGTCCTCAATATCGGCATATCAGGCTCGAAAAGAGAAACAGGCTCTGCATATATAGCCTCATCCGTATCCATGGAAGGTAAAAAGAAACTCTATCCTGACATTGCGCTCTGGCAAAAGCTCCCTGTTTCCGAACTGGTGACCGTCACTGAAGTTAAAAAAGAAATGTCAGATGATCTTCTCTACGACATGGAAGGATATCTGATCGCAGAGTGGGCGCTTAAGGTGATCCCGCCGTCTTCTGTTTGCCTTCTTAAGATCGTATCTGACAGCGGCAAAGAGTTCCCTTCTAAGCAAGAGATAACGGATCTTGTGAGATCTCATTTAACTGAGATCAAAGTTATAGCAGAGCATATGTCCTTAGAGGAAAGACCCTGCGGTTACACCTGTCTTGCCGAAGATGTCACAGAGCAGCTACGCCTTACCGAATACATGAGAAATGAACTGTGCGATCTCATGCATTATGCAAGAGTTTCAGATAAGGAAGATGTACTGTTGGGCGTGATAGACGGCTTAAGGCGTTCAGGCAGGATTCCCTGTAAGTCTAAAAAAGAGGGGAGGCAGATCTTAGATGAGATACTCAGCAGTCTACGTTGAGAAAAAGGCAGAAGATTATCCCCTCACAAAGAGCATATTAGACAAGCTTCAAGACATAAGAATAATATCCGTTGACCACTACAAGGATATCTTTGACAGGAAGAGGCAGGATATAGCTTTCCAGAAAGAAAACCCTGCGCTCATTTTGGCTGTAAGAGAAGGCAGGAGGATCTACAAAGGTGCGTCAGTCTGCCAGTCTTTCGGCAACAGGAATTTCTACTATGCCTCATCTGTCATGAACTGCCCCTTTGACTGCGAGTACTGCTACCTCAAGGGCATGTATCTGTCAGGGCATATAGTTGTTTTCGTGAATACATCTGACTATGTATCAGATGTTAAAGAAAGCCTTAAAGAAGGACCTTTATATATCTGCGCATCCTACGATTCCGACCTGTGCGCATTAGACGGCCTCACGGGACTTGCTTCGTTTTGGGCAGATCTTGCAAGAGATAACGAAGATCTTCTCGTCGAACTGAGGACCAAGGCTGCGCCATCATCTTTCAGGAGCATCCCCAATCTCATATATGCATTTACCATATCGCCGGAAGAGATTATAGAAAGATACGAGAGAAATACAGCGCCGCTATCTGCAAGGCTTGATTCTGCAAACAGGGCACTTGATGCAGGCTGCAGGGTAAGGCTGTGCTTCGATCCTCTGATAAAAACTGATGACTTCGAAGATATATACGGAAGGCTTATGGATACCGTGTCTTCAGCTATAGACTTTTCGCGCCTTACGGATGTGAGTGTCGGAACTTTCAGGATATCAGGCGACTACCTTACGCGAATGCGGAGGGCTTATCCTGATTCAGAGATCGCGTGGTATCCTTATGTCATAAAGGACAAAGTAGCCCAGTACAGGCAAGCTGATGACAAGGCGATGCAGGACTTCGTGGAGCTCCGCCTTGAAGGTCTTATCGGGAAGGAGAAGATATTCAAATGGAACGAATGAATGCGGTAGTAACAGGTGCTTCCTCAGGCATAGGACTTGCGATAGCGAAGATGCTCTCGGAGGAAGGATACGATGTCTATGGCATCGGCAGGATCTTTGACAGCCGGGCGGACTTTTTAAAGGAGCGCATATCCCTTGATATCAGGGATACCGACATCCTGTTAGAGAAGGTCTCCAAGATCAGGAACGTCAAGATCCTCGTTAACTCTGCGGGCTGCGCATACTATGGCTTATCTGAGTTCATGACGCCCGACAAGATAAAGGAGATGTGCAGGACAGATCTAGAAGCCCCGATGATACTTACCGCAGCTCTTCTGCCCAAACTCAAGGATACTAATGGCATGGTCATAAACATGGCGTCTGTTACATCGACGAGGATCAATACATACGGGGCAAGCTACGGAGCTCTCAAGTCAGGTCTTAGAAGCTATGGCAGGAGCCTTTACGAAGAGGTCAGAAAGCACGGCGTAAGAGTTGTTACGGTGTGTCCTGATCTGACTTTGGGAACAAAGCTCTACCGCAACGCTGACTTCGAACCCGGCAAGGACGACGGCTGCCATCTTTTGCCGGAAGATGTTGCCGAGTGCGTAAGATCTGTCATCAATATGAGAGACGGCGCCTGCATTACAGAAGTTGAAGTCAGGCCGCAGCTAAACCGCATCGAGAAGAAATAACGGCAGATATTCAATATAGATGCCCCAAGCAGTTGGAAGTTTTTATTGAATTTCTTAAGAATCCTCTTAAAATTCAACAAAAGTGACTACCTGAGATGGAATAATACATTGAATAATCTCAGGATTTACACGGGATTCAACAAAAACGTCAATGTCTTATGGCATTCTTTGTTGAATCATATCTGCCTGAAGTATTCTTCCCTGTATTGAGTGGGTGTAAGGCCCGTGACTTTCTTGAAAACTTCAGTGAAATAGCTCTGGCTCGGGAAAGCGAGCGCGGAGGAGATAGTTGACGGCGGGTATTCAGAATGGACCAGCATGTTCTGCGCAGTCCTTATCCTGCATGTGTTTATGTATGTGCTGACAGTCATTCCTGTCTCTTTTTTAAACAGTCTCGAGAAATAAGAAGGCGTGAGTCCCGAGACTTCAGAGAGCTTTTCTATAGTCAGTCTTGTATTCAGATGATCGTATATGTAGTCGATACTCTTTGCTATATGAAGGGAGCAGATCTTCTCTTTGCGCAGCGCCTTCATCCTCCTGCAGTAGTCCAGGCACATGACGTTGTGAAGTGCTGATACGGTTTCAAGGTCTCTGGCGCGGTCAGCTTTTTTTATATAGTAATCACTTATGTTATAAGCGGTGGACACGTTCATGCCTCCCGCTATGCAGTTCCTGGCGCTTAATGCAGCCGTTACCGTGAAGTGGTATTTGATGTTCTGCAAAGGATCGTCAGAGAGCTTGCCCAGACCTTCTTTGGTGTGAAGGGGTATTAAGAGAAGCTCATTAAGCTTATCCATGTCGCCTTCCCTTATCGCGGCGTAGAATTCCAGCTCAGGATTATAAGGCGCGCGGAGGATGTCTTCTTCGCGCTGTACATAGTTTCTGAAGTAGAGTTCTTTTGTTTTTCCCATATATGAGCATATTAACATAAAAGAAAGCAAAATAGTGATATTAATTTGCTTTGGCGGATGTTACCTTTTGCTTATAAACCAACCGAAAGGGGACGCGCCTTATGAAACGATCAAAATTAATCAAGATTGCGGCCTCCGCCCTTATCTGTTCTATGATCCTTGCAGGATGCAAGGGCGCAGCAGAGGAGCAGGAGTCTGAAGTAATCAGCAGCCAGGAGAGCGCTGCAACAGAGCCTGTCCAGAGGACTGAGACTCCTGAGCTTGAAGGCTACACACTTCTCTGGAGCGACGAGTTCGACGGACCTGAGCTTGATACCAACAACTGGAACAGGGAGTTAAGACAGCCCGGCTGGACAAACAACGAGCTCCAGGCTTACACAGCTCTGGAGGAAAACAGCTTCATAAGAGACGGACATCTCGTTCTCAAGGCCATCAAGACTGAAGACGAGAACGGAAGGCCTTACTACACATCCGGCAAGGTTAACAGCCAGGGTTTAAGAGACTTTATGTACGGCAAGGTCGTTGTATCTGCCAAGGTTCCTGAAGGACAGGGCCTCTGGCCTGCCATCTGGATGATGCCTACACATGAAGACTACTATGGCCAGTGGCCCAAGTGCGGTGAGATCGACATCATGGAAGTATTGGGCAGCCAGACAGACATTGCATACGGCACGCTCCACTACGGTGAGCCTCACGCAGAGCAGCAGGGCATCTACACCCTGACAGGCGGCGATACATTCGCAAGTGAATTCCACGAATACTCCATCGAGTGGGAACCCGGTGAGATCCGCTGGTACATAGACGGTAATCTTTACCACACATGCAATGACTGGTTTACGAGAGTTGACGGCGAGGATGACAAGCCTTATCCCGCTCCTTTCGATCAGACATTCTTCGTACAGATGAACCTCGCAGTAGGCGGCAACTGGCCCGGCAATCCTGACGAGACAACAGATTTCGACAATGCTGAGTTTGAGATCGACTATGTAAGAGTCTACCAGCTCGACTACTATGACACTAACGTTGAAAAGCCGCCGATGGTCTTCAGAGATGCAACAGAAGACGGCAACCTCATCTGGAACGGCGACTTCTCAGAAGCAGAGCCTCTTGATGATGAAGACAACTGGTTCTTCCTCCTTTTCGAGGGCGGCCAGGGAAGCGCAGCAATAGAGGACGGCGAGATGATCATCACATCACAGGCAGAGGGTACGGAAGAGTATTCAGTACAGCTCGTTCAGCCGGATCTCCCGATGATCAACGGACAGAGCTATCACGTGACATTCGAAGCCAAGGCAGCTGAGCCCAGGACCATGATCGTCTGCGTATCGGCTCCCAACTGCGGCTGGATCAGATACCTGCAGGATACCAAGATCGATCTCGGAACAGAGTATCAGGAATACACGTTCGACTTCACGATGACCGAGAGAGACGACAACTACGGAAGACTTGAATTCAACATGGGAACACAGGGTTCCACAGCAGAGATAAGGATCAGAAACGTTCGCATAGAGGTTACAGAATAATGATCGAACTCAGGCACGGCATTAATCTCGGAGGATATCTGTCGCAGTGCGACCACACATACGAGCACTACGATACCTTTATCGGCAGAGAAGACATAACGAATATCAGGAAGATGGGTTTTGACCACGTAAGGCTTCCCGTTGACTGCAATGTCATAGAGCACGAAGACGGAACACCGCACGTTCAGGGTTTATCCTACATTGATAAGACGCTGGACTGGTGCAAGGAAGAAGGACTTAATGTCATCATCGACCTTCACAAGGCATATGGTTATGACTTTAATGCTGCAGGTTCCGGAGACGGAGACTCTGATCTTCCGGGCAATACACTGTTTGACATCAAAGAGCTTCAGGACAGATTTGTTGCTCTCTGGGAGAAGATCGCAGCAAGATACGGCGCGTATGACTTTGTTGCCTTCGAGCTCCTTAACGAAGTTGTCGAGCAGGAGAATGCCGGCAAGTGGAACGAACTGATCAGACGCGCATGCGAAGCTATAAGAAAACATGCCAAGACAAACACCATAATCTACGGAGGAATCTGCTGGAACTCGATCTCTTCGATCAAGCTTCTCGAAAAGCCCATAGATGACAACATCCTCTTTACCTTCCATTTTTACGAGCCCCTCATTTTCACACATCAGAAGGCACACTGGGTGAAGGCTATGGATCCTAACGAAGAGGTCCTGTATCCTGCAGACATTCCGTACTACATCGAGAAGTCCGAGAAGCTCGGATTCCAGGGTTCAGGCATCATGGATACCAAGTCTGAAGTAATGGGCGTAGAGTTCTTAGAGGAGATGATCTCTGAGGGCATCAAGGCTGCTGAAGATCTTGGCGTCAAGCTCTACTGCGGAGAGTTCGGCGTCATTGACAAGGCGCCTGCCATGGATACCTTAAACTGGTTCCAGGATGTTCTCGATATGTTTGAGAGAAGGAACATCTCCTGGTGCATATGGTGCTACAAAGGTATGGACTTCAGTTTCATAAGCGCGCCCAACATAACTCCCGTAAGGGATGAGATCTTAAGATACATAAGCTGAGAGCCTCACATAATAAGCAAGAAGCGGCTGTCCTGTTAATTAGCAGGGCAGCTGTTTTTTGCCGCCGGATCAGGAGATTCTCCCGATCGCTCTCCCAAAGGATGCTGACTGGAGAGTAAAATGGAGAACTCTCCAAAACACTCTCAAATGAGGTGTGGAATTGAGAGTAAAACGGAGAGTATAATGATCTATATGAGCAAAGAGACTTCAAACCTGACAGGCAGATTCTATACGGCGGTAATTGCCGTATTTGCTTTCACGCAGTTTGTGTATCTCTTTCTTATCAATAACATCATCTCCATAAGAGAAGTTTCAGATCTGGACAGCCTAAGATACATAGAGCTTGCCCAGATCCCCATCGTACTTATCCTGGTCACAGGCATTATCGTACTCGGAGTCTTTGTCATAAAGAAGTTCTCAGATAAGGACATCCCGGAAAGGGCGGAGAAGGTCCTTACTTATCTGATCTTTTTCTCGTGTCTTATATGGGTCATCGGTTCAAGTTCGATCCCGCCTCTGTATGACAGAGTCCAGGTCCAGCAGGCCGTATACGGAATTAACTGGGGCGAGTTTGAGAAGTTTTCCGAGGGAGGATACTTCTGGGTATTTCCAAATAACGGAAGCATCACTCTTTTCTACTATCTTGCAAGCCTTATAGCGGGAAGCAAGAACTATCTTCTGCTCATGCTCCTGAATGCCGTTATGATGGCAGGGATCTATTCTGATCTTGCGGGGATCTCGGGAATGCTTGGCGCAGGCAAGAAGACCAGAGTGCTTATTCTCGCTTCAGGCATCCTGTTTGTTCCATCCCTGGCTCTTGCAACCTATATCTACGGAACGGTTCCGGGACTGTTTTGTTCCGTAAAGGCTCTGAAGCTCGCAATGAAGTGCCGCAATAAGGGCGGCATAAGAGATGGCATCTTAGCAGGGCTCCTTGCAGCTCTTGCCGTTTTCCTTAAGTTCAACTACGTGATATTCCTCGTTGCGATATCCATTTATCTTGTGTTTACATTTATCAAGGACAGGAACAGGAAGTTGCTTATCAGTCTGGCAGCAGGGATAACTGCAGCTGTTATCCTGACCCTGTGCCAGCCTCTTATGGTCAAGGCCTTAACAGGCCACAAGCTTAATGACGGCGCTCCTTCGATCTCATGGGTAGCCATGGGCATGCAGGATCCATACGGCATGTATAACGGATATAACAGCGTGACCTATGAAGAGTTGGGATACGACGGCGATGCGGAGACAGTGCTCGCAAAAGAGTATATATCTGAGAGGACGCAAGAGTTCCTGGAAGACCCGGCTTATGCCGTAAGCTTCTACACTAAGAAGACCGCAGCCACATGGACGGATCCGACCTTCGATTACATACTCTCCATCTCCGAGAGGCTCTATTCCTCAGACACGGTGCCTTCTTATTTCTGGCTCATCACAAGGCCCGGAGCGGTCAGCTTCATGTCGCAGATAACAAAAGTGTTCGTGATACTGATCTTCCTCGGGTGCGCATCGTTTGCATCAACGTTCAGGAAGAAGGATACTTCATATGAATCAGGCCTGATCCTGATGACCTTCATAGGAGGCTTTATCTTCCATCTGATATGGGAGGGCGGTTCATCTTATGCTCTGCCTTACTTTATCACGGTGATACCGCTTGGCATCATGGGGCTTAAGGACCTTCTTACAAGACTCTCGAAGCTTGATGTTAAGAGCCTGTCCAAGTTAAATGTCGATCCTAAGGGTTTTATCTGGTATTTCACAGGCGCCTGCCTGATGTTCCTGCTGGCGGCTCTTGGCATCGGCACGTTAAAGGGACAGATAGCATACGACATGGAGCAGACACGGGGCTACTATTCGTCAGGCATTAACAGAGCACAGATGTCGGGTTTGGAAGGTGAGAGGACGATATCATGCTCATCCAAGACCATAGACGTTACAATAACGCGTTACTGCGGCAGATACAGATTAAAGCTCCTCTCAGGCGATGTGGATGTCTATCTGACGATGGGTGACCTTGGCGCCATGGCGGATTATTTCTCATATGGACAGTCCCAGACGTATAACATTTTCGAAAATCAGGACGGCAGCTGTCTCATACTGACGGACAGGACACATGCCATGGCTTTTGATGAGGCAGAAGGAAAGCTGAAGCTCGTTGAGATACCCGATGTGTACGAAAATTTCTATTCTGATGTCATTGCCGAATTCGTAACAGAAAACCCTGCCGTCTGCTGGAAGATCCAATAAAACAGGGCATTTGTCAAAAATATTTCATTTATGTTACAGACCACTATATCTAGTGTCTGGCTATTGACTCAAACACTAGATATGGTATTCTCTAATAGCGCTTAGGGTTAATGCCTGACGCGTGCACCTTACAAAACAGAGGGGGAGGCAGACGGAAGTGAAGCTTGGCGGATTGCAGAAACTTACGCTTCTCGACTATCCCGGACTTGTGGCCTGCACCGTGTTTACGGTCGGCTGCAATATGAGATGTCCGTTCTGCCACAACGCTTTACTCGTCAGCAAAATTGAAGAAGAAAACGCCCTGGATGAGGGGGGATTTTTCGCTTTTTTGAAGAAGAGACAGGGGATCCTTGATGGGGTTTGCATTACGGGCGGCGAGCCGACGCTGCAGCAGGACCTGCCCGAATTCATAGCCAAGATCAAGGCTCTGGGATTCAAAGTAAAGCTTGATACCAACGGAAGCTTTCCGGACAGGATAAAGAGCATCCTTGAGACAGGAAACGTTGATTACGTTGCAATGGACATCAAGAACACGCTTGCCAAATATCCCGAGACGGTGGGCATACCCGGGTTCGACACCTCGAAGATAGAAAGAAGCATTAAGATCATCAAGGAGAGCGGAGTCCCTTACGAATTCCGGACCACGGCGGTATCGCCCCTCCATGAGGCAGATGACTTTGAAGAGATAGCAAAACTGATCGAAGGATCGCAGGGTTATTTCATACAGGGGTTTAAGGATTCAGGCGAGCTGATCCGGGGCGAAGGCCTGGGAGAGCTTCCCGAAGAAGAACTTAAGAGGGCACGCGACAAGGCACGAATAATAATACCGCAGACAAAGATACGCGGAGAAGATTAAAGGAGCAGGACATGTATCAGATCATCAAAAGAGACGGCAAAGTTGTAGAGTTTGACTTGAGCAAGATCTCGGGCGCTATCGAGAAGGCGTTCAAGGCACAGAAGAGAGAGTATAACCAGCAGATCATCGATATGCTCGCTCTCAATGCAGTTTCAGACTGCGAGAAGAACGCTGTAGATGGCAAGGTCGACGTAGAGACCATCCAGGACAGCGTCGAGGTCACACTCCAGAGAATGGGTTATGAGGATGTTGCCAAGGCATACATTCTCTACCGTAATCAGCGCGAGAAGATCCGCAACATGAACTCAGCGCTCCTCAACTACAAGAATCTCGTTGACAGCTATGTTAAGGTCGAGGACTGGAGAGTTAAGGAGAATTCAACGGTTACATATTCGGTAGGCGGTCTCATCCTCTCTAACTCCGGTGCGATCACAGCTAACTACTGGCTCTCTGAGATCTACGACAAGGAGATCGCAGACGCTCACAGAAACGCAGATATCCACATTCACGATCTGTCCATGCTCACAGGATACTGCGCAGGCTGGTCTCTTAAGCAGCTCATCCAGGAAGGCTTAGGCGGCATTCCCGGCAAGATCACATCCGCTCCTGCAAAGCACTTATCCACACTCTGCAACCAGATGGTCAACTTCCTTGGCATCATGCAGAACGAGTGGGCAGGCGCTCAGGCATTCTCTTCATTTGATACATACTTAGCACCTTTCGTAAAGGTGGACAACCTCAACTACAAGCAGGTTAAGCAGGATATCCAGAGCTTCATCTACGGTGTTAACACACCTTCAAGATGGGGCACACAGTCTCCGTTCACAAACATCACGCTTGACTGGACAGTTCCGAAGGACTTGGCAGAGCAGAACTGCATCGTCGGCGGCAAGGAGATGGACTTCAAGTACAAGGATTGTAAGGCCGAGATGGATATGGTCAACAGGGCATTCATCGAGATCATGATCGAGGGTGATGCCAACGGCAGAGGCTTCCAGTATCCTATCCCGACATACTCCATCACAAGAGATTTCGACTGGTCTGAGACAGAGAACAACAAGCTCCTCTTCGAGATGACAGCCAAGTATGGTATTCCTTACTTCTCCAACTACATCAACTCCGACATGGAGCCTTCTGATGTACGTTCAATGTGCTGCAGATTAAGACTCGACCTTCGTGAGCTCCGCAAGAAGTCAGGCGGCTTCTTCGGTTCAGGCGAATCCACAGGTTCTGTCGGCGTTGTTACGATCAACATCCCGAGGATCGCATATCTTGCCAAGGATGAAGAGGATTTCTTCGCACAGTTAGACCACCTCATGGATGTTTCCGCAAGATCTCTCAAGATCAAGAGAAACACGATCACAAAGCTCCTTGATGAGGGTCTCTATCCTTATACAAAGCACTACCTCGGAACATTCAACAATCACTTCTCAACTATCGGTCTTGTCGGCATGAACGAGGCAGGCCTCAATGCCAAGTGGATCAGAAAGGATCTTACGAACGCTGAAGCTCAGAAGTTCGCAGCTAAGGTTCTCAACCACATGAGAGAGAAGCTGTCTGACTATCAGGAGAAGTACGGTGACCTCTATAACCTTGAGGCTACACCTGCCGAGTCAACATCTTACCGTCTTGCTAAGCACGATAAGGCTAAGTTCCCTGATATCATCACTGCAAACGATGCATCCGGCGTATTCTACTATACAAACAGCTCACACCTGCCCGTAGGATTCACATCAGACATCTTCGATGCACTGGACGTTCAGGACAACCTCCAGACCCTGTACACATCAGGCACCGTATTCCACGCATTCTTAGGTGAGCGTCTCCCTGACTGGAAGGCAGCAGCTTCACTCGTAAGAAAGATCGCCGAGAACTACAGACTGCCTTACTACACGATGTCTCCCACATACTCCATCTGCGCAGCTCACGGTTATCTCGCAGGCGAGGTCAAGGCTTGCCCTGTATGCGGAAAGCCTACAGAGACATACAGCCGTATCACAGGTTACTACCGTCCGGTCAAGAACTGGAACGACGGTAAGCTCCAGGAGTTCAAGGACAGGCAGACATACGACATCTGCAATTCCCACATGCGTCCCAAGACATCGACAGTTACGATCGGAGAGTTAGGTGACACACCGATGCCTGAGATCAAGGCTGCACCTGATGCATCAGCAAAGCCCATCCTCGTAACTACACACACTTGCCCGAAGTGCCAGGTGGTAAAGGCAATGTTCGATGAGCAGAGCTTCTCTTACGATCTGGTCTATGCAGACGATACACCTGAGATCGCTGAGAAGTACGGCATCGTTAATGTTCCTACTCTCATCATCCCGAACGAAGACGGTTCAGCTTCAACCTATACGGATGTAGCTCCCATCAGGAAGTACATGAACGACTGCAAGGGCGTTAAGGCATAAAACAAGATTACAGACTCATTGATGGGGGTGTCAGTTCTGACACCCCTATTCATTTGTTATTCCCGGAATAGTGCCTGAGCATCAGGTCATTTTTGACGAAGCAATTGAAGTTGTTTATAAAAAATTAACTCCTGCGGCTGCTAAGCAACTGTAAATCTTTATCCTGACAGAGCATAATAAAAGATATTTAACTTTGACGGGAGGATAAGATCATGCTTAAAGACTTTGTTAAGACAGACAAGCCTGAAAGTGAAGAACTGAGGGTAAGGATCGACACTGAGAGGCAGAAGCTCAATGCCTGCCAGATGAAGATAGCAGAGAAAGCCCTTCCGGTCATGGTTATCTTCGAGGGCTGGGGAGCAGCAGGCAAGGGCAGCGTATTAGGCAAGGTAATAAAGAACATCGACCCGAGGTTCTTTAAGGTCAGGACATATGCTTCGCCTACGGCAGAAGACAGGCGGTATCCCTTCTTATACAGGTATATGAGAGACATCCCCATGAAGGGCAAGTTTACCTTCTACGACACCTACTGGATGGAAGAGATCACGGACGGTGTCATGAGTGGGGAAATAGATGAGAACGATTACAACAAGAAGATCGACTCTATAAAACGTGCCGAACGCTCCCTGTCAGATAACGGATACCTCATCTTGAAGTTCTTCTTCCACATCGGCTGTAAGGAGCAGAAGAAGAGGCTCGATGCTCTTCTTGATGACAAGGATACGAAGTGGCGTGTTGACAAGAACGATCTCTACGAGAACAAGCACTACGATGAGAGCCTGAAGATCTACGACAGGTACCTTTGTGACACCAACAGTCCCTCATCGCCCTGGTACATCATAGATGCCAAGGATAAGAAGTTTGCAGAACTCCAGGTATTGGAGTTCATTAATCAGGGGATAGACACTGCTTTAAAGAACAGCGATCTTGCAGCCCCGATACTCCAGAATACCTTTAAGCTCAGGAAGACGCCTCTTCTTAAACAGGTCGATCTTAAGGACAAAGTATTGACTGATGAGGAATACGAGAAGCGTCTGGATGAACTTCAGAGCGAGCTCAAGATGCTCCACTACAAGCTCTACCGCCGCAAGATCCCTGTCATCATCGCATACGAAGGATGGGATGCTGCGGGCAAGGGCGGCAATATCAAGCGCATTACGGGAGCATTAGACCCGAGAGGATACGAGGTGCACCCCATTGCATCACCTGAGCCCCACGAGAAGGCAAGGCACTTCCTGTGGCGCTTCTGGACAAGACTTCCCAGGACGGGACACATCGCGATATTTGACCGCACATGGTACGGCAGGGTCATGGTCGAGAGATTGGAGGGTTTCTGCTCAGAGAACGACTGGCAGAGAGCATATAACGAGATAAACGAGTTCGAGAAAGAACTGACGGACTGGGGCGCAGTCGTTATCAAGTTCTGGGTCCAGATAGACAAGCGCACGCAGCTGAAGCGCTTCAAGGAGCGTCAGGCAACCCCCGAGAAACAGTGGAAGATCACTGATGAGGACTGGCGCAACAGGGAGAAGTGGGATCTGTACGAAGATGCCATAGACGAGATGATCCAGAAGACTTCAACTGAGAATGCACCCTGGTATATCTTGGAGTCCGTTGATAAGAAATATGCCAGGATCAAGGCGCTCGAGATCACGGTTGAAGAGCTCAAAAAAGCCTGCAGCAGATAAGTACAAAATTAACGTTTTTTGAGAATTTGGCGTTAATTAAGCAAAATTGACATTTAATTGGTGGTTTTATCATCAAAAACGGATGGTTTTGCAGATTTTTCGATATTTTGCCAACGTGTTTTGCTGCGCGCACCGTGTTAAGATGTAATCGGTCATTATATACCTTTTACGTAAGATTTCAAATAGTTTTTTAAGATCGTTATCAGCGAGGTGCCAAGATGAAACTTAAGATAGGAGATAATATCGTTTACGGCGGTTCAGGTGTTTGCCAGGTAGAAGACATCAAAGACATCAGTTTCTTCCACGAAGAACCACAGACATATTATGTCCTTAAGCCCCTGTTTGCCAAGCAGGCGGCAGTAGTCTATGTGCCCAAGGATAACAGTGCGCAGGTCAAGAGGATACAGCCTGTCATGTCCAGGAAAGAAGCGATCTCCCTTATAGACACTCTTCCCATCGAGTCCGGCACATGGATCGATGACCGCAACGAGCGCAAGGACAAGTTCAACAGCGTTATCGCGAACGGTTCAAGAGAAGAGATCTTAGGCCTCATCAATCTCATCGTTACACATGCCAAGAGATTGTCTAAGGAAGGCAAGCATCTCAATGCCCAGGATGACCGTGCCCTTTATGAGGCAAGGAACCGCATGAATAACGAGTTCGCCGTTGCACTGGACATCGAGCCTGACAATGTCATAGAGCTCATACACGAGAAGACGGGACTTGAGATTTTTGCATAAAAGCCTATTGCAAGCATATGATTTTTGTGTTTTAATAACCGCAGTTTTTAAGGATCAGGAGATCATTAATGAAGACTGCGGTTTATTATTACGCTGATAACTATTACTTTTACTTTAGCAATAATGCCAAAGTGGTTTGTGCGTGAGATAAGACCGGATACAAGAAGTAACCAACAGTTTTGAATAGAAGCGCCGCACGGACCACAAACCGTGTGGCGTTTTCAGTTTAAGGCCTGGGAAAAAGAAAAAGGAGAACAAGAACATGATCGCAGTATTAAAGAACACAGCAACCAAGGAACAGATAGGAAGTCTCGTTGGCTGGTTCGAGAGCCAGGGAGTTAAGGTACATGAGTCACAGGGTGATTTCTGTACAGTCCTGGGACTCATAGGAGACACTACCAAGATAGACATCGAGATGCTCCAGAGCCTCGATATCGTCGAGCAGGTAACAAGAGTATCTGAGCCTTTCAAGAAGGCCAACAGAAAGTTCCATCCTGAAGATACTGTTGTTGACTGCGGCGGCGTTAAGATCGGCGGCGGAAACTTCGCTGTGATGGCAGGTCCCTGCTCTGTCGAATCAAGAGAGCAGATCATCGAGACGGCGAAGAGAGTGCAGGATGCAGGCGCCACGATGCTCAGAGGCGGCGCGTTCAAGCCGAGGACATCTCCTTATGACTTCCAGGGATTAAAGGAGAAGGGAATAGAGCTCCTTCTCGAGGCCAAGGCTGCAACAGGCCTTCCCATCGTTACCGAGATCATGGATTCAGACCATCTCCAGTACTTCAAGGATATAGATCTTATCCAGGTAGGCGCGAGGAACATGCAGAACTTCGAGCTGCTCAAGGCTTTGGGCAAATGCAATAAGCCGATCCTTCTTAAGCGCGGTCTTAGTGCAACCATCAAGGAACTCCTCATGAGCGCTGAGTACATCATGAGCGAAGGCAACGAGAACATCATCCTCTGCGAAAGAGGCATCAGAACTTACGAGACATATACCAGAAATACATTTGATCTTTCAGCCATCCCCGTCCTTCACGAGCTCTCACACCTCCCTGTCGTAGCTGACCCTTCACACGCCACAGGCAAGAGGTCGCTCATCGAGCCCATGTCGATGGCAGCAGTCGCTGCAGGCGCCGACGCTCTTGAGATCGAAGTCCACCCCAACCCTTCAAAGGCTTTGTCTGACGGCGCACAGAGCCTTACGCCCGACATGTTCGTTGACGTAATGAAGAAGATAAACGCAGTGCGTTCGATCATCTGATATGGATAAGTTTACTGTAGGCATAGTCGGGCTCGGACTCATCGGAGCATCCTTTGCAAAGGGTTTTAAGAGCAGCGGCAAAGACATCAAGGTCATTGCATATAACCGCACCCAAACGACTCTTGATAAGGCAATAAGTGACGGAAATGCTGACGGCATTTTAGATGGAAGCAGTATAGCGGAGTGCGATCTTATAGTCCTCGCGCTCTACCCTGAGGCAAGCGTCTCCTTCCTTAAGGAGAACGCGCCTCACATTAAGAAAGATGCCATAGTTACCGATGTCTGCGGCCTTAAAAGATACATCTGCAATGAAGGCTTTGCCCTCGCAGCAGAATACGGCTTCACGTTCATTGGCGGTCACCCGATGGCAGGCACGCAGTTCTCGGGATACGACAACTCCAAAAGCGACATGTTCAATGGAGCTTCCATGATCCTCGTCCCTGATGCGGCCACTCCTGATGAGAAGATCGAAAAGCTCAAGGCCATGCTCTCTAATCTTTCCTTCGGCAGGTTCGTCATTACGGATCCCGGATACCATGATAAGATGATAGCAATGACATCGCAGATGGCTCACTTAGTCTCAAGCTGCTATGTTAAGAGCCCCGGAGCAGAAGAAGCGGAAGGCTTTACGGGAGGCTCCTTCCAGGACCTTACCAGGGTGGCATACCTTAATGCAGGCATGTGGACGGAGCTGTTCCTTGAGAACAAAGACTATCTTCTGGAAGAGATAGAAGCTGTTCAGAAAGAACTGGAGCTGTACAGAAGAGCAATAGCAGCTTCCGACGACAAAGAACTCTACAGGCTCCTTGATGAGGGAAGCAGGATAAAAGAGAGGATACTGGGTAATGCAAAGGATTAATGTCAAGGCTTCAACAGATTACGAGGTCGTCATTGGCGCAGGACTTCTGGATAAGTCAGGCTCTCTTATAAGGGAGGTTTGTCCCAAAGCGACCAAGGCGCTTATCGTAAGCGACACTAATGTTGCGCCTCTTTATATGGACAGAGTTAAGTCTTCGCTTCTTAGCGAAGGCTTTGCTGTTTATGAGAGCGTCTTTGAAGCAGGTGAAGAGCGCAAGAACATAGATTCCATTATAGCCATGTGGGCTAAGATGGCAGAAGAAGGCTTTACCAGGACTGACATGGTAGTTGCCTTAGGCGGAGGCGTTACGGGCGACATGGCAGGCTTTGCGGCCGCTTCGTTTCTCAGGGGAATAAGAGTTGCCCAGCTGCCTACGTCTCTTCTTGCGATGGTCGATGCCTCCATTGGCGGCAAGACAGGCATAGATCTTCCCCAGGGCAAGAACCAGGTCGGTGCATTCCACCAGCCGTCCATCGTGATCGTGGACACGGACTGCCTTAAGACTCTCCCTGAAGAGACTTTCACCGAGGGCATGGGAGAGGTCATCAAGTACGCATACATAATGGACACTGATCTTTACGGGATCTTAAAGAATGTGTCTGACAAGAAGAATATAAGAGATGACAGCATGATAATAGAAGTTATCATTGCAAAATGCGCTTCTGATAAGGCTTATGTCATTGAAATAGACGAGAACGACAACGGACTTAGGCAGACACTCAACTTCGGCCACACCGTAGGTCATGTCATCGAAAGAGACAATAACTTTACTCTTGCTCACGGCATGTGCGTTGCCAAGGGCATGGGCATCATGATCCGCGCGAGCGAAAAGGCCGGCAGGCTCGGCTGCAGCGAAGCCAAAGAGATGTTAGATCTCATTGAAGCTTATGGCCTTCCGTCAGATGATCCCATCACTCCCGAAGAGGCGACAAAGGGCGTCTTAAACGATAAAAAGAAGCGCGGCGACATCATATCGGTTATACTTGTTACATCTATCGGCAAGTCTGAGATCGTCAAGATGACGCCTGATGAATTCAAGACATTTCTTAAGGAAGGCAAAGATCAGTGATCGTATCCTTAAAGGGCAAAACATTTGATTTCACAGTGGAAGCTCCGCCTTCCAAGTCGATATACCACAGAGAGCTTATCGTGAGGTTCCTTCTGGGCGATACCGGGAACCTTGAAGATAAAGAAGGTGACAACGACGACTGCCTTGCGACAAAAGCGTGCTTAAGAGCTCTTCTGCTAAGCAAGCCGGGCGAAGATGTTTTGCTTCCCTGCAAGGAAAGCGGATCGACTTTAAGGTTCATGATCCCCGTTGCGTCTGCATTCCTCTTAAGAGAGGGCAAAGCCGGCGGCAACAGGCTTATCTTCAGTACCGAAGGCCGTCTTTTTGACAGGCCTTTGGCGGAACTTGAAGATGCCTTGAGGCCTCACGGGATAACTATTACCAAAGATGAAGATACCAGGACCATCATTGCATCGGGCATAATGACTCCCGGCAGATTTGTTATAGACGGCAGTGTCTCTTCGCAGTACATCTCAGGCCTTCTCATGGCGGCCGTACTGTTTGATGAAGACTTTAGCATCACGGTGACGGGCGGGATGAAATCCGTTCACTATATCGAGCTTACACAGGATGTACTTGCCAAATACGGCATAGCATCAGAGTTAAAGGCTAATACTTATACAGTTGACAAAACGAATGTCATTAAGCCTGAAGGCGGTCTTAAAGTTGAAGGAGACTGGAGCAACGGAGCATTCCTGCTCTGTCTTAAGGCTCTTATCAGAAGGGGAGATATCAATGTGACCGGCCTTAACATGGATTCGAGGCAGGGCGATACCGCAATATTGAGTTTTCTTGATGAAGCAAAGAAGACTGCAGGCAAAAAAGAAGTCTTCAGCTGCAGAGATATACCTGATATCGTTCCTTATATGGCAGTAACCTCGGCATTCTTCTTTGACAAGGCTGTATTCGAAGGGATCTCAAGGCTGCGCATCAAGGAGTGTGACAGGGTCATGGCCGTAAGGGATCAGCTTGAAAGAGTCGGTGTAAAGACAGAAGAAACAGAAGACAGTCTCACGGTCTATGGTATAGGTAACAGGGAGATAGATGAGGTTATCTTTCTCCCGTCATATCACGATCACAGGATGGCGATGACAGCGGTCCTTCTTGCCGCGGCACTTGATGCAGATGTAGATATAGATGACATTGAATGCGTGAACAAATCCTTCCCGCAGCTTCAGGATTTGATCAGAAGGGAAATGATGCCATGAACATGGAGAGCATTTTTAGAGGCGACAGATTAAAGCTTAAGATCTACGGTGAGTCTCACAGCGAGACGATAGGTGTTTATATTGACGGGCTTCCGGAAGGAGTCACCCCTGACGAAGAGTTTGCGCAGAAGTTCATGCAGCGCAGGGCTCCCGGAAGGAATGCATGGTCCACTCCGAGGAAAGAGCCTGATACCCCTGTTTTCGAGAAGGAGGGGAGCACGCTTCATGCATATATCGTAAATACCAACACCAAGCCCAAGGACTACGCGTCCATCATGAACAAGCCCCGTCCTTCGCATGCTGATTATACTGCCCCCATGATCTACGGCGGTCAGGCAGCGGTATCAGGCGGAGGGATCTTTTCGGGCCGCATGACAGCGCCGCTTTGCATGGCAGGCGCCATCGCCTTGAACGAACTGTCCAAGATGGGCGTTAAGATCTATGCGCACCTTAAGAGCATAGGTGATATCAGCGACGATAACTACTTTGACAACGGCGTAAACGATGAAAGCTATAAGAATGCTCTATCCAAGGTTCAGGTCAAGGATTTCCCCTGCGTTGACGATAAGAAAGCTGAGCAGATGAAAGATCTTATCGCCAAGGCAAGAGAGGACTTAGACTCGGTGGGAGGCGTTATAGAGTGCGTTGTCTACGGCCTTCCGGAAGGCTTAGGAGGCCCTCTGTTCGGAGGGATCGAGGGCAAGATCTCATCTTTGGTATTTGCCGTTCCCGCGGTTAAGGGCATTGAGTTCGGCAACGGCTTTGAAGGCTCGAGATTAAGAGGCTCTGAGAATAACGATCCGTTCATGTTTGATGAGAGCGGCAGGATAAGGCTTAAGACAAATCACAGCGGAGGGATATTAGGCGGCATAAGCGTAGGTGAAGCGGCGCCGGTTGTATTCAGCTGCGCCATGAAGCCCACGCCTTCCATCGGCAGGGAGCAGGAGACTGTAGACATCAAAGAGAAGGTCAATACGACACTCAAGATAGAAGGCCGTCACGATCCGTGCATCGCGCCCAGAGCAGTTCCTGTCATAGAAGCAGCCTGCGCCCTGGCGATCTATGATATGATCCTTACAAGGGAGGAATAGAAATATGCCTGATCTGAATGAATTAAGAGAGCAGATAGATAACGTTGACGGTCAGATCATAGAACTCTTCGACAAGAGGATCGCGATAAGCCGCAAGATAGGAAACATCAAGCGCCTGACAGGCAAGGATGTTTACGATCCCGCAAGAGAAAAAGAGAAGATCGACAAGCTTTATGCCAGAGCCGGCTATGAGAGCAGGGCTTATGTCGAAGATCTCTACCGTGAGATGATGGCTTTATCCAAGAAGCACCAGTCCAAGCCCGCATTCGGCGTCCTGGGCAGGAGTCTGCCGCATACATATTCACCTGAGATCCATAACATACTGTGTCCTGATTACTCTTACGATGTCATCGAGATGGAGCCTGAGCAGCTGGATAATCTTTTCTCCTGCGGAGTCTTCAAGGGTTTTAACGTAACGATCCCCTATAAGAAAGAGGCAGCTTCGAGAAGTGATGTCCTCGATGATGCAGCTGAGGCTACGGGCAGCGTCAACACGGTGGTCTTCGGAGATGACGGCAAGACATACGGCTATAACACCGACTGCTACGGCTTCATGTATATGGTATCCGGAAGCGGCATCGATATCAGCGGCGAGAAGGTCCTTGTGCTCGGCACCGGCGGCGCTTCTTCGTCCATTAAGTTCGCTCTTAAGGAGCTCGGCGCCGGCGAGATAATAGAATGCGGCAGAAAAAGTGAAGTTAATTACGGCAATGTTTATGAGATGGCAGGAGACTGCGGCGTCATAGTCAACTGCACTCCCGTGGGGACATTCCCCGATGTGGATAACAGCCTCCTTGAATTAGAGAAGTTCGGAAGGCTTAAGGCATGTTTTGATCTTGTCTATAACCCTTCGAGGACCAAGTTCATCCAGCAGGCACAAAAGCTCGGCATCAAGACAACGGGCGGCCTGCCGATGCTCGTCGCTCAGGCTTACAAGGCATCACTCCTCTTCAGGGGCGATAAGGACAGCGCCGCTAAGATCCCCGAAGGCAGGATAAAGGATATCGAGGACACAATAAGAGTGCTCGAAAAGCGTATGAGGAACATCACTCTCATAGGCATGCCGGGCTCGGGCAAGACAACGCTTGCCAAGAAGATCGCGAAGATCACGGGAAGGACCATGGTGGATCTGGACTGGGCATATAAGGACAGGTTCGGCATGACATCTGCCGATGCCATAGAAGGCCTGGGCGTTGATACATTCAGGGACAATGAGACGCTTGTAGCAGCCGAGATGCTGCCTAAGAGCGGACTAGTCATCTCCTGCGGAGGCGGCATCGTCACAAGGCCTGAGAACGAGCTCTATGTAAGATGCAATTCCAATGTCTTCTATATCGAAAGACCTTTGTCGGGACTCTCGGATCACAACCGTCCCGAGACTATAATGCACGGAGTCGAAGCTTTGTACGAACAGCGCAAGGACAAGTACGAAACCTGGTGCGATCACAAGCTCTTCTTCGACAGATTTGAGAACTATGACGATTACACGAGTGCAGCCGTGTCCGAGATACTCGCCATATTAGACAGAGAGGAATGACATGAAGATACTGGTGCTTAACGGACCCAACCTCAACATGCTCGGGATAAGAGAACCCGGCATCTACGGACATGAGACCTATGAAGATCTTATATCAATGATCGAAGAACACTGCAATGACAAGGGAATTGACGTAAAATGCCTTCAGAGCAACCACGAAGGTGACCTTGTGGACTATATACAGCAGGCATACTTTGATAAGGTCGATGGCATAGTGATCAACCCGGGGGCATATACACATACCTCTGTAGCGCTCCTGGACGCACTTAAGGCAGTATCGATCCCTGCAGTTGAAGTGCACATCTCCAAGGTGAATGAGAGGGAGAGCTTCAGGCAGATATCCTACGTGTCTTATTACTGTGAGAAGACCATTACAGGCAAGGGTTTGCGCGGCTATATCGAAGCCATAGATCACTTGGCAGACGGTAAGTAAAGAAATGTAAATTTTTGATACACGGAGTTTGAACTGTAAAAGCCTGATACATAGATACGAGTCTATATAAATATCGCAGAGCCCGCAAATTGCGGACTCTTATTTTGATTCCGACAAATTTGTAAAAGAAATTTATCATGTGTTTGATGGGACTGCTATATAGAAAACCATCTATATATTGCCGTTATGGAGCAATGCGCTTTGACTTTGCTCTCCACACTTAATATTATATTAGCGGAGGGCATTACTATGCAGGACATTTGGACATCTTTAGTTGGTCTTTGCGCCGGTATGGCGATCTTCTTATACAGTATCAAGATGACGAGCTCGAGCCTCGAGTCTATCGCAGGAAACAAGATGAAGGACATCCTGGCTAAGCTCACTGGCAACCGTTTTGTCGGGGTCGGAGTCGGAGCGGGAGTTACAGCTCTTATCCAGTCATCCACGGCGACCACAGTCATGGTCATAGGCTTCGTTAACGCGGGAATGATGAACCTTCATTCAGCACTCTGGATCATCATGGGTGCCAACATAGGTACCAACATCACTTCACAGCTTATCGCATTCGATGTCGGAGCCTTCGCTCCTATAGTAGCTCTCGTCGGTGCATTCTTCTGCATCCTCTCCAAGAACAAGAAACTCAAGATCTTAGGTGAGATCGTTACAGGCATCGGCTTCATCTTCCTCAGCATGAGCATGATGACCTCTTCCATGGAACCTTTATCCCAGCTCCCCAAGATCAAGGAGATCTTCGCGAGCATCAACAACCCCATCCTGGGAATACTTACGGGAATCCTGTTCGTATTCGTTATCCAGAGCTCTGCCGGCGGTCTCGGCGTTCTGCAGGCCATGGCAATGTCTTCTGCAGGCGCAAGCCTCATCTCGCTTGAACAGGCTATGTTCATTATCTTTGGTCTTAACATCGGCACATGCTTCCACGCAGTCCTCGCTGCCATAGGCGGTTCGAGAAATGCCATGAGGGCAGCACTGATGCACCTTATATTCAACGTATTCGGCACAGTCCTGTTCTCAGTCCTTGCTCTCATACTTCCTGTTGCCAAGATGGTCGCATGGCTGTCGCCTGACGATCTTGCAAGACAGTTTGCGAACATGCACCTTGTATTCAACGTAGTGGCAACAATTCTCCTCCTGCCTGTAGGCGGCATCATCGTTAAGGTGGTAAACCTCATACTTCCCGAGAAGAGCAGCGAGCAGGACGGCGTCCTCTACCTCAAGTATCTTAACCCGAACATGCTTACCAAGGACCTGCACCTCAGCACTCCGATCCTCATCCAGGCTCTGTCCAATGAGATCGGCAGGATGCTCATAATGGCAGGCAAGAACGTCAAGAAGAGCATTGAATCCGTCATAGACAACAGCGAAGAGATCCAGAAGGAGATCAATGCCACTGAGGAATATATCGATTATCTCAACAAGGAGATCTCTTATTACATCTCGCACACCATGGTCTTCGATCTCGAAGAAGATGACGCCGTAACGATGAGTGCCATGTTCAAGATCACGGGCAACATCGAGAGGATGGGCGACCATGCCGTAAACATCGCAGGCTATGCCAACAAGCTCGAAGACAAGGGCCTTAAGCTTTCAGACAAGGCGCAGGCTGAAGTCAGGAACATGGTCGAAGTTGCAGATGAGGGATATAAGACCCTTGTCATGGCAAAGCCTAATTCCGTACACATAAGGATGGCCAAGATCGAGCAGAAGATAGACGACATGACAGATGACTACAGAGAGCATCAGTTGGAGCGTCTCAAGAGCGGATGCTGCTCGGGTGATGCTTGCGTCATCTATTCGGAGATGCTTACGGATTTCGAGCGTCTGGGCGACCATATGCTCAACGTTGCCGAGGCCGCTGCAGAAGCAGGACTTAAGTCATTGGGACCTGAAGAGCTCAAGAACGCGGAAGAAGAGATCAAGCGCGCGGCTCAGATGGCTGCGGTCTCCTGATATGAACGAACGCGTAAACGTCGTTCTTTATGAGCCTGAGATACCCCAGAATACCGGCAATATAATGCGCACCTGCGTTGCAGCAGGCGTGGGGCTTCACATAATAGGGCCATGCGGCTTTGACCTTGAGGACAAGAGGTTCAAGAGGGCCACGACAAACCACATTACCTGGGCTGATTACGAATTCTATAAAGACTTTGGCGATTTTAAGTCAAGGCAGACGGAAGGCGAGTTCTTCTTCATGACAAGATACGGCAGGAAGGCTCCGTCTGATATTGATTTTGCGGGCATCCCCGGTGATAAGAAGATCTATCTGTTCTTCGGCAAGGAGAGCACAGGCATCCCCGAAGAGATATTAAGAGCCAACCTTGAAAGGTGCTTCAGGATACCCATGACAAAAGACTGCAGGTGTCTTAACCTGAGCAACGCCGCCGCCATCGTCATCTACGAGGCGATGCGCCAGTTAGGCTACCCCGGCCTTGCAACGGAAGAGGTCCAGAAGGGCGCGGATCATCTGGAAGAATACTCCTATGATGCCACGCTCAGATTAAAGCCTTAGAGAACTTTGTTGAGGAATGCCTTGAGCCTGTCGTTCTGAGGATTCGTGAAGATCTGCTCAGGCGTGTTCTCCTCTAATATCTTGCCCTGGTCCATGAAGATGACCCTGGTGCCGACTTCTCTGGCAAATCCCATCTCGTGCGTAACGCAGACCATGGTCATGCCGCCGTCAGCAAGCTGCTTCATAACTTCGAGAACTTCTCCTACCATCTCAGGATCGAGTGCCGATGTCGGCTCATCGAAAAGCATGACCTCGGGCTCCATCATGAGCGCTCTTACAATGGCGATACGCTGCTTCTGTCCGCCTGAGAGCTGCGAAGGATATGAATCTATACGGTCCGCCAGATTTACTCTGGCCAGAAGGTCTTTGCAGCGCTTCTCCGCATCCTCAGCGGAAAGTCCCAGGATCTTCATCGGAGCAAGCGTCATGTTGCGCTTGATCGTGAGATGAGGGAAGAGGTTAAAATGCTGGAAGACCATACCCATCTTCTGTCTGAGCTTGTTTATGTCTGTCTTGGCCGAGAGCAGGTCCTCGCCTTTGAAGATGATGGATCCTGATGTCGGACGTTCGAGAAGGTTAAGGGATCTTAAAAAAGTCGATTTGCCTGAACCTGAAGGTCCTATTACAACTACCACTTCGCCCTTGCGGATGTCGGTGGAGATGCCGTCTAACGCCTTGATGGCGCCGCCGTTATAGTGCTTGCACAGATCCTTAACGGAGATCAATACATCATTATCAGCGCTCACTGTTTCTCAGCCTCCTCTCGAGTAAGGATACGAGCTTGGTAAAGAACATTACGATGACAAGATAGATCAGGGCTACTGCGATAAGAGGCATGTAAGCCGAGTAAGACAGGGATCTTATGATGTCTCCGCCCTTGGACAGGTCCTCGAGACCGACGTAACCTGAGATGGACGTTTCCTTGATAAGAACTATGAACTCGTTGGCCAGTGCGGGCAGAACGGTCTTTAATGCCTGAGGGATGATGATGTAAGCCATGGTCTGGATGTAGTTAAGTCCCAGAGATCTGCCGGCTTCGAACTGGCCCGGGTCGATGCTCATGATGCCGCTTCTTATTATCTCGGCGACATAGGCTCCTGAATTGATCCCGAATGCGAGAGTCGCGATGAGGATCTTGTTGTTGGAACTCTTCCAGATGATGAAGTATGCGATCATGAGCTGTACGACGGTAGGGGTGCCCCTTATTACCGTGAGATAGACCCTGCTGATATTGTCCAGGATGCCGAGAACGGTCTTTCCCAGTCCGGGATGGAGCTCGTCGTCGAGCTTGTCGTGTGAAGATCTGATTATCGCTACTATTACGCCTAAGGCAATGCCTATGAGCGTCGCAAAGAAAGTAACGGTAAAGGTAACGCCGAGACCCTTGAGGATATACTTGTACCTGTTGCCCGTTACGAAGTTATTTATAAAATCGAGCTTAAGGCTGGTCCAGGTCTTAAGAAGCCAAGCCCAAACAGTGGCAAAAAAGCCCGATGGCTCAGCAGTCTCTAAAACGATGCGCGTTAACGCGTCCATGTGTTACCTCCGTTTTTCAAACAAGGCTTATATTTTATAAAGAAAACAGGCGGAAATAAAGACCTATTTCCACCTGTTTATGCATTTTTAAACCTTAAGTCTGAACGAATTATGATTCAGCAGGGATGTACTTTGAGATGATGGCCTGAAGTGTGCCGTCAGCCTCGAGCTCAGCAAGAGCGCCGTTTACTGCTTCAAGAAGCTCTTCGTTGTTCTTGTTGATAGCCATTGCGTACTCTTCTTCAGCATAAGCTGTGTCGAGGATAGCAAGACCTTCGTTAGCTGCAACGAATGCCTTGGCAGGCTCGTTGTCGATAACGACTGCATCAACCTTGCCGGAGATAAGAGCAACAACTGCGTCGTTGCCTCTTGCATAACGGTCAACTCTGTCTTCGCCTACGCCGCCGTTCTCAGGTGTGTCGGACATGTAGATGTCGCCTGTTGTACCGGACTGAACACCAACGATGTAATCACCCTCTAAGAGAGTGTCAACGTCTGTGATCTCAGAACCCTCAAGAACGATTACTGACTGGATGCCTGTAGCATAAGTTGTCGTGAAGTTAACAGACTGAAGTCTTGACTCCGTAACTGTCATGCCTGCGCAGCCGATGTCGTACTTGCCTGACTGAACGCCGGCGAGGATGGAATCGAATGAAACGTCCTCGATAACGAGCTCAAGTCCGAGCTTGTCAGCAACTGCCTGTGCGATCTCAACGTCGATGCCCTCGATGTTCTCGCCCTCATAGTACTCATAAGGCGGGAAGAATGCGTTTGTAGCCATGATGAGCTTGCCTTCTTCGACAGTCATGCCGCCCTCTGTTGTCTTGGAAGAGCATGCAGCCATTCCGAATGCCATAGTAGCTGTAAGAACTGTGGCAATGATCTTCTTTGTGAAAGATTTCATAACATTAGTCTCCTTGTCTAAAAATTGACACAATCATAATACCTTGTCGAAAACAATGTGTGAATTGTCATACAATCAGAAAAAAATTATAAATTCTCACACTGCTTTATGCATTTACCAAAAAAGGAAGTTTTAGATTGCCGTTTTGCTTCCGTATTAGTAAAATAAATAAAGAAATTTGAAAGGCGATGACCCCATGAAACGTATCCTTATCTTAGGATGTAACGATATAGCAAAACGACTTCTTCTTGCGCTCATAGACGATCCTATCTACCATTCAGGCATATGCATAGCATCCCGCAACAAAGAGGACTGCGATGAACTTAAGGACCTGGCAATGAGCAAAGGTGAGAGGATCACAACAGCCGGCATAGACGTAAACAATGTAAGCGGCGCCATGATGATGATCCGCATAACGGCTCCTGAACTGGTCGTTAACCTCCTCCCGCCCGAGATGAGCCCCAATGCATTGGAGCTTGCTCTTCAGGCAGGTGCATCATATCTTGACGGAGCACTGTTCAATGTACCCGCTGAACCTACGGAGGCTTCACTCCTGTCAGAGCAGTTCAAGTCCTTCGGAGACTTCAGGAGCAAGGGCAAGACAGCCATAGTCGGCTGCGGACTTAATCCCGCAGGCATCACAGCGATAATTGGACGCATTGCCAAGAGGGATTTCGACGCTATCAGCGGTGTTGATATAGTCGAGATAAAGAGCGGAGCAGCACCCAAAGCTGCAAAGAAGAAGGGTGATGAGGGCATACTCTATTCAGAGGACATCAAGATGCCTTCTTCAAATACTGATGGCAAGACGCACCCCGTATTTACAGTCAGGGACGGAGCATTAAAGACTGAAGAGGCATTCACCATATCTGCCAAGAGCAAAGAAGGCAATACGGTATATGTTTCAGACAACGAGATCATCACAGACATCTTAAAGGAGCTTCCTTCGGTCAAGAATGCAAGATACTTTACTACAGGCGTAAAACCTGAAGAGCGCATCCCACCCCAGGATCTCATAGACACATTAAAAGACTTGGGACTCCTGTCCGAGGAGAAGATCAAGGTCGGTGATGTAATGGTTGCCCCCATAGATGTAGTCGCCAAGGTCCTTCCCAAGATGAGCGGGGCAGCAGAAGAAGGTGATGAAACGCCTCTTACAGGCTTATACAGCCTTGAGCTCTACATCACAGGAACAAAGGGCGGCAAGGAGATCACAAAACTCTACCGCATAACAGGCGATAATGATAAGAGCAAGGCAGAAAACGGCTGTGACGCACTTAGATACCTGAACGGCACGGTACTTATTGAGTCTTGCAAATTAATGTGCAATGATAAATGGAACAGGCCCGGAGTGTACACACCTGCAGAATTCGAAGCCGAGCTCCTGTACAATGCGATGAGCAAGGCAGGTATCAAGATAGAAGAATCAGACAGCAACCCCATTATCTGACGGAACGGAGGATGGACATATGGCAGATTATACCGACCCCGCATTTAAAGCACAGGTAGACAAGATCGCGATCGATACGATCCGCAACAAGATGACCGACACGGTATATTTCAAGGACCGTGATTCCAAGTTCATCTGGAATAATGTAGGACATGCCATACAGCTCGGGGTAGCAAGCCCTGACGATCTTCTGGGCAAGAGCGACTTCGATTTCTTCCCCAAGGATTTCGCGCAGTCAGCAAGAGACACGGAGATCACCGTTATGGCCTCCGGTGAGCCTATCTGCAACATCATCGAGGAACTCGTATTAGACGATAACAACGTCAGATACTTCATGGCTTCCAAGTACCCTCTCTACGATGACAAGGGCGAGATCATCGGTACATGGGGCGTCAGCAAGGACGTAACGGATCAGAAGGTCCTGGAGCGCGAACTCCAGCGTTCTTACAGCAAGATGGAACTTCTTGCGCGTGTTGACGATCTGAGCGGACTTTACAACAGACGCTATTTCTATGAGAAGCTCGAGCAGATGACAAGCCTTTATAACAGCAGGGAAGACGGAAGCACCTTCTCCATCATTGTTATCGACGTAGACGACCTCAAGATGATCAACGACCAGTTCGGTCAGATGAGCGGCGATATCGTCTTAAGGAGCATCGCAGATACGCTCCTCAGCAACACCAAGAAGGCAGATACATGCTTCAGGATCGGCGGTGATGAATTCGCTGTCGCACTTATGGATTCAGATAAGATGAAGGCTCTGGGTATCGCAAAGCAGATAATCAATGCTATTGCATCCAAACCGGTAGAGATCGAAGGAAAGAAAGAGAAGATCACAGTCTCAGCAGGTCTCGTTACTTACGATAAGGAGAATCCGAGCCTGTCAGAACTCTTGTCCGTCGCTGAGCGGAAAGTTAATAAATCCAAGAGAGAAGGAAAGAATCAGGTTTCTTTCTAATGGCCTTCCCGGGAACGGGAGGCTTCAGACGCAATGTGTAAGGTGAATAATTATGCGGAGGAACGTCTGAAGCTCCGATTCCGGCAGAAAGGAGTTAGAAACAATGGCGCAGCAGTCTGCTTGGTCGGGTTTATGCTGCGCGTCTTACTGTGGGCGTATTAGGGTGGACAGTAGTCTTAGCCCTGGAGCTGTTATGCATGGAAGCTCTGATGCAGGCGTTGACGTTAACATCCCTCTTGGCGCCGTGCCTGGGCTGACGCATAGCCTCTTCATCAAAATCCTTCCAGAATTCAACGCACTCGAGTGTGCACTTAACAGCGACAAGTATTATGCAAAAGAAAAACATCATATCAAAGGGCGACATACTTACCTCCTGTGAACGAAAATCGTTCATTTGTTCTTTATGCTGGTAGTATATCACAGATAGAGGGTGAATAATAGGACTAAATTGCAGAAAAGAACAAAACAAGAACGCAAAAACAGAACGAAGTGTTCTTTTCTGTAAAAATGAGTTTTAACCGAACCTCTTCATCAGCAAGACATTGCTGATAACAAGGATCAGGGCAACGCCGGATGCAAGGATATTAAGTGCCTTTTCGCTGATAAGTTCCTTCTTGCGGAGCTTGCCCAGCAATACGACGATCACATAGATCATGGCAAAGTTGGTAAAAATGGATGTCCTTGCGCCTGATGCATAAACCGTAGGCGAGAAGCCCATGACGGCAGTTGTTGACAGACCGCCGAGAAGAACGATGCTCAAGGTAAAAGCGTCCTTGATACCGAATACATCAAACAGGGTAAACAGAATAGCTCCGAAAGAGATCACCATGAAGGCAATGGGGATATAGATCCTGATATCGTGAAGATTAGGATCGGATATCTGCCCGAGATCGTAGATCGAGAAAACATGGTGAAGGACGAACAGTATGACAGAAGGCAGAGAGGCAACAAGATATGTCACTTTCTTCCTGGCATAAACAAAAGCAGCAAGGGCTGTAAGCAGCGCCAGTACGATATATACTGCGTTCATCTTGTAGATATACACATTGCATGTGTAATGAAGACCCTTGTATATCTTGTCGGGCAAGGTCAGATCTCCGAATACCGGATCCCAGTAATTTGTCTCGGCAGCGGATCTTGCCGAATTGCCGGGAGACAGCAGGATGAACGCCAGATTCAAAGCGTTAATGACAAGAGCTGATATGAGAAGTCCATGCACTTTTATCTTGCTTACAATGCAGTAGATGATACTGTAAGAGATGATCATGAACAGGAAAGCTGCCAGCAGTTCGTGATCGCACGCAAGGAGCAGGGCGATATAGAACAAGGGGTACTCGAACCATTTGATCTTACATTCAGAACTGCAGCACCTTCTTATCAGAAGACAGCAGCATACTCCGAAGAATGCCGGCCAGAAGTAAGTGATGGTGGTGCAGATCCAGCCTGCAGACCTAAGGTCCAGGATAGGGTAGATAAGAAATGCTGCGCAGCTGAACATGTAAGCCGTAAAGTCACCTTTGACAAGCCTTGTGATAACAAACGGGAATGCGATGTATATGACAGTGTTGATCATCTTCCAGACAAAGGGATGCCATATCAGGTAGAATCCCATGCCTTCCTGAAGCACTCTTGCTGACCAGTTAAGATACCTGTACTTTACCCATTCGAACATGGTATAGCCTTCAGTGATCGCCTTGGATGCCGCATCGTCAGACAGATCCATCTTCGCAAAGGCATTAACAAGTATGGCACCTGCTATGAAAGCAAGCACGAACGCTATCTGCCATATTTCTATCTTTTTGCCTTTGATACTGAACACTAAACAACCAGTCCTGAACACTAATGTCTGTAAAAACAGTAAGGTAATTATAACATGCGGCAAATCAAGAAAGTATAGATACATAGCCCTCTCTCATTGTCGGGAAAACTGCTGTGTCCTATCGGAACACCATACACAAAGAGGCACTTAATACCATTGAAACATGTAAGAATCATTAGGGGGACAGATCATGAAACACATAAGAACAATCTCAATGTTAGTCTTAAGCTCTATGCTCATAACGTCATTAGCAGGCTGTAGTTCAAATAAGCAGAGCATGGAAGAAATAATAGCTACGGCAGAAAGCGCAATAGCCACGCCGACACCTGTACCCGGCAATCCGGAGCAGGCCATTATTACCAGTGGAGATTTAGTTTTTAAGAAGATCACTGATGATTACTATCAAGTTAACGATGAAGTCAAAGCCTTTGTTTGGCTTAAATATAACTATCAGCCCAATGATGTAAACATAGCAGTAGAAGAGTGGTCTTCATCTGATGAGACCGTGGCCACTGTCAGTGATGACGGAAAGCTTACTCCGGTAGGTTTAGGTGAGTGTGAGATTACTCTTCATATATCTGATGGTCTAACTAATGGTACGACTACAAGTATAAGTGTTACTGTAGAAGACGGAATAATCGAACTGGAAGATCAGGATCTTCCGAGTTTCAGCGAACTCAAGCGCATTTGCAAGGATTCTTATGGAGATATCTTTAGTGAATATGATGACAGTATTGACAATGCATTGAGTTGGGATGAAGATACCCCGTTCATAAATCTTGGTAACAATACAACTGATTTTTACAAGGATTACTCCACGGTTGAAAAACTGATCTTTAATAGTGGGAAATTCGTGATCTGCCATTGCGGAGATAGTGTAGTTTTTATTACTGGCTCTTCATATGCTGTTCTTTGTGATGAATACCTGTTTTACTATTTTGGATGCGACACTCCCGGTATACCAATAGACTACGATGACTTAATAGACATCCACGATAAAACCGGCCTCCCCATACCTGATGAAGAGGCCGTCAGCGAATTGTTTGATTAACTGAAGTTTAAAGCGCAGATGAGCTGCCGATCCTCGAAGCGCCGGCGTCTATCATGGCCTGTGCAGCTTCGGGGGTCCTGATGCCGCCTGCGGCCTTGACCTTGACGCCCCGGGCAACGTTTTGGGCCATGAGCTTAACGTCTTCTATGGCCGCGCCGTTCGTGCCGAAGCCCGTGCTGGTCTTGATAAAGTCCGCGCCTGCGCTGCTTACTGCTTTGCAGAGTTTTATCTTCTCTTCCTCCGTGAGGAAGCATGTCTCGATTATAACCTTGAGTATCGCGCCCTTGGCGTGGACCGCTTCCGCGATCAGGCGGATCTCATTTTCGACCTTATCAAGATTGCCGTTCTTGACCTCGTTGATGTTTATTACCATGTCGATCTCAGAGGCTCCGTTGTCTGCCGCATCGATCGCTTCGAACACTTTGACTGCCGTTGTCTGATAGCCGTTGGGGAAGCCTATTACTGTGCAGATCTTAAGCCTTCCTTCTGCTATCCTAACGCCGTCCCTTACATAGCAGGGAGGTATGCATACGCTCGCGCAGCCTGAGGATATTGCCTTGTCGATAAGATCTTCGATGTCTTTTATGGTCGCCGTCTGCTTTAAGTTGGTCAGATCCACATAAGATGCGATATTGCCTTCTTTGGGCGTGTTGTCAATGTCAGGAAATACTCTGGGAAGAGGCCTTCTCATAAGGGCGTTAAAGACTATGCCAGAGATATTGCCAAAGCCTATGAGCTCGCCCATGTTGTGAGGGACCTCATATCCTTCGCCATAGATAAGGAGCGGGATGGTCTCTCTTGAATGGTCCGTCGAAACTGTGGACGGATCGCAGCCGTGGTCTGCTGTTATTATGAGAAGATCGTCTCTTCTCATGTTATCAAGGAACGTGCCAAGTGCATCGTCAAATTCATGCATGGCAGCTGCGTATCCCGCGATGTCGTTTCTGTGTCCGTACTTCATGTCGAAGTCTACAAGGTTTACGAAGCAAAGGCCGTTAAAGTCCCTGTTTTGTATCTCAAGGAGCTTACTGATCCCGTCGGTGTTGCCCGATGTAGGGTTGGATTCCGATATCCCGTGCCCTGCGAAAAGGTCGTTGATCTTTCCTACGGATATCGTCTCAAAACCGTAGTTTCTTAAGATGTCCATCATGTTGGAAGACGGCGGTGCGGCTGAAAAATCGTGCCTGTTTGAAGTTCTCGTATAATTGCCGGCTGTGCCTGTAAAAGGCCTTGCTATTATCCTTCCGACATTGTCTTTGCCTGTCATGAACTGCCTCATCTTTGAGCAGATCTTATAGAGTTCTTCCAAGGGAACCACATCTTCATGCGCTGCTATCTGCAGCACGCTGTCTGCTGAAGTGTAGACGATAAGATCTCCCGTCTTCACGTGCTCTTCGCCGTAGTCTTTTATGACTTCCGTACCGCTGTAGGGCTTGTTGCAGAGAACGCCTCTTCCCGAGACTTTCCTTATCTCATCTAAGACATATTCGGGGAATCCGTCAGGATATGTGGGCTGCGGAATGGCGGAAAGGATACCTGCGATCTCCCAGTGGCCTATGGTCGAATCCTTGCCCTGAGACACTTCGCGGACGATGCCGTAAGAACCGATGGGATCAGGCTTTTCGCTTACATTTGCAAGGTAGTTTCTTTCCCTCTCATCGAAAAGGCCGTCGATGTCAAAAAGCCCCATCCTTGACAGGTTGGGGAAGGGCTTATCTGAGTCTGACAAGACAGCAGCCAGAGTGTTGCTGCCTTCATCACCGAAGGATGCTGCATCAGGCGCAAGTCCGGTGCCGAAACTGTCTAATACAACAAGAAATACACGCTTTGCCATGAGGATATCTCCCTTAGCTTTTTTACTTATTATAACAATCGTGGTATAGTCTTGCGGTAAACATAGATTTAATTTAAAGGAATAAGTATGAGCGAGATAAAAACATTTCAGGATCTGGATCTGTCACCGGAGGTCATGAATGCCCTTAAGAAGATGGGCTGCAAGAGACCTACGACTGTTCAGCGCGAGGCCATTCCGCTGATGATGGACAATATGAGCATCATTGCCAAGGCTCCCACGGGAACAGGCAAGACTTTTGCTTTCGGCATCCCGATCCTCGAATACCTTAACCTGGATGTTAAGTTCGTCCAGGCCCTGATCCTGTGTCCTACAAGAGAACTCGCCCTTCAGATCAATTCCGAATTAAAGCTCCTGGGCAAATACATAGAAGGCTTCAAGTCTGTCGCCCTGATAGGCGGTCAGGGGATGCATATCCAGACCGAGAGGCTCAAGAAGAATCCCCAGGTCGTGGTAGCCACTCCCGGAAGGCTCCTTGATATGTGCAGAAGGGGTAATATCGATATATCAGAGATCTATACTCTTGTATTGGATGAAGCTGACGAGATGCTCAAGATGGGCTTTATCAAGGATATCAGGGCGATAATGGCTCTGACTCCAAAGGATAAGCAGATAGCCCTGTTCTCGGCAACCATGCCCCGCGAAGTCCAGGATATCACATGGCAGTTCATGGACGGCGCAGCGGAGATCGACGTAATGCCCAAGGCGGAAGACCACCCTGATATCGAGCAGTTCATTGTGTCCTGCCCTGTCAAGGACAAGATAAGGAACATCGTGCTCATTATGGGCAGGGAAGACATAAGAAAAGCTATCGTCTTCTGCAATACAAAGACAGAGGCATCCAAGGTCTGCGCAAGGCTTTCGCAGTCGGGAATATCATCTGAGGTCCTGCACGGAGATATATCGCAGGGCGCCAGGAACCGCGTTATGGAATCCTACAGGAAAGACAAGTTCGATGTTCTTGTTGCAACTGATGTAGTCGCAAGAGGCATCGATGTCGATGACATAGAAGCAGTGTTTAATTACGATATCCCCAATGAGAATGAACTGTATCTGCACAGGATCGGAAGGACCGCAAGGGCAGGCAAGAGGGGCAGATCCTTTTCGCTCGTATCCTTCATGGAGCAGGGCAGGATGGATGAGATCATTAGATATACGAAGGTCGATCCTTCGCCGTACGTTTTACCTGACCAGCTTTGAGATCTTGGATCTTAAGGACTTTTTGTACGTACCGGGATAAAGGAATATCAGCATCGGGAACAGTTCCAATCTTCCTGCGAGCATATCGAAGATGAGCACCCACTTGGACAGCCCCGTCATGAACGAATAGTTTGCGGTAGGTCCTACAAGCGCAAGACCCGGGCCTATATTGTTTATGGTCGCAGCTACTGCGGTAAAGCTCGTAACAAGGTCATGTCCCTCGATGGACACTATGAGGAGCGATACCGTAAAGATCACGAGGAAGACAAAATAGTAGGCGCTGACGGATCTTACCATGCCGTCATCTACAGGCTTGCCGTCCATCTTGATGGTCTTGATGTTGTTCGGGTGGATGTAGCTGTCGATCTCCTTGGCAAATGACTTGAGCTTTATGATAAGACGGCTTACCTTGATGCCGCCTCCCGTTGAACCTGCGCAGGCTCCGACGAACATGAGCATGACCAGGATGCACTTGGTAAGAGTTGGCCAGGTGTCAAAATCCGCCGATGAGAAACCCGTGGTCGTGATGACCGTTGCGACCTGGAAGGCAGAGTGCTTGAGGGCATCTTTGACATTGCCGTAAAGGCTGAAGATATTGACCGTGATGACGGCAACAGAGCCCAGGATTATCAGGATGTAAGCTCTTACTTCCTCCATCTTAAAGCCCTTTACTATCTGTTTTGTGACGATAAGGTAGTAGAAGTTGAAGTTGACGCCGAACAGGATCATGAAGAATGTGACCACCCACTGTATCAGTGAAGAGTAAGACATGAAGCTGTCGTTCTTTATGCCGAATCCTCCAGTACCCGCTGTTCCGAAGGCTGAACAGAAGCTGTCGAAAACAGGCATTCCGCAGCAGATGAGAACTATTATCTCTATGACGGTGAGCGCGAGATAGATAAGATAAAGTGCTTTTGCGGTGGCCCTTACCTTGGGCACGAGCTTGCCGACAGAAGGCCCCGGGCTTTCCGCTTTCATGAGGTTCATGTTCGTTCCGCCAGTCATGGGTACGACTGCCAGAAGAAATACGAGAACGCCCATGCCTCCGATCCAGTGCGTCAGAGACCTCCATATCAGTGATGTGTGCGACATGCTCTCGACTTCAGTAAGGATGGAAGCGCCCGTTGTGGTAAAGCCTGAAACAGTCTCGAAAAGAGCATTCGTAAAGTTCGGGATCTCGCCTGTGAGCATGAACGGAATGCAGCCGACAACTGACATTACCACCCAGGACAGGGCCGTTATTACGCATCCGTCCTTTAAGAAGATCTTGGAATTAACAGGGAGTTTGATCGACATCAGTATGCCCAGAAGGATAGTAACAAGGGCAGTCACGATGTAGATAAATACCTTGTCAGCCTCCTGATAGAACAGGCCGGTTACGATCGGGATAGCCATAAGACTTCCGAGGATTATCATAACCTTGCCGGTTACAAACAGGTGCATCTTGTAATTCATCGCATTATATCCTGAAGTTCAGTAAAGCCTTTTTGAGTAGTGACGATCATGACATTATCACCGACGCTGATCACATCGTTTCCCGTGGGGATGATGAGCTTGCCGTTGTGGCTGATAAAGGAGATGATAACGTTGTTCTTGATATTAAGATCCTTAAGAGGAACTCCCGTTACTGAGGATTCTTCTTTGACCTTGAACTCTATTGCTTCGGCATTGCCGTCCAAGAGCAGATACATGACTTCGACGTTGGAACCTATCGAAGCCTGCCTTGCTCTTACATATGAGATGATGGTCTCTGCAGTTATGTATTTCGGATAGATGACAGAACCTAAGTTGAGGCTGTTTATTACCTGGGTAAACGTGATCCTGTTGATCTTGGTTACGACTTTGGCATTTGATACGTTCCTCGCATGAAGGGTGAGCATGATGTTCTCTTCATCGATACCCGTAAGCGCCACAAAGGAATCCGTATCTTCGATGCCTGCTTCTTCCAGGAAGTTGGAATCGATGCCGTCGCCGTTAAGGATAGTTGCCTTCGGGAGCATGGTGCTCAGATATTCGCAGCGCTTGGGATCCTTCTCTATTATCTTGACGGAGATGCCGGATTTGATGAGCTGGTCTGCAAGATAGAAAGCTGATTTACCGCCGCCAATGATAAGAGTGTCCCTTACCGACTTGGTGTTGTAGCCTATCGCCTTAAGGAATCCGAGACAGACCTTACGTGATGACACGAATGATATTACGTCCCCGCCCTTGAGCACAAAGCTTCCGTTAGGGATGAAGACTTCCTCGCCTCGCTCGACTCCGACAAATACCATGTTGTTAGTGATGTTCTTGCCGATGTAAGCTATGTCCTTGCCGTCTAACATATTGTCTTCAGGGAGCCTGATCCTTACGAGTTCGGCGCTTCCGTGAGCGAATGTGTTGATGGAGATCGCGGCAGGGAGGAACAGGAGACGTGCAGCGCACGCTGCAGCCTCGAATTCCGGATTGATGATCATGTCAATGGCAAGCCTGCTCCTCAGATACGGGATCTCGTTGCCGTAGTCAGGATCTCTTACTCTTGCTATTGTGGCGATATTGGAATTGAACTGCTTGGCAATGGTGCAGCACAAGAGGTTAAGTTCATCCGAATCAGTCACCGCGATGAACAGATCCGTATCGGCAATGCCCGCTTCTTCGAGCGTTTCATGGCTCGATCCGGAACCGTGAAGGATCATGCAGTCGGTGTTCTTCTGAAGATCGTTAAGACGGTCCTCGCTCTTGTCGATCATTATTATGTTGTGACCTTCGTCAGTAAGCCTGACGGCAAGAGTGCAGCCAACTTTGCCTGCGCCGACTATGATGATCGTTAGTCCTGATCTGTTCATTGGCAGTAGCTCCTTCGTTACCCTGGCTTATATTATAAACCAAATAACGTCTTTATTGCTTCCTTATCGACTCCTGCGCCGATAACGCAGAGTTTGCCCGTAACATCAGCAGGTCCGAACCTTACATCGGACTCGCCCGGAACGAAGTCAAAGTGGATCCACTCTGACTCGCCTGCGACGATGCCCTTGGCACGGAGGACCTGTCCGTACTCGCCGGAATCAAGAGCCTTAAGAGCCTTCTCTATGTCTTCCTTTGTGAATGACTTTGTCGTCTCCAGACCAATGGAATCAAAGATCTCATCTGCATGATGGTGGTGATGTTCATGCTCATGATCATGCTCTTCTTCGTGATCATGGTCGTGGTGGTGTTCATGCTCATGTTCTTCTTCATGGTCATGATCGTGATGGTGTTCGTGCTCATGCTCGTGGTCATGATCGTGGTGATGATGCTCGTGCTCGTGCTTTTCTGCTTCGAGAAGAGCCTGCGCCATGTCTGCTGCAGTAAGAGGCTCCTCTATTGCCTTTAAGATCTGGCTTCCGGAGAGCTGATCCCAGGGTGTCGTGATGATCTGAGAGTGATCGTTGATCTCCTTGATAAGTGAGATGGCTGTCTCGAGCTTGGCAGGATCGATGTTGTCCGTACGGCTCAATATGATCGTGCCTGCGTACTTGATCTGGTTCTCATAGAACTCTTTAAAGTTCTTTAGATACATCTTGCACTTGGATGCATCGATAACGGTAACAGTGCCGCAGATATCCGTATCTTCAACGCGCTTTACCGCAGCTACCACGTCAGAGAGCTTGCCTACTCCTGAGGGTTCGATGAGGATCCTGTCAGGGTGATATGTGTCTATGACTTCCTTCAGGGCAACGCCGAAGTCTCCTACGAGGCTGCAGCAGATGCATCCTGAGTTCATCTCAGTGATCTCGATGCCTGACTCCTTAAGGAATCCGCCGTCGATGCCGATCTGGCCGAATTCGTTCTCGATGAGAACGAGCTTTGCTCCGTTGTATCCGTCAGAGATGAGCTTCTTGATGAGTGTCGTCTTGCCTGCTCCTAAGAATCCGGAGAAAATGTCTACTTCTGTCATATGTTATTCCTTCTTTCGTATTAATATCGTGTCTGCTATATATTATTATGGTAATTTCTTAATTAAAATATATTACGGGGTTCTCAGGGGCTGAAGTCACCGCATAGTCATCAACGTTTAAGCATGGGACTAAGAACTTGTTTCCTTCCTCATCCCTGTCTTCGAAATAACCGACAGTACCTGTGACCTTGAGCCACTGTCCTGCGGGGAAATTGCTTCCGTATCTGTACATGCAGATTATGCCCATCGGAGTCACATCAGCAGCGCAGCAGGTGTATGCTTCACGCTGGAGTCCGAAAGCCCTGCCCTGCATCTCTCTTGAGGTAACGGCCTGCCCGATCAGTGATATGCGCTTGCCGTTATATCTTTCCACATTGTCAAAAGCGTCAGTATAAAAAAGACCGAAATCGTCCGCTGCGATGTTGCAGGGATTCTTCGAAAGGTCGTAGGGAAGGTGATCCTCGATACGGATTATCGTGTTGTCCTTGCTCAGAAAGTTTATGGATACGGAAGGGTTGACTGCCTTGACCGAACCTCTGAGCCTGGGGATATTGTCGGTCTGCGGATCGACCCTGTTGAAGATGACCGTGTCGCAGTTTCTGTAGTAGTCAGCGAAGAATGTCTGCATGTTCCTGTAGTAGTCGCCGTATGTTGAGCAGTCTACGACAACGATGGATGCGGCCAGCGCCCACCTCTGGGGAACATCGACCTTGTCGAAGAACTCGTTGGGCGATACGGAGCCGTTCCACTCAATGAAGATCAGCTCGGGCCTGTGCTTGTTCTCGATGTCGAACATGAGCTCCTTGGTGACTTCATCTGTCTCGCAGTTTATGACGACAGGATCAGAAGCAGGGTAGTTCTCCTTGATGTATTCCTCTTCGCCTTCCTCGGTATTGATAACGACACTCTTGTGGCCGCCGAAGTTCTCGCCGTCGAGCCATGAGCATATGACGGAGGTCTTGCCGCTCCCTAAGAAACCCGTGAAAAAATAAACCAAACAATCATCCATAAAAGGCACCTCTCATATCGAATACTATTTTGTCCTCTAATAGTAATTATTTCAAGTAAAAAAAGGGTTACAATTTTCTTTATATGGATAAGGTCAGAATAGGTAATATCGACATAGACACTCCTCTGTGCCTCGCGCCGATGGCGGGCTTTTCGAGCGTGCCGTTCCGCATCATGTGCAGAAGGTACGGCTCGGCATATGCTCCGACCGAGCTTGCGAGCGCCAGGTCCGTCAGGTTCTCCGGCATCGAAAAGTCCTTCAGATACATGAGGATAGATCCCGGCAGAGAAGGCATATGCGCGATCCAGCTTTTCGGAAACGATCCTGAGGATTTCAGATGTGCCGTTCACGCTATAGTTGATGATCCCCGCCTTGCTGGCGTTGCGATAATAGACATCAACATGGGATGCCCTGTTCCCAAGGTCGTAAAGACAGGGTCGGGTTCTTTTCTCATGACAGATCCGTCTCTTGCGGGAAAGATAGTAAAGGCCTCTAAGGAGGCAGTCAGGGAGACCGGAAGGGACATACCCGTAACGGTCAAGACCAGGACCGGTTTTGAAGCAGGCGACAGGGGCGTGCCTGATCTTGCCAGGGCGGTTGCGGATAACGGATGCGACATGCTCTGTGTTCACGGCAGGACCCGCCCGCAGATGTATTCGGGT
This sequence comes from uncultured Clostridia bacterium, assembly GCA_946187935.1. Classification (GTDB taxonomy): domain Bacteria; phylum Bacillota; class Clostridia; order Saccharofermentanales; family Saccharofermentanaceae; genus Saccharofermentans. The sequence goes on from CAMHSJ010000006.1 coordinate 50,852, forward strand.
GAAGCGGACACGGAAGCCATCGCCGTCATGCGCGAGGCGGTAAGACCTTACGGCATTCCTTTCTTTGCCAACGGAGATGTTTCTGATGGCGAGAGTGCCGGGCGTATGCTTAAGATGACAGGAGCAGACGGCCTTATGGTCGGAAGAGCTGCCCGGGGCAACCCCATGGTCTTCCGGAAGATATTAAACGAGATGGAAGGGGTGCCTTTCGAAGCGCCTTCGGATGATGTCAGGAAAGAACTTCTCATGGAAGAACTCCTTGGCAGGGCAAGCTATCTGCCTGAAGAGGTTGCGGTAAGGGAGATGAGGAGCGTCATGCCGTTCTATGTAAAGGGCATGCATGAAGCAGCGAAGTTAAAAACTTCTCTTGTAAGATGTGTAACCATAGAAGAGGTAAAGGAGGTGCTCGGGATTGACTAACATCATTATAGCAGTACTGACCATTGCCTGCGGATGCTTTATCTGTTTTGCAGGCTATAACTTCTTCAGATTGTGTCTGGGACTGTTGGGCGGAGCTTTGGGTTATATCGCAGGTTCCATGTTATCAGTTAAGCTCGCGCCTTTGTTCGGTGAGAATGAAGGAACCGCCAAGATAGTCATCATCTGCATATTTACTCTCCTGTTCGGAGCTCTGGCATTCTGGCTCTATCTTAAGGTCCTTATAATCGCTGCTTCACTCTATGTCGGCTGGTGGGTATTTACGGACTACAGGGCTCTTTCTGCAGAGATCACCACGGGCAAGTCCGTGGCAGCGCTTCTTGTCGGCATAGCAGCAGGCGCTCTTATAGGTATTGCCGTTTACTATGCGCAGAAGTGGACCATCAGTCTGTTTACCGCATTGGTCGGTGCGAGGATAATCTCTTCCGTTATAACACCCGTGCTCTACGACAGGTTCCTTAGCAGCGGCACGGCAACTGATATCGAGGAGGCAGCTCTGGGGACATCTCTTACGGGGAGCATGGTCCAGGCAAGCGCCATAGTCGTACTTGTATTTACGGTAATAGGTTTTTCTTACCAGCTTAAAAACGGCAAGAAAAAATGATTTGACCAAACGCCTTCTCCTTGCTATTATCTTGCTATATGCCAAAAGCATATTAGATTAGTCTATTTTCTTTATCTATCCCTTATTCCATGTCGAGGGCACTTCGGAAATTCCGAGGTGCCCTCGGTATTTTGGGCAAAGTATGTTATTGTGGTCTTATCAAATATAAGTGAGGCCAAAGAAAATGTATTTGCTCTGTTACGGAAGATCTGGCAAGGCCAGGGTTACCGGCAATAAACTCATAGACAAGCTGGGCGGCAGATGGATAAGCAGCTCTGACTTCTATTCCTCGGGAATAGATATCCCTGAGAGCAAGAGCGGCGCGGCCATCGTTCTCATCCTTCCTTTGGAAGCTGCACTCGAGATATTAACGGGAGCGATATCGAGCAGGATATCTGACCTGCCGGTCATCTGTTGCTCTCCTGACGGCGCATTTGTAGCTGTTATCAGGAACGGGGATCTTGGTCCTTCTGAGCTTGAGGCTCTTACGGGACATATAGCTTCCGTCTTCGGACCTTCATGCTTCACTTCTTTCGGAAGCAGGGCAGGGATCGTAACTGATCTTGAATACTGCATCAGGAACTATTCGATGAAGGTGTCGGACCGGTCTTTGGCAGACAAGATCAATGAATACATAAGACAGGGCGGCAGGGTCAATGTCTATTCCGACATTCCGCTCTCCTTGGCTGAACCCGTATTGGACAGTCTCGTATACCGCCTGAACATGTTCCCCGCTGAATCAAGGGGACAGCTCACAAAGGCATTCATCGATAACGAAGAGAACACGGCATCAGAACCGGGCGTGTTCATCACCTGCCAAGCAATGCCCGAGGCAGCACAGGCCAAAAACCTCGTACTCACTCCTGCTCTTATCTGCATAGGCGTTGAGCTCAAGGCCAAGGTCGATCCCCAGTATGCTGCTGACATCATCACCACATCATTAAAGAACCACGGAATAGATCCTTCGTCGGTATCCACAGTCGCTGTTTCCCAGAGTGCCAGGGACAGCGAGGTCATCAAGACCATAGCCGACAGCTTTGGCGCATCAGTCACGGCACTCAGCACAAAACAGATATCCGAGGTCAAGCTCCCTCTTGAGCCCACGTTCGCACCCGAGAAGATCAGCGACAGCGCGACCGCTGCGGCTTACCTGGCAGGAGGCGGGGGCAAGATCCTGGTAAGAAGGGGAGGCGGCTCTTCGGGAGTCGTGTTCTCCGCAGTAAGAAAGAACGGTCAATTGATAATCACTGAATAATTTAAGGGGGCAGCCTATGAAACGCATGGTAAAGACGGGATTTTCGAGAAGCACGGCAGCTACAGTTGCTGTCATACTCATGTGCAGCATCGTGATCGGTGCATGTGCGGTCGACTATGACAAGTTAAGCGACGGCATCGACAGTGTATCTGACGGTATAAACCAGATAGCGGGCTATACCGAAGAAACGGAAGAGGACATAGACGAACCGGAAGAGACAGCCGAGAAGGAAGCCATTCCCACGGTTACGCCTGAGCCTACACAGACTCCCACACCTACTCCTACGCCGACGCCTACCCCCACTCCGACTCCCACTCCCACACCTGTGATCGAGAGAGTTGATTTCTCCGAGCTTACGACTGTGCCCATAACGGCTGACTTCTCGGTCGAGTACGAAGAGTTCAGTGAGACATATCTTACAGAAGACGGCGACGGACTTGTGACATTCTCCGGCACAAGAGCTCTTGTTACCGACAATGATAACGAGTCAGTCCAGAACGCGATCAACATGATAACCGACGGCGTTTATTCTGAAGCTGAGGGCATCTATAAGAGGATCTCAAGTGAGCTTCAGGCTGAATATGAACTCACGGGCGTTCTTCCCGAAGAACCTTATGCGGTTACTGTATCTTACGAGGATTCCGATAACGGCAGGCTCTACACGGTGATCATCTCATACGAGTATACCGTTGACGGTGAAGGCAATACTGAAGGTTATACCTACAGCGCGACATTTGACATGCTCACAGGCCAGTACATCAACATCAACACTATAGCGATAGAACCTGCTGCTCTTAATGAGGCATTTGCGCTCAAGCTCTCATCAGACCTTAACGCTCTGCCTGAGACAGAGGACGGTCCCGTATTTGATAAGAAGGTAAAGCCGGAAGAGGTCTCCAACCTGTTCATCTGCGCGCAGCAGTCAGGCCGCGGAATAGCAGCTGCCGTTATCTACGGTGAGGTAAGAGGAGAGGTATATCACACAACGATCGACTTGAACGATTATCAGGGTTACTTAAACAGATACGGAGCCCTGGTGTTCGGCGTTGAATGAGCGGTTTGCACAGACATGCCGGGCATGAAAGTGTGGCATTGAACTGATTGCATAAAAAATGATTGCATATCTGTGTAAATTGTTGTAATATGCACTTGTAAGAATTCGCGTTTTAGACATTTTGTGTCTACGGCAGGCGGATCGCGGGAGAGGGAAAGCCTCAGCGCAAGCGGCTTTTGGTCCTAACGGACAGAAAATAAAACCTTATTAATGAGGAGGCAAAACAAATGAAGACAAAGAAGATTATTGCTTTGACATTGTCATTGGCAATGGTTCTTGGTGTTGTTGCAGCTTGTAATAAGACTGATGAGTCTGACGCATCTGCAGCTTCTGATGCTTCTGCTGCTACTTCTGCAGCTGCATCCGGCGCTACAACAGCAGCACCTGAATCTCAGGCTCCCGAAGCTCAGGTTTCTGAGTACACAGAGCTGACTGTTGCTGATGTTTCTGATGAGGGCGATGGCGTACTCGTATACGGCTGGAACGATGAGTTCCCTGGTCTCGTAGCTAAGTATTCCAGTGTTGACATCGGAGATCCTGTTCTTACAGAGTCCAACAGCTATCAGGCAAAGCTTGACCAGGTTCTTGATTCTGGTGAAGACGCTCCTGACCTCTTTGTATGCGATGCAGACTATGCTTCTAAGTACATGAACTCTGACAACACTCTCCCTATCAACGACCTCGGCATTGCTTACTCTGAGCTTTCTGAAATGTACAACTACACACTTCAGTTCGCTACAGACGATGACAATGTAATCAAGGGTCTCGCTTGGCAGGCTTGCCCTTGCGGTGTTTTCTACAACAGAACACTCGCAGAGACATACCTCGGCACACAGGATCCTGACGAGCTCGCAGCTAAGTTCGCTACATGGGATGATTTCCTTGAATCCGCTCGTGAAGTAAATGAAGCTTCTAACGGCGAAGTTAAGATCGTTTCCGGTATGGACGATATCTGGAGAGCTTATCTCAACACACGTTCACAGGGTTGGATCGTAGACGGTGAGCTCTACATCGATCCCGTAATGGAAGACTACTTCGATATGGCTAAGGCTCTCTACGATGAAGGTCTCACATTCGAGACATCACAGTGGGGCGAGGCTTGGAGCGCTAACATGGCTAACAAGTCTGTAGTTACATATTGGGGACCTATGTGGCTCTTAAACTTCTGCATGGGCTTCCAGGATGGTTCTAACCCTACACAGGGTGACTGGGGAATCACAACTGCTCCTGGTAACTTCTTCTGGGGCGGCACATGGATGATGGCTTCTCAGTACTGCGACATGAAGGCTTCTTGCGCTCAGATCATGAGAGACATCGCTATCGACGAAGCTAACCTCCAGGATATGGCTGAAGGCGGCGAGTTCGTTAACAACATCTCTATCATGACAGCTCTGGCTTCTGACGATTCTTTCGGCGTTGCTAACCTCGGCGGACAGAACCCTCTCGCAGCTCTCCTTGCAGCAGCTACAACAATCGACAACTCAACAGTTGGCGAGAACGACCAGGCAATCAACGATGCATTCAACACTGTCGTAAATTCTTACGTACAGGGCGACATCGCTTCTGTTCCTGATGCTGAGACTCAGTTCGAGGCAGCTCTTGAGGAAGCTGGAATTATCTAATTCTTAACCGGATTAAATAATTAACTAGGTACTTGTGCGGGGCAGGGACAAAACCCTGTCCCGCATTTCCTTTTAACTGACAACAACAATTACAACAACTTATTCACTATTGGCAAAATTTGGAGAGTAACAAAGATGGCAAATACGAACAGAAACCATAAGGGTATGAGCTATACCCGTTTTGGATATATTTTCGTCGCGCCGTTTGTAATTGCATACTGCATCTTCAGCCTCTATCCGCTCCTTACCACATTCTGGTATTCAACAGCGAACATGCAGGCTACAACTTCAGGTTTCTGGGGTTTCTCAAATAAAGAAGTTTATTATGACCGTTATCTTGACTTAAACGAAGTTTACGACGATCTTTCCAAGGTAGACATCGATTCTGCCGGCTATAACAAGATCAAGAACTTCTTCTCAACTCAGGACTATGCGGACAGATATAAGCCTCTTGATGAAGATGGCATCAATGCAATTATAAGCATTGGAACTTCTGCAGGATTCTCATCGACAACAGTTTCTGAACTTCAGGCTGCTCTCGATCAGAATGATGTAGGACAGATTTCACAGGCAAGTTACGAAGAACTCAAGAACTGGAGAAAAGGATTCTCTGACGTTACTATCACACTGACAGATAAGCTCTCAAGCTACAGCAACGCGCTCGACAGCATCGTTAATGCCGAGACAGCTGAAGAAGGTGAAGAGGAAACAACTGTCACACCTGAAGTCATCATCGCAAGTGACAACTATGTCAAGTTTGTCGAGAGCTTAGAAACTCTTGATCTTAGCGCTGATCAGCAGATCCTTGTAGACTATCTCCTTTCCAAGACATCTTATACATCCCTCAAGGATTATTTTGATGCAATCACAGACGGTGAAGCTTCTATGGCTGACCCGGCTTTCTACTATCTGATCTCTAACCTCAATTCACCTTCCGTTACAAACGAAGCAGGCGAGAAGATTGAGGCTATTTCTGTTTCTTTCATCGGTGATGTTGAGACATATCTCAAGTCCGAGGTCTGGAAGGACACGATCAACAATTCAAACTCTTACTCAGAGCTTGCAGATTACATTTCAGGTGACAAGGCACTCACTGAAAACATGGATCAGCTCTATGCTGATATCAAGGATTTCAATGATGCCGGAATCATCAGTGCTGAAGTTCTTACTATCAAGGACGGCGAAGTAGTTGTTTCAGACGATCAGTCAGGCGACAACTTCCTCGCAGTTTACGATAAGAACTATGTAAGCGCAGACACAGCTTATCAGTCAAATCCTGATGAGATCGCTGCAGCTATGCAGATCTCTAACCTCGGTTCTTACTATGAACTCGGTGCAAGAACAAAGCTGGTAGCTATGGGCGTTGAAATCGATAAGTACATTTCTTACGGCAGCAAGTTCGACATCAGCAAGTATAAGGATTACAAGGCTTCAGTAGGCATGGCTGACGTTCTCACAATGGCTAAGTACAACGAGATCGATGAACTGCGTAAGGCTGAGCGTGTTGAGAAGGCTAAGGCCAAGATCGAAGAAGCTGAGGCTAAGCTCCCTGAAGTTCAGGCTGCTTACGATGCAGCTATCGCAGCTGATACAGCTGCAGGCATCGAGAATCCTGCTTCTGTTGTAAACACAGATTCTTACAAGGCATATGCTGCTTTAAGAGCAGTTGAGCTCACTATCCAGAAGAACGAGTCCATCGTTTCTGACCCTAAGGGCGTTCTCGAGGAAGTTAACGCTAAGAAGATGTTCATCTCCGTTGGTCTTGACAACTATAAGGAGATCTTCAGCAACAAGACGAGATTCAGCTATGTAGCAGGTGCATTTGTTACTACAGCAGTTATGTGGATCATCGGTTTCATCCCTCAGATCCTCCTCGCGCTCTTGCTCTCCGCATGGTTCACAGACGTTAAGCTCAGCCTTAAGGGTCTTAACGCGATGAAGGCTTTGATGTACCTGCCTAACGTTATCACGGCAGCTACTATCGCTATCTTCTTCAGAAGACTCTTCGCTTATTCATCAGGCGGCGCTCTTTCTGCATCACAGCTCGTACTCCGTGCGTTCGGTGATAAGGATGGTTACAACTTCTTTGCAAGCCCTTGGGCAACAAGATTCATCGTATGCTTCATCAACTTCTGGATGTGGTATGGTAACACAATGATCGTTCTCATTGCAGGTATCACATCTATCAATGAGTCGATCTATGAATCTGCACAGCTCGACGGTGCAAGCTCATTCCAGACTTACACGAAGATAACGCTCCCGCTTCTGAGACCTATCATCCTCTACACATTGGTTACTTCCCTCATCGGTGGTCTCCAGATGTTCGATATCCCTCAGAACCTCAACATGAACCCTGCACTTGTTAACTTCAACGGCGTAATGATCCCTTCGATCAGAACAGTCCTTATGTACGTTAACAACGCAGCATTCGGTAAGCAGGACGTCAAGCTCGTAGGTATCGCTTCTGCGGTTTCCGTACTCCTGTTCATCGTAACATCACTCCTTTCCATCTTCATCTTCTACATCATGAGAGATAAGGATGCTGCAAAGGCTAAGAAACTTATGAAGAGGGGAGGTACAAAGTAATGAGTAATAATGAAACCAAGCTCAAGAGTAAAGCAGCTTCGATCAAGGCTTACAGTACACTCGTTTACGTAGTAGTTATCTTCTTCGCGATCCTCGCAGTAATCCCTTTCTGGTTCATGTTCATGAACGCTACATGGGATTCCTTCTCGATCCAGTCAGGCATCAAGCTCTGGCCTCAGATCCCCGGTGGTATCAAGCAGCTTATTACAAACTGGTCTAACCTCCAGGCAAGAGCGTCATTCAGCTTCCCTGTCGGATTCCTGAACTCATTCATTATCTCTACATCAGCAACTGCTCTTACAGTTTACTTCTCAGCTATGACTGCATACGGTCTCTCCGTATACAGCTTCAAGGGACAGAAGACATTGTTCGCAGTTATCGTAGGCGTAATGATGGTTCCTACAGCAGTAAACATCACAGGTTTCTACCGCGAGATGAGTGCTATGCACCTCCTCGGAACAAAGTGGCCTTTGATCCTCCCCGCTATTGCAGCACCTTCAACTGTATTCTTTATTAAGCAGTATCTTGATACTTCACTTTCTAAGGAGATCATTGAGGCTTCGAGAATCGACGGCGCAGGCGAGTTCTTTACATTCAACAGGATCTGCCTCCCTATCATGGTTCCGGCTCTCGCTACACAGGGTATCTTCAGCTTCCTCGGATCTTGGAACAACTTCTTCGCTCCTTCGATCCTCTTAAGCAAGAACGAAGATAAGACGATCCCTTTGATGGTAGCTCAGCTCTACGGTGACCGTTACGTAGACTACGGTATGATCTATACGGGTCTTTCAGCATCCGTATTCCCGATCATCGTTGTTTACATCTTCCTGCAGCGTTACATCATTTCCGGTGTATCCGCAGGCGGTGTCAAGGAGTAATACTTCCGTCGGATCAACCCGAACAACTTACAGCGCTTCTCTTAACAGGGAGGCGCTGTTTTTTGTTTGCACGATAGAATAATCAGGCGTTATGTGAGATAATCCCCTCTATGGGTTATAAGGTTAAACACAGACGCGGTAGACCCGGGGATAGGAAGAAGCGCGTCATAAGAAATGTTCTTATCACACTTGCGGTAATACTGGTGCTCCTGGGCGCCGGTCTTTTCGCGGGTTATAACTACTATAATTCCGCAATGAAGCTCAAGGGCGAGGCTAACATGCTCAAGAGCTCACTGGCTCTCTGCCTGTCATCTCTTAAGACAGGGGATACGGTTGCTGCAGATAATGCGATCGCAGTCATTGATGAGACATCCCATACGATGAGGCAGGAACTTGAGAAGAGCAAGTGGAAGATCCCCTGCATGATACCTAAGATAGGACAGGATTTTGACACATGCATCATGTGTCTGGATCTTGTTGATAAGGCATCAGAGACTCTGCTCAAACCCGCATCAGCAATGATAAAGCAGTCAGGCATGCCGACGGCTGACATTATAGATCTTGACAACATGGGTCCAGAACTTGGAGATAAGCTCTATCAGTATGCAGACATGATAGATGCCCTCTGTCCTGCGATAGACAGCCTTATGACGGATCTGGAAAGCATCCCTGCATTTAACACGCCTCAGCTTGAGGAAGTAATGACCAAGTACAGGTCGCTGCCTGCACAGACAAAAGAGACCATGCCTCTTATCGAGAGAATGCCATCCGAGTTCTTAAGGCCTGCAGCCGACGTAATGTGCGCAAAGCCGTTCAGCTCCCTTAAGGCTGACGGCGGCATAGATACTACGGTAATACTGGCCTATATGGAGTTAGAAGATGAGATCAGGCCCTTTATTGGTGAGGTTCAGAATGAGCTGAGCGAAGGAACGCTTTTGAAGGATAATCCTGACCAGCAGGCCAAGCTCACTAACAAGCTCGATGAGATGGCAGAGCTCTTGGACAAGCTCGACCGCTACGAACCGCTCATGAAGGCATTCATAGGTGACGGCACGGACAAGATGTATCTTATAGTTGCCCAGAACAGTGCTGAGCTTCGTGCCTGCGGCGGTTTCCCGGGGCAGGTGGGCACGGTAACGATAGAAGACGGCATCTTAAGATTCGGAGATTTCACTTCAGTAGTAAACGTCATTCCTCAGGACTTCGATCCGTCGATAGAATTCGAACCCGCAGAATCAGATCTTTTCCTCGACAACTGGTATATCGCAAAGGCGAGGAGCGCATCGGCAAATCCTCACTTCCCGAGAGTTGCTGAGATCTGGGCATCTTCATATGCTCTTGATTCAGGCATAACGCCTGACGGAGTCATTTCATTGACACCACACATCATCCAGAGTCTGATGGCCATTACGGGTCCTGTGACGTTGTCAAACGGTGTTACGCTCGATCAGGATTACTGCGTTTGGTATCTCCAGCACGATGTGTATTTCGAATACTTTGGCGACCCTCAGTACAGGGGAGAAGCAAATGATATAACGGACGCGCTTTTCGCTGAGACTGCAAATGCCGTGGAAGACAAGCTCATGGAAGATCCGAGCATCAAGAATTCACTGGCTCTTCTTGAGATACTTGAAGCATCATCAGATGACCGCGTGTTCATGATGTGGATGGCTGATGAAACTGAGCAGGAGACCGTAAGGCAGCTTGGGTATTCAGGAAGTCTTAACTATGATCCGGAAAACCCTGAGATCGGCGTGTTCTACAGCATCAATGCAGCTAACCGCTTAGGACCTTATGTCAACCTGGATGTTCAGGTCGGAGAAGGCACCGAGACAGGATCAGGTGAAGTCACATATCCTGTAACGGTAACTCTTAAGAATACGATCGATGATGCAACGGTTGAGTTCGGAAGGGGCAACGGTTACCTGACAAGTTCAAGATATGCAGGCGACATGAAGTCCGTTATCTATTTCTTTGCACCTGCAGGCGGCTCGATCGATCCTGTTGAAAACGATGCTGATATCAAGATGAGCGAGAATGAATATATGGGTCTTGATGTCTTCTATAACACGAAGTTCTATGTTAAGCCCGGTGAGACAGTCGTTTTTACTTATAACGTAACATGCCAGGCAGGCACAGAGCCTGTAGTCAGAGTTACGCCTACTCTTACTGAATACAACACTGAAGGATGAGTCTTTAATATTGCTAATTCCCATAATCCGCTGTATTATTGCAACTAAATAATAGTTGCAGCGGAGGCTTTAATGAGTAACATGGGAAATCTTTTAGAGTACAAAGGCTATCACGCCACAGTTGTATATGATGTTGAGAGTTCGATGCTTCACGGCAAGATATTGGGAATAAACGATCTGGTTACTTTTGAAAGTGACAGTTCACGTGAGATCGTAAAAGAGTTCCATTCTGCGGTTGATGAATATCTCGATTTTTGTGTTGAGGTCGGCAAGGAGCCTGAGAAAGAGTATAAAGGCAGCTTCAATATCCGCATTGAACCTGAAATGCATAAGAATCTGTCTTTGATTGCTTCTTCAAATTCGGAATCGCTCAACAGCTGCGTGGAGCGTGCTTTGAAAATGTATCTTGAACTTGAAACAATGAAAGAAGCAGACTGACAAAAGGAACGCTGCTTATTCCTTATTTTTAAATTTACAGATTTGATAAAAGTCTTTGTTCAATATTCACGACTCATAGTGTAAAATGTAAGAACATTTTATGAAAATTTACTGTACGGAGGCACAACTATGAAATTTGGACATTTCGATGACGCCCGTAAAGAATACGTCATCAATACCCCAAGAACACCTTATCCATGGATCAACTATTTAGGCAATCAGGGCTTCTTCTCCCTGATCTCCAACACCGCAGGCGGATATAGTTTCTATATGGATGCAAGACTCCGCAGGATCACACGTTACCGCTATAACAATGTCCCTCTCGATATGGGCGGACGTTATTTCTACATCAACGACAACGGCACAGTCTGGAATCCGGGCTGGTCACCTGTCAAGACAGAGCTTGATGAGTATGAGTGCCGCCACGGTATGGGCTACACGATCATCAACGGCAAGAAGAACGGACTTCGCGCTGAAGTTACATTCTTCGTTCCCCAGGATTACGATGGCGAAGTACAGCAGGTAGTCCTCACCAACGAAGGCTCTGAAGCCAAGAGCTTCTCCATCTTCTCCATGGCAGAGTGGTGCCTCTGGGACGCTCAGGATGACTGCACGAACTTCCAGCGTAACTTCTCAACAGGCCGTGTTGAGATCTTGGGTTCCACCATCTATCACGTAACAGAGTACAGAGACAGACGTAACCACTACGCTTTCTATACTGTTAATGACGATATCGACGGCTACGATACAGACCGTGATTCATTCTTAGGCGGCATCTACAACGGCTGGGACAACCCTGTTACCGTTTTCGAGGACAAGCCTTCCAACTCATTTGCAGACGGCTGGTCTCCTATCGCTTCACACTACAAGAAGGTTACTCTTGCACCCGGTGAGACAAAGACTCTTATCTACATCCTGGGCTATGCTGAGAATCCTCAGGACAAGAAGTTCTCTGATACAAAGCCTGAAGGTCTCATGACAAGAGAGGCTTGGGTCTTAAACAGGGAGAAGGCTGATGCCATGATCGAGAAGTTCAACACACCTGAGAAGGTTGCAGCCGGACTTGACGAGCTCCGTGCTACATGGGACAAGCTCCTCTCGATCTTCAAGGTCGACACGCCTGACGATAAGGTCAACCGTATGGTCAATATCTGGAACCAGTATCAGTGCATGGTTACATTCAACCTCTCACGTTCTGCTTCCTACTTCGAGTCCGGTATCGGCCGTGGTATGGGCTTCAGAGATTCTAATCAGGATATCCTCGGATTCGTACATCAGATCCCTGAGCGTGCAAGAGAGAGAATCATCGACATCGCTTCCACACAGATGCCTGACGGCGGATGCTATCACCAGTATCAGCCTCTTACCAAGAAGGGTAACTCCGATATCGGCGGTGACTTCTCAGATGACCCGCTCTGGATGATCCTCTCCGTTGCGGCGTACATCAAGGAGACAGGCGACTGGTCCATCCTTGACGAGAAGGTTCCTTATGACAACGACGATTCGCTCGCTCAGCCGATGCTCGATCACCTCACGGTATCCTTCTATCACATCGTAAACAACCTCGGACCTCACGGACTGCCTCTTGCAATGAGAGCTGACTGGAACGACTGTATCAACCTCTCATGCTTCTCAGATACACCCGGTGAATCCTTCCAGACATACACCAACCCGAAGTTCAAGGCAGAGGGCGGCTACTCCAAGGTAGCTGAGTCTGTATTCGTAGCAGCTCTGTTCACATACACAGGTCCTGCTTATGTAGGCATCTTAGAGCACTTGGGCAAGGCTGACGAAGCTGCCAAGGCTCAGGCTGAGATCGACAAGATGAAGAAGGTCGTTATGGAATCCGCATTCGACGGCGAGTGGTTCCTCAGAGCTTACGATGCTAACGGCGAGAAGATGGGTTCAGCTGAGTGCGAAGAAGGTAAGATCTTCATCGAACCCCAGGGCTTCGCTGTTATGTCTGAGATCGGTAAGGACGTCGGAGCTGACATCAAGACTCTCAACTCCATCGACAAGTACTTAAACTGCGAGTTTGGTCTCGTTCTCAACAACCCTGCATTCACAAAGTACTATATCCAGTACGGCGAGATCTCCACATATCCGGGCGGATACAAGGAGAACGCAGGTATCTTCACACACAACAATGCATGGATCATCTGCGCAGAGGCTTATGCCGGCAGAGGTGAGAAGGCTTTCGAGTACTACTCCAAGATCGCTCCTGCATTTACTGAAGAGACATCTGATATCCACAAGACAGAGCCTTACGTTTACGGTCAGATGATCGGCGGTAAGGATGCCAATAACTTCGGTCAGGGCAAGAACTCATGGCTCACAGGTACGGCTGCTTGGAACATGGTAGCTATCTCACAGTACATCTTAGGCGTTAAGCCTGAGTTCGACGGCCTCAGGGTAGATCCTTCCATCCCTGCAGCTTGGGACGGCTTCACAGCTACACGTCAGTTCAGAGGCGATACATATGAGATCACCATCAAGAACCCTGATCACGTTAACAAGGGCGTTAAGTCACTTACTGTTGACGGCGCAGCAGTTGAAGGCTGCATCGTACCTGTAGCAGGCGACGGTAAGACACACAAGGTTGAGGTAGTTCTCGGATAATCTTAAGGGGAATTGTCAGAACTTTGTTTTATTAGTTAAATTCAGGTGATTAACCCCGTTGCTCCTTTTTTGCGGCGGGGTTAATTGTTATAATTTCGGTATAAAGCTTAGGAGGTACCTAATTATGGGATTTAGAGCAGAAATGGCCAGGCAGGAACTTACTCCTGCAGCGGATCTTTTGACCGCGAAATTCGGCAGCAAGGTAACAGGCGGCAAGTCCGCACAGTATGTGAGATTCGGCAAGGATCCTGTAGTTATAGGTGTATGCGGCCTCAAGTTCGATTCCATAATAGCGAGCGTCATCTCAGGTTCTGATGCGGTATATGGCGCGCTCAGATCTATAGTCTCTGACGGCGTCAGTGTCCTTTTCGACGTATCTGGCGCTGATCTTGCAGTTTATAGCGAGAAGGGCGGCGCTGTCGAAGCAGCTGATATCGCAGCAGATGTTAAGCAGGCTGTCAAAGATCTCATCAATGAGTCTAATGAGTGGGGCGGCGTCCTTAAGGAGAACGGCGAACTCGAGTTCGACCCTGCATCTCCTGCTCCGGGACCTCACTACTATACCAATATGCTGATAGGCAACAGGATCTCATTTAAGCATCCTCTGCAGTCTACTCCTAAGAGCACCGTAGGCGCATTGGGCGGCGGTTCTTTCCGTTCGCACGCTGACTGTCAGGTCCTCGCAACAAGATGGGACTACCTGCCTGAAGAAAACGGCTTCCCCGCTAACCGCCAGTTCTACCTGGTAAAAGATGGCAAGAAGATCTTCTACTCCGGTGCAGCTATTGCTGAAGGCCTCAAGTCAGTAAGGACCGTTCATTCACAGAACAGGACGGTAATAAGCTACGAGCTTACATGCGGCCTTAAGGTCACGAGAACGATCTTCATAGTTCCCCAGCACGAGAACATGCCTCTTGCATCTGAAGCCCAGATGATCGACATCGTTAACAACTCTTCCGAAGACATGGATCTTCGTATCGTTTACACAGGTATGTTCGGTACGAACGAGACACACGCTCTTTCTGAGGACGTTATCTTTACGACGGTAGTTGCCCAGTCACAGGTATTCTTTAACGAGGACAACGAGATCAGGGCCGTATCGATCAACCCCAACCCCAAGTGGACAAAGGGCAATATCAGATTCTCAGAGATGGTCGTACATACAGACGGCGGTGCCATCTTCCCTGACCAGTACTGCGTAAGGTATGCAGACTTCGTCGGAAGCGGAAGCCTCGAGGATCCTGAGTTCATCGCTCCTTTGGCTTCCAGACCTTCCAGAAAGGGTCCGGGATTCTTTGCCATGTCCATTCCTTTCAGCGTAAAGGCAGGGGCAAGCGTAAGAGCAGACAATCTTACATGCCTCTCATCTGATGCCGTTAACGAGGACTTCATTCCTGACGTTACTCCCGCTGTCGAAGCTGAGGCTGTTGCTGACTATATCTCCGATCCTGCAAACCTTGCATCTGACCTTAAGTCAGTCATCGATTTTACCAGGAAGTATGCAGGCTACATGCAGATCAGCCACGCTGACAAGGACTTCGAGGCCTATGTCAACAACAACCTCCCGTTCCAGGTCTTCTACCAGACATTCGTATCAAGGTCTTTGGACTGGACGCAGAAGGGCTACAGAGAGATAGGTTTCCGTGAGATCCAGGATATCTTCGCATCCATGTACTACTTTGCAGGCATGGGCGAGACAGGCTTCGTAAAGAAGATGCTCGCAGGCTGGATCGAGAACGTTTACGAGGAAGGCTACACGAACCACAACTTCTACTGGATCGGCAAGGAGCCCGGCTGGTGGTCTGATGACGGACTCTGGCTCCTGCAGGCTATAGACAGATACTTAGGCCTTACAGGCGATTACGACTTCCTCTCTGAAGAGTTCGTAATGGCAGGCACCAAGGAGAAGAAGACTGATCCGGGCGTAAAGCGCAAGCTTTCTGAAACACTCAAGGCTATCCTCACATACAGTGGCAAGATCTCACTCGGCCGTCACGGCATCCCTCTTATCGACAGGGCTGACTGGAACGACTGCTTAAGAGTCGATCCCGACTGTATCTCAGGCAAGGATAAGATCGCCGCTTATAAGGAGCAGCTCGCTGCATCCGGCAAGGCATACGGCGAAGTCCCTTACGATTCCGAGTATTCTGAGTCTGTCATGAACGGATTCCTGCTCAAGGTTGCGATAGACTGCGGCAAGTCCATGTTCGAAAAGACGGGCGATGCGGCATTTGCAGCTGAGCTTGCCGGGATGTCATCTGCGCTCGCAGCAAGGCTTCAGGAAAACTGCTGGAAGAACGACTTCTTTGCAAGAGTTCTCTTTAACCGCAGCAATAAGCCCGAGCTTAAGTATCTCGGCGCAGCAGGCGACGGCCTGAGCGTAGAAGAGGGTCACCCCGGTTCTTACTTCCTCAACGCTTTCTCATGGTCACTTTTGGCAGGCGTTGCAACAGAAGAGCAGATCTCCACGATGCTCGATTCCTTAGACAAGTACTTAAGATCACCTTACGGCTTCAGGCTCTGCTCTACGGTCGACTATCCGAAGATCGCGCCCAAGATCGACGTTGCCCTGTACTATCCGGGCGATCGTGAGAACGGCGGCGTATTCAAGCATGCCAACATGATGGCCTGCTCAGCTATGCTCAAGGCAGCTAACACTGTTGAGGATAAAGCTCTGGCAGAAAGACTCACCGAGACAGCTTACTGGATCATCGACAAGATCCTGCCGTTCAAGACCCTTAAGACTCCTTTCAAGAGCTGCGGCAACCCGAGATGGTGCACACAGTACAACAACAGCGAGTCAGGCGAGAACATCGGACCTACGCTTTCAGGTACATCCACATGGCTCCTCCTGTCACTGTTCCAGTGCTTCGGCGTAGAGTTCACATCAGACGGGCTTGTCTGTGAGCCTCTCCTCAGGAATGAAGAGACTTCACTCGAAGTAAGGGTAGAAGGCGCCAAGGCAGGATATGACATCAGGATCACCAAGCCCGAAGGCTTCAGAAGAAGCAAGGAAGGCATCAAGCTCGTCGTTGACGGCAGCCCTGCTGAAGGCACGAAGGTACCTGTATTCACTGACGGCAATACGCACAGCGTAGAGATCAGTCTCTGATCCGGGGGGATATATGCCTTTCTCAAGTGTCTTTCTTTCTGAAGTAGTCAAGGCGTTCAACTTAGAGGTCGTATACGATTCAGAGGATATAAACGAGCGAAGGCTCCTTGTTGCCGACTGTACAAGGCCGGGACTCCAGCTTGCAGGTTACTACGAGCACTTCGGTCCTGACCGTATACAGATCATAGGCAACATGGAGCACGCATATCTGGATCACTTAGAGCCTGAGCAGCGTTATGAATCCGTCTCTGCGCTCTTCGCCAAGAAGATCCCCGCGGTGGTCATTACACGTGACCATAAGGTGCACAAGGAGATCCTTGATGCAGCCAAGGAGTACAAGACTCCGATCCTGCGCACTAACCAGGCAACTTCAGATTTTTCAGCTGAGCTCGTCAAGTACCTTAAGATGGAGCTCGCTCCCAGGGTCTCGATGCACGGTGTTCTTGTAGAGGTCTATGGTGAAGGTATCCTCATCCTGGGTGAGTCAGGCGTAGGTAAGTCTGAGACCGCTCTCGAGATAGTTAAACGCGGCAACCGCCTCATAGCAGACGATCAGATCGAGATCAGAAAGGTTTCAGAGACGACTCTTGTAGGACGTGCACCTGAGGTTATCCGCCATCTTATCGAGATAAGAGGCATCGGCATCCTGGACGTAAAAGAGCTCTACGGCGTATCTTCCGTCAAGCAGCAGGAAGCCATCGACTTCGTAATAAACCTGGAGCTCTGGGACGAGAAGAAGACATACGACAGATTAGGCTTAAGCGATGAGACGACAGAGATACTCGGCATCAAGGTCCCCTCAGTCACTATCCCTGTAGGACCCGGACGCAACCTCGCGATCATCGTCGAAGCGGCAGCAATTAACTACAGAGTCAAGAAGATGGGCTATAACGCAGCCCAGAACCTTGTCTCAAGAGTATTCCCGGGGTCACCTCTTGAATAAGCTTAATATAACTGAACATGTTTCACTGAAGAAATACACGACATTCCGCTGCGGAGGTGAGGCGAGATTCTTCGCTGAGCCTTCGAGCTTTGTCGAGGTCTCTGACCTTCTGGCATTTGCATCTTCAGAGTCAATGCCTGTTTTTGTAATGGGCATGGGTTCTAACATCCTGGTTTCCGATTCAGGCTTTGACGGACTGGTCATAAGGCTTGGCAGGAACATGGGCGAGATCTCGCTTATGGATACGGGAGATTCATCTTTTGAGATAGACTGCGGAGCGGGAGCCCCTCTGGCGCTTCTGGGAAACCTCGCTGTCAAGGAAGGCCTTGAGGGCTGTGAGTTCTGCTGCGGTATCCCGGGTTCTGTCGGCGGCGGCGTATTCATGAATGCAGGCGCTTACGGCAGGGAGATCAAGGATATAGCAGTATCTGTTACTTATCTTGAGGCCGGCGAAGTTAAGACCGTGCCTGCTTCCTCATGTGAGTTTGGCTACAGAAAGAGCATATTTACCAAAGGCGATTCCGTTATCTTAGGTCTTAAGGTAAGGCTTGATAAGGGAGATGCTTCCGCAATAAGGGCTTATGCTGAAGAGCTCAGGGTCAAGAGAGCTAACAGTCAGCCCATAGATGTCCCTTCTGCAGGTTCCACGTTCAAGAGACCTGAGGGTTATTTTGCAGGCAAGCTCATCCAGGACTGCGGCCTCAAGGGCTTTGCATTAGATGATTCCGGCGCGCAGGTCTCACCGAAGCATTCGGGCTTTATCGTAAATAACGACGGCAGGGCGAGCGCTAAGGACGTATACAGGCTTATAATGTACGTGTCTGATACTGTTTTCGGGAAGACAGGGGTCAGATTAGAGCCCGAAGTCAGGCTCATAGGCGATTTTTCTTAAAGATTAGAGGCATTATATGGAACTTATCTTCCTTACGGGCATGAGCGGTGCCGGCAAGACGCAGGCAGTCAATTTCCTCGAGGATTCGGGATTCTTTTGTATGGACAACTGTCCTCCTTACATCCTGCCTGACCTTGTAAACGGCTTTATCAAGGGTACGGGCGGCGAGAATTTCGGTATCAGCAAGCTTGCATTCGTGGTCGACTGCAGGTCCAGGGAATTCCTTGACGGATTCGAAGATGCGATGTCCGAGATCGACAGGATGGGTCTTGTATACAAGATCGTCTTTTTGGAAGCCTCAGACCCCGTGCTCATCGGAAGATACCAGCAGACAAGAAGAAAGCATCCTCTGGCAGGCAAGATGTCTCTTACCGACGCGATCCGCGAGGAGAGATCGATGCTCACCAACATCAGGGCGATGGCGGATAACGTAATAGACACAACGCTCCTTAACGATTACATGTTAAGAGAGCAGTTAAAGCGCCTGATCCTGGAAGACACGAGCTCGGGGCTGTCGGTCTTTATCGAATCCTTCGGCTTTAAGTACGGGCTTCCCGTCGACTGCGATTATGTGTTCGATGTCAGGTTCCTTCCCAACCCCTACTATGTGCCTGAACTTAAGAACCTTACGGGTGAGGACGAGGCGATCGGCGAATACCTTAAGGGCTTCCCTGAATCAGATGAGTTTATCTCCAAGACATCTGACATGCTCGAATACACCATCCCTTTCTTCATGCGCGAAGGCAAGGGCAGGGTACATGTCGGCATAGGCTGTACGGGCGGAAGGCACAGATCCGTCTACTGCGCCATCAACCTGAGCGAAAAGCTCAAGTCCCTGGGCTTTAATGTGGTATTGAACCACAGGGACATAGGCAAGGAAGAGAAAAGGTATTCCCAGGACACCTAACATGAAGGAAACAAGTTTCTCAGTCAGGATCAAGCAGGACATAACAAGGTCTG
This sequence comes from uncultured Clostridia bacterium, assembly GCA_946187935.1. Taxonomy (GTDB): domain Bacteria; phylum Bacillota; class Clostridia; order Saccharofermentanales; family Saccharofermentanaceae; genus Saccharofermentans. Next base: position 70,445 of record CAMHSJ010000006.1, read on the forward strand.
TGCCGTCTGATGGAAAGCTCAGGCAGGCCGAGATAACAGGGCTTACAGCAGCTTCGTCTTCTTTCGAGATAAAGTTCATATTAGAGATCAAGGACCATATAGTTGAGCTTCTTGCCAAAGAAGGGATAGAGTTCAGGGTTTCAGGCAACAAGATAGAGATCGCCCCGGCCGGAAGGAGCCTTCTCAGTCTTAATACCAATATGGAAGATCCTTCTTATGCCGAATACTTCGTAAGGGGACTGTTCCTGTCTTCAGGGTACTGCTCTGATCCCAATAAGGGCTACCGCATCGAATTCCACATTTCAAGAGATGAGACGGTCATGCTGCTTACGGGGATATTAGGTCTCTGGGACATTACGCCTGTGATAAAGCAGCGCGAAGGATTTACCGCACTCTATTTTAAGGCAGGCGACATGGTGTCCGATTTCCTGGGACACATAGGCGCGACGGGAGCGATGCTGGATTTCGAGAACATAAGGGTCTCCAAGGATATCAACAACTCCGTTGTACGCCGTGTCAACTGTGATGCCGGAAACTTCAAGAGGCAGTCTGATGCAGGCGCTGCTAGAAATGCCCTTATCAAGAAGCTCCTTGATTCAGATCTCAGGTATAAGCTTACTCCTGACCTTCTGGAGGCTGCCAAAGCGCACATGGATAACCCGGGTGCATCCATTGCGGAATTAGGACAGATGATGGATCCTCCCATAGGCAAATCCGGGATGAGCCACAGACTTAAAAAGCTTGTGGAACTCGCTGAGAGCCTTCAGGACTGAGCTCGTTCTTGTTTTGGTGACAGACTGGCAAAAACGTCACCAAATTGTGTAAAAAGGCTCTAAGATTCACGGATCTGTTCCTGAAATACGGATCTTAGCAGCACCTGTATAGCACCGTAAGCCCCCTCTGCATTGAGATAATGTGTCAGCCGTGTTACAATAAACTTTGCTTTTTGCGATTTTTATGGGAGGTTTAACGGGAAGTATGGGCCGCGGGGCACAATTCATAGAACCTGATGACAGCTATTACAGGCCGCAGCGTGATCCTAACGAAGGCACGATGACGCTTGTGGTAGTGATCACCTTGTTGTTCGTGATCCTTACGGGCGTTCTTGCAGTTGTCTATTTCCGCAAGCAGAATGTCCGCGAGACGATATCTACGGACCAGTCAGGCGTGCCCAGTGCATATATATCAGTCGCAACGCCGACGCCGTCTCCTATTCCTCCCATCACCTCATATCAGAACCCTATCCTTTATCCCGAGAGCGCTACGATAAATACCAATACGGATGAGAGCGTTGTATCAGATGCTCTGCCTTCCGCCAGGGGCATCGCGCAGCAGGTATCCGTCGCAGGCGCTATCCAGACGGAGTATTCGAGGGAGAATCCCATCTGGTTCGGAGACCCTGTTTATTACGGATCCTTATCAGGCATATTTACATACAGAGGCAATAATTTCCGCAACTGCGCTTCATACGGCTACACGCCTATCACCAACGGAAGGCTCACGCAGAGATGGGAATATAACAATATAGGCAGCCTGCTTGCATCCACAATGAACTTCGAGTGGACGGGAATGCGCTGGACAGGCCAGCCTCTTGCAGTTGAATGGCCGGATTCCATGCGTACTGTAATGAACATGTACGATTCCGCAAGGCAGCAGATGAACCTCGTCGAGGTGATCTGTGCCGCCCTGGACGGCAAGATCTATTTCTTCAATCTCCAGACAGGCGAGATGACAAGAGATCCGATAGATGTCGGGTGCTCCATTAAGGGTACGCCCGCACTCGATCCGAGAGGCTATCCTCTCCTTTATGTCGGTCAGACCGACAACAACGGCGGCAACACTTTCGGCATGTATATCTATTCGCTCATCGACGGTTCCCTGGTCTATTCATACGACGGCTCGGAGGACGGCGCCTACAGGAGCGCCTGGGGTGCATTCGACTCGTCGCCTATAATCGACGGCGACAGGGATACTCTTATCTGGCCCTGCGAGAACGGCATCATCTACACATTCGCGCTTAACACCGCTTACGACGGTGCGGGTTCTATCGCTGTAAGCCCCGTGGTCACAGGTTACAAGTATATCTTTAATGACAACACCTCCTCCCACATGGGTGTTGAGAGTTCCATCGCCACCTACGGCGGCTACGGTTATTTTGTGGACAACACCATGAACCTGTGCTGTCTTGACTTAAATTCCATGGAGATGGTCTGGACGAGAGTATTGGGCGATGACTCGGATGTTACTCCCGTCATCGATGAAGAGGACGGCATACCGTATGTCTATATCGGCACCGAGGTCGACAACCAGGGCGGTACGGGCCAGTATTCGGGAGCTGCTTATATCTACAAGATAAACGGACTTACGGGAGATGTCGTATGGCAGAGCTCAGAGCCTTGCTACACTTATAACGGCGAGACTTCAGAGTCAGACCAGAGCGGCGGATGCTTCGGCAACCCAATAATCGGCAAGCTCAATATCTCCAATCTCGTTATTTTCTCATTTAGTATGACAAACGGGCTCATGAGCGGCAATAAAGTTGTTGCATATGACAAGGACTTGGGTACCGTTGTTTGGGAATATAATATGAACATCTATTCATACTCTTCACCCGTTGATTTCTACGATGAGGGCGGCAATGCATATATCGTTATCTGCGACAGCTTCGGCCAGGTCCATCTGATCAACGGCAAGACAGGCGAGAGGATCACATACATCCAGACCCAGGTCGGAGCGGGAACGGAAAACGCAAGCTCTTCGGGTCTTTCGATAGAGGCTTCTCCCATAGTCTACGAAGGCATGATGGTCGTCGGCACGACAACAGGCAGTGTGTTCGGCATTGCGATAGATTAAGGAGATCAGATGGGATCAAGTGACATGTCAAAGCCTATAGCCATTATGGAAGTCAGCATCATGACTTTTGCAGGCGAGGGCTATACTGTCAAGTACGATCTCACCAAGAACGTAGTCTCCTGGCGCGACAACTTCATGTGGAACAACAATTTCACCCGTGCAATGAACGAAGAGACTGCCAAGCTCATAAGAGATTCCATCCCCGAATTAGGCGTTCTCGACTGGATGAAGGCATATAACGACGGCAAGAACATCGATAAGCACGGCGATAAGAGCGTTTTGCCCGGCGAGTGGAAGATCAGCATAAAATTTGAAGATAAGAGCAAGCTTGCAAGCGGCGCATCACAGCATTTTCCCAAGAAGTGGAACAGCCTCAGATCTCTCATCGAAAAGACCACGGGCTGCCGTTTTTCTTTAAGATAAGCAACCTCGTAATAAATCCCCTTATGTGATAAAATTACTTAGATTATCCCGTTTTATCAGGGTTTAATTTAAGGAGTATTTGGAATTGGATTACCTTGAAGGTCTTCTGCTTGGCAAACTGTGGTCCGATACGGACTTTGAGAACAGAAAGCATCTTGGTCTGTTCGTTCTCTACGGACTCCTTACGGAGGCCATAGTCCTCCTGTCCTATGTCACGGGCAAACGCTATATCGGCATTGGCAGTTTCGGAACTTTCCAGCTGGTACTTCTTATATTGCTTATGGCTGCAAGCCCTTTTATCTGTTACCGCTACTATCGAATGCCCTTGTGGGGCAAAATATTGATACTGTTAGAGAAACTCTTTAATTCTTATCTTGTCTTAAGTTTTACGGTAAGCAAGATCCTTCCGAGGATAACAGTGGATTCAGGCAATGTGCAGTCGAGCGTTATAGATTATCTGAATTCCACATTAGAGACTTACACCGCTAAATATGCAGGATCGTCAGGTTCGTTCTCGACCGTAATAGGCGTTCTGGCAGGAGGACTCCATGTAGTTCTCATGGTAATGCTCTGGGCAGTCATCCTGCTGGCGCTGCCGGGTCTCATCTATCTTGCATACAGGCTTATCCAGTACTGCTGGGACTGGCTTATCAACAATCTTATCATCAAGAGATTTTTTCCGGCGAGAAGATAATCATCGCTACTTTTTCTTAGGAGGAAACACATATGGCAGAGCTTAGAGACAAACTGGATATTACGGTTGAAGAGCTCGAGGAACAGCTTGGCGCTGTCAAGCTGCCTGCGTTTATAAGAGAATCGGAGAAGCTATTTATCAGCAGGATAGACACTATCTGTAATGACATCTGCTCTGATCCTGACAAGCATGCGATATTTGTTTCAGGTCCCACGTCTTCCGGCAAGACCACTTTTACCAACAGGCTCTCGAAGGCTTTAACGGAGCATGGCCGCAAGGGATACCAGTTATCCTTGGACGATTACTACAATATCACCGAACCGACTTTTGACAGGGACGGCAGGCCTGACTTTGAGACCATTGACACATTAGATGTTGCAAGGGCCGCAGATGACATCAAGCGCATCCTGGCAGGAGAGGAAGTAGTTCCTCCTTTCTTTGATTTCCACACAAGGACACAGTCAGAAGGAGATCCTGCTAATGCGATCAAGATGGAAGATGGCGGGATCCTTGTCGTAGAGGGTCTTCACGGCCTGAACAAGAGGATATCAGGAGACATTAAAGACGAGAGCTGCGCTAAGGTCTTCATCATGCCTTACGGCAATGTCTACTGCGATACCAAGCTCATGGACAGCAACGAGATCAGACTCTTAAGAAGGATAGTGAGGGACAGGCGTCACAGGGAGGCTCATGCACTTGCGACCATAGACTACTGGCCTATGATCGAGAAGAGCGAGGAGGAATACTACACCGAGTATCTGACAAGAGCAGACTACCACATCAATTCCTTCCTGGCATATGAGAGCCTCATCATAGCGCCTCTCGCACTTAAGGACTTAAAGGAGGCTATGGAAGCCGCTATAAACGGCACCATAAAGCCTAATGTCTTTATGGAGAAATCCATAACAGGCAAACCCTTCGCGAATCTGTCACAGGCTATGGCAAGAGCTTCCAAGCTCATAGGCCACTTAGAGAAGATCCCCGTGGTCAATCCCGAGCAGGTTCCCGAAGAATCCATCTTAAATGAATTCATAGGAGGCTAGTTATGCCTATCAGAATAGCAGACAATCTTCCTGCCAGGCATGTATTAGAGCAGGAGAGGATCTTCGTTATGGAAGAGAACAGGGCTCTGACCCAGGATATAAGACCCATAAGGATCGTTATCCTCAACCTGATGCCCGATAAGATAACAACAGAGACACAGCTCTTAAGAGCACTCTCGAATTCCCCGATCCAGGTGGACATAGAGCTTCTTTGCATGGCATCCCACATTTCCAAGAACACCAGCAGGGAGCACCTCATTAAGTACTACAGGACCTTCGATGAGATAGAGAAGGAATACTTCGACGGCATGATAATAACAGGAGCCCCCATAGAGAAGCTCCCCTTTGAGGAAGTCGACTACTGGCCCGAGCTTACCAGGATAATGGAGTGGTCCAAGACGCATGTCTATTCAACGCTTCATCTTTGCTGGGGCGCTTTTGCGGGACTGTACTACCACTATGGCGTTCCCAAGTATGTACTGCCCGAGAAGGTATTCGGAGTCTTCGAGCACTCCATGACATATGTGCGCCCCGTTAAGCTCTTCAGGGGCTTTGACGACTTTTTCTATGTGCCTCACTCAAGATACACTGAGATCAGAAGAGAGGACATCGAGCCCATAAAGCAGCTCAGGATCTTATCCGAGTCTGATGAGTGCGGCATCTACGCCGTATCCGATCTTCACGGAAGACAGATCTTTATAACGGGTCACTCGGAATACGATGCGGATACATTAGACCGCGAGTACAAGCGTGACCACGCCGCAGGCTTGGACACGGCTCTGCCGCTTAATTACTACAAGGACGATGACCCGGCCAAGGGCCCGATCCTCAAGTGGAGGTCCTCTGCGACCCTGATGTACACCAACTGGCTCAACTACTACGTCTATCAGGAGACACCTTTTGATATCAGCTCCATAGAGAAGATAAGGAACGAGGATCTTGTGCCTAACAAGGACGAGGAGAAAAATGGCTGATCATATAGAGATAACCACTGAGCTTACCGCCTCCATGGCCCCCTCGAGATTTGAAGAGGGCCATAAGGGCACGTTCGGCACTGCTCTTATCTGCGCAGGCTCTGATTACATGTCCGGTGCGCTCGATATCTCTGCGGGCGCGGCTTTAAGATCAGGCTGCGGCATGGTGATCGCTTATTCGACTGATAAGGCCCTTGACGCCGTCAGGGTAAATCATCCCTGCGCCATACTCAGCAGAAGGGAAGATAAGATCTCCCCGGCATTAAGACAGGCCGGATCTCTTCTTAAGAGGTCCACGGCAGTGCTCATAGGTCCGGGGCTTGAGACTGACGATCCGGTATCCAAGGCTCTTCTGGGTTTCTTTATCGAAAAGGCTGACAGCCTTGTGATCGATGCCTCAGCCCTCGCGATGCTCGCAAAGGAAAAGGAAGTATTCTATCCGATGCTTCAAGAAAGAAGCACCCCCGCGGTCCTGACCCCTCACATAGGCGAATTTAAAAGGCTTGCGGCAAGCGGAGAAGACTTGGAAGATCTGAGTGTACAGTTTGCACTACAGAATAAGTGCATCACGGTATTAAAAAACCATAAAACAATAATTGCCGATACTGAGGGCAAAACGTATATTAATAACAGTGTAAACAGCGGCCTTGCAAAGGGTGGGAGCGGAGATTTCTTAGCAGGTCTCATGACAGGTCTTCTCTCCCAGGGCATATCGCCCTTAAAGGCTGCCTGTTGTGCGGTCAAGATCCACTCTTTGGCGGGAATGACCGCAGCAGAAGAATGTGGCAAGAGAGCGATGCTGCCGACAGATCTTGAGATGTATCTGCCGGAGGCATTTGATGAGGCAGGCTGGTAATGGACTTGGCTATCAAGAGTAACATGTACGACAGATCCTGTGTTGAGATAGATCTCAGCGCTCTTGAGCATAATTTCAGGGAGATCAGGCGGGTCACAAAAGAAGGCGCGGACATAATGGCAGTCGTCAAGGCTGACGCATATGGCCACGGCGCCCTTGAGATAGCTGAAGTGCTTCTTAAGTCAGGAGCTTCAGGACTCTGTCTTGCCACTATAGACGAAGCAGTGGAACTCAGGCAAAGAGGCATCACTGCTCCCATGATGACATTAGGATATACGGATATAAGCCGCGTAGAAGACGCTGTCAGATTTGACGTCGACCAGGCGGTCTATTCATATGAGACGGCCAGGGCCATTTCAGATGAAGCGGTCAGGCAGGGCAAGAGCGCGAGGGTGCATGTCAAGCTCGACACGGGAATGGGAAGGATAGGTTTTCCCGCAGACGGATCTTCAACAGACGAGATCCTTAAGGCGGTAAGCCTGCCCGGCATAATCCCCTATGGCGTTTTCTCGCATTTCGCAGTGGCTGACACTGATGACGATGAGTATACCCGCAGGCAGTTTGACATGTTCATGAAGCAGGTAAATGAGCTCGAAGACAAGGGCATAAAGTTTACCAAAAAGCACATCTGCAACAGCGCAGGGATAATGAGATTCCCCGAGATGCACCTTGATATGGTCAGGGCGGGCATAATCCTTTATGGCCTCATGCCGCCCGGATGCCCCGAGCCGAAAGAGAAGATAGACCTCATACCCGTAATGACATGGTATGCCAAGGTCATCCACGTCAAGAACGTGCCCGAGAACACTTCCGTAAGCTACGGCAGGCACTTTGTATCCAACAGGCCGAGCGAGATAACGACAGTTGGCATAGGTTATGCAGACGGCCTCTCAAGAAGGCTCTCTGACGGTTTTGAGCTCATAATAGGAGGAGAGAGATGTCCTATTGCAGGCAATGTCTGCATGGACATGTGCATGGTCGATACGACTGACCTTAAGGTCAGGCCCAAGGTCGGCGACGAGGTGATCGTCTTCGGCAAGGAAAGATCTGCAGATGAATTAGCAGACAGGATAGGCACCATTAATTACGAGATAACTTGCGATGTCGGCAAGAGGGTCAAGAGGCTCTATATTAAAGACGGCGAAATACAAAATTACGGAAGGTAGGCTTATGACACAGGAAAGAAAAAAGCAGCTGCAGCTATTTGCTGCCAAAGTCCGCAGATGGGTAATAGAGGGCGTTTACAGCGCCAAGAGCGGACATCCGGGCGGATCTTTGTCATGCACGGATATATTGACGTACATCTATAACGAGAGATTGGGCGTTACTCCCGAGACGGCAGATGAGGCTTCAAGAAACAGGTTCGTGCTCTCTAAGGGACACTGCGCTCCTGCGCTCTATGCGACTTTGGGCCTTCTCGGATTCTTTGATATAGAAGAGATGAAGAGATTAAGGAACATCGATTCTTTCCTTCAGGGCCATCCCTGCAAGCAGTACACACCCGGCATTGACATGTCCACAGGTTCTCTTGGCCAGGGCATCTCAACTGCATCGGGCATGGCGATAAATGCCAAGTATCTCGACAAGACAAACTACAAGGTCTATACGATCTTAGGCGACGGCGAGATGCAGGAAGGCGAGGTATGGGAAGCTCTCATGAGCTCGGCTCACTATAAGCTCGACAACTTCTGCGTTATCTTAGACAACAACGGTCTTCAGATCGACGGCAAGGTCGACGATGTCATGAGCCTCGGCGACATAGAAGCGAAGGCCAGGGCCTTTGGTTTTGAGACAAGAGTCATTGACGGTCACGACTTCGATTCCATAGAAAAGGCAATGAACGATTTTGATGCCAACATGGGATCAGGCAAGCCTTTCTTCATCGTATCAAAGAGTCACAAGGGCCAGGGCGTGTCATTCATGACAGACAATCCCGGCTGGCACGGCAAGGCTCCGAGCGATGAGGAGTATAAAACGGCAGTTTCCGAATTAGATGCTGCGATCAAGGCTTTGGAGGGTTAATGATATGAGCGATATGGCAACAAGAGATGCATACGGCAAGGCCCTCGTTGAGTTCGGAGGCGATGAGAAGATCGTTGTAATGGACGCCGATCTTTCAGGCTCGACCAAGACGGGTGATTTTAAGAAGGTCTATCCTGACAGATTCTTTAACATGGGAATAGCAGAAGGCAACATGATGGCTACCGCTGCAGGTATCGCCACCTGCGGCAAGACGGTCTTCTGTTCCACCTTCGCGACTTTCGCATCAGAAAGACCGTTAGAGCAGATCAGGAACTCCATCTGCTACCCTAACTTAAATGTAAAAGTCTGCGCTACTCATGCGGGACTTACGGTCGGTGAGGACGGAGCTTCGCACCAGTGCTTGGAGGACATGGCTGTGATGAGAGCTATCCCCAACATAAGAGTCATCTGTCCTTCAGACGGCGCTTCCACGAGAATGGCGATAAAGGCTGCGATAGAAGAGGACGGCCCGTTCTACATAAGGCTCGGCAGAGCCAAGGTGCCTTCAGTTTACGGCGAGTTCGGTGAAGACATCCCGTTTACCGTCGGCAAGGCAAACACTCTTAAGGACGGCCTTGATCTTACCATCATCGCATGCGGCATCATGGTAAAGACCGCTCTTGAGGCTTATGCCATCTTAAAAGAAGAGGGCATAAATGCCAGGGTCATAGACATGCATACTATAAAGCCCATCGATAAGGATGCGGTAGTAAAGGCATCTAAAGATACGGGGCTCATCGTCACGGCAGAAGAGCATACCATTAACGGCGGGCTCGGCAGCGCAGTCTGCGAAGTCGTCTGTGAGGCTGCTCCCTGTCCCGTCAAGAGATTCGGCATCAAGGACAAGTTCGGCAAGTCAGGAACGCCCAAGGCTCTGCTTGAAGCTTACCACCTCACATCAGAAGATCTCGCCAATGAATGCAGGAAGGCATTAAGAGAATCAAAGGGCTGATATATGGCTACCATATTGGATTACATGGACTGGCGCGGCGATCTCACCTTAAAATGCCAGGAGTTCAATGCTATAGACGGACTCATTCTGTCGAACCTTTCTTATGTTGATCTTGAAGGTGTCGTCCCGGGGATTGGCGGGGGCGATATCTCGTTAGAGGATGCTTCGACCCTGTTTTTCGAAAAGCATACTCCAGAGGAACTCAGTCAAGACAAGTCTTTTATAAGATTTGCCCCCACGCTCTTGCAGAAGATGGCAAAGACCGAGCGTTTTAAGAACGCCAGGCTCAGGAACTATGTAAGCAAGATAGACCTTGCTATCGAACTGCAGTTCGCGGCACTGGAGATAGTAACTGATGACGGCGTCTCCTTCATATCTTTCAGGGGGACCGACGATACGATAGTAGGCTGGAAGGAAGATTTCAACTTAAGCTTCAGGACAGTACCGTCAGAAGATGAGGCGACAGAGTATCTTGAGGATGTCTGCTCTTCAACGTTTAATTCCATAAGGCTCGGAGGCCACTCCAAGGGAGGTCACCTTGCGATCTATGCGGCAAGCGGCGTGTCATCGGGCATTGCATCGAGGATAGTAAAGATCTACGACTGCGACGGCCCTGGATTTAATATCGAGTCATTTGAGTCTGAACAGTTCAAGTCCATAGCAGGCAAGATCGAGAAATACGTGCCTGAGAGCTCCATTATAGGCAGGCTGTTATACAGCAGCGAGAAGCCTGTGGTAGTCAAGAGCTCCGAGTTCGGCATCATGCAGCACGACCCTATGTCATGGCAGATCATGGGCAAAGAATTCGTCACATGCGAGAAGAACGACAAGATGAGCGATCTTTTCGACGAGACGATGACAGGCTGGATCGAGAGCATGACCAATGTGGAAAGAAGGCTCTTTGTCGATGATATCTTCGCGGTATTCGAGGCTTCAGGCTGCGGATACTTAAGCCAGATGGGCAAGATCGGCATCAAAGGCAAAAAGCAGATGATAGAGCGCATGAACTTAATGAGCGCCGAGTCTCAGGAGAAGATGCGCACTTTAGGCAGGATATTCTTTGCCAACTGGGGCGATATGATACAGGCCAAGACAAAGAGCGGTATAGAAGGCAGGAAGATCAAGCTTCGTATCGGCAAGTCAAGAAGCGATGAGGCAGATTGAGTTCTGAAAACAGAGAGATCCTGTTTTGGTGACGAGATCCTTATTTCAGCAACAAAAACAGCACTCCGGGCATTTCTTTACATGATTTGTTGCGAAACGCTTCGGATCTGGCAACAAAACAGGAATAACAGGGTCGTGATCCGTGAAGGACCTCAAAAAGTCGTGGCCACCTTGGGAGAGGCGGCCACAAATATGGGGATAATAGGAATAGAAAAATGTCTTTATCAATGGCATCATTGTAGAGGACTTTTACGAATTAATCAACTAAATTCTTTTGTTATTTTTTTTTTTTCATTTTCGTAACTGGCCTTTTTGCCCCCTGAACGCCCATATTATAATTAGGAAAAGGCCAAGACCTGCGGTATAATCAGTGTGCCTATACATACAACGGAGGGATCAATGCCGGGCCGCTCAAAACTCGATAAAAAGAGAGGATATCTTCTTTATACCGCGATATTCGCGATTCTCTTCGCTCTATGTTTCTTCATAAGGCTCGTTTTGCTGATGCACAGATCCCCAATAAGAAGATCCGACGGACTTGAGCAGCACTTTATATGCTTCGTGCTCGTCGGAAGATGGATAAGGTCATTGTTTACGGGCTCCTTTGGGATGTGGAGCGATTCAATGGGACTTGGCGGCGATATGTTCACATCGATGTTCGGCGCTTTTACCGATCCCATGTACTGGCTGTCGGCACTTGTTCCCGAGCGCTATGCCGAGTATGTTTTCGACTTGATGATCGTTCTCAAGGTGTACCTGTCGGGACTGAGCTTCATGGCATTCTGCTTCTTCCGCAAGAATAAGGTCTGGCCGTCTCTTGCAGGCGCCATAGTCTACACTTTCAGCGCATCGATGTACCTGGCGTTCTTCGAGTCCGTCTGTATCAGCTGGATGTACGTTCTTCCGATCCTCATGATAGGCACGATAAGGCTCTGGGAGAAGAATAAGCCCGGACTGTTCATAGGAGCCCTCACATTTACCTTCATAAGCCAGTTCTACTTCGGCTACATGTGCGCGATGGTGGTCCTGGGCTACTGCATAGTAAGGGCGGTAATCGAACTTCTCGAAAAGAAGGAGACCTTCAAGGCGATACTCATGAAGGCCTTGAGGTTCATGCTGTTTGCGGGCCTTTCGGTAGGCATGGCAACGGTAAGCTTTTTGCCCGTGATAAAGCTTCTTATTGCTTCAGACAGGAGAGGCGTCGAATACTACATGCCTGTCCTTTACGACGCAAGATACTACTGCGCCTTCCTGGCAGGCTTTTCGAGCTATTTCAACATGCTCGGAAGGGACTGCTATCTGGGATTCTCCGTTGCCGCGCTGGTATGTGTTATCGCTTTATTCCTGCTGGGTAAGGGCAGGGGAGTCTTAAAGGCGGGATTCGTTCTTCTTACAGTGGGGCTCTGCGTGCCGTTCATAGGGCATGTCATGAACGTCATGAGCTATCCTTCCAACAGATGGGTATGGGCATATGTTATGTGCGTATCCTACATAGTTACCGTAACGCTGCCGGGACTTGGCGATCTGTCATGGGCCAAAAGAGGGATCCTTCTTGCCATATGCGCCGTATATGGTTATTTCTCCTGGACTCTTAACGACGGCTTTGCGCCGGGCGCTGAATATACATACATGAGGCCTGAGTTCTACAAGCTTGCGGGCATAGGCGTATTTGCCATAGCTTTATTGCTGCTGCTCACATCCTGCTTCTTTAAGAAAGCGTACCCTTATACCGCGGTCACGCTGATCGGCATTTCAGTCATTATCCCTGCTTACATAACATTCCATCCCGAGAAGAGAAACCTGTTCGGAGATGAGATCCACGCCACTACCGCATATGAGAAAGTAATAGACGGCGGCCTTACGGATGCTGCCAAGACGGCTGATCCTTCTGACGGCGAGAGGATGGAGGCATTTGGCATCTATAACGTAAGAAATGCCACCTGGGTGACAGGCGTAAACAGCACGGACTTCTACATGAATGTCTGCAACAACTACGTTGAGAGCTTCATGAGGGAAGTGGGACTTGCCAAGAGCCCCTGGGCAGGCGGATACACGAGCTTCGATTCCAGGGCTGAGCTTGAAGCACTGATGGGTATAAACTACGTCGTAACTCCTGCCGATAACTTTAACTCCGTGTCTTTTGGATATGATCAGGCGGGCACTGACGTTTATATCCATGATGCGGATGCCGTTATCCATCCTTCAGTCCTGGGTACGCATTCCATCGCAAGCTTTATGGATAAGTCGATCTCATATGAGGATTACCTCACACTTGATATGCAGCAGAGACAGCAGGCTCTCATGCAGGCAGTGGTAGTGGATGGCGGATATGCCGATTCTTCCGTTAAAGATCTTGATATCTCTGATGACACAGTTGAGTGGACCATTGAAAGCCTGGATGGTTTAAGGAAGTTAGATGACGGATTTGTCGCTGATATCGGTCAGGCATCGATGGTAATAAGCATGGATACGGTAAGGAACGCTAATCTCTATGTCGCAATAGAAGGATTAGACTTTGACAATGGTCACGATCTTGATGCCGAGCTGTTCTTTACGGCCGTATCAGATGAAGGCGAAGACATCTATACCAGAAACCGCTGGTTCATCAATAACAGGAACCACATGTACGGCGGCATCACCGACTGGATAGTAAATCTCGGAAGTGTAACTGAGGACTGCTCTAAGATCCGCGTCGTATTCTCAAGACCCGGCACATACAAGATCACATCGATAAAGATCTATGCAAGGGATATCGACCTTGGCGCTTCAGATATTTCAGCCCTTGATATGGCTGCGTCCCCATCTGATATCTCTTTTGATCAGCGCAGGAATACATACTCCATGCACATAGACAGCGATAAGGATCAGTATCTGTTCCTTGCCATTCCTTACTCAGAAGGCTGGACTATGACTGTCAATGGAGAGAAGACGGACATCTTAAGAGCCGATACCGGATTTATGGCAGTATACCTTAAGCCGGGCTCTTATGATATATTATTAAAATATAAGACTCCCGGTCTTACAGCCGGTCTTGGCATCAGTCTCTTAAGCGCCATTTTGTGTGCCGGTGTGATCTTTTGGGAGAAAAAAACTGTTAAACAGGGGAAGGTAGCTGACAAATGAAGGTAGTACTTCTTGCAGGCGGTTTCGGCACGAGGTTTGCCGAGCAATCCGAATACAGACCCAAGCCTATGATCGAGATCGGAGGCATGCCGATCCTCTGGCACATAATGAAGGAATACTCCTACTACGGATTTAATGATTTCATAATCTGCGCAGGCTATAAGCAGCACATCATCAAGGAGTGGTTTGCCGATTATTTCCTCTACACGTCAGATGTTACTTTTGATTTCACGCAGGACAACAAGATGATCGTCCACAACAAGCGTGCCGAGCCCTGGAAGGTAACGGTCGTTGATACAGGTCTTCACACCATGACGGGCGGACGTATCAAGAGGATCGCTCCTTATGTCGGTAACGAGACCTTCATGATGACTTACGGCGACGGCGTCTGCGACGTTGATATTGCAGAACTTGCGAAGTTCCATAAAGAGCACGGCAAGATAGCTACCCTTACTGCAGTCAAGACGAAGCAGGATAAGGGCGTTCTCGATATCGTAGGCAATACCGTACAGTCCTTCAGAGAGAAGAACGCGGCAGACGGCTTCCCGATCAATGCGGGTTATATGGTCTTCGAGCCCGGCATCTTCGATTACATCGAAGGCGATGATACTGTCCTTGAGAGGGCTCCTCTCGAGAAGCTCGCGAATGACGGTGAGCTCATGAGCTATATCCACGAAGGATTCTGGCAGTGCATGGATACACAGCGCGAGCAGACCCTCCTTAACAAGTATCTTGAAACAGGCCACGCTCCGTGGAAGAAGTGGGAAGACTGACATATGGTTGATCTTAGCTGGTATAAAGGCAGGAAGGTCCTCATAACGGGACACACGGGATTTAAGGGAACGTGGCTTACAAGGATGCTCTTAAACGCAGGAGCCATCGTTACGGGCTACAGCTTAACGCCTCCTACGGATCCTTCTCTTTTCGAGATGAGCGGAGTGGAAGACAAGATAACTCACGTAACAGGTGATGTCAGGGACATTGATCACATGCAGAAGGTGTTTTCTGAGACAGAGCCTGAGATCGTTCTGCACCTGGCTGCCCAGCCTATCGTAAGGGATTCATATAAGGATCCCAGATACACATACGAGACCAATGTCATGGGTACGGTTAACCTCCTTGAGTGTGTAAGGAATACCCCTTCAGTTAAGAGCGTAGTAAATGTTACGACAGACAAGGTCTACCTCAATGAGGAAAGACAGGAAGGCTACAGGGAAGATGAGAAATTAGACGGCTTTGATCCCTATTCCAACTCCAAGAGCTGCAGTGAGCTCGTTACGCATTCCTACAAGAGGAGCTTCTTTACACCCGATATGGAGAAAGGCATAAGGACAGTTGCGGTATCTACAGCAAGAGCGGGCAACGTCATCGGCGGCGGCGATTTTGCGAACGACCGCATAGTTCCCGACTGCGTCAGGGCCGTATCAGCAGGAAAGAAACTCGAGGTCAGGAACCCTTATTCCGTAAGACCTTATCAGCATGTATTAGAGCCGCTCCTGGTTTATCTTACGATAGCAATGAAGCAGGAGATCGATCCTTCTTACCAGGACTACTATAACGTCGGACCTAATGACGAAGACACCGTTACCACGGGCGAGTTGGCAGACCTGTTCAAGTCATGCTGGGGCGAAGGCTTTGACTGGGAGGACAAGTCCGAAGCCGATGCACCTCACGAAGCAGGCCTTCTGAGGCTCAACTGCGGCAAGATCAAGAAGGTCTTCTCCTGGAAGGCAACATGGAATATCGAAGAGGCGATAAGAAAGACCGTAGAATTCTCAAGGGTCTATCTTGACGGAGGAGACATCCCCTGTGAGATGGACAGGCAGATAAATGAATTTTTGAAGGAGGCCACATATGGCTGAATGGACAAGCGAAGAGCAGGCAAGAGAACAGATCAAGGCGCTGGTAGCTGATTACTACCACGACTTTAAGGAGAATAAGAAAGAGTTTAAACCGGGCGACCGCGTTAACTACGCATCCCGCGTTTTTGACGAGAAGGAGATGATGAGCCTTACTGATGCGATGCTGGATTTCTGGCTTACGACAGGCAGGTTCTCTGATAAGTTTGAAAAGGATTTTGCGTCTTGGATCGGCGTTAAGTTCGCACACCTCGTAAACTCGGGTTCTTCTGCAAACCTTCTTGCATTCATGGCGCTTACGGCTCCTGAATTAGGAGATAGGCAGATCCTCCCCGGTGATGAGGTCATCACTGTTGCGGCAGGTTTCCCTACGACAGTTACACCTGTTCTGCAGTACGGAGCAGTTCCTGTCTTCGTTGACGTTACTATCCCTCAGTACAACATAGATGTAACTCAGCTTGAGTCTGCGCTTTCTCCCAAGACAAAGGCCGTCATGATCGCCCATACTCTGGGCAATCCGTTCGACCTCAAGGCTGTAAGAGAGTTCTGCACAAAGAATAACCTCTGGCTCGTTGAGGATAACTGCGATGCATTAGGATCAAGATACACTATAGACGGCGAGACCAGGTTCACCGGTACATGGGGCGATATCGGAACTTCATCTTTCTATCCTCCGCACCACATGACGATGGGCGAGGGCGGCTGCGTTTACACAAATAACCCGCTGCTCAATAAGATGATCCTCTCCTACAGGGACTGGGGAAGAGACTGCATCTGCCCTTCAGGAAAAGATAATTTCTGCGGCCACAGATTTGACGGTGACTACGGACAGCTCCCTCACGGATACGACCACAAGTATGTTTACAGCCACTTCGGCTACAACCTCAAGGTTACTGACATGCAGGCAGCAGTAGGATTAGAGCAGCTCGTTAAGTTTCCTTCGTTCATCGAGAGAAGAAAGCACAACTGGGCAAGGCTCAAGGCGGCGCTCGCGCCCGTATCAGACAAGATCATCCTCCCCGAGCCTGCTGAAGGCAGCGATCCTTCATGGTTCGGCTTCCTCATCACAGTACCTGAAACTTCAGGCAAGACAAGAAATGAAGTCACGAGATATATCGAGGATCACAACATCCAGACAAGACTCCTGTTCTCAGGCAATCTTACGAGGCACCCATGCTTTGATCAGATAAGAGGCACGGATAAGTACAGGGTCATAGGTGATCTTAAGAATACCGACTACATCATGAACAACACATTCTGGGTCGGCGTATATCCCGGAATGACAGATGAGATCATCGACTACATGGCTAAGATCATCATAGAGGCAGTTGGCTGATAGATGAAGGCTATTGTTACCGGCGCAACAGGAATGCTCGCGATAGCGACGATAAACTGCCTGACAGATTCAGGCTATGAAGTCATCGCCATTGTAAGACCGGATTCAGCCAGGATCGATAACGTTCCGGTAAGTGACAAGGTAACTGTGATAAGCCTTGACATGGCAAATATCAATGAACTTCCGGACATCCTTAAGTCAGAAGGGTTGGATTCTGACATCAAGCTGTTCTTCCACTTTGCCTGGGACGGCACGCATGGCGATTCCAGGAACAACATGGATATCCAGACAGAGAATATCAAGACTTCCATAGAGGCTGTAAGAGCTGCGGGAAGACTTGGATGCGAGGCTTTCCTGGGAGCAGGCTCCCAGGCTGAGTACGGCAGGGTCAAAGATGGAACAAAGCTTGCGCCTGATACCCCCGCATTCCCTGAGAACGGTTACGGCATCGGCAAGCTCACGGCAGGCCTCATGACAAGGATAGAAGCTAAGAAGTATAACATGCGCCACATCTGGGTGCGCATCTTAAGTGTCTACGGGCCTTTTGACGGGATGCACACCATGGTCATGAGCGGCATCGGAAATATGCTCGAAGGCAAAAAAGCAAGTTATACCAAGGGCGAACAGCTTTGGGATTATATCTATGCCAAGGATGCGGCAAGAGCATTTGTCCTGGCAGCCGAAAAGGGCAGGGACGGAGCAGTCTATCCCATCGGTTCAGGCAATGTAAGACCTTTAAGAGACTACATAACTGACATAAGGGATGCTGTAAATCCCGGCGTGCCCATTGGATTTGGCGAAGTAGAATATTACCCCGGACAGGTTATGTATCTTTGTGCAGATATATCTTCGCTTACCAAGGACACGGGTTTTGTTCCGGAGTATACTTTTGAGCGCGGCATCAGGGAAACAGTTGAATGGTACAAGGAGCACTATTTAAAATGAAGAAGATAAGCGTACTCATACCATGCTTTAATGAGCAGGAAAATGTAGAGCCGATGGCAGAAGCCGTTAAGAATATTTTCGAGACCGAGCTTCCCGAATACGATTATGAACTGCTGTTCATAGACAATGACTCGACTGACCTGACAAGACCCAAGCTCAGGAAGATCTGCGAGGAGAACCCCAAGGTCAAGGCTATCTTCAATGCCAAGAACTTCGGTCAGTTCAACTCGCCTTACTATGGCCTTTATCAGACAACGGGTGAGTGCACCGTCTCCATGTGCTGCGACTTTCAGGACCCGGTTGAGATGATCCCCAAGTTCGTAAAAGAATGGGAGAACGGCTATAAGATAGTCTGCGGCATCAAGGCGACATCCAAGGAAAACCCCATAATGAGGGCTCTTAGGACCATGTACTACAAGCTCATCAAGAAGATGAGCTCGGTAGAGCAGATAGAGCATTTTACGGGCTTCGGCCTTTACGATAAGTCCTTCATCAAGGTCTTAAAGGACCTCAAGGACCCCACTCCGTTCCTTAGAGGCATCGTTGCGGAGTTAGGATACCGCCGCAAGGATCTTACTTACGAGCAGCAGAAGAGAAGGGCCGGCAAGACCCATAACAACTGGTATTCCTTATACGATGCGGCAATGCTGAGCTTCACTTCATACACCAAGGTGGGTTTAAGGATCGCGACCATCGGAGGCTTCATCCTCTCGGCATTGTCCATGCTCGTTGCAGTCATCTATACGATCTTAAAGCTCTGCTTCTGGGACGACTTTAAAGCCGGCATGATCCCCGTACTTATCGGTGTATTCGTAATGGGTTCTTTGCAGCTGTTCTTCACCGGTCTTCTCGGCGAGTATGTTCTTTCAATGAATCAGAGGATCATGAACAGGCCTCTGGTCATCGAGGAAGAGAGAATCAATTTCGATAATGAAAAGTGATCTTAAGTCTAAGATAAAGACGATCGCGAGCGATTCGATCCTCTCGATAATCGCTCTGGTCCTGATGAACGTTGTTGCCCAGTTCATCGTATATCCCTTCTGGAAAAGGGCGTACGGCTCTGACTTCTACGGCCACATCCTCTACGCTATGTCCATCGTTAACATCTTTGGCATCACGGTCGGTAATGCAGCCAACAACGCGAGGATGGTCGCAAGCGTCAAGGGCAAGACAGAAGACGGCGACTATTCCATATTTGTCCTTACAGGATCCGTGATATCGGCATTGGGGACACTGCCTCTCATCCTTTTCGGAGGTCTTGATATGGACCTTACGACAGCAGTGCTGACAGGCGTTCTGACCTTTGTTACCTGCTGGAGATACTACTGTGATGTCGAGTTCAGGCTTAATATCAACTACAAGGGCTATTTCCTCTACTACGTAATAATATCGATAGGTTATGCATTGGGCATCGCGCTCATGCAGGTCATCCCTTACTGGCCTGTCGCACTGATCCCGGGAGAACTTGCAGGCCTTATCTTTGTCAGGGTAAAGGGCAAGGTCATCAGCGGCTTCAGGGATAAGAGGAGTCCCGACTTCACATCGATCCTGGGAACCATTTTCCTTCTGTCTGTTACTTACTTCATAAACAATCTCGTTTTTAACGGCGACAGGCTGCTGTTAGAACACACTCTGGGCGGTGATTTTGTCACCATCTACTATCTTGGCTCTCTCGTCGGCAAGACCATGACACTTATCACGAGTCCGATGAATTCCGTAATAATCGGTTACCTGGCAAGATACCACGGACAGTTCACAAAGAAGATGGTCACATGGCTCCTGGGAGTAACGTTCGGGACCATAGTCTTGTTCTCGGGACTGAGCGTTCTCGGTTCATACATACTGATACAGCTTCTCTATCCTGAGAGTTTTGAGCAGGCTCTGCCTTTCTTCCTTATCGGCAATGCTGCCCAGATCTTCTACTTCGTTGCCAATGTCGTTACAACGGTGCTCCTCAGGATGGCAAAGGCCAACTACCAGCTTAAGATCAACATCGTTTATGCGGTGACGTTCCTGGCATGCTGCATCCCGGCCACCATCTTTGGCGGTCTCTGGGGATTCTGTTTCGCGATACTCTTCGTCAATATAGTGCGCTATCTGATGGCCATTATCCTGTGCTATACGCACACAGGCAGCAGGGCCCTGGGCGCTTCGTCTGTTGCGGAAACAGAGCAAAAAGGATAATCTTTATCTATGGAGATCAAGGAACTTCAATCGATATTGTTCGGGATCCTCTCGGATGTCGACGACTGCTTCAAGCGGAATGACATCCGTTATTTTCTTGACTCCGGCACGGCTCTCGGCGCTGTCAGGGAGAAGGATTTCATTGAGTGGGACGATGACATAGACATCTGTGTTTTCGACGAGGATCTGGAGAAGATACAGAGCGCCGTGGAAAGTGACGGCGGGCATCTTCATTTCTGGAAGCCCGAGATGATGACATCAGACTTCTGCAATTTCACGGTCAGGATCTACGATGACAGATATACATGGTATGGCGGAGACAAGCCGCTCACAGGTGATTTCGAGCCGTTCAACTACATCAATATCGACCTGTTCTGCCTGACCGAGGCACCTGAGAATGTCCTCGAGAGGAAGCTCCTTAAATATAACTTCCTTGCATATACCGCGCAGTGCATCGCGCACAGGAAACCGAAGGAAGACGGTCTCATCCCGTTTGCAAAAAAGACATTGTTCATGCGCATAATAAGCACTGTCTTCGGCAAGCCCTTCAAGCTCGAGACCATATTGAGGAACAGAAGAAGATATGTAGAGAAATACCGCGGCAAGCCCGGCACATATTACACCAAGCACAACTACACGCCCGGGAATGTCCAGTCCGAGTTCAGGCGCGAGTGGTACGCCTCCTCGGTCCTTATTCCTTTCCACGGCAGACAGTTCCCTGTATGCAAGGGGTATGACGAGGAACTCACATATCAGTACGGTGATTACATGACGCCTAGTGGCAGCGGTGACAGGATAGTTCATCTCAGGGAGAATAATAATGGAGAAGATTGACAGGTTTATCTGGCTGATGACGGGCTGGTTCTTTAAGCTCATCCGCAAGGACCTTAAAGAGGAGCAGAAGAAATCCTGGATCCAGTTTGTAAAGTTCTGCATCGTAGGCGTTACGAACACTCTTATCGCCTATCTTATAAATGTCGGAGTCCTGGCAGCTCTTAAGAACACGGCCCTTTCGGCACAGGTCACATGGGGCGGTCTGACCTTCTCTCCTGATGTCGTGATCGGCAACACGGTGGCTTTTATCCTCTCAGTCCTCTGGTCATTCTACTGGAACAACAAATATGTATTCAGCCTGGAGGAAGGCCATAAGCGCAATCTCTTCCTGTCTCTTCTTAAAACATATGCATCCTATTCAGTCACGGGCATATTCCTTACATTTGTTCTGTCATGGCTCTGGGTAGACGTGCTTGGAATATCCAAGTTCATAGCACCTATAATCAATCTCTTTATAAGCGTCCCTGTCAACTTCCTGCTCAACAAGCTCTGGGCGTTTAAGTCAAAGAAGAGCGAGCCTGAGGAAGAACCTGCAGATCCTGCCTGAGTATACCCTCCGGATTCCTGATCTGTTGCGGGACAAGCTTAACCTGTCACCATTTTTATGTTAAAGAGCTTGATGATGGCAATAGCTGAATGGAGAATGTAATCATGGAATATAAAGATCTATATAACGATTTTGTGAAACTGTTTCCGGATGACATAGAGTTTTTCAGAAGCAAAGAGGAGGAAACTGGCGCTGATACCGGGGATGGGATTCATGTTGTTTTTGCAATGGTCGTAGTTCCTTTTGTTAAGAAAACTGTTTTTGAATCCCCTGAAAAAGCAGAAATTGCATTTAAGTTTTTTGAAGAAATGGAAAGATCTTCGGATCCGAAGATTGCAGAAGTGTTGGAGTTTACCGTCTTGGAGAATCTTTTGACCGATGACCAGAGCATGCTTCCTGAGTACAAAAAGTTCTTTGGCGAAGAAACGAAAAAAGCCGCAGAAACTGTAGCAAAATGGTATAGAAATGAATAAGCCCCAAACTAATACCGATCCTGAATTTGGCTTTATCAAATAGCATATCTGTATGATCAGCTTTGTGTAAGAAAAAGATGAAGCCGTCGTGCTTTGACCTTACAGGTGCGTAATAACGAGGGCTTTCTTGACAACGAGTTAGGGCGGGTAGTATAATTCTTAGGCTTATTTTGTATAACTATGCGCTGCCGCAACAGATGCGGGTGTGCTAATGATAAAGACAATGGAGGAATAAGATATGAGCAAGATGACATATCAGCCTAAGAAGAGACACTATGCGAAGACACACGGTTTCCGCGTAAGAATGCAGACAGCTAACGGCCGCAAGGTTCTCGCAAGAAGAAGAGCTAAGGGCAGAAAGCAGATCGCAGTCTGATCTAGCGGAGCTTATCTTGAAGCCCGAGACTCTCAAATTCAACTTTGAATTCTCGAGGGTGTACCGCTACGGCAAATGTGCAGGCGGCAAGATCCTCTCGGTGCATATGATGCGCCGGTATCCGGGAGTCAAGCAGAGCGGATATACCGTTGATCCCCGGGTCATAAGGCCGGGGTTCTGTGCTAATAAGAGAGTGCTCGGAGCTGTAGGAAGAAACCGGGTCCGCAGACTTTTGCGGGAAGCATTCAGATCTTATGAAGACAAGCTTCCCGGAGGGATAGATATCGTACTCACATACAAGGGTGGTAAGGATATACCTTCACTGGGCGAATTTAAGGAAGAATTGGGAAAGGCCTTAGGCAGATTATCGAATAAGGGTTAAGCCATGATCTCCCGCGGACTCATCGCGATGGTACGCTGGTACCAGAGAAACATCTCACCGTTAATTGGAGGCCATTGTAAGTACAGGCCTACGTGTTCGCAGTATATGATAGATGCCATAACCAAGTACGGTCCCGTTAAGGGCGTTCTTATGGGCATCTGGAGGATATTAAGATGCAACCCGTTTTCCAAGGGCGGTTATGATCCCGTAAGGTAAGGAAACCTATGAACGATTATTACATGATGCTGGGAATAATGGATCCTCTCTACGCCCTCTTCGGATGGCTTGTGAGAGTCCTTTATGATTTCTTCGGCAATTACGGTCTGGCGATCATAGCGCTGACCATCATCATCAGGGGCGCTTTGATCCCCCTCAACGTATCAAGCCAGAAGTCGATGCTCAAGATGCAGGCATTAAGCGGCAAGCAGGCAGAACTTCAGCGCAAGTACGGTGATGACAAAGAGAAGTATAACGAAGCTTTGATGCAGCTCCAGAAGGAGAATGGTGCCGGCGGCCTCTCAGGATGCCTTCTGCCCGTTATCCAGCTCTTCCTGATCTGGCCTATCTACCGTATCGTTTCAGGACCTCTGGTCTATCTGTCACAGATCTCCAAGGATGCAGTCCAGGAGATGATCGATCTGGCTTCAGCATCAGATCTTATCACCAAGACAACAACAGTAGTTAACCACATCGGACTTATCCAGGCTTTAAACAACAACGCGGAGTTCTTCAAGACCTGTGTTGACAAGGGCCTTATCTCGATGAGCCAGATGATCGACCTGCACTTCTTAGGTTTGGATCTTACCCTGGTGCCCTGGAATGTCATAAAGTCCAACCTCTTCCATCCCGGCCAGTATATAGGCCTTCTCGTATTCCCGATCATAGTCCTTGCCGTCAACATCCTCCAGATGCAGATGACCAAGTTCTTAAAGCCCGGTTATAAGGAAGAGAAGGAAGCCAAGGAGAGAGCCAAGCAGAATCCTGCAAAAGCAGGACAGCTCCCTGAGAATCAGGCTGAGAGCACGATGAAGATGATGAACTGGATGATGCCTCTTGTAATGCTCTATACGACATTCATCCTTCCTCTCGCCATGGGTCTTTACTGGATCGTCGGCGGTATCATGAGCATCATCACACAGCTCATTACTTACTACCTCTTCACCAAGCCTTACGAGCAGAAGAAGGCAGAAGCCGAGCTGCGCAAGGAACAGGTCTTTAAGAGGAAGGCAGCACTTGCCGAGGCCGGAGCAGGCGAGGAAACAAACAGCAGGAAGTCCGGCAAGAACAAGAAGAAATAATTTAGCCATGGAGGCTCTTTAATATGGAAAAGACAGTAACAAAGCAGGCAGCAACAGTAGAAGAAGCAACAAAGCTCGCTCTTGAGGAATTAGGCGCAACGGAAGCTGACGCCAGGATCGAAGTCATCTCCGAAGGAGAGAAGGGCGGATTCTTGGGCATCGGCAAGTCACAGGCAGAAGTCAAGGTGACAGTAACCGTTCCTGACGAGCAGGACGAAGCAGAAGACGATACATACTATGGCGACGACGAGAGCTTTGAAGGCGACGCTGCAAGCGAAGCTGAGGAAGCTGCAGTCAATTTCGTAGCTGAGGTCTTATCAGGCATCGGCATCCACGGCAATATGGATTCCTACAGGGAAGACGATACGATCTACATCTCCGTTTCAGGTTCTGACTGCGGCGCTGCCATCGGCCGTCACGGTGAGACACTTGAGGCTATCTCCTACATGACAAACCTCATCGCAAACAAGCACAGCGATGAGAGAGTTCACGTACACCTTGACGTAGGCGGCTACAGGAAGCACAGAGAGCAGGTCATCAAGAACCTCGCTGACAAGGCTGTCTATAAGGTTAAGCGTTTCGGCAAGAAGTATGTAATGGAGCCCATGAACCCCGCAGAGAGAAGGATCGTTCACTCCTACCTCCAGGGCGTAGAAGGCGTTTCCACACACAGCGAGGGCACAGAGCCTTCAAGATGCGTAGTGGTAACACCCGCAGATTCAGCTGAAGAATAATGTTTGCCTACGACAGCGACCCCATCTGTGCCTGCTCGACACCTGCAGGCATTTCCGGAATTGCGGTAATCAGAGTATCCGGAGACGGGTGCGCTGCTCTGGCGGATAAGTGCTGTAAGGTTTTGCGCTCATCCGATGACTCAGCCAAGTTATCAGACCTTAAGGGATATACCTGCGCTTACGGCAGGATCGTTAATCCCCAGACAGGAGATACAGCTGACGAAGTCATCTTTACAAGATTTGTTAATCCCCACTCTTACACGGGTGAAGATATGTTAGAGATCTCCTGTCACGGCTCTTCAGCCGTAAAGCAGGAGATCCTTCGCATTTTGGGAATGTGCGGCATAAGGCTCGCATACCCGGGTGAGTTTTCGAGAAGGGCTTTTATCAACGGCAAGATGAGCCTTGCTTCGGCAGAGGCCGTAATGGATGTCATCAATGCGGATTCAGACAGGCAGCTCAAGGCTGCAGGAAGCCTTCTGTCAGGAGCTCTATCCGACAAGATCACATCCCTTGAGGACGAACTCTACAAAGCGATGGCGATAATAGAGATGCTCGTTGAGTTCGACCATGACGATGACGATACCGAAGAAGAGCTGAAGGATATAGGCAAGGTCAAGAAGATATTAGAAGAGCAGTACAAGGTCCTGACTGAACTTGTTGACGGATATGACAAGGGCAGGATCTTATCCGAGAGGATGAGAGTAGCCCTGATAGGTCTTCCCAACAGCGGCAAGAGCACGCTTCTTAATACGCTCACGGGTTTTGACCGCGCGATCGTAACAGAGGTCGCAGGCACCACGAGAGATACCATTGAAGTCGCGCTCAACGTTGACGGCATCCCGGTAACGCTTATCGATACCGCAGGTCTCAGGCAGACAGAAGACATCGTTGAGTCCATAGGCATCGGAAGAGCCATGGATGCGGGCAGGAATGCCGACCTCGTATTCTATGTCATATCTCCCGACCTCAGCATAGAGGATGCGGAAGACGGCATCAGGGAGCTTGCGGAAGATATCGGAGGCGAGTATATCACAGCCGTATTCTCCAAGAGCGACGAAGGAGACAACCCGTGCCGCAGCCGGATAGAAGAAGTCTTGAGCGATTACGGCATAGACAGCTTCATCTCCGTATCAGCCGAGGAAGGCATCAATATCGACAAGTTAGAAGACGTCATAAGAGACTACTACGATTCATTAGGCGGCAGGCAGGAAGAAGGACTCCTCATCACCAATGCCAGACACTATAGCAAGCTCAGCAAGGCTTTGAGCTATCTTGAGATGTCTTATCAGGCCATGAGCGACATGAGAGGCGTTGAGGTTTGTTCTTCGACATTAAGATCCTGCCTCGACGAGATCGGCGAAGTTACGGGCAAGACCGTATCTGCCCAGCTTGCAGATACCATCTTCTCGAGATTTTGCATAGGCAAATAACATGAACGTAAAAGAGGCACTTGATCTTAAGACCGGTTACGAAGCCGGCAGGAGCGATGTCATAGTCGTAGGCGCAGGTCATGCGGGCTGCGAGGCTGCCCATGCGGCAGCTAAGATGGGCCTTAAGACCATATTATTCACATTGTCATTAGACAGTCTTGCAAATCTTCCCTGCAACCCCAGCATAGGCGGCACTTCCAAGGGCCAGCTCGTAAGAGAGGTCGACAGCCTTGGCGGCATCATGGGCAGGATCGCAGATAAGTGCAGGGTGCAGATGAGGATGCTCAACAGATCCAAGGGACCTGCCGTTTTATCCCCCAGAGCCCAGATGGACCGCTCGATGTATTCGATCGAGATGAAGCATGCATTGGAGAACCTCGATAATCTCTCCATAAAGCAGGCCCACATAACAGACCTTCTTACAGACGATGAGGGCAGGGCGTGCGGAGTCAAGACCAACGGCGACGCGGTCTATATCAGCAAGGCCGTTGTCATCTGCTCGGGAACGTACATGGAGTCCAGGACGATAAGGGGCGAAGTTATAGTAGAGAGCGGACCTGACGGCCTGCCGAGATCAGAAGGCCTTTCAGCTTCCCTTAAGGAGCTGGGCGTACCGCTTCTCAGGTTTAAGACGGGAACGCCTGTCAGGGTCAATTCCAGATCGGTGGACTTTTCGAAGATGACCAGGCAGGACGGCGAGGAGGACTGCCCGCCCTTCTCGTTCGAGAACGAGATGAACGGCATGGTGATGGAGCCTTCCTCCGAGCAGATGCCGTGCTATTCCGTCTGGACGACGGACGAGACGCGCAGCGTGATAGAAGACAACATGGACAGGTCGCCCTTGTACAGCGGCGTCATAGAGGGCATAGGCCCGAGGTACTGCCCGTCCATAGAAGATAAGTTCATGAGGTTCAAGGACAAGTCCAGGCATCAGATCTTCGTCGAGCCGATGGGCAGGCACACCAACGAGATGTACCTGCAGGGCTTTTCGACGAGCCTCCCCGAGGAGATACAGATCAAGATGGTTCATTCTCTGCCCGGTCTCGAAAAGGCCGAGATCCAGAGGAGCGCATACGCCATCGAATACGACCTTGTGGACCCGCTCTCCATAAAGGCCACGTTAGAGTCCAAGATCGTGCCGGGGCTTTATACTGCAGGACAGATCAACGGATCGTCCGGCTACGAGGAGGCGGCAGGCCAGGGCATAGTTGCAGGCATCAATGCCGCGCTCAAGGTCTCGGGCAGGGAAGAGATAATTATAGACAGGTCGCAGGGCTACATAGGAGTCCTTATAGATGACCTCGTCACCAAGGGCACTAACGAGCCGTACCGCATGATGACCTCCAGAGCTGAATACAGGCTCTTCTTAAGGCAGGACAATGCTGACTTAAGGCTTACGCCCATAGGCTACAAGGCCGGGCTTATAAGTGAAGAGAGATATGCTAAGTTTATGGCAAAAAAGCAGGCGATAGAAGATGAGAAGGCAAGGCTTAAGAGCGTGTTCATTGCGCCGACCGAAGAACTCGGCAGGGCCCTGGAGAGCGTCGGGCAGACTATACCTAAATCGGGCGCATCCCTTGCTGAGCTCATAAGAAGGCCCGGCGTTACCTATGACCTTCTCGCGCCTTTTGATCCCGGCAGACCTGAACTGCCAGGATATGTCACCAAGGCGTGCGAGACCGACATCGAATACGAAGGCTACATGGCGCTTGAATTAGAGAAGATAAGAAAGTTCAAGGATTTAGAGAGGATCAAGATCCCCGAAGACACTGACTATTCCAGGATAAGGGGACTGAGGCTCGAGGCATCGCAGAAGCTTTCTTTAATGAAGCCTTCTAACGTCGGCATGGCATCGAGGATCTCGGGCGTATCCCCGGCAGACTGCGAAGTGCTGCTGGTTTGGCTTGAGCAGCAAAGGAGGAGCAGGGCATGACGAGTCCCATCAAACCCTTAGGGAACAAGAGGCTTACCAAGGAAGACATAGAGCGCTTAAGGAAGACCCTTCCCAAGCGCATGGACATCACTTCCGAGGGCGTTAAGACAGAGCCTGCTGCCGAGAGCGCTGAGGCTATAGCGCCCATCCTCGAAGAGGAAGCCCCCAAGGTCGAGGTGCCGCTCTCCGCTGAAGAGATCAGGGCCTTCCAGGTCTATGCTTCGATGCTCAGGGAAGCCAACAAGGTTATGAACCTTACTGCCGTAACAGACGATCAGGGCATCGCCATGAAGCATTTCATAGACTCTCTTACGCTCTGTCCCTACATAAGAGCGGAAGAAGAGCGCCTCGGAGGCAAGACCGTAAGGCTCGCAGACGTAGGCACAGGCGCGGGGTTCCCCGGCCTTCCCATCAAGATATCCATGCCCGAGGTCGAAGTGACCCTCTTGGATTCACTCGCCAAGCGTCTCAAGTTCCTTGGCAGCGTTATAGAGAAGCTTGGTCTTACCGGCGTTAACCTCGTTCACTCAAGAGCCGAGGACGGCGGCAGGGACAAAAGATACAGGGAGAAGTACGACATCGCCACTGCAAGAGCCGTGGCAGCCCTTCCCGTGCTTGCCGAGTACTGCCTTCCGTTCGTCAAGGTCGGAGGCGTATTCCTTGCCATGAAGGGCAAGGCTGAAGAAGAGATAGAAGCTTCGGAGAAGGCTGTTGCCTTATTAGGCGGCACGATCGAAAAGACTGACACCTTCACTCTTCCCGGCACTGACATGGAGCGCACCATAGTAGTCATCCGCAAGATCAGGCCCACGCCTGCAAGATTCCCCAGAAAAGCCGGCACTCCCTCAAAAGATCCGCTGTAAAGCATGATAATTACGTTTTGAAGCTAAAAGTTCGCCGGTATGTTCGCCATCTGGCGAACTTTCTTAGCGAACATCATCATTTTTGATTACTATTTCATATATTGTTCGCTGACAGGTTCGCTATCTGGCGAACTCTGAAGCGAACCCCAAAAAGATATTCTCATATATTATAATATTTTCGCGCGTACGCGTTTAATTATATGTTATAATACTCAGGTTAAGTATAAATCTAAAAGTATAGCCGGAGGTTTTCTTAATGGCTGAGAGTGAGGAAAAGAAGCGCGCAAGACTTGAGATGGAAGCCCAGATGGACGACGTCTTCAAGTCAGAGCAGACAACTATAGTACCCGTAGACCTTGACGGTGAGATGAGAAAGTCGTTTATCGACTATGCCATGAGCGTCATCTCCGACCGTGCACTCCCTGACATCAGAGACGGTCTTAAGCCCGTTCACAGAAGGATCCTGTATTCGATGTTCACACAGGGGTTTACTCCTGATAAGCCTTATCGTAAGTGCGCCACCACGATTGGTGACGTATTAGGTAGGTTCCACCCGCACGGCGACGCATCAGTTTACGATGCATTGGTAAGACTTGCCCAGGATTTCTCATTGAGACATCCCCTGGTAGATGGTCACGGCAACTTCGGTTCATTAGACGGAGACCCGCCGGCTGCTTACCGTTATACAGAGGCAAGGCTCGACAAGATCGCTCTCGAGATGATGAGAGACATAGGCAAGAACACTGTTGATTTCAGACCCAACTTCGACGAGCACGAGATGGAGCCTGTGGCTCTCCCTTCGAGATTCCCTAACTTCCTCGTTAACGGCGCCGTTGGTATCGCGGTAGGTATGGCAACGAACATTCCGCCTCATAACCTGGGCGAGGTAATAGACGGATGCATCATGATGATCGACAACCCTGATGTAACCGTTGACGAGCTCATGACGGCAGTCAAGGGTCCTGACTTCCCTACGGGAGGCGCCATCTTAGGCACATCAGGCATCAGGGAAGCTTATCTTACAGGTAAGGGCAGGATCATGGTAAGGGCTCATGCGGAGATCGAGGATCATCAGGGCAAGACCAGGATCATAGTCCACGACATTCCCTTCGCAGTCAACAAGGCGCGCCTCATCGAGAGGATGGCAGACCTCGTTAAGGAGAAGAAGGTCGAGGGCATCTCAGGTATCAGGGATGAATCTGACCGTAACGAACAGGTCAGGATCGTTATAGACGTCAAGAAGGATGCCAATCCGGACGTCGTACTGAACCAGCTCTACAAGAACTGCTCTCTCCAGGAAGCCTGCTGCGCCAACATGCTCGCACTCGTTCCTGACAGCCAGGGCAAGCTCGAGCCTAAGATCGTAGGTCTTAAGGATGCTCTTAACTACTACGTAAAGCACCAGGAAGACGTTGTCACGAGACGTACCCAGTACGATCTCGAGAAGGATGAGGCTAAGCGCCACATCGACGAAGGTCTCCTGATCGCCATGGATCACATCGATGAGATCATCGCCATCATCAGGTCATCAAGGACTGAGCCTGAGGCAAAGGAGAAGATGTGCGCGAGATTCGGCCTCTCCGACAAGCAGGCACAGCACATCGTCGACATGCGTTTGGGACGTCTCACGGGACTTGAGCGCGAGAAGCTCGAAGCCGAGATCAAGGCTCTCACGGAAGAGATCGAATACTTCAAGAAGATCCTCTCTGACAAGGTCCTCTTAGACGGCGTCATCAAGGATGAGCTCCTGGAGATCAAGCGCAAGTTTGCAACTCCGCGTGTCAGCGAGATCATCAACGGTTCCTTCGAGGATATAGACGACGAGTCTTTGATCCAGGAGGAGAACATCGTTGTAACCCTCACTCACTTCGGCTACATCAAGAGGCAGAAGGTGGATAACTACAAGGCCCAGCACAGAGGCGGCAGGGGCATCTCAGGCCAGGCGACGAGAGAAGAAGACTACGTTGAGAAGATCCTGACCACCACGACACACAAGTTCCTCCTGTGCTTCACCAACACGGGCAGGGTATTCAAGATCAAGGGTTACAAGATCCCCGAGACAGTCTCGAGGACATCCAAGGGCACGGCTCTTGTCAACCTTCTCAATATGGCAGAAGGCGAGAGCATCAGGAACATAATCCCCGTTGACGGCTTTGACGATGAGGATCTCTGCCTCACACTCGTTACCAGATACGGCGTCATCAAGAAGACCTCAATAGAAAAGTACGCCAACATCAACCGCAACGGTCTTATCGCGACCAAGATCCGTGAGGGAGACTCCGTTGTGGCAGTCCAGCTCACAAGATCAGGCGAAGAGATAATAGTCGTATCCGCTCACGGCAAGGCTATAAGGTTTAATTCTGACGATGCGCGTGACATGGGCAGAACGGCTTCAGGCGTAAGGGCCATGAAATTAGAAGACGGCGACGAAGTAGTCGGCATGGAGGTGGTAGATCCCGCCAAGGAGATCCTCGTTATCTCCGCCAACGGCTTTGGTAAGAGGACATTGGCTGACGATTACAGAGTTCAGACAAGAGGCGGTAAGGGTATCCTTACATATAAGATCGCAGAGAAGACAGGAAACCTCATCGGCACAGCTTCAGTAACTGACGACGATGACCTCCTCATCGTAACGAGCCAGGGCGTCGTAATAAGAGTCTCAGCCTCTGAGATCCCGGTGCTGTCCAGAGCTACTTCGGGCGTAAGGCTCATGAAGTCCAAGACTGCCCAGATCGTTGACTTTGCGATAACCGAGCACTACGTTGAAGAAGATGTTAATGAAGACGTTAATGAGGCAGAAACATCAGAAGAGACAGACGCTCCTTCTGAAGGATCAGGCAATGAAGAGAGCAAGGATCAGGAATAAGACAGTATCTTTTATAATCTCGGTGCTGATAGCTTTAGGCTGTCTTCTGGCAGCAGGAGGCATCAATACGAATGCTGATGTATCTCAGCCTGAGCTTCCCGTTCCGGCGCTGTCTGACGTTCACTGCGCATCCTACTGCGTTTACGATAAGACGACTGACATGTTCGTCATCTCGCTCAACATGAACGATCAGATCTATCCTGCATCGCAGACCAAGATAATGACCTGCATGCTGGCTCTCGACTATCTCGACACGACTGCCAAGCTCACCACCAGTGAGACCGCAATGGCTACAGTCACTTCAGACTCATCCGTCATGGGCATAGTCGTAGGCGAGAAGGTCAAGGTCTCTGAGCTTTTATACGGCCTTATGCTCCCTTCGGGCAACGATGCCGCGAATGTATTGGCAGAAGGCGTCATCGATGCTATTTTCGAGCAGTATCCCGAGACGGGGACTGCGGTGGGACCGGATGGCGTCAATGCGCAGTACTTCATAACGGCTTTGGGCGATACCAGGGAGAACATCCTCGCAAACAGGAAGATCGAGGCGTTCGCGCTCCTCATGAACCTCAGGGCCGAGGCCATCGGCTGCACGGGGACGCACTTTACGAATGCCTGCGGACTCCACGATGACAACCACTACACGACGGCTCACGATCTGACGCAGATGATGGCTGCAGCATCAGAATACGATGATTTCAAGACGCTCATCTCTTCGCCCTCGCACGTGTTCCAGGCGACGAACATGCACAGGGCTGACGCCTGGGCATATGTCAAGAGCACGGACTACCTGCTCTTTGACCCGTGGCTTGCATGCAAGACTGCAAACGGAACGGATTCACACTTAGTCGCTGTCATCGGCGGCAAGACGGGTACGACATCAGCTGCGGGCAAGGGTGTTACCATCTATACCGTAAACGAGAACGGGCACGAGCTCATGATCTCCATCTGCGGCATCCCCGCCGAGTACTACTTCTATACGACGATGTATCTGGCTTCGGTAACTGCCTACGGGCATCTGGCGTGCTGGGAGAATGACCCGGTATCCGTCATACCCGGAACAACGGGAGACTACAGGACTGTCAATGCGCCTGCATCAGAACAGCCCATGTTCGATCCTTTGCACTATCCGGGAGACGAGCTGACTGATTACACGCAGACGGGGGAATCTTCAGAGCCCGGGACCGAGACCACTCCGGTGCCGGCAGACGTAACTCCTGCGCCTGACGGAACTGTTCCCGTGCCCGAAGAGGGATCTCCTCTTGTCCTTTTTATTAAGAACAATAAAAAAGTATCTATATTAATCGGCTCCATAATGCTGGCCATCATGGTGCTCAATGTTGTCCTTATCGTGAGGATCAACAAGATGAAGCGCCCGAAGATGAGGAAAGCCGGCGTGAAGAAGAACAACCGCATTGGTCTGTAAAGCCCCTGTTTCAAGGGGTTTTCAGGCTGCTGGCAGAGGCTTTGAAAAAAGTTTTAAAAATCGCGAAAAAAGTCCTTGAC
This sequence comes from uncultured Clostridia bacterium, assembly GCA_946187935.1. Classification (GTDB taxonomy): domain Bacteria; phylum Bacillota; class Clostridia; order Saccharofermentanales; family Saccharofermentanaceae; genus Saccharofermentans. The sequence goes on from CAMHSJ010000006.1 coordinate 104,118, forward strand.
AGAATCTATCCCATACCGTACAATTATCAAGCACTTTGACGGAAGGCGCAGTTAGTATGCGCAGAGAAGTCGTAAGGCGCGGAACTTGAAAATTGAATAGAATGCAAGAAACTTGAAGTAATAACGGACCTTTTTCAATTCTAAGAATTGAGTTTTTATTAAAGTAATTGAGCCAAACATGGCTCTCAAATTTTATTTGAGAGTTCGATCCTGGCTCAGGATGAACGCTGGCGGCGTGCTTAACACATGCAAGTCGAACGAAGCCAAAAGGAAGCTTGCTTTCTTTGAAGCTTAGTGGCGGACGGGTGAGTAACGCGTGAGAAACCTGCCCTTGAGTGGGGAATAACACCGAGAAATCGGTGCTAATACCGCATAACGTCGTGATGCCGCATGACATTACGACCAAAGGATTTATTCGCTTAAGGATGGTCTCGCGTCCGATTAGCTAGTTGGTGAGGTAACGGCCCACCAAGGCAACGATCGGTAGCCGAACTGAGAGGTTGATCGGCCACATTGGGACTGAGACACG
>CAMHSJ010000007.1 GCA_946187935.1 uncultured Clostridia bacterium
TTTTAAATTATAATCAAATAATGATATCGGGTCTGTTAGAGGAAGGTATTTGATGGATAACGCCAATTCTTTATTTAACCTGTACCGTGACAGTTTTAAGCCGCTCGAGAGTGATGAGAGGATCTCACCTGTCACGATAGAGAAGATCAGGATGGTTCATGAGGCCAGGGAGAAGACTCTTGGCACCTATGCCCAGAAGAGCAAGGATTCAAGGGGAAGGATCGAGGCTGAACCTGACTGTAATATCAGGAGCTGTTATGAGAGGGACATGGGAAGGATAATATACTCCCAGGCCTTCAGAAGGCTCAAGCATAAGACACAGGTATTCTTTAATCCGGCTAATGACCATATATGCTCGCGCTTAGAGCATGTTATCTATGTTGACTACATCGCCTGTACTATAGGTTCCGCTTTGAATCTCAATACCGATCTCATCAGGGCTATCGCTTTGGGACATGACGTAGGACATACGCCTTTCGGACACAGCGGCGAGAGGGTGCTCAACAAGAAACTCAAGGAAGTTAACGATAAACTCTATTTCGAGCACGAATCAAACGGTCTCAGAGTCCTCGATGTTCTTGAGGAACACGGATCTTCTCACGGACTCAATCTTACGTTCGAAGTAAGGGACGGCATAATATGTCATTGCGGTGAGCATTACGATGAACAGGTGCTCATTCCCTGCAGGGATAAGACTGTATCAGATCTTGACTACCGTATCCCCAAGAAGATACGTAAGACTCCCGCAACTCTTGAAGGCTGCGTGGTGCGTTTTGCAGATAAGATCGCTTATGTGGGAAGAGATATAGAAGACGCCCTCCGTACCGGCGTTATAGAGAGCGAGTTTAACCTGTCTTCAGAGTATTCAGAGCTCGGAGGTTCTAATTCGGGAATAATCAATTATCTGGTCGAAGACATTGTTGAAAACAGCTATGACAAAGACGAGATCAGGATGTCTGACAAGGCTTTGCACAGTTTGGAGAAGGTCCTTAACGAGAACGTCAAGAAGATCTACAGGGCCAACAAGGTCGTCGTGTACGAGAAGTACTGTGATCTCATGCTCGAGTCTCTTTTCGACAGTTTCTATGAGGCAGTAAGGAATATCGATAAGGCACGCCAGTCCAATAACGAAGTCATAAGGCAGTTTGCTTCATTCGTTGATTCACATCCTGAGAAGGACAAGCCTGAATCCGAGATGCCTTTGCCGATCTATGTCACGGATTATATCGCCGGCATGACCGATCAGTATGCGGTCAAGTGCTTTAACGAATTGTTTAAGAGCTGATCATTGCTTTAAGTTGAGGTTTATTATGGAAGAATACGGTTTCTATGCAATGTTAGACAGAATGCAGTACATCATAAGATGGGGCATGATGAGGAATTCGCGTAAGGAGAATATCAAGGAACACAGCTTTGATGTTGCTGTCATAGCGCACGCGCTGTGTCTTATCCATAACCGCCTTGATCCTTCCACCCCTGTTGATGAGTATAAGGTCATGGCATATGCGATATATCACGACTGCACTGAGATCATTACAGGCGATCTTCCCACTCCGATCAAGTATCACAACAGGGAGATAACCAAGGCTTATAAGGAAGTCGAGCAGGAAGCCGCCGAGTCTCTTGTATCACTGCTCCCTGAAGACGAAGGATTAAGAGATGAGTATCTCGAGCTCTTAGCTCCGTCCATGGATACGCCTCAGAAGGAGTTCATGCACCGTTTGGTAAAAGCTGCTGACAAGATCGCTGCTTATATCAAGTGCGTAAGGGAGGAATCCTCCGGAAGCGTTGAGTTTAAGGCGGCCAAGGAATCTACGGCCAAGGCCATTTCCAATATGTCCCTTCCCGAGGCGGATTACTTTATGGAGCACTATGCGCCGCCTTACGGCTATACGCTAGATAAGCTCACGAGCGGGGATCTTTAATGTTCAAAAGAAGGCTCGAATATCTGATACTCGCGTTCCTGATGGCAGTCTTAGCCGTCTTTTTCAGTATCAATATGATGCTGCGTCTGCCGGGCTCCGGTCTGAGCGGCAGGGGTGCACAGAAAGAGTCTTCAGAGATAATCGCTCGTGCTGCCTCGCAGATCTATTCGGACGATTCTGCGAAGGATATTTCCGATGTCGCATCAGACATGATAGAAGGCGGCGTTCTTACTACAGGCGACTACCTGGTATCGGTATATACATCACCCATGTACTACATGACAGGAAGAGACGATCAGGGATTTGCATCTGACCTGTGCATGAGCGTTACAGGTGAAGTCTCAGATGACGATGTGGAAGATATACTAGACGATCTTGAAGGCATGAGCAGGATGAAGGCCATAGACAGGATGGCAAGAGGTGAGAGGCATGCTTTCGGAGTGTCATCTCATCTTGCCTCAGGCACAGGTTCCGTCATCTCTGACGTAAATATCACTTCCGCAATTGCAAGCGCTGACGAGTACACGATAGGCATAAGGGAAGCAGCGGGAAGCTTTGCTGCCACAGGTTCTGAAGTGCGTACGGATTTCTTTGTCGATAATGTCCTTTATCACGGATATCTTAAGTTCGGTGATTACGACGAGTCTTCCGGAATAAGAAGCTTTAATATCGCATGGGATACCGCAGGCGTAGAATCAGGCATCCATAATGTATGCATAATTCTTCGTTCTTCTGACGGAAGAGCCAAGACCATTTCCGCAGGTACTGTTAATATCCCCGTCAGGTTCTCTGTCGCAGCAGGAAGCGTTTCCAACGGTAGCATAGTGGCGGACAAGGACAGCGCATGGTATATGGTGGACTGCGGAGAAGGCAATAACTGCTATATCGACTTTGTCGATGCTGCAGACGACATAAGCGTTTCACTCTACGATGTTTACGGCAACCTCATTGGCAGTAATGCTCACGAGGACAGTAAATATGAAGTGCTCAGGGGCCTTGCCCAGGATACTGCCGCTATCTCTGCTGACACGGGGATCGAAGGGGTTTCCAACTGCTACTATGCAGAGGTTAGAAGAGCTCCCACCGCTTCGTTTGCAGGTGAGAATGTATCCTACAAGATAATCACCTCAAGAGATGCGGCATACTATAACGGTTCTTACTGCGCAGCTGCTTTAGATCCTTACGGAGATTACATACTGACTGACATCAACGGCTCGAGTTATGAAGTCAGCAAGGATGAAGTAAACCTCTTGCCTCTTAACGGCAGCCTATATTCGATGCGTGTATGGAATTCAGTATCCGGCAGATACTTAGGGATATATCCGTCCTTTGATATCAAGATGACAGACTACGCTTACTATATGAATGAGAACAGCATGGTGACCGTAAACTGCGAAGCGCTTGAAGGCTACTCTTCAACGGTCAAGATCAAGGCGGTCCATAACGGTTCTGAGAGAATGCTCCAGCCCGGAGAGATCTATGAGGTCGAGCCCGGTGAGACTCTTATTACCGCAACAGTGGTTTCATTTGACGGTGAGACAGACGATTACCGCATCTACCTGCTCAATGGTGATGATGACGGCAGCTTCAGCGAGAACACATTGTCATCTTTCCCCTCAAGTTATTACAGCGGGCTGTGGCTCCTTCACAATATGCACCCTAATTATGTGTTCAAGGCTTATGACACGACGCTTGATTTTGCCAGGGTGTTAGATGCCGAGAACAGCGGTGGAAGGAGCCTTGTAGAGTATTCTTCATTCCCTGATTATGTCAGGTCCAACAGCCAGGTCTATGATTCTCCTGACTGGATGGCAACTAAGTCCGAAGTAACATCCTACTTCCTGGATCCCAGGAATTTCCTCGTTCCTGACAGGGTCTTCATGTTCGAGCTGTTGAGCTTCGATCCCAATGTCCACACCGCAGAAGGTGTCAGATCCATTATTGCGGGATCGTTCATGGACAGGGGAGATTATGATTATGCGAATGCTATTTATGAAGCCGGCAGGACAGCAGGCGTTTCGCCGTATTTCCTGGCGAGCAGGATAATACAGGAGATGGGTTATTCAGGTGAATCCCCGCTTTGCAGAGGCGAGCTCTCAGGATATGAAGGCTATTACAATTTCTATAACATCGGCGCTTATGCAACGACTGCAGAAGGCGGAGCGGTAGTCAACGGAGCGAGGTATGCGATGTGGGGCAAAGATCCTGACGGTCAGGAGATAACTGATACCGAAGCCGCTTTGCTGCTCCCGTGGGATTCGATAGACAAGGCTATTACGGGCGGCGCATTGTGGATAGCATCAGGATACATAGACAAAGGCCAGGATACGCTCTACTTCCAGAAGTTTGACGTCATCAATGACGGATCGGAGCTCTATGTCCACCAGTATGCACAGAATATTATGATGGCATACTCCGAATCTGTGAGATACTATAACAGTTATAAGAATATCGGCATGCTGGATCAGGAATTTGAGTTCATGATCCCCGTATACAGCAATATGCCGGAGGAGTATGGCTACCTGCCGTGACGGACTGATGAGAAAACATATTTGTAAGATCCTGACTTTATTGATGTCGCTGATAATGCCGGCGATGTGTATCTTTTCAAATATAGTTATCGCTGATTCCTCAATAACGCTTTCCGTGACTTGTGAAGTCTCCAACATTGCACCCGGCGACATCATAACCATAAAGGTCACGGCTGACAGTATGCCGGACATAGTGTCCTTCGGTCCTGTTGTCCTTGGTTACAGTTCTGACATGGCTGAATACATGTCGTTTACGGCCGGGCCTGATCTTGCGAATTTCCTATTTACCGAGACGCAGGGTGACGGACAGATAATAATATCGGCAACTGACAGTTATTCCCAGGGCAGCAATGCAAATGACGGTGACGAATACTCTTTCACGCCGTTTAATTCTGACGGGCCGGTCCTGCTCTATGAAGTTTCCTTCAGGATGAAGCCTTATGCTTCAGGCGAGATGTCCGCATGGCTCGAGGACCTTGGTGAGTTCAGGGATGCCGACGGATCGGGAGTGGAGGTCATCAAGGGCTCAGGCGTTACAGTGCCCATCAGCGAAGCTCCGATCTCTGCTGATGCGACACTTGCATTCCTGAAGATAAGAGGCGTTACCTTCACCCCTGAGTTCGATCCGAATATCACAAGCTATACTGCTACCGTCGAAAGGTCTGTGACTGAAGTCAGCGTGACTGCGACGCCGAGCAATCTGTGGGCTGCGGTCATTATTGACGGTGCGCAGAACCTCGAAGTAGGCGATAACGTTGTCACCATCGACGTTACTGCCCAGGATGGCGTAAATCACATTACTTATACTGTCCACATAACGCGTAAGGAGAGTTATATCCCCGACAACGCAGCTCTTATAGACGGCGCCGGCAACACATTTACATTCGTCGATCTTCCAACCGAACTGAGCGTTCCTTCAGGTTTTACGCAGACGACCAAGGTCATCAACGGATTCAGCGTTCCGTGCTTTACCAAGGACGGTGTCGCGAGCGTCCTGTTGTACCTGTTTGACGGTACCAATAACCCCGGCCTGTATTTTTATAACAGTGCCGAAAAGAGCGTCGTCAGGTATGACCCGAACAATACGATCATCCGCATGAGCAAGATCTTAAGGACGACCCCGCTCCCTGAAGGTGTTGATATCCCGACAGGATATGTACCCGCAGAGTTTAAGACTGAGACAGCCGTGCTCACGGGTTATGTCAACAAGGACAACCAGTTCATCTGTTTTCTTACTGATGAATCAGGCAGCGGTGCGTTCTACCTCTACGATCCCGAAGAGCAGTCATTCCAGCTGTTTACTCCACAGGATAAGAGTGCAGAGGTCCTTTATAAGTACCTGCTCAACATTTTTATAATTATCTCTCTTATCGAATCGATAATTATTGTTATAATCGTTTATCTGGTAAGAAGGATATTCGTTGATAAGACTACCCCCAGACCTAAGAGGGTATAGTCTTTAGGAGTGATTATGTGGATCAAGACGATACTTCTCGGCAGCGAGGGATTAAGCCCCAGGCAGGAGAAGATGAGAAAGCTGTTTATGTATCTGGTATCAGGCGGCATTACCACCGTCGTTAACTGGGTATCCTATGTCCTGTTTGATAAACTCGTATCAAACCCCATGAACGTTACACTTATGGGACGTGATATTTCCCTTAAGACGGTTATAAACCAGATCGTATGCTGGCTTCTTGCGGTCATTACAGCATATGTGATCAACCGCATCTTCGTGTTCAGATCCAAGGGCAAGTGGATGAGAGAGCTCATCTCTTTCATGGGCGCGAGGATATTGTCATTCCTTGTGTTGGAGCTTGCACTCTACATGCTCATGATCAGACTGTGCACATGGATCACGGGAAAGGAGATCACCGCCGTGATGTGCATGATCGCAGGTTTCGGTTTTACTTACGAGTATCTGGTCAAGATCATTAATTCCGTTTTTGTCGTTATCGCGAACTATGTAATGAGCAAGCTCATGGTGTTCCGCAAAGAGGACATGGTCGACTATACGGCTGCTGCCAAAGAGGAAGAAAATGGCTGAGCAGGATGCACCGGAGTTCCTTAAAGATGCCTTGAAGTTCGGGATCAACCTCGGCCTTGAGAGGATAACGAGGTTAATGGAACTCATGGGTGATCCGCAGAACAGCTTTAAGAGCGTTCATATTGCGGGCACCAACGGCAAGGGTTCCGTATCCGCATTCACGTCAACGATACTTGCTTTAAGCGGGCTTAAGACGGGAGTGTTCACGTCTCCTTACATCGAGCGCTTCAGCGAGAGGATAAGGATAATAGACGGAGAAGAAGGGCTTAAGAAATATCTTGAAGATGAGACCTATGGCGAGATAGATAAAGATGATCTTGAGAGGATCAGCTCCAAGGTCGAATCCTTCGCAAAACAGATGGTATCAGAAGGCTATGAGAGCCCCACGGAATTTGAGCTTATTACCGCTATCTGCTTCCAGTATTTTAAAGAGCAGGAAGTTGATGTAGCGGTCTTAGAGGTCGGCCTCGGAGGAAGACTTGATTCGACTAATGTCATATCTTCGCCTTTGTGTACGGCCATTACCGCTATAGGTCTGGATCACATGGACAGGCTGGGTGATACGATAGCCCTTATAACAGCTGAGAAAGCAGGCATCATAAAGCCTTCCTGCCCCGTTGTCCTCTTAGATCCTGAGATCACCTTGCTTTCTTCCAAAGACGATGTCTTGTCAGTCGTATCTGAAACAGCCGCATCTAACGGGAGCGAGCTCATAATAGCAGGTGATAAGGATACCATAAGATCCTGCTCTTTTGATGCGGGGAAGATGTCTTTTGAGTATAAGGGCGTAAGGTATGAGACTTCACTTCTCGGAAGACATCAGTCAGGCAATGCGGCAGTGGCGGTAGAGATATGCAGTGTGATCGGGATACCACAGTCTTACATTAGCCGCGGCATAAGCCTTACAAGGTGGAAGTGCAGGGCGGAAGCTGTAATGACAGATCCTTTTGTCATCCTTGACGGCGGCCATAATCCGCAGGGCGCGAGGACTTTGGCGGACCTTATTTTCGAGATGTACGGTAATAAGGGCATAAGGCTGGTAATGGGAGTCATGGCTGACAAAGATGTAGAGGGGATACTTGTCTCTTATAAGGAAGGCGGCATGAACATAGAAGAAGCCTTTTGCGTTCTGCCTGACAATCCCAGAGCTCTTACACCTGCTTTACTTTCTAAAATAATAAATAATGTGTATAATCATAAGGTTAAGACTCATGAGGCAGATGACCCTGTGGAAGGCGTAAGGCAGGCACTTGCTCTTTCAATAGAAGACAAGAAGCCGCTTGTCATCACGGGATCGCTCTACCTTCTGGGTAAGATCAGAACATATTTGAAAGGAAGATCTGATGCACGACTATCTGAGTCTTGTAATGATGATACAGCCGATAGATGAGAAGAGCCTCATCCTTTTCGACGTGAGTTCCGAAGAGAAGGGACGCATAGTAAGGCAGTTCAATAAAGCTCTCGTGAACGCCCAGGGTGACGGAACAGACGTAGCCCAGATATTCCTCAAACCGCTTATAACAGAATATGCACAGTGGGGCGATCCCGCTCTCATCTACGGTCTCTGCCTCGCAAGAGAGGGCAGTTTCAAAAGAGCAGAAGGAAGCTTCACATATGCCGTGGCAAACGTCTTGGGATCCGAGCAGTATCTTACGATAGCTCAGGAAGCCTTAAGGATGGTAAGAGAGGACATCAAGAATCCGCCTGAGGATCTCCCGCCTTCAGACATTACGGACAAGATCAAGGCAGCCAAGATGTCAAACGGCGAATCACCTGCCAAGAGACAGAATTTCCAGGCGCCCATCCTGACCCGCGCACAGAAGGAATACGAAGCTCCCAAGATGGCGACAGTCCGTGAGAGGCGCGACATCATGATGAGGTCGGGTTCTGTTGGCGATGAGATGTCAGATGACCATCTGAATATCGAAGACGTTGAGTCTTACGGCGACAGATTAAGAAGGATGACTAAGATCGCAGCGATCATCATCGCTGTTGCAGTGGTTGTCTTAGTCGTGATCTTCGCAGTAATACCGCTCATGAAGACTACGGTAAAGGGCGCGCAGGATACAGACAAGCTCGCTTATCTCGAGATGCTCCTGGAGAGCAATAACTCTGATCCGGAAGTATCCGAGATCCTGGCAAAATACGATCTGCATTTTGCGGAAGCCGAAGGAAGAGAGCCCACTACCACATCGACTACATTGCCTACACAGCTGACTCTCGAATCTCAGCCCGCTACGGAAGAGACGACTACAGGTCTTGCACCCGTGATCGTAGCCCCTGAGGAAACAACTACATCATCTGAATCATCGGAGGAAGGATAATGAAATACATAAGCACCAGAGGATATGACAGAAAGTATTCTGCTTCTGAAGCTATAATCGAGGGCCTCGCGCCTGACGGAGGCCTTTTCGTGCCTGAGAGCATACCCGCTCTTTCAAAAGACGAGATCCTGGAGATGAAGAACATGCAGTTCTATGAGATATCTGCCAGGGTCCTGTCCAAGTATCTTTCTGATTTTACTGAGGAAGAACTCCTCTCTTACACCAAGCAGGCATACAGCGAAGAGAAATGGGGAGAGAATCCCGTGCCTCTCGTTCAGCTCAACCAGTATAACGACAGGGAGTATATCTTAGAGCTGTGGCACGGACCCACATGCGCTTTTAAGGATGTCGCACTCCAGCTCCTGCCCCACCTCATGACAGCATCAGCTTCCAAGGCAGGGATCGATAAGAAGATCTGCATCTTGACGGCCACATCAGGTGATACCGGCAAGGCTGCACTTGAAGGCTTCAAGGATCTTCCCGGAACTGAGATAATCGTTTTCTATCCGACAGGCGGCGTGTCTGAGGCACAGAAGATGCAGATGGTCACGACAGGCGGATCCAATACCCATGTCGTAGCGGTAAACGGGTGCTTTGATGATGCGCAGACGGGCGTAAAGAGAACTTTCGCAAATAAGGAGCTTGAGGAAAAACTTGCATCAGCAGGCATCATGCTCTCATCTGCCAATTCCATCAACTGGGGCAGGCTCGCTCCCCAGATCGCTTACTATGTTTATTCCTACGTAGAGCTCTTAAGGACCGAGAAGATCGAGATGGGCGAAGAGATCAACATCGTAGTGCCCACAGGCAACTTCGGCAATATCCTGGCAGCCTGGTTTGCCAAGCAGATGGGCATCCCTGTCCACAGACTTATCTGCGCATCCAACAGAAACAAGGTCCTCTGCGATTTCTTCTCAACAGGCACATATGACAGGAACAGGGAATTCTATAAGACGACATCACCTTCGATGGATATCCTGATCTCTTCAAACCTCGAGAGGCTCCTTTATGAGCTTACGGGCGATGAGGCTGTAGTAACAGGCTGGATGTCAGATCTAAACAGCAAGGGCAAGTACACTGTTGATGCCAAGACCCTTAAGACGCTGCAGAGAAACTTTGTCGGCGGTTTTGCTGACGAGACGGGCGTTGCCAAGACGATCCTCGAAGTATACGACAGGACTGACAACGTCATCGATACGCACACGGCCGTAGGTTTCAATATCTACAACAGATACCACCAGAGATCAGGTGACGAATGCAAGACGGTATTTGCCTCCACGGCATCGCCTTTCAAGTTCGCGCCATCTGTAATGGACGCTTTAAGAGGAAGCGGATATTCAACAGGCAGATCCATAGAGACTGTCATCAAGGAGTTAAGTGAGGAGAGCGGTCTTGAGATCCCTCAGTCGATCGCCGAACTCTCATCAAAGGAAATAAGACATAAGGACGTTATCGAGAAAGAACAGGTAGAAGAGAAGGTGTTATCGATCCTTCTCGGATAAGAATCGCTTACGCTGACCAAAGGGGGACTTATGAAACTCTCTGATTTGCTGGGTTATGAGAACATCGTGATACAGTGTCACGATAATCCCGATGCTGATGCCATCGCTTCGGGTTTCGGTCTTTATGAGTACTTCAAGGCAAAAGGCAAGGATGTAAGGTTTATCTACTCTGGAAACTTTCAGATCAAGAAGTCTAATCTTGTATTCATGGTCAAGATGCTGAACATTCCTATCGAATATGTCGACAGCTTAAGTGACATGCCTGACCTTCTGATAACCTGCGACTGCCAGTATGGAGAGGGCAACGTAAGACAGTTCCCCGCACACAAAGTCGCAGTCATAGACCATCACCAGATGGCTACGAGGATCCCCGAGCTCAGCGACATAAGGCCTAACATGGGAAGCTGTTCGACTGTTATCTGGGACCATCTTAAGAACGAGGGCGTAAATATCAGCACCAACCTGGCAACGGCGATGTACTACGGACTCCTTACTGATACCAACAGCTTCGCCGAATTAAGCCACCCTTTAGACAAGGATATGAAGGAGAACCTTCCTGCAGACACGGATCTTATCAACAAGCTCTGCAACATGAACATAACGCTCGATGAGGTCAAGATCGCAGGCGTTGCGCTTCTGGGTTTTGAATATCACGAACTGCACAAGTATGCTCTTCTCGAAGCTATGCCGTGTGACCCTAATATCCTGGGTCTCATAAGCGACCTTTTCCTCTCTGTTGATTCAGTCGATGTCTGCATCGTTTATTCGGTAGTCAATTTCGGCATCAAGTTCTCCGTAAGGTCATGCACAAAGGAAGTAAGGGCAAACGAGCTTGCCCAGTATATGGCCAAGGGCATCGGTTCCGGCGGCGGACACAACGACAAGGCAGGCGGTTTTATCCAGCAGAGCCTGATGGAGGAAGCCGAGCCTGAATATGCTTCATCCGAGGAAGCGAGAAGAAGGTTCGTCATCACCACTATCTTAAGAAGAAGGATGCACGAGTACTTCAGAGACTGCGATATCGTTTACGCCGGCAAGGACAAGATCGATATGGAAGGCACCAAGCGTTACCGCAAGAAGAGCATCAAGCAGGGATTTTTCGTTCCCTCCGAGATCTATCCTCTCGGCACCCAGCTTCTCGTAAGATCGTTGGAAGGCGATGCTACGTTCAGGGTCGAAGAGGACTCCATCGTCATGATCGGCATAAGAGGAGAAGTATATGTCTCACGCAGGGAAGTTTTCGATAAGAATTACAAGGTCCTAGATGACAAGTACAATCTCAGGCTCGAATACACGCCGACGGTCAAGAATATGGATAACGGCGAGAGCATGTCCATAAGGCCCTATGCCAAGATGTGCGTATCCGAGGCAGGCAATGTGATCCTTGCCAAGAAGATAGACCGCACCACGAAGGTCTTTACCAAGTGGAATCCCAAGGAATACCTTAAGGGTGAGAAGGGCGACTATATCGCAGCCAAGGAATCAGACACAGACGATGTCTACATCATCAACGACGAGATATTCCATGAGTCTTATGAGGAGGTCTTATGAGCGAGCGCAAGTATAATGCATTTATCTCCTACAAACATGCTCCGCTTGACAACAAGATCGCCAAGGAGATTCAGACAAGCCTTGAGCATTTCCAGATCCCCGGCAAGATCAAGAAAAGGACAGGCATAAAGCGTTTTGAGAGAATCTTCAGGGACCTTGAGGAATTGCCGATCACGAGCGATCTTAACGACGATATCGCGGTAGCCTTAAAGAACTCGGACTACCTCATAGTCATATGTTCCACCAATACCAAGAAGTCGATCTGGGTCGAAAAGGAGATCGAGACATTCCTTCTGAACCACAGCAAGAAAGAGATCTTCACGGTATTGGCAGACGGCGAACCTGATGATGTCATTCCTGAGATCCTGAAGTATGATACGGTTACGCGTAAGCTCGCTGACGGAACCGAGATCACCAGAGAGGAATACATAGAGCCTCTGTCATGTGACTACAGGCTTCCATTAAGACAGGCAAGGAAGATTGAGCTTCCAAGGCTTGCCGCATCCATGCTCAGATGTCCGTATGACGAGCTCATGAACAGAAGAAGACAGTACAGGATAAAGCGCATCGCCGCGCTCTCCTGCACACTTGCAGCATTGCTTCTCGTAATAATCGGTTATCTCATTTGGAGCAATCAGCAGATCAAGACCAATCTGAGAAATGCGCTTCTTAACGAGTCAAGATATAACGCGGCTACAGCCGAGAACTATCTTACTGACAGGGACCGCGTAAGCGCCGTTAAGACAGCCCTCACAGCTCTGCCTTCTTACGAGGGGGAAAGACCTGTAGAGTCGAGCGCTCTTAAAGCACTGAACGATTCGCTTGGAACATATATGGTGCCCGGTGTCTATTCATATTACGATTACTGGGATTACGATATGGGCGAGCAGATACAGTATATGGAAACGGCAGAGACCCTGCCCCGTCTGGCTGCTCTTGACATCAACGGAAATATCAGGGTCTGGGATACGGTAACTCATGGCATTGTCGGCGAGATCTATGGTCAGACACTTAGCCAGGCCCTTGTACAGGGAGATATGCTCTATACGCTCGACGACGAATACCTGAGGGTCTACGATCTGGATGACATGAGCCTTACTTATGAGAACCCTTACGGTGTCGGCAGTCTCGGATTCTCTGAGATAATGGATTACTGCGCAGGAACTGATTCTTTTTATATTGCCAACAATTCCTCTGTTACGGTCATAAACGTTTCTAAGGATGAGACAAGAAAGATATCACTCGCTTCAGGCAATGATCTGTTCTTCGTATACAAGATCAAAGTGTCAAAGGACGGCAAGTACATGGTCATCTGCGGTGATGACCATAATCTGTCACAGTTGTGTTATGAGTTTGACCTGTCTACAGGAAAAATGACAGATATCCCTCTTCCTGAAGGTACGCCTGATATTGCTTGTGCAACATTCAGTGAGGATAACAAGGTTACTCTGGTGTACGGCGAAGCAACATCCACACTGAGCATTGACGGCAATTCTGTCGATTATATGGATGGTGATGACGTCTACATCATGACATTCGATGCTGAGACCGGAAATGCAGTCTGGGAAGACACAATATTTGTCAGCGCCAAGGCTAAGACATATTTCGCGTGCCAGTTCTCATATCTGGATAATGCGGGACAGACCAGACCTTGTGTAGTAGTTATGTTTGCCAATCAGCTCAGGGCCTACGATCAGGAGACGGGTGAAATGGTCAGGGAGCAAGTCCTTCCGGATGTCTTTATCTCTGCATATTCAACGACTGCGACTACGCTTCTGCTCTTGCTCGAGGATGGTCTGACAGTCAGCGTTCCCCTGGAAATGGACGAGGACTTGGTCATGGCTATCGATTACGGTTTTCAGGACAGGCTCGATTCATCTACGATCGGAGTCAAGAATGGCAAAGCGTATTATTATCTCTTGTCTTCCGGTGAAAACAAGATCGTTGAATATTCACCTGAATTCTACGATCATGATTTTGTCCAGTTTGAAGATATCTCACCTGAGGAATATCTTATAGACGGATTTATCTGCGGCAAGTACTTCTACTGCATTCCGAGTGATCAGTGTGTTATAAAGTGCATCGACCTCGAATCTCTTGATACAGAATGGGAAACACCTGTGGACGGAGTCTCTTTTAATAACTACAATTTCATCGGCTACGATGAGACAACAGATTCCATTCTGATCGCGACTAAGGCAGTATCAGGCTCCATGGGCTTTGATGTTATGAATAATTACGGCGAGAAACTGATGGTGGTCAGCGCCAAGTCAGGAGACATAGATGATGTCGTATATTACGATAATCTTCTTTATGATTCTTTCTCCAGGTCAGACATAAAAGACGGCAAGGTCTGCTGTATCGTACTGGATCAGCACACAGATACAGCATATCTTAATATCTATGATATCAAGGACGATGAAACTGAGCAGATATTCCTAACGAACTTTGATGATATCCAATACATGAAGTGCTGCAGTATTATGGTATCGCCGGATGGTCTTAACGCCGCTGTCCTGATGGAACATACCAATGTAGAATATATTACTTTTATCGTAGATCTGAAATCCGGAGTAGTATCGGACACCATATCTTCAACGACACCGCAGACAGCATGCTGGAAAGAAGATGAGGATATCCTTTACATCGTCGACAGAAGTGAGATCAGTTACTGCGATACAGAAGGCAATAAGACTGTCATAGCATCAGGCGAAGGCAGGATACCTGTTGCATCGACTTTCCATAACGGAGCTCTCTTTGTTGTATTTACAAACGGGGATATGTACAGATTCAGTCCTGATGGCTCGGTTCTTACCGTTACTCAGTTAGAGCCGGGTGAGTTTGATTCAAGACTGGATATCAAATTTGATTTTACTGACATAGGGCTTGTATTGGATTGCAATTTCTATACAAATATCGTTGCCTGTACCGATTACTCGGATCCTACGGTCGAAGGTGATTACGGAAATATCTGTTCTATGTTCAACTGCTACGGTTACAGCGAAGAAGCTCACAGGTTTGTTTGCATGACTCCCAAGACGGGAGAATACTCCGTAGGGTATTTTGACTATAAGGATCTTGATGCATTGATCGAAGATGCATACGATTATCTGGGGGTATAAGCATGTCGGATCTTTTAAAGCAGATCAATTCCCTAACAGTATTCGGAGGTCTTAGGAAGACTGAACCTTTAAAGAGTCTCGTTAAGTTCCTGAGATGTACGGAAACAGTCGGCATACCGGCAGAAGAGATAATAGAAGCATATTCCGAATTTGTCGGTATCCTTTACGATATGCGTCCTGATGCCGACTTCTCCGGTGCTCTCTGGGATGCACTTGAATCAGACGTAAACATCTATCTTAAGGCAGAGTCATCTTCGATACTCGCTCAGATGTGCGGGGCTGAGCCCCTCAAGCTCTCCCGCATGACCGAGAATGCCGCATTGAAGGAACTCGAACTCCTGACAGAGATAGGCCGCACTTCATCTGCCGACTTAGAGAAAATGCTGTTTAGCGAGGATTACATACCGCAGTTCTCGACATCAGGCATGGACATGAAGAGCAACTACAGAAAGTTCCTTCTCACGCTTGAGACTGACGGCTTCGGCATATACAGGCACTATACGAGCTTCTATACAAGAGATGCCCAGATCATGCCGCTTCTCCGTCCCAAGGCCGTATCTCTCGATTACTTCGTAGGCTACGACAAGCAGCGTAAGGTTATAGCAGATAACCTCCTCGCATTCTTAGACGGCAGGGCATATGCTGACATGCTCCTCTACGGATGCTCCGGTTCAGGCAAGTCAACAGCCGTAAGGGCAGCTGCAAAAGCCTTTGCATCAAGAGGCCTGAGACTGGTAGAGATACCGGGCACGGACATTATCAACATACAGACGATAATCGATAGCTTATCTGTTATCCCCATGAGGTTTATTCTCTTCATAGACGATATGAATCCCCAGGTTGCAGAAGAAGTCCTCTCGCCTTTAAGAAGGGCTTTGGATGACGGCGCCACTGATACTGTCCGCAATGTTCTTTTATGTGTAGTTGCGAGCGTTCCGAATTGCGGTGAAGACAGCAAAGAAGACAGGTTCATCGCTAACATGTCTGACAGGTTCGGAATAAGGATCAGATTTGACAGTCCCACCAAGGAGGAGTACCTTGACATGTGCAGACAGCTTATCGTAAGCAACGGCATGAAGGTGTCTGACGATATCCTCGGCGAAAAGGCTGAGTCTTATGCTTCCAAGAGGGGCGGAAGGTCAGCAAGGGTAGCAAGGCAGTTTGCAGAGAGATTAAAAAGAAAGATATAAAAAAGATTGAGAGGAAACACAGATGTACGAAGACAGTGAATACTTGAGAAGAGTGATCAAAAAGCGCAGGACCGGCGGAATAGTGATGTCAGTCTGCTGTGCTCTTTTAATCGGCTTTTTTATAGTAATGGGCTTGATGATCAGCAAGAGTGACAAGGACGCGCTCCCTGTATTCTTACTGTTTGGGGGCATTGCTGTTATTCCCCTGATATTCGGCATCATAAAGATGATCAGCCCTCTTGCCCTTATCGGTAAATATGCAAGAGCAAATCTTGAGAAGTATGCTCCCGACATGGACAGAAAGATAGTTTACGAAGATAAGTTCATCATAGTATCCGAGCAGGCGATCGCTTTCCCCGGGAAACCGCACATCATTGTAGGAAGAAACGATGTCATCGCTGCGTGGGTATATACTTCAAGCTATAATTTTATTCCTACTTCAAAGACACTGAACCTCTATACTCCCGAGGCTGTTACGGTACAGATAAATGTTTACGGCCGTAAGAAGGAGACCATAAAGGATATATTCATAAAGATCGCCCAGTATTGTCCCAACTGCAGAATGGGTTATTCCTTAGAGAACCAGAAGTTCGTATCTTATTCCCAGAAGCAGTTCAGACAGGAACGTAAGAACCAGTAACCATGTGGAAAGGCCTTGATATAGCTGAGGCTTTCTATAACGAATATGGAAAGCCCATGATCGCTTCGGAATTCGGTGAATACGAAGGCAGGATCGCTACAGGTCTTACAGGCCAGGGTTCAGAATGTTTCGGCTTTGACGACAGGATCTCAAGAGACCACGATTTCGGTCCGGGATTCTGTCTCTTTGTTTCTGAAGAGATCAAAAAGGAGATAGGCTCAAAGCTTCAGGAGGCATACGATGAGCTCCCTGTTAAAGACTTCTGCTTAAACCACAGGACTGATGTCGGCATGGCGCCTGAGGATATCAACCTTACAAGCGCAAGAGGTCACAGGGTCGGTGTGCACAGCATTGAAGAATTCTTTGCAGAGCATACGGGCATTCCTAAAGCGCCTGTTTCAGTGAGCGACTGGATGTCTACTCCCCAGATGCATCTTGCGGAAGCAGTAAACGGCAGGATCTTCAGAGACGACGAAGGCATATTCACGTCCATAAGAGAAGTCTGGGAGAACTACTATCCTGAAGACATCCTCAGGAAAAAACTCTCTGCAGACCTTGCAATGGCGGGCAAGACAGGCCAGTTTAACTATGAAAGATGCATGAGAAGGGGAGATACAGGAGCTGCTTATTCCTGCGTTACCGAGTTCATCTATAAGATCCAGGCAGCGCTGTTCCTCATGAACAGACGCTATATGCCTTACTACAAGTGGAGATCAAGGGCCATGAAGGACTTTACCGTCCTTACAGAGGTTCCGCCGCTCCTTAGTCAGCTTACTCAGATGAATGAGGCCATCTGGCGCGATAAACTTAGCATTATCGAGACCATAAGCAATCTGATAATTGGCGAGCTTAAGACTGAAGGTCTGTCATCCGGCTACTCGGATTACCTCTTGGATCATGCCAAGACCATCATGAAGACCATTGAAGACGAAGACATGAGAAACTGGAACGTCTTTGTCGGTGAAGACTGAAACCCTAATAAAATAAGGCAGTGTAACATTGTTACACAGTTCTGTTTCTTCCTATTAGGCTATTTTTAAACCATCACTCTCCAAATCAGCCGCAAATTGAATGCGATTTGCGGACAAATTTGCGGCTCTTAAGCTATCTGCGCAATGGAAACTTAGTCGTCCTTGGAATGGATGCTCTCGAATCTGAGCTTAAATGCCTCGTTGTGGTCAACTGCCCAGTCGGTAGCCCATTCTGATTCGAATAAGACAACAGGCTCGTCATCCCTGTCCAAGACAAGGAGTGAAGTGGACGTAAGGGTCATTTCCTTGGGATCGAAGCCTTCAACATCAGATTTTACCCAGCGTGCCAGACGGTAGGGCAGGGGTGTCCTGACTATATCAACGTTATATTCGGACTTGAGCCTGTACTCTAAGACATCAAACTGCAGGATGCCTACAACGCCCATTACATAGGTCTCGGTACCGATGTCAGGCTGCTTGTAGAGCTGTACCGCGCCTTCCTGTGAGAGCTGCTCGATGCCCTTAAGGAACTGCTTGCGCTTCATTGAATCCTTGGGTTCGACCCTGGCAAAATTCTCAGGTGCGAATACGGGAATGGGATCAAATTCGAACTTGCGGTTAGAAGAGATCATGGTGTCGCCGATCCTGAAGTTGCCCGGATCGAAGATGCCGATGATGTCTCCTGCAAATGCCTCTTCAGCGATCTCTCTGTCCTGTGCCATGAACTGCTGGGGCTGAGCTAAGGTGATCTTCTTGCCGGTCCTCATGAGGTTGACCTGCATATTCTTCTCGTACTGTCCCGAGCAGATCCTGATAAATGCCATCCTGTCCCTGTGAGAGGGATCCATGTTGGCCTGGATCTTAAATACAAAGCCCGAGAACATCTCGTCTGAAGGCACAATCACGCCGTCAGTTGAGTTATGGTCAGCAGGACCCGGCGCCATCTTGAGGAAGTGCTTAAGGAACGGCTCTACACCGAAGTTGGTAATTGCAGAACCGAAGAATACGGGCGTCAGATCGCCTCTTAATACCCTGTCCATGTCAAGGTCGTCGCCTGCCATGTCAAGGAGTTCGATATCGTTTCTTAATGTCTCCAGGTGACCAGGCATCAGCATCTCATCCAGCGCGGGATCGTCGATGCCCGAGACCTTCTCCGTTACCATTGATGCACCGTGGTCGTTATTGTCCTTGTCGAAAAGAAGGACGCTCTTGCTCGCTCTCTCGTAAACACCTTCGAAATCGCCGTCTGTGCCTATGGGCCAGTTGACGGGGCAGGATCTGATGCCCAAGACCTTTTCTAATTCATCCATGAGGTCAAAAGGATTCTTCGAAGCCCGGTCCATCTTGTTGATGAACGTGAAGATCGGTATTCCGCGTCTTCTGCAGACCTCGAAGAGCTTAACGGTCTGTGCCTCGACACCCTTCGCGCCGTCAAGCACCATTACCGCGGAGTCAGCTGCGCAGAGCGTTCTGTATGTATCTTCAGAGAAGTCCTGGTGACCTGGGGTATCCAGGATGTTTATGTGGCAGTTATCGTATTCGAACTGCATGACAGAAGAAGTGACGGAGATACCACGCTTTTTCTCGATCTCCATCCAGTCTGATGTGGCGTGACGGGCAGCCTTCCTCGCCTTGACGGATCCTGCCTGGTGGATCGCGCCTCCGTAAAGGAGCAGCTTCTCGGTAATGGTAGTCTTACCGGCATCCGGGTGGGATATTATGGCAAACGTACGGCGCCTTTTGATTTCTTCTTCCCTGGAGTAATTCATTTTGAACCTCAGTATTGTATAATATATAAGCTTGTTAAAAGCCAAATAATTATATATAAGTTTGAGAGGGATTACAAATGAAACGTGGTGGCGGTGTTTTAATGCACATCGCGTCGCTCCCGGGACCGTTCGGGATCGGCGTAATAGGAGAAGAAGCGGTAGCATTTGCAAAACAGCTAAAAGCTCAGGGAATGAAGTACTGGCAGGTCCTGCCTTTCTCATATCCGGGAATGGGCAATTCTCCTTACCAGAGTTTCTCTGCATTTGCAGGCAACTGGTTATTCATCGATCCGAGAAGACTCATGGACAAGGGCCTTCTTACACCTAACGAGGTGGTTGAGGCAGAGTACTCACAGAATAAGTGGAGGATCGATTACGATTATTTAAGAGTAAACAGGGACGAGATGCTCCGCAAGGCATTTGCCAGAGCTGACAAGGCTATGCTCAAGGCTACTGACAAGTTCCTTGAAGAGAATAAATGGGCAGTGGATGTTGCGCTCTACCAGGCGATAAAGGACGATAACTTCGGCAAGGCCTGGTGGGACTGGAGCGACGAGAGGCTCAAGAACTACGATAAGGCTGCAACAGACGATCTCAAGGACAATCCGAACTATAAGTATCATGCATTCGTGCAGTATCTTTTCGCAACAGAATGGGCTGAGATCAAGAAGCAGATCAACGAAGCGGGAATATCCATAATAGGCGACATGCCTATCTATGTATCAGGCGATTCTGCGGATGTATGGGCTTCAAGGAGCATGTTCAAGATGGCATCTCCCGCCAAGGTCAAGAAGCTCCTTTCTGCTTACGAGAAGGACATGACAAAGTACAGAAAGCTCAAGGAAGAAGATCCTGATGCCAAGGATGCCAACGGCGTTCCGGTAAAAGAACCCCGCAAGGTCAAGACTGAGGCACTTGTATTTGACAAGGTCGCAGGCGTGCCTCCGGATTATTTCTCTGCTGACGGCCAGCTCTGGGGCAACCCCGTCTACGACTGGAAGAAGATGAAAGAAGACGGCTACGAGTGGTGGATGGACAGGATCGCTGAGAATTACAAGCTCTACGATTACTTAAGGATCGACCACTTCAGGGCATTCTCATCCTACTGGGAAGTCGAGGCTAATGCCGAGACTGCAAGAGAGGGTGAGTGGTGCAAGGGCCCGGGACTTGAATTCTTCGATAAGATCGACAAGGTCTTCGGTGACAGATCAAGGCTCATCGCAGAGGATCTGGGAGAGATCACTCCTGATCTTAAGGCGTTTATGGAAGGCGTTAAGATCCCCGGCATGAGGGTCATGGAGTTTGCATTTAACCCCGGAGATGACTCTTCTTTCATGCCTCACAACTTCACAAAGAACTGCGTTGCCTACACGGGCACACACGACAATAACACGCTCCTCGGATGGCTCTGGGACTGCCCTGAACACGTCCGTAAGTTCTGCCTTGAATACTGCGGTTTCGAAGGCGATAACTGGGGCGACGGCGGAACGTACAGCGCTTCCTGCAGGGCGATAATAAAGACCCTGTGGATGAGCCATGCTGACGTTGTCATCATCCCGATCCAGGATATGCTGGGTTACGGCGCAGACACCAGGATGAACACTCCGGGAACCATGGACGGCAACTGGATCGTCAGGTTCACCAGGGAGGATTTTGCATCGATAGACAATGATTGGTACGCCAAGATCAACAGGCTGTACTACCGCTGATACGAGGCCGCAGATGGAATACATTCTCTCTATCGATCAGGGCACTACATCGACCAAGGCGTTCCTGCTTGACAAGGACGGACAGCTCCAGCAAGGAAGCCCCGTCCCGATAAAGCAGTACTATCCCCAGCCCGGTTTTGTCGAGCACGATGCTGATGAGATATTCTCATCGGTATTAAGAGCGATACTCAATCTGATAACCAAGTTCCCTGAAGCAAAGGGAAATATCAGATGCGTTGGCATTACAAACCAGCGCGAGACTACCATCGCCATGGACCTTAAGGGCAGGCCCTTATACCATGCCATAGTCTGGCAGTGCAGAAGGACCACGGATATCTGCAGAAGGCCTGAGATCAAGGGCAAGGACAGAAGGATAACGGAGATAACGGGTCTCAAGATCGATCCGTATTTTTCCGCTACCAAGATGCTCTGGCTTAAGGAGAATGTGGAAGGTTTATCTGACCTTCTTGATAAAGGACAGGCATTGTTTGCTACAGTAGACGGCTTCCTGGTATATAACCTTACATCAGGAAAGAGTTTCAGGAGTGATTATTCCAACTGTTCGAGGACAATGCTCTTTGACATAACAGAGCTCCGATACAGCAGTGAGCTTTTGTCTTTATTCGGCATTAGAAAAGAATGCCTTGCTGAGCCCTCGCCTTCGTGCAGCGATCACGGGCAGATCGATCTTGATGAAACCAGGCTTTCCGATCTTGGTTTCTCATCTTCTGAGATCGAAGGATTAAGGTCATTAAACGGAGTCCCCATAACAGGCGTGTTAGGCGATCAGCCTGCTGCGCTTCTCGGCCAGAATGCAGTAAACGAAGGCGATGCCAAGACTACATACGGCACAGGCTGTTTTACCCTGATGAATGTCGGGAACAGACCCGTCATGAGCCGCAGCGGACTTCTTACCTCATGTTCGTGGTCTTATAACGGGGTTACGAGTTATGCGCTCGAGGGAAGCATCTTCCAGGCAGGTTCGATCATAAGCTGGCTTAAAGACGAGATGAGGCTCATAGATTCACCTTCTGAATGTGACGGTATCTGCTACTCGATAAAGGATACGGGCGGAGTTTATCTTGTCCCTGCCTTTACAGGTCTTGGCGCTCCTTACTGGAAGCCTGATGCAAGAGGTGTTCTCACAGGTCTTACAAGAGGCACGGGAAGGAAACAGATAGTAAGGGCCGGCGTTGAATCCATTGCATACCAGGTAACGGAATTGGTCAAGCTCATGATGGACGATACGGGGATCAAGACCAAGTGCATGAAGGTCGACGGCGGAGTATGCGCTTCGCAGTTCCTGATGCAGCTTCAGTCAGACCTTCTGGGCATTAAGATCGCAAGAGCCGAGTCTGATGAGATGACTGCGATGGGCGCAGGCCTTGCTGCAGGTCTTTCATCGGGATATTTCAAGGGCTTTGACGAGATCTCATCTTTCTACAAGGCATCACTCGAATACGAACCCAACATGTCAGCATATGAAGTATCCAGGGTTATGGATGCTTATCAGAACGCCGTAAGGGCGGCGCTTCTGGCCGGCAACACATAAGAGGCTTATAACATGCTGCAGATATACATAGCGTTCTTTAAGATCTTCATCTACATCACATTGGGACTTGTTCTCAATAAGTGCCGTGTCATAGACAGACGTACCGAGATAGCGATGGCCAACGTCCTCTTAAAGGCTGTCCTGCCGTTTACTATCCTCGGCGCATCACAGGTAACTTTCTCCAGTGAAGTCCTGCAGGGCATATTTGCAGTCGGAGGTTTTGCAGCTGCTTACTGCACCATCTCGCTTCTTGTCATCTATGTGTTCCTCAGGCGCTCCAGGATGACCGCCGACGAGAAGAGGATAACATCGATCCTGATGGTGTTCTCCAACACGAGTTTTATCGGCATGCCGCTCATGCAGGAACTGTATGGTGATCAGGGACTCCTGCTCGCATCTGTCTTTAATCTTATCTCGAACCTGTTCTTCTATTCTGTCGGAGCGATCGTCATCTCGAAGAAGCACTTCCGCGTCATAGATCTGATCTCGAATCCCGTATCCCTCGTATCGATCTTATCGATAGCGCTCTTCGCGATACCGTGGAGAATGCCAGTATTCATTCAGGAGACGATCAGCCTTGTCGGCGACATGAATGTTCCATTGTCCATGATGGTAATAGGTTCCATGCTGTCTACGATCAGCCCCAAGAAACTGTTCATGGACATCAAGTCCTACAATATCGTCTTTGTTAAGATGATCCTGATGCCCACGCTGGCACTGGGACTGTGCATGTTCCTGGACAGGATGATAGAAGTTCTGCCCGTTACTCTTATCACGATAGTCGTGATGTGTGCCCTGCCGCCTAATTCAACAGCGGTAATCTTTGCAGAGCAGTACGATACCGAGCCTGAATTCTGCGCGAGGGCTGTTGCGCTCTCGATGCTCGGCATGCTGTTCCTGCTCCTGTTCTGGGTTTCCGTGGCAGGCAAAGTCTTATGATATTGGAGGTCTTTTATGGAAGGTAATCTGATAGACCGTATCGAAAACAAAGAGCTTACAGATCTTCTCAATAAGATCAAGGAAGATCCTGCAGAAGAGAACATGATCGCTCTTCTCAAGTGCGCTGCAGGTTCGACTTTCCTGGTCCCCGTAACAGGCACTGAGGGCAACTACAGTTTCCATGCGATCTCAGGCAGGGATTCCAAAAGATACATAGTCGTTTATTCTGATTCAGACTCATTCGAAGAAGGGCACAAGGGCAAACAGCAGGGAGGCGTTCTTGCGGGTTTTGAAGACCTTATAGATGTTGTCCTTGAAGAGAAGATGGACCTTGACGGTTTTGTCATCAATCCCGGGATGCAGGAGGTCCTCTTCGGAAAGGATATGCTCTCTCTGATCAAGGATCAGATGGCAGATCCTGCTGACGAGACAGCTAAGGTCGGAGAGCCTGACCACTATCCGCCGAAGCTGAAGCAGAAGATAGATGAATACTTAGCTTCACAGGACAAGGTATCGGCTGTCTGGGTCAGGCTCCTTCTTGCGAACGGAACGGGGATACATAAGTGGCTCATCGTTATCGAGACAAAGCTTGAAGGCGAAGAATTAAGATACGAGGCAGACAACTTAAAGAACTTCCTCACGCCATACCTGGACGGGCTTGATGGCATGATAGTCTCATCAAAAGAAGAATTTGCACAAAGAGTCATAAAGAACGTTAAACCGTTCGGGAGCAAGTCATGACAGAAAAAGCACGGAATCTCCTTATAGCAACGATCATCATCGTCACGCTCCTGGGCATCGTGACAACGGTTAATTTCAAGAGCAGGAAAGGCGAATTTGATAATATCGAGAGGCAGTTTTTGTCTCACGACATTGATTTTTACTGGGTAGGCGAGGTCCCTTATAATCTCAAAGGCATCAGCAAGAGGATCAACAGGGCAGAAGCAGGGTCTTTGTCTGATGCCAACATGCCTTCTTCAAGATACATGGGTTATGTGACTGTTGCCGAGCCTGTGGGAAACGGGCAGACTGAATACAAACTGATAACCTCAGATACTCTTGTTGTCGTATACAAAGTAGATTACCTGTCATCTTCTGATAAGGATGTCATCTACAGATGCGTGCAGAACGGGATACCTGTTCTTGCCATAGGAGAAGACTGCGTTGAGCAGGTCAAATCAGCAATCGGAAGAACGGACGATGCTTCGGGTGTGAAGTCTTATTTCTACAGCCTGAACAAGGGCGCTGTCAGTGATCCCATGGATCCTAATATGGTCATTCCATATGACTGGGACATAGAATTCTTAACTTTCGTAATGAAGAATTTCGGATACCCGGCAGAAGGATAAAAAAGTGGATCAGAAGGGCCGTCTTGTAGTTGTTCTCGTAATCGCTGCGATCGCGCTTATCGCTATTCCCGGAGTATGGCTTCTGGGCAGCAGACGCAACAGCAGTATGTATGCGAGGCTCGATGAGTTTAATCTGTCTAAGGCTGAGCTCGCCGGACATGATCTTCAGATCTACTGGATTGGCGAATACCCTTCTGATCTCTCAGGACTTGAACAGGTTACATCAGTTATCGCACCCGGAGACCTTACTGAAGACAATATGCCCATAAAGGTGCCTGAGTTTCACTTCACGACCTACAACCAGGACGGCAATAAGACAAGCGAGAATGTTCCAAGGGAATATGCAGGTGATCTTCTTATCGTGATCTATAATGTCAGCTTCCTCGAGCAGGAAGACATAGACATCTTAAAGAACTGCATATCGGAAAACGAAGTGCCGATCCTTGCCATAGGATCAGGCTCAGTTTCTCTTGTAAGGGACATGCTCATGTACTCCAAGGATCTTTACGGCAGCACGTCATTTTATTACAGGCTTGGCGAAGGCTATGTGAATGATCCTCTGGATGCTGACAAGGTTTTAGCAGGCGGAATGGATCTCGGGGAAGGATATGTATCTTACATCAATGATCTTTTCGGATATAATATGCCGGCAGATGAAGAAGACACCGGTGTGGAGATGAGCGCTTAATGATAGACAAGAGCAAGACAGACAGGATAAGAGCCAGATATGAAGAACTGACCGCATCAATAAGTGATCCGGCCGTTTCTTCTGATCCTGCCAAATATGCTGAGATGAGTAAAGAGATAGGCGCACTTACTCCGCAGGTCGAAGCCATAGACAGGTATGAGAAGCGGCTTAAGGACATTGACGATCTTATCGAGCTCTTAAAGAGCAATAACGATCCCGAGATGCACGAACTGGCAAACAGCGAACTGTCTGAAGCCAAGGAAGATGCCGAGGCTTTAGAGAAGGAGATCCTGATCTATGTCGCTCCAAAAGACCCGAGGGATTCCAAGTCCGTCATCATGGAGATCAGGGCGGGAGCAGGCGGAGAAGAGTCCGCTCTTTTCGCTGGTGATCTGCTCAAGATGTATTCAGCTTATGCAGCTTCCAAGGGATTTGTCATGACCAGGATAGACGAGAGCCCGACAGGCCTCGGAGGATTTAAGGAAGTCGTCGTCGAGATCGCAGGATACGGCGCGTACAGCAGGTTCAAGTTCGAGTCGGGAGTGCACAGGGTCCAGCGCGTTCCAGTCACTGAATCGGGCGGAAGAGTGCACACATCGACGGCAACAGTAGCCGTTCTTCCCGAAGCTGAAGCTACTGAAGTAACGATCGATCCCAAGGATCTCAAGATCGACAGATATAGGTCCTCAGGCGCAGGCGGACAGCATATCAACAAGACCTCTTCAGCCATAAGGATCACCCATATTCCTACAGGCATCGTCGTTACATGCCAGGACGAAAGATCGCAGATCCAGAACAAGGAAAAGGCGATGGCAGTACTGCAGAGCCGCCTCTGGGACATAGCAAGGAACAACGACGTCAGCAGCGAGAACGATCAGAGAAGATCACAGGTAGGAATGGGAGACAGATCCGAGAGGATCAGGACGTATAATTACCATCAGGGAAGAGTGACTGACCACAGGATAGGACTCACGCTCTATAAGCTCGAGAGCATTCTCGCAGGAGACCTTGATGAGATAATAGACGCGCTTACGCTCGCGAGCGCGGCAGAGGAGACATAAATGGAACGAAGGATCAAATACGATAAGACGCTTCTTGTAAGATCAGATGATACGGAAGGGATCAAAGATGCTGCAAAGCATCTTGCTGGCGGCGAGATCGTCGCTTTTCCCACGGAAACTGTATATGGCCTCGGTGCCAATGCATTTGACAGTGAGGCCGTTAAAGGCATCTTCGAAGCCAAGGGGCGACCGGGCGACAACCCTCTCATCTGCCACATAGCAGACAAGAGTCAGATAGAAGACATCGTATCTGAGATCACTCCTCTTGCCAGAAAGCTAATAGATGCATTTATGCCCGGCCCCATCACGATAATAATGAAAAAGTCTGACAGGATACCATCTGAGGTCACGGCAGGTCTTGACACTGTAGGCGTGAGGATGCCTTCTGATGAGACGGCAAACAGGTTCCTTGCTGCCTGCAAAGTGCCTGTGGCAGCACCTTCAGCAAACCTGTCTGGCAGCCCTTCACCGACGTCGGCTGCTTCCGTAATGGAGGATATGGACAGGTATATATACGCCTGTATCGACGGCGGTGATTCGACATTCGGGCTTGAGTCAACGGTCGTGGACTGCACCGGCGATGTGCCTGTGATCTTAAGACCCGGCGCGGTCACTGAAGAAGCGATCAGGACCGTATCTTCGGAGAGCCCCGAAGAAGCAGGCAGCCTTAAGGCAGGCGATGTCCCCAAGGCTCCCGGCATGAAATACCGCCACTATGCCCCCGTAGCTCAGGTCGAGATAATGTCCATGCCTGATAAGGTTAAGCTCATAAACGATGATTTTGAAGGCTACGATGTCACCGTTAATACTGACGTTACCAAGCCTGATTTCAAGGCGATGGACGACGATGCCAAGCAGGAGCTCGTCGATATCTTATCCCCCTTCATCTTCAGGATAAGACAGATCCTTAAGGACAAGCCGTTAGCACGCATCGGCCTTTACTGCGGCATCGAGGTAAAGCTCCTGATAGAAAAGATGGACGATAAGATCATCCTCTCACACACCGAGATCTTCTGCTACGGAAACTCTGCCGACGTAAGGGCGGCATCGCACGGACTGTTCGCAGGATTAAGGCATCTTGACATGCAGGAAGTAGATTACATCTTAGCCCAGGGCTTTAGCGGAGCAGGCCTTTCAAAAGCATACATGAACAGGCTTTCCAAAGCTTCAGGCGGCATGGGACAGATCGCTCCCGGCATGCCCAAGCCTTCAAGACCTGCAAGGCGCGAACTGCCCTTGGACCATTTCAGAGATACATATACATCTTCAGTGCTCTTTGTCTGTGATGACAACACTTGTCTGTCACCCTGCCTTGAAGCCGTCATGAGAAATCTCATTAACGGCCAGGCTCCTTACAGATTAAGAGATGATAAGGACATAGGCTGTGAACTCTATGCTGAATCAGCAGGCATCAACGCATCGACGGGAGCCTCACCTGACCCTGATATGTGCAGGGTCCTTAAGGATACCCTCGGCTATTCGATGTCAGGACATAAGGCCATGAGAGCAGATCCTGCTTGTTACGATGCCAACGATCTCATCCTTACTCTAAGGGACGAGCAGGCATTTAGCATCACCAAGGCATTCCCGCGCATAAAGGACAAGGTCTTTTCGTTATCTACTTTTGCTGCTGCGAACGGTATAATCTTCAGGAATGAGGACGGCAAGATCGCAGCAATCTCTATCCCTGATCCCAGGGGAGAGAATGAGAAGACTTACGAGCATACCGTATCGGCTCTCAAAGCCTGGCTCGAGCTCCTGTTCCCTTATATCTTAAAACAGCTTGGAATCGAGCGCTGCTAACAAAAATCTCAATCTTTCAAAAAAGCAAACATACGTTTTAAACGCTGTATACTTTTACAATCTGATGTTGTAGTATAGTTTTGTAAGATTTAGGTTGGACACGAAAGATGATCGGTAATTAGAGTTATGTGCTTGATATTAGGCACAGGCTGTGTTATTCTTTCCACTGCCGTATTTTTATATTAACGGCATCCTTGCCCGGATCGAACGGGCCGCACAGACCAGAAGGAGGTGAATAGAATGGCAAACACATATCGTTTGATCGTAGTACTCGGAGCTTCACTTGGCGAAGAGGGCAGCGCTTCTCTTACTGACACAATCAAGGCAAAGATCGAATCAGGTGCAACCCTGAACTCTTTGGATTCTCTTGGAAACAAAGAGCTTGCCTATGAGATCGATGGTGAGAAGAACGGCTACTATGTTCAGGCTAACTTTACTGCCGATAGTGATTTCCCTAAGGAACTTGAGCGTGTTCTCAAGATCACTGATGGTGTAATCCGCTATCTCATTGTTCGTGTCGGTGAGTAATTCACATTGACGTGTTCAAGGAAGGTAATTAGATGAACAAGGTAATTTTAATCGGAAGAATCACACGGGATCCTGAGGTCAAGTTAACGGCTAACCAGACACAGATCGTAAACTTTACGATCGCATGCGACCGCCGTTTCAAGGACCAGAATGGTGAGAGGCAGGCTGATTTCATCAACTGCGTCGCCTGGAGACAGACAGCTGCATTTATCGGTAAGTATTTCCGCAAGGGCAGCAAGATGGCTGTTACAGGTTCCATTCAGACCCGTACTTACGAGGACCAGAGCGGACAGAAGAAATATGTCACTGAAGTTCTTGTAGAAGACGTAGAGTTCGTTGATTCCAAGGGCAGCAATGAGGGCGGTAATACCAATTACAACAGCAAGCCTCAGGAGACCTACAATCAGCCTGCTCAGGGCAGCGCAGCAGCTGCCGCTCCTACAGCTCCCAAGACCCAGATCGATGATTCTGATTCAGGTTTTGGCGGCGGTGACGTTGAGCTTCCGTTCGAACTTTAATTTACAAGGAGTAAAGTAAAATGGCTGAGAACAGAGCACCCAAGGCCGGAAGAGAGTTCTCCGGCAACATGAGACAGAGACGTAGCCGCAGGAAGGTTTGCTACTTCTGCGCTAACAAGGTCGAGAGCATCGACTTTATGGACGCTGACAATCTCAAGAAGTACATTTCCGAATCAGGAAAGATCCTTCCCAAGAGAATGACAGGCGCTTGCGCTATCCATCAGCGTGAAGTAACAACAGCTATCAAGCGTGCACGTCAGATCGCCCTTCTCCCTTACGCAGTTAAGTAATCGCTATGTAAGAGAGACGGAAGTCTAATACATCAAACAACGACAGGGCGTCTTAGGGCATATGAATGTCTTTAAGACGCCCTGCTTTTTTAGCTAGGAGGTTTAGGAAATGAAAGTAATATTGCTTCAGGATGTTAAGAAGCTCGGCAAGTCAAATGATGTCGTCGATGTCAGTGACGGCTATGCGAGGAATTTTCTCTTCAAGAAGGGTCTTGCCAAAGAGATGACATCTTCCAACCTCAACGACGTTAAGCTTCAGCAGGGAGCAGCCAAGGAACATGCCAGACGCGCTCTCGAGGAAGCAAAGAAGACCAAGGAAGTCTTAAACGGCAAGACTATCAATGTTGTTGCCAAGGGCGGAAGAGACGGCAAGCTCTACGGGGCAGTCACATCCGCTGATATCGCTGATGCTCTTAAGAAGGCAGGCTTCGATGTGGATAAGAAGAAGGTCGTCATTCCTTCCCCCATCAAGAGCGTCGGTGTCTTCGGAGTAAGGGTCAAGCTCCATCCCGAAGTATCCTGTGACGTGAATGTGGAAGTTTCCTCTGCTGAATAAGGAGTTTTCTCATGATGCCCGATTACGACGAGAATCTTCTCGACATAAACGATAACAGATCGATGACCGATGTCGGTGTCGAGATGGCTGTCCTCGCTCTTTGCATGCGCAACGAGAAGGCGGTCATAGATGTCGTAGGCAAAGGCCTTGAATCAGACGATTTCTCTGACTGGAGAAATGCTTCAATCTATACTGCGGTAATGAATCTCTTCTACGAAGGCAAGTCTGTGGACAGGTTTACTGTCTCAGGCATCTTGGAGAAGACAGCTGATTACGATAAGATGGGCGGACTCGTCTACATCTATAATGTAGCTGACACTGTTGCGTCCAAGGCATCTTTGGGTGAATACGTAGAGCAGTTAAGATCAAAAAGCCAGCTTAGGAAACTCGATAAGACTCTTTCTGACTGCAGGAATGAGGTCTTAAAGGGCGACAAGACGGCAGATCTTCTTGCAGACCACACCATTGCTGAGATCTCCAAACTCAAGACAACTGACTCGTCTTCAGGTGTCGAGATCTTGAGCAGCATCTTAAAGACTGCAGTTCAGAACATTACTGCTGAGATCAGCGGTGAGGCAGGCAACAAGATCAGGACAGGCTTTAAGCGCCTTGATACGGTCTTGGGAGGCCTTCACCCCGGATCACTTAACATCATTGCTGCAAGACCCGGTATGGGTAAGTCCGCATTTGCCATTAACATTGCATCAAACGTTGCGGCTAACGGGATCCCCGTTGCTTTCTTCGCGCTCGAGATGAGCAAGACGGAGATCGCCAACAGGCTCCTATCCGCAAGTATGGATAGATCGATAAACAAGATCCTCTTCACGCGCAAGATGGATGAGAACGACAACAGGCAGCTTGAGGCAGCGCTTGAGAAGCTGTCTGAATTTCCGATATATGTTGATGATACTCCTGGTTCCAACCCGATCAGCATCAAGTCCAAGATCACGGGACTTAACGCGCGTCCTGAATCTGCTCCGGGACTCATCATCATCGACTACTTACAGCTCATGACGATGCCCACTAAGAGCAGCTCAAGAAACGAAGAAGTCTCTGCGATAACAAGAAGCCTCAAGGTCCTTGCCAAGGAGCTTAATGTTCCGATCATCGCTCTGTCGCAGATGAGCAGACGTGCTGCCAAGGACGAGGATCACACACCCCAGCTTTCTGACCTTCGTGATTCAGGTTCCATCGAGCAGGATGCCGATACGGTCATGTTCATCGACAGGCCGAGCTATTATACCAAGGGCGATGACAAGCAGAGGACAGAAGATACTGTCGAGACAGCTTATATCTACTTGGAGAAGAACAGACACGGTTCGACAGAGAGGATCAAGGTCTGCTGGATCCCCAAGAGGACACTCTTTATCGAACCCGACAAGAATGCGCCGGAAGAACCATCTTCTCCTTATACGCGTACGCAGTCATCACAAAGCAGCGCGCAGGACCATCATTTTGAAGATAACATTCCTGATCCGCCGGAGCCTGAGGAGAACATCCCGGAACCCGATGACGGTCTTTTCAATGATATGAATGAGAATTTCCCGAGCGGATTTATGTCCGATGACGATATTTGATAAGGCAGCAGAATACGGCAATAAGCATGATCTCTTTAACTGTGATGTGATCATCATAGGATGTTCAGGCGGGCCTGATTCTCTTGCTCTTACGGAGATCTTATCTGAGCTTAAGGATACGGGAGTCATTAATGCCGAGTTGAGGCTGGTCCACGTAAATCACAACTTAAGGCCGGACGATTGTATGGCTGACCAGAAGCTCGTTGAAGATTACGCAAGATCAAAGCACCTGCCGCTCAAGGTCTTTAGCTTTGACGTGGCAGCACTTGCCAAAGAGAACAGACTGTCCGAAGAGACACAGGGCAGAAAGCTCAGATATCAGGCTTTTTCAGAGTATAAAGATGAGATCGCAGAAGAAAGGTGCGTAAGGATCGCTACGGCCCATCACATGGACGATCTTGCTGAGACCATGCTGATGAATCTCTTCAGGGGATCAGGGCTTAAGGGCCTTATCGCTCCAAGACCTTATGCAGGTGACATCATAAGGCCTCTTTTGTGCCTGAGGAAGGCTGAGCTCATCTCACTCTTGGATCAAAGAGGCATTGCTTATGCCCGGGATTTCACAAATGAGCTTTCATGCTGCACCAGAAATGTCTGGCGTAACGAGATAATACCTAAGATCGCACAGAGCAGGGGACTTTCTGATGATCCTATTAGGAGCCTTTATAAGGCAAACATGCTTCTTGAAGAAGATTCTGACTTTATCGAAAAAGAAGCAGACAAGGCATATGAGGCGTGCAGGAGCGGCAGAGGGATAAGAGCTGAACTGTATGCTTCATATCACAAGAGCATAAGGACCAGGGTATTAAGGCGTCTGTGGCTTGATACATTCGGCCATCTGACGGACCTTGAACTGGTCAATACCGAAGAGTGTGACAGCAGGATAACCGGTGGCGGCAATACTGTCCTCGACATGCCTTTTAACAGGAAGTTCATCACGCATGAGGGATATGTTCTTTTCGCTGCTGATGAAGATGAGGCTTACCGCTATATCACGGGCAGGATGGGATATCTTGTATCAGAAGAGCCCGTTTCACTTGATATTACTGATGGACTAAGGGCTGACATCGGAGATCTTACCGTTACTGCAGCTGCCGTCATCGTTGAGAATGGGGACGAGTTAGAGTATAATAACTATTCGTGGTTCTATCCTCTAAATAATAAGGAGAAGATCACGATCGCCAATGCTCTGGCACAAGAAGATGACCTGAAGCTGTCATTTGCCAAGGCCGGTTCTTCGGGGAGCAAGAAGATCTCAAGGATCTTTACAGACCTTAAGATCCCCAAGGCTTCAAGGAAGAATGTCCTTTATGTCAGATCAGGAGACAGGATCTTATGGATCCCTGGTTTCGGTCACAGCGAGGGGTTTACTTCCGCCAAGAGCAGGGACAGATATAAAGAGCAGGCCTGTGAGACGGGGAGTTTTATCAGGCTCGAGATAGAAAGGCGCATCTTAGATGATTAATGAGAATCTTGATACATCTGAAGTCTTGGTGACACATGAGCAGATAGAGGAGATGCTCGACAGGATGAGCGCTCAGATCAACAAGGATTATGAGGGCAAGTCCCTTATAGTCTGCGGGATCCTTACAGGAGCATTCATCTTTACATCTGATCTTGTAAGAAGGCTCAAGATGCCTGTCATAGTAGACTTCATGCAGGTGTCGAGCTATGTCGGAGAGGTGTCTTCAGGCAATCTCAAGATCAAGAAGGACATGAGCTACGATATCGAGGGCAAGGATGTACTCATCGTAGAGGACATAATCGATACAGGCAGGACGCTCGAACTGCTTAAGCACCAGCTCCTTAAGCGCGGACCTTCTTCTCTTAAGATCTGCACGGCTTTTGACAAGCCCGCCAGGAGAGTAAATGACCTTAAGCCGGACTATAACGGCATTACCATACCCGATGAGTTCATCGTAGGATACGGACTGGACTTGGACGGGGAATATAGGAACTTTGACGACATTAGGATCGTCAGGAAGGGATAAGATAAATGGCAGATAACAAAGACGGAATGAAGAGACCGGGAAGCGGATTGTTCTTCTATCTGATCATGCTCGTCGTGATCGTTGCATTCGCTACCATGCTCTTCAACAACAATTCCCAGGGGGCTTCGAAGAACAAGACCACATTGTCGAGTGTCCTGGCCACCATTGAGAGCGATGACAACGATGTCTCGATGGTAGAAGTTTACGGCACTACCGTAACAGTAACTTACAAGGCTGCTGATGCAGAGCGTCCCACCAAGATCTCACAGGATATTCCTTACGAATATGTTGATGATCTCATCGAGAGACTTGAAGCCGCCAAGGCAAACGGACAGATAGGTGATTATACATACACCGAGCCTTTTGACTGGTCATCACTTATAGAGATACTCATGATCGTAGGAACGATAGTAGTCGTAGGACTCATCTTCCTCAGCATCACCAAGCAGAGCAAGGACGGCAACAGCGTATTCAGTTTCGGTAATAACCGTGCTCGCCTCCTTGATCCTAACAAGAAGGACATGACGACATTTGAAGATGTTGCAGGTTCTCTTGAAGAGAAGCAGGAATTAAGCGAAGTCGTTGATTTCCTCAAGAACCCTGAGAAGTATAAGAAGCTCGGAGCCAAGATCCCCAGAGGCGTACTTCTCTACGGTGCCCCCGGTACGGGTAAGACTCTCCTCGCCAAGGCGGTTGCCGGCGAAGCCAAGTGTAAGTTCTTCTACATCTCAGGCTCTGACTTCGTTGAGATGCTCGTAGGTGTAGGTGCTTCACGTGTAAGAAGCCTTTTCCAGGACGCCAAGAAAGAAGCTCCTTCAGTTCTCTTCATCGACGAGATCGATGCCGTAGGACGCAAGAGAGGCGCAGGCCTTGGCGGCGGACAGGACGAGCGTGAGCAGACGCTTAACCAGATACTTGTTGAGATGGACGGTTTCGATTCGTCAGACAACGTAATAGTCATCGCGGCGACAAACAGAGTTGACGTTCTTGACCCGGCTCTGTTAAGACCGGGAAGATTCGATCGAAGGATCATGGTCAACGAGCCTAATGCTGATGAGAGAGAAGCCATTCTTAAGGTCCATGCCAAGGATAAGCCTCTGGCAGACGATGTCGATCTACACGAGGTCGCTTTATCGACAGTTGGTTTCACAGGTGCTGATCTTGCCAACCTCCTTAACGAGGCAGCTCTTATGTCTGCCCGTCACAACAAGGAGAAGATCGACATGGAGGCCATAACTGATGCGACATTCCGTGTTCAGATGGGCCCCCAGAAGAATTCCAAGAAGCTCACAGATAAGGTCAAGCGCCTTACCGCTTACCACGAGGCTGGTCATGCCGTTGTCCTCAAGGCAACATCAGAGTTCGAGAAGGTAGACAGGGTCACTATCATCCCTGTCGGAAGAGCAGGCGGATATACGGCATTCAAGCCTGTGGAAGATACTGACTTCTACACAGAGAAGATGCTCCTTGACACCATCACGATGAGTCTTGGCGGAAGAGCAGCAGAAGAAGTGTTCTTAGGCGAGGTCTCCACGGGAGCTGCTTCGGATCTTCAGAACTGCAACAGCCTTGCCAAGAACATGATCAAGCGCTACGGATTCTCCAAGAAGTTCAAGAACATGGTCTTCGGCGATGAGAACGAAGAGGTATTCCTCGGATATTCAATGGGACAGGTCCAGAGCTATTCTGACCAGACTGCTGCCGCCATAGACGAGGAGGTCAAGGGCATAATCGACTCTTGCTACGCGGAAGCTAAGCGTATCCTCACCGAGAAGAAGAATGTTGTCGAAGGTCTTGCTACGCGCCTTATGGACAAGCTTACGGTCGACGGTCCTGACTTCGAGAAGATCTACGAAGCAGACGGAGACTTAGAGAAGGTCTACGGAATTATCGGAGCCAATTAATACAGATCCGTAAAATGATCAACACGGGGTTGCATTAAGATATGCAGCCCTGTTTTATTTTGGTGCATTCATACCTTTTATGTCTGATTTTTCATTTGACATCTAATTGTAATGTTTTAAAATTGAAGGGTGCTTGGGAGGTGATATTTATTCGCGCTTTAGAAGAGAAGATACTGTCGGAGGGACAGATCCTGCCCGGTGAGATACTTAAGGTAGGAAGCTTTCTTAACCAGCAGATAGATACAACGCTCCTTATGGATATGGGCAGTGAGATCGCACGTCTGTTCAAGGACGAAGGGATCACCAAGGTGCTTACCATAGAGTCATCAGGCATTGCTGTTGCTTTTGCGGCAGGTTTCCAGATCGGTGTCCCCGTCGTATTCGCCAAGAAACATGCGAGCATCAATCTTTCAGACAGCATAATCACGTCCGAAGTCTATTCCTACACCCACCAGAAGACATATAAGATCGTTATCGGTGCAGAATATCTGTCACCTGACGATACGGTCCTCATCGTTGACGATTTCCTTGCCAAGGGCAATGCCCTTAAAGGACTTATCGAGATAGTGAGTAAGGCCGGAGCAAAGCTCGCGGGAGCTGCGGTCGCGATAGAGAAGGGTTTCCAGGGCGGCGGAGACAAGTTCAGAGCCGAGGGAGTAAGAGTGGAATCACTTGCGATAATTGATTCCATGAGCGATGATTCCCTCACATTCAGACCACAGGAGTGATCTGTTTAAACTACGATATGCATTTTTTCTGCATATAAAAAAGTATTTGGAGGCAGTTATGAAGAAACTGATTTCACTCGTGCTTACAGCTTCACTTGCAGCTATGTCAGCATTTGCATTTGCAGGTTGCGCAAGCACAGAAGGTGGCAGTGAAAGCGACTTCAGAGTCGGTGCCATCTACATCAACAGCCAGAACGACACTTCCGGCTACACCTATGCTCACCACAAGGGCATTACTGAGGCTATGGAGCAGGTAGGTCTTGATCCTACCAAGGATCTGTCAATCGTTGACAATGTTCCTGAGGATGCAGAGCAGGTTAAGGCTGCTGTAGACCAGCTTGCAGGTGAGGGATGCGACATCATCTTCGGTATCAGCTTTGGTTATATCGATGCTTTGGAAGAGGCTGCAGCAGAGTATCCTGACATCATCTTCTCACACGCTACAGGTTACAAGTCCAACGACACTAACTTTAACAACTACTTCGGCAGGATCTACCAGGCTCGTTACCTTGCAGGTATCGCTGCAGGTTACAAGTCACTTGCTTTGGGCAACAATGAGATCGGCTATGTATCCGCCTGGGGTACAGAGTATGCCGAGACATGCTCAGGCATCAACGCTTTCGCATTAGGATGCCAGTCAGTTAACCCTGATGCTCATGTTAATGTATATGAGATCTACACATGGGGTGACCAGGATCTTGAGAGACAGGCAGCTGAGACTCTCATCGACACATTCGGATGCTGCGTTATCGCTCAGCACTGCGATTCCGCTCAGCCTCAGATCGTTGCTAACGAGAAGGGCGTTTACGGATGCGGCTACAATTCAGACATGACTGCTGAAGCACCTGATTCCCACCTCTGCGCACCTATCTGGAACTGGAGCGCATACTACGCAACAGCTATCAAGGCAGCTATGGATGATCCTTCAACATTCATGACAACAGTAGGCAACTACTATGAAGGAATCAACTCAGGTCTCGTTGCTGTATCAGAGCTTTCAGCAAACAACGAGCCCCAGGCTCAGGAAGCTATCGACATCGCTACAGACCTCATGAAGAACGGTGAATGGGATGTATTCTCAGGAACAGCTCTCTCATTCTCAGGTGATGCCGGCAGCGTTGCAGCAACACAGACAGACAAGGATCTTGTTGCTTCAGACGGCACGGTCATCGCAGCAGCAGGTGAAGGCTCTATCGACGATGGCGTCATCCAGGGTTCCATGAACTACTATGTTGCAGGCGTAACACAGGTTAACTCAGCTGAGGGCTAATATTATGAGTGCAGCTATCGAGCTTAAGGGAATATGCAAAAACTTTGGCTCTGTAGCCGCCAACAAGAATATCGACCTGTCCGTGGGCAAGGGAGAGATATTAGCTCTCCTTGGCGAGAACGGATCAGGCAAAACGACACTTATGAACATGCTGTCGGGCATCTACATGCCCGACAGCGGTTCTATTTTTATGGACGGCAAAGAGGTCAAGATCAATTCACCTGAATCTGCCGGCAAATTAGGGATAGGAATGGTGCACCAGCACTTCAAGCTGGTAGAGCGCTTTACGGCCCTGGACAACATAAGGATAGGAATGGGGAAAGAAGCGGGAACTATCTTCAAGAAAGACACCACCCGCAAGGAAGTACTGGATACTGCAGCCAAATTCGGCTTTAACATAGATCCGGATAAGTATGTATACAACATGCCCGTATCAGAGAAGCAGACTTTAGAGATCTTAAAGGTCCTCTGCTACGGCGCTAAGATAATAATACTGGACGAACCTACCGCGGTGTTGACCGTGCAGGAGGTTGAACGTCTTTTCGATGTGCTCCGCAAGATGAAGAGCGAGGGACACTCGGTAGTAATAATCACGCATAAGCTCAACGAGGTTATGGATATATCTGACAGGGTCGCGGTCTTAAGACACGGCGAATATGTCGGCAGCGTAGAGACTAAGAAGACATCAGAAAAAGAGCTTACAGAACTTATGGTGGGCCGCAAGATCGATCTTAATATCACGCGCCCCATCGTCGAGAAGACACATCCGCTGCTCGAGATAAGGGACCTGACAGTCAAGAATGATGAAGGCGCCATAGCAGTCGACGGCATGAACTTCTACATAAGAGGCGGCGAGATGCTCGGTGTTGCAGGCATAGCAGGCTCCGGCCAGAAAGAGCTCTGCGAAGCCATAGCAGGCTTAAGGCCAATAGAGAAAGGCCAGATGATCCATGAAGGCGAGAGCATAGTGGGAATGCCTCCTAAGAAGATCTTAGAGCACGGCATCTCAATGAGCTTCATTCCTGAGGACAGACTCGGTATGGGACTTGCTCCTTCACTGTCCATTACGGATAACATGATCCTCAAGAACTATAACGAAGCCAAGGGCATCTTTGTCGACAGAAAGAGCGCAAGGCAGGAAGCTCAGAAGACCATAGACAAATTAGAGATCGTAACACCGTCCACTGAGACACCTGTAAGAAGGCTCTCCGGCGGAAACGTCCAGAAGGTCCTTCTGGGACGTGAGATCAAGGCCGGTCCTAATGTCCTTATTACCGCATATCCTGTAAGAGGTCTTGATATCAATTCCTCATACATGATCTACGACATTTTAAACGAACAGAAAAAGAAGGGCGTGGGCATCCTTTTCGTTGGTGAAGACTTAGATGTCATGCTGGCTCTGTGTGACAAGATAATGGTAATGTGCCACGGCAAGCTTCAGGGCGTTGTCAATAGCGGCCATACGACAAAAGAAGACATTGGTCTCATGATGACGGGCGCCCTTAATATCGTAAACAAGGAAGGCAAGACTGACGGTATCGCCAAGGATTCCGCCATCGAAGAGAAGAAGGAGGAAGGACATGTCTGATTTCCATCTCGTAAGGCGTGCTGATTTCTCCATCAGAAGACTGATCATCTGTTATGCTGTCGGCATCCTGATCTCTTTGGGGATCGGTGCGCTGCTGCTCTCAGGCCTCGGCATCAATCCGTTCGAGTACTATAAGAGGATGCTCACTATGGGCCTTATCGGCAACCGCTATGCTTATAAGTGCATAGAAGGTCTTCTTAAGATATTTGTGCCTCTGCTCATCACTTCGCTTGCATTAGGTCTTGCGTTCAAGATGCGTTTCTGGAATATAGGAGGCGAGGGCGAGTTCCTTATAGGTTCTATCTGCGCTGCCATCGTGGCATTTAACAGCGGCAGTATGCCCAAGATAG
The DNA here is from genome assembly GCA_946187935.1 of uncultured Clostridia bacterium. Classification (GTDB taxonomy): domain Bacteria; phylum Bacillota; class Clostridia; order Saccharofermentanales; family Saccharofermentanaceae; genus Saccharofermentans. The sequence continues at coordinate 39,971 of CAMHSJ010000007.1, forward strand.
TTACCATCACACTGATGTGCCTGGCAGCTTCACTTTCTGCGGGAATAATAGGTCTTGCGGTAGCTGCGCTCAAGGTCAGGTTCAACACCAATGAGACTCTCATGACGCTGATGCTAAACTACATAATGCTGTATCTCATAAGGTATCTTGGCAGCACCAAGGCCCCCTGGAACTTCTTCCTTAATCCTGAATCCGAGAGACCTATATTCGGTCAGTTCGCTGACAACTGCAAGATGGGCGGCATCAAGATCGGAAACTTCACTTTGCTCTATTCCGTCATCGCTGCCATCATCATCACGGTGATCATCTACGTTTATCTCAAGTACACCAAGCAGGGCTATGAGATATCCGTTGTGGGAGATTCTTCTGCTACTGCAAAATATGCGGGAATGAAGGTCGGAAAGATAGTCTTAAGAACGATGTTCATCTCAGCCGCGCTCATAGGTCTTGCTTCAGGCCTTGCGACTGCGACTGCAGGAACGATATCGGAGAGCATCACCAACAACGCGGGATGGACCGGCATCATCGTGGCATGGCTTGCCAAGCTCTCGGTACCCGCCATCTTTGTTACTACTCTCCTTATCTCTGTCCTTCAGTACGGATGCCAGGCTGCAGCAACGCAGTATCCTGCAATAGACAGCAATTTTGCAGATCTTCTCCAGGGCATAATACTCTTCTCGGTACTTGCAGCTGACTTCGTTGCAACCTTCAAGATCGCGCGCAAAGGAGGGCAGGAGAAATGATCAATGTAATCACGATGTTCCTGTTCAATATCGTTGTCTATAACATCGCGCTCCTTTACGGCACGACGGGCGAGATCATGATCGAAAAGAGCGGCAGCCTCAACCTCGGCGTTGAAGGCACCATGGCTATCGGCGCTGTATGCGGATATATAGCTGCCTGCAGGACAAACAGCCTATTCGTCGGTGTTCTTGTCGCTTTCCTTACGGCAGGACTTACAGGCCTTGTTTTTGCATTCCTTACCGTAACGCTTCAGGCAAACCAGAACGTAACGGGTCTTACCATAACGACATTCGGTGTAGCCTTCTATTACTTTATCGGCAATGGTCTTTCCAACTCCAAGGGCGGATGGCCCAAGTTAAACGACACGACTCTTGCAGACCAGTTCAGAGATGTTGAGATCCCTTTGCTGTCCAAGATTCCGATCCTCGGCAAGGGATTGTTCTCGCACAATATCCTTGTCTATCTCGGCATTGCCATCGCAGTTCTGATGTGGGCATATTTTGCCAAGACAATGCCGGGCCTTAAGCTCAGGGCTATAGGTGAGAATCCGGGTGCTGCCGACTCTGCCGGCATCAATGTTACCCGCATGAAGTATATCCACATAATCATCGGTTCAGGCATCATGGGTATAGGCGGCCTTTACATGGGTCTTAACATGGGCGGAACCTTCGAAGGATCCAACTGCTGGATCAACGGTTACGGCTGGATCGCCATAGCTCTCGTTATCTTCGCTAACTGGAATCCCGCCAAGGCTCTCCTCGGCACTCTTATTTTCGGTTTCTTCAATACATTAAGAGTCTATAACGCAACCATAGCTTATAACTTCCCGAACACATTAGGCTGGCTTAACAAGATACCCGCACAGTTCTTCTCAGCTCTGCCTTTCATTATCACTCTCCTTGTCCTTATCATCACTTCGATAAGCAAGAAGAACAGCTCTAACGAACCTGCTTCCATCGGTAGGAACTACTACAGAGAAGACAGATAATGTGACAAGGGGACATGCCTTTTGTCACACCGGAGGTTCCTATGGTAGTACGTGAATACACAGACAGCGACTTGCCTGAGATGATCAGTATCTGGAACGAAGTCGTTCTTGAAGGCATAGCTTTTCCCCAGGAAGATGTGCTTGATGAGGATAGCGGAGCTCAGTTTTTCGCGTCTCAGAGCTATACAGGTGTTGCAGAAGAAGACGGCAGGGTATTAGGGCTCTACATACTTCATCCAAACAATGTCGGCAGATGCGGTCACATATGCAACGCAAGTTATGCGGTATCATCTGAGTTAAGGGGCAGGCATATAGGCGGGCAGCTGGTCTTAGACTGTCTTAAGAAGGGTAAGGATCTTGGCTTCAGGGTCCTTCAGTTTAATGCTGTTGTAGAGAGTAATATCCATGCGAGGCATCTTTATGAGAGGCTAGGCTTTACGCAGCTCGGAACCATTAAGGGCGGCTTCAGGACGAAGGACGGGCACTATGTGAATATCTGTCCGTACTATAAGGAATTGTGATCAGCCATGCCACAGTTGGTAATTTACAGTGACGACCTTAAAGATGAAGTATTCCGTTTTACTTCAGAATGCTTTGAAGAACTGGGAAAGTCCTTTGAACCTCATGGAAGACACAGTTTCTATAATGAGATAGACGATCATTTTGAGCGTTTCTGGTGCCTTACAGAACGCGGCAGGGTCTTGGGCACCGCAGCGGTAGCAAAGCTTGATAAGAACACAGCAGAACTCAAGGCTTTATACGTTGACAGCAGCTTCAGAGGCATGGGCTGGGGATATAAGCTTCTTGATGAAGCAGTATCTTTCGCGAGGTCACAAGGTTTTTTAAGGCTAGTCCTTGATTCCATATCAAAGTATGAAGACGCAGCAAGGCTTTACAGGCGGTATGGTTTTACCGGTACTGTCCGTTATAATGATAATGTGTATGCCGATGTTTTTATGGAACTTAAGCTGCAGTCCGGTTAACACATAACGGATCGCGTGTCAGTTATTCATAATATGTATAATTGGCTGCAGGGGGAAAGATTATGATCTATATTACTTCAGATCTTCATTTCGGACATGACAAGGATTTCATGTATGCTCCGCGCGGGTTTAAGGATATTGAAGAGGCGGACAGTGCCATCGTCGATAATTGGAACAGCATCGTGAATGATGAGGATGATATCTATGTTCTTGGCGATGTCATGCTCAATGATGATGAGAACGGCATCAGGCGCTGGAATCAGCTTAAGGGAAGCAAGTATGTGATCATCGGCAACCACGATTCTGCTGCCCGCATTATGCTGCTTAAGGAGTGTCCCAATACCGAAGTCCTCGGGCATGCTGACGTGATCAAGTATGACGGATTCAGTTTCTATCTGTCTCACTATCCTACGATCACGAGCAGCTTTGAGTATAACGCGAGGCTTAAGCTCGGTCTTATAAATCTTTGCGGACACACGCACACCAATGACAGGTTCGTTGATGAGAGCAAGGGAAGGATATACCATTGTGAGCTCGACTGCCACGACAATAAGCCGGTCAGTATAGACGAGATAATATCAGACCTTATCAGCAAGAATCAAAGCTACAGAGCAAATGATAACAAGGAGAAGACATGAAGCGTGAATTAGGTATAGCAAGATGCGGATTGGCATGCTGCCTCTGCTCGGAGAATGTTATATGCAAGGGCTGCAGGCGAGACGGTTTTAAGGAGCTCTCATGGTGCAAGGACGCTGAGTGGTGTGAAGTCAGAAGATGCGGAATAGATAAAGGCGTGGCAGGCTGTTTTGAATGCGAGCCAGCAGATTGCCGCAAGGGTCTTTTCGCTGATAAGATCAAGGCCAGGGCATTCTCGGAATTTGCCAAAAGATACGGGGTAGAGGAGCTCCTTGACTGCCTTGAGAGGAATGAGAAGGAAGGCATAGTCTACCATCGTGAAGGGATCATGGGCGACTATGACGAGTTTGACGATCTTGAAGAACTGATAAGCTTCATAAAGAACGGCAGGAGATAACCGGCTTTGGAGAGAGGATCTGAGTCATGAAGAAAACACTCTGCGTTTTATCATTAACAGCTGTCTTATTTATCACATCTGCCTGTGCTTTCATTAACAAGGTCGCTCAGAACACAAATCAGGGAGAACAGGTCTATAGTGACATCAATATGGCTTATAAGGATAAGAGTGAGATGTCCATTGACATTAATGTGTTCAAGAGGACTGCAGCGGGTTTTCTGGATTATCTGGACAGCAGGGACGAAGAAGGTCTTAAGAGACTCTTATGTGATGCTCTTTTGGACAGAACGGATACAGAAGCTGACTTGGATGGTATTTTCGAGAACTTCAAAGGTACTATCGTTGAGACTACAAATATAGCATCAGATACGGAAGCCGGCTTGCCTGGACACTATGACGGCGGTTTCTATGTTACTACGACAGAGGAGACGTATTATGTTTATCTTGTGGTGACCGTGACCACAAGTATGAGCGACTTGTCTGAAGATGAAGAAGACCTTATAGGAATCAATCAGATCCATTTCATGACTCTTGATAAGAAGTACGAACTTAAAGTGGACAAGACAGAGTATTGGGATTTCATAAACAGCCATCCTGACGGAGTCGGACACAGGGGTGATTCATATAACCTTACTTATACCTTTGGAGACGGAGAGGTTAAGACGGTAAGCTGCGACAGGCTTTTGGGCGGCGACTGTTATATCGTGACTTCTTTTGGAAACAGTGAAGGCTATGCTGCGATCAATACACTGCTCATCGGAAGCAGGAGTTATGTGTGGAAGCTGACGGGGACTGACGACAGCATATCCGCGGAAGAGTTGGAAGAAATCGATTTTACTGATGCAGAAACGGCTCATCAGGTGTTTGATGATCTTGAGCCCTATGCGATCCCCGATATGACATACTATCACGACGCAGATTTCAGATTCTATAATCTCTCAGACAGAGACAGCAACATGAAGGCATATGTGTATTACGGCACTGACACCACATTCCCCAGAGTAAGGATCTTTGATCTGGATAAGATCTTTGCTGAGCAGGAATGGAATTGAAGTATCTGTTTTCTTGACAATAGGGGCCGGCCCGTGCTTTAATGGTTGTTACAAGCGTTGAAGGGAATAAAGATACGCCTTTTGCCTGATACAGAGAGTCCGCGGTGGTTAGATGCGGGCATAGGCGAGCGTAATGATGAGTCCTCCCGGAGCTGCCGTACTGAAAGCTACAGCCATTAGGAACGGCCGGGGTTGCCCGTTAAAGCAAAGCATATTGTCTGATATGCACTGAGTGGGTCTATTAAGGCCAATAAGAGTGGTACCGCGGAATTATATTTCGTCTCTTTTGCTTATATGGAGCAGAAGAGATTTTTTTTGCTCTGTGAAAGGTAATGTAAACAAGGAGGGATAAGCATGAAGCTGAATGGCGCAATGGTTCTTACCGAGACCTTGAAAGAGCAGGGCGTTGATACTGTTTTCGGATATCCGGGAGCAACTGTCATTGACATTTACGATGCACTGATGAGAGAAGGCAGTGAGATCAAACATGTCCTCACCGCTGACGAGCAGGGTGCAGTGCATGCTGCTGACGGATATGCAAGAGCCACAGGCAAGGTCGGAGTCGCCATAGCAACATCAGGCCCCGGCGCTACGAATCTCGTAACCGGCATAGCAACGGCTTTCCTCGATTCCATCCCTCTGGTTGCGATCACGGGCAACGTTAGAAGCTCTCTTATCGGACGCGATGCCTTCCAGGAGATCGATATCACAGGCATAACCATCCCGATAACCAAGCATAATTTCTTTGTAGACAACATAGAAGATCTCGCTGATACGGTAAGGACGGCTTTCGAGATCGCGCAGTCCGGCAGGCCGGGTCCCGTACTCATCGATATCCCGCAGGATATCCAGCAGGAAGAGTGCGAGTTTGAGACAAAGGAGCCTCTTGCGCTTCAAGAGATAAACAAGGCCCCAGACGAAGACATCGAGAAGGCGGCTTCCATGATCAGGGAAGCCAAGCGCCCTTACATCTACTTCGGTGGCGGAGCCTTAAGAGCCGACATGGGAGCTGAGATCAAAAAGCTCGCTGATAAGATCGGCGCTTACATGGGCTGCTCCATGATGGGCCTGTCTTTGATCCCGACAGACGAGCCGAGATTTCTCGGCATGCAGGGTATGCACGGACATTTTGCCTCATCAGTTGCACTTGCCAAGAGCGACCTTCTGATCGCGATAGGCGTCAGATTTTCTGACCGTGCTACGGGCAACACAGACAGGTTTGCCTTGAATCCCAGGAAGATCCACATCGACTGCGACAGGACAGAGATAGGCAAGAACGTCACTGTTGACCTCGGTGTCCAGTGCGACATTAAAGACTTCATTGTAAGGCTTACAGAGAAGGCAGAAGAGCAGTCTCTGCCCGAATGGGACGAGAGGATAGCATCCCTCATCGCGCGCGAAAAGGATGCCTACGACGACAAGGACTTCCTCCCAAGGGCCGCTATTGAATTCATTGCAGATAACGTATCTGATGAGACGAGACTCGTAACTGACGTAGGACAGCATCAGATGTGGGCTGCGCAGTTTTATAAGTTTAAGAACAAGCGCACCTGGATAAGCTCCGGCGGCCTCGGTACGATGGGCTTTGGAATGGGCGCAGCTATGGGTGCTTCATTTGGCTCTAAGAAGCCTTCGGTTCTTATAACAGGTGACGGAAGCTTCGGCATGAACCTTAACGAACTTGCTACTGCTGTTACTTATAATGTTCCCCTCATCGTAGTTATATTCAGGAACAACGTTCTCGGCATGGTACGCCAGTGGCAGACCTTATTCTACGATAAGCGCTATTCGGGTACTGAGCTTGACCGTAAGACTGACTTTGTTGCTCTTGCTTCCGCGTTTGGAGCCAAGGGTTATAAGGCAGACAACATAGACGAGTTTAAGTCTGCTTTCCTTGATGCCCTTAAGGCTGACGGCCCATGCGTAATAGATCTTGCGATAGACGAAGATGCAATGGTTCTTCCGATGCTCCGTCCCGGCGGAACCTTCGATAACCTCGTAACATGGAAGGAGGCTGAAGAGAATGAAGAATAAGTTCATCATAGCCATTTATGTGGACAACAAATCAGGTGTGCTCTCCAGAGTAACAGCCATGTTTACCAGAAGAGGCTTTAACATCGATACCTTGACTGTAGGTGAGACAGAGTCGCCTGAGTATTCACGCATAACTATCTCGCTTACGGCAGAAGATGCGGACAAGGATCAGGTCGTATCCCAGCTCGGCAAGCTCTATAACGTCAAGAAGGTCGTTGTCCTCTCCAATGAAGACTGTATCAAGCGTGAGCTCCTGCTCATAAAGCTTGCCAACAACGATGAGATCAGACCCGGCATAATCGAGACGTGCAATATCTTCAGATCCAAGATAATAGACTTCTCTGAAGATGCGATATCAATTGAAGTTACCGGCGACTCGCAGAAGATCGACGCATTCATAGACAATGTCAAGAAATTCGGCATCATAGAGATGTGCCGCACCGGCATCACCGCCCTTGACAGAGGTTCAGCTAATATCTGGTCAGAGCACTCAGAACAGGCGTGATGTGACAAGGGGACAGTCCCTCTGTCACATTCCAGGTTTTTGGACGGCTTTTTTTGAAAACACCTTGCTTAAAAGTTGGATTTTCAGGAGAATCCAACTTTTTTGACAGGTAAAACTGAAAACAGGCGGAAGAATTGTTGGAAGACGGATACTGCTTCAGCCGTTTGACGATTTGCCTGAATCCTATAACCGTCATGGCCCATATCATTTGTAATAATTTTCTTCTTTTCTTTCATAAACGTTTGTGATATCCTTTTGCAAACAAAAAAGGGAGGGCAGTAGAAGTGAGCTGCAGGGTTAAGAAATCATCTTCAGTCTTAAGCTCCGTAATGCCGACCCCGCAGCACACGGATAGGTGCTTTATCTCGTAATTACAGGCTTTTTTCTCTTCAGGAAAAAGCCTTTTTTTATAACGGAGGCAAAGAATGAAAAAGTATCTTGTTCTTGAGAACGGCAACGTTTACGAAGGCGAGGCCATAGGATCTGAAGGCGAGACGGTCGCAGAGATCGTTTTTACCACATCCATGACGGCTTACTTAGAGACCCTGACGGATCTGAGCTATAAAGGTCAGGCAGTCGTTCAGACATTCCCTCTTATCGGCAACTACGGCGTAATAACGCCTGACAGCGAGAGCAAGGCTCCTTCGGTATCTGGATATATCGTCAGGGAGATATGCGAGTATCCTTCCAACTTCAGATGTGAGGAAAGCCTTGAGAAATATCTTAAAGACAACGGCATTCCGGGCATCAAGGGTATAGATACAAGATCTCTTACCAAGACATTAAGAGAGTCAGGCACGATGAACGGAGCTATCGTAGACGATCCTTCCGATATCAGCCTTGATACTATAAAGGATTACAAGATCAAGGATCCGGTTGCTGAAGTCACCGTTAAAGAAATAGAGGTCTTAGAGCCTGAGGGTGATAAGAAGTTCACGGTTGCTATGTTCGATTACGGCATCAAGAGCAACATCATAAGATCCCTCCTTAAGAGAAACTGTGAGATCTATCTGCTTCCTGCTGATACTCCTGCAGATAAGGTCAGGGAGATTAAGCCTGATGGTATATTCCTCTCCAACGGCCCCGGAGATCCTACGGATAATGTTAAGTCAATAGAGACCATTAAGGAACTCATGCAGGATAAGATCCCTACGATGGGCATCTGCCTTGGACATCAGATATTAGCGCTTGCGCACGGCTTTAATACTACAAAGCTCAAGTACGGACACAGAGGCGCTAACCATCCCGTAAAGAACCTGGAGTCCGGAAGGGTATATATCTCATCACAGAACCACGGTTATGCCGTTGTTTCTGACAGTTTGGACAAGAGTGTTGCAAAAGAGCTCTTCATTAACGGCAACGATAAGACAAACGAAGGATTAAGGTATCTTAAGGAACCTGCTTTCTCCGTGCAGTTCCACCCTGAAGCATGCGGAGGACCGCAGGATACTGATTTCCTTTTCGATGAATTCATAAAGCTGATGGAAGGTTGAGGTGAAGGACAATGCCGCTTGATAAGACAATAAAGAAAGTACTTGTAATTGGTTCAGGCCCGATCGTTATAGGCCAGGCAGCAGAGTTTGACTACGCCGGAACGCAGGCTTGCAGAGCCTTAAGGGAAGACGGTATTGAGATCGTCCTCGTAAACTCCAACCCGGCTACCATCATGACCGACAAATCGATGGCGGATAAGATCTACATCGAGCCTCTGACGCTTACTACGATCAAGAGGATCATAGAGACCGAAAAGCCTGACTCCATACTCTCGGGCCTTGGCGGACAGACAGCGCTCACACTGTGTATGCAGCTTGCCAAGGAAGGATTCCTTGATTCGCACAACGTACAGCTCCTGGGTTCGTCACCTGAGTGCATCGACAAGGCAGAGGACAGACAGATATTCAAGGATACGATGGAGGCCATAGGCCAGCCCTGCATTCCTTCCAAGGTCGTAACGGATCTTCAGGATGCATTGGATTTTGCTGATGAGATCGGCTATCCGGTAATCGTAAGACCTGCATTCACATTAGGTGGAACGGGCGGCGGTATCGCCAATGACAAAGAACAGCTCCATGAGATCGCAAGGAACGGACTTGCATTATCTCCTATCACTCAGGTTCTTATAGAGCGAGGCATCGCAGGCTGGAAGGAAATAGAGTTCGAAGTCGTAAGAGACAAGGACGGCAACGTCATAACGGTCTGCTCGATGGAGAACTTGGATCCTGTTGGCGTTCACACCGGAGATTCAATAGTAATCGCGCCTGCGGTAACGCTGTCTGACAAAGAGTATCAGATGCTGAGAACAGCGTCTTTGAATATCATCGAAGCCCTCGGTGTTGAAGGCGGATGTAACTGCCAGTTCGCTCTTAACCCCAATTCATTTGAGTATGCGGTAATAGAGGTCAATCCGAGAGTTTCAAGATCTTCAGCCCTTGCATCCAAGGCAACAGGTTATCCTATAGCCAAGGTTGCGACCAAGATCGCTTTAGGCTACAGATTGGATGAGATCGTAAACGCGGTAACGGGCCACACATATGCAGCTTTCGAGCCTGCATTAGACTATGTTGCGGTCAAGTTCCCGAAGTGGCCTTTCGACAAGTTCGTTTATGCCAAGAGGGACCTCGGCACGCAGATGAAGGCAACGGGTGAAGTCATGGCGATCTCGGATTCATTCGAGAGCGCTCTGATGAAGGCCGTAAGAGGCGCAGAGATAGGCGCTGAGATACTTAAGCTTAATAAGCTCTCAGAACTTGACGATTCAGCCATAGAAGCAGGCTGCACCGAAGTAACTGACGAGCGCATCTTCTATGTTGCCGAAGCGGTAAGAAGAGGCATCACGATCGATAAGATACATGCCGATACCAAGATCGACCTCTGGTTTTTGGCCAAGATCAAGAACCTTATTGACTTCGAGAAGTCTGTGACCGGCAGGGCTCTTACTTCTGAAGAATACTTAAAGGCCAAGAAGTTAGGCTTTACGGACAAGGCGCTTACAGGCATCTGCGGCATCAAGCCTGAATTTGAGTTAAAGCCCACGTTCAAGATGGTAGATACCTGCGCAGGCGAGTTCGCAGCGCGCACTCCGTACTTCTATGCGACATTCAATTCCCCTTCCGAGGGCGGCGAGAACGAAGCTGACTTCGAGCAGGAAGGCGATAAGGACAAGAAGACTGTCATAGTATTCGGTTCAGGTCCTATCAGGATCGGCCAGGGCATCGAGTTCGACTATGCTGCCGTTCACTGTGTCCATGCGCTTCGTGCCTTGGGTTACAGGGTAGTCATAGTAAACAACAACCCCGAGACGGTATCCACGGACTTCGACACGGGAGACAGGCTCTACTTCGAACCTTTGACACCTGAGGACGTAATGAACATCGTCCGCCAGGAGAATCCCTACGGCGTAGTCGTTGCGTTCGGCGGACAGACGGCGATCAAGCTGACCAAGACATTATCTGAGAACAACATAAACATCATTGGAACATCAGCAGACTCCATCGACATGGCAGAAGACAGGGAACGCTTCGATGAGCTTCTCGAAAAGTTAGACATCGCGCGTCCGAAGGGCTTCTCCGTACTTACTTTAGATGAGGCCTTGGAAGCTGCAAACAAGCTCGAATACCCGGTGCTACTCCGTCCTTCCTACGTATTGGGCGGACAGAACATGATAATCGCTTTCAGCGATGCAGATGTAACTGAGTACATGAGGATCATCTTAGCCCAGGGCATAGAGAATCCTGTTCTCATCGATAAGTACATCCAGGGCAGGGAGATCGAGGTCGACGCCATCTACGACGGCAAGGACGTGCTCATTCCCGGTCTTATGGAACACGTTGAGCGTGCGGGCATCCACTCCGGTGACTCCATCGCGATGTATCCTGCCAAGCACATCTACGACGATATGTATAAGCGTCTTGCAGACACAACTATAGCTCTTTGCGACGGACTTAAGTCTACAGGCATCGTAAATATCCAGTACATCGTCAAGGATAACAGGATCTATGTCATTGAGGTCAATCCGAGAGCTTCAAGAACAGTTCCTTACATGAGCAAGGTAACGGGCATCCCGATGGTCGATGTTGCGATCGAGGTGTCGCTCGGCAGAAAGCTCGCAGACATGGACTACGGCACTGGATTCTACCGCCAGTCGCCTTATACTGCAGTCAAGGTACCTGTGTTCTCATTCGAGAAATTAACTGACGTAGATACGCAGTTAGGACCTGAGATGAAGTCAACAGGCGAGGTCTTAGGCGTAGGAAGAAACCTCTCGGAGGCACTTTATAAAGGCCTTGTCGCTGCAGGTTACAAGATGTATCGTAACGGCGGCGTCTTCATCACGGTAAGGGATTCTGATAAGCCCGAGATCGTTGAGATCGCCAAGAAGTTCGCGGGTCTGGGATTCAAGCTCTATGCAACTGGCGGCACTGCAAGTGCTCTGCGTCAGTCAGGCCTTGAGGTTACCGTAGTATCCAAGATCCATGAATCTGATACGAACAATACCATGACACTCTTAGAGAGCGGCAAGGTCAATTACATCATCTCTACTTCAGCAAAGGGAAGGCTCCCCGCAAGAGATTCCGTCAAGCTCAGAAGAAGGGCTGTCATGTTAGGAATTCCCTGCCTTACGGCTGTTGACACCGCTGATGCTCTTGCAGATTCCCTGATGAGCCACTACAGCGAGATCAACACAGAGCTTGTTGATATCAACAACATGCGCGAGAAGAGAAGAAAGATCGACTTCATCAAGATGCAGGGTGCAGGCAATGATTACATCTACATAGACTGCCTCGAGAACATGGTCGCATCTCCGGAATCACTCTCCGTTTACATGAGCGACAGGCACTTCGGCGTAGGCGGTGACGGAATAGTCCTCATCGCTCCTTCCAAGGTCGCTGATGCCAGGATGATCATGTATAACCTGGACGGCTCCGAAGGTAACATGTGCGGCAACGCGATAAGGTGCGTAGGCAAGTACATGTACGATGTCGCAGGCCACAAGAAAAAGCACATGACGATAGAGACCAAGTCAGGCATCAAGAAGCTCGAACTCATGACTTCAGGTGATGTTGTCGTCAGGGTCAAGGTCGACATGGGACCTGCAATACTTGAGCCCTCCAAGATCCCTGTTAATATCGAAGGCGATAATGTAATAGATCACCCCGTAGATATCGACGGAGAAGAATACAAGATCACATGCGTATCCATGGGCAATCCTCATGCTGTGGTATTCACTGAATTAGTCGATGTTATGGACTTGGAGAAGATCGGACCTAAGTTCGAGTTCAATGCCGCTCTTTTCCCTGAAAGGGTCAATACGGAATTTGTTAAAGTGATCGATGACCACACTCTCAAGATGCGCGTCTGGGAGAGAGGTTCAGGTGAGACGATGGCCTGCGGTACAGGTGCCTGCGCTACGGTCGTTGCAGCATGCCTTAACGGTTACTGCAAGAAGGGCGAGGACATCAGAGTAATACTCAAGGGCGGAGATCTCATCATCAGATACACCGACGATACCGTTTACATGACAGGCAACTGTGAAAGGGTATTCGAAGGCTCGATGGAGGTCTGATTGGAAAGAAGATTTGAAGGTTTTGTTTTCGACATGGACGGGCTCCTGATCGATTCAGAGAGGGCTGTCTTAAGATGTTGGGAGCAGATCGGCAGGGAGAATGGTCTTGAAGGCATAACGGAGTTCGCTTTAAGCGTGATAGGGCAGAACTCTGAAGAGACCAACAGAAGGTTTATCGCAAGATACGGTGAGGACCTCCCTGTAGAATCATTCCGTCAGCAGACAAGAGACACGTTTAAGGCAATGCTGGGTAACGGGCAGATAGATCTCAAGCCCTATGCCCTTGAGATCATTAAGGCTCTTAAGGCCGAAGGATATAAGGTGGCACTTGCCTCATCGACTTCAAGGCATTCGGTCGAGGATGAGATGAAGGTCCTGGGAACATATCCGTATCTTGATGTGCTTGTGTGCGGAGACGAGGTGGTAAACTCCAAGCCCGATCCCGAGATATTCCTTAAGGCATGCAGCAAGCTGGGCCTGACGCCAGATAAGTGCTGCGGTTTCGAAGACTCATATAACGGCATCAGATCGTGCAAGGCAGCGGGACTCTTTACGGTAATGGTGCCTGACATACTCCCGTCAACCGAGGAAACGGACAGATTAGCTGATCTTATCGTTGCTGATCTGGGTGAGGCTATGAAGAAACTGGGGATCGGAATATCCTGATGACATTTCTATGCAGGGCGAAGAGCTTTTCGATACACAGATCTGTCATTAACGCGGACTGCCGGCTGTGTAACATTGTTACATAGCCGTTTTTTATGGCTTATATGACGCCGTGTGATATAATCTCATTGCAAATCCAAATTTGGGGGAGATAAATATGAAGGTCACTTGTGATTACTGCGGAAGTAATATTGATGACACTCTGGATAAATGTCCGAATTGCGGTGCTGTCAACAAGCACATGATGCGCAGCGGCAACCAGGTACCCAAGACGATAGAGGAGCTTCAGCAGTTCATCAAGGAGAAGGATATCCCTGCTGACAAGATGCGCTTCTTCATAGGCATCGATTATAAAGAGCCCAAGGCTTTCGGCATATTTAAGAATGAGACGAGCGGCATCGTTACCGTTTATAAGAACAAGGCAAGTGGCGAGCGTGCCATAAGATATGAAGGCGATGACGAAGCTTACGCCGTAAATGAGATCTACCAGAAGATGAAAGCCGAGCTCCTTGAGCGCAAGCAGGCTGATCTTAACAGATCAAAGGGAAACACAAACTCTGCCCCCGGGAAGAGCACGAAGTCCTCACCTTTTGGGATCTTAGTCCTTGCTATGGTCTTCATCTTCATGGTGGTGATGCTTATCTTTGCTTCGGTAGATTCCAAGAGACCGAACAGAGGCTACTACACTTACGGTGATGACAGATACTACTACGATTCAGATGTATGGTATATCGCTTCGGCAACCGGGTGGGACAGGACGACTGCTCCCGAGGATCTTGCCGAAGACTACGCTGATTATTATGAATGCCGTGATTATTCTTCGCTTGACGGTGATTACGCCGGTGATGTTGAGGAGTTCCCGACAGAAGCCTACAATAACGATGACGATGATGACAGCTGGGGCGATTCCAACTGGGATGACGATGACTGGGACTACGATTACGGCGGATGGGATGCCGGCGATTCCAACTGGGATTCGGACTGGTAAGTTCTAAAAACTAATTGATATGCACTAACAGCAACGGTTGTGTTATTATAAACTCAAATAAATAAGTTGAGTTATATTCTATGTTGCTTACAGGTAATGAATGGCACGTGAGGACATCCTCTGAGATCAGGGATGCCGATGCTTTGCTTAACGTGCTTCTTAAAAATCGTAATATCACGTCCCCTGAGGAGATCAGGGATTTTCTTGCAGATGACAACGGCAAATGGTACGATCCGTTCCTTTATAAGGACATGCGTGAGGCTGTTGACCTCATTAATGACGTCATGGACAGGAACGGCAAGATCCTTGTCTACGGCGACTATGACTGCGACGGCGTTACAGCCACATCCATACTCGTAAGGTATTTCAGATACCATAACTGCAATGTCAGCTACATCGTTCCGCACAGGTCTGAACACGGCTACGGCCTTACCGAGAAGATCATGGGCAAGGTAATAGACGAAGCTCCCGAGCTCGTCATAACAGTCGACTGCGGAATAACCAATATCGATACCGTATCTGAGCTCAAGGCCAGAGGCATCCATGTCATAGTATCAGACCACCATAACGTAAAAGATGAGCTGCCCTCGGCAGACTGCGTGATCTGTGCCAAGAGATCAGACAATACTTATCCTTTCCCCGACCTCTGCGGCGCGGGTGTCGCGCTTAAGATCGTTGAGGCATTAGGCAGGGACGGAAGACATAAAGTAACTTCATCTCTGTGGCATCAGACGGTCGAGCTGGCAGGACTTGCAACGATAGCAGACCTCGTATCCGTTACGGACGAGAACAGGACCATCATCAAGAAGGCCTTTAAGAGTATGAAGGACCCTTCCAACGTGGGCGTCAAGATGATGAACGAGAAGCTCCTTACCAGGGGCAAGAACCTGGATGAGACTTTTATCTCATTTAATTACGTTCCCAGGATCAATGCGGCAGGAAGACTCTACGACTCTTCAGATGCCTTGAGATTATTCCTCGAGGATACCCCTTCCAAGGCCGGAGTTGCCGTAGATGATCTTACACGTGAGAACGACGAGCGCAAGGCAATAGAGTCTAAAGTTTACGAAGAGGCATGTGCCCAGATAGAGAGTCCGAACCGTCCGGCTAAGTGGGCGCTCACGCGTCTTGCAGGTCCTATCGTCGTTTATGGCAAGGACTGGCATCAGGGCGTGCTCGGCATAGTTGCGGGCAAGATCGCTCAGACATACAGAAGATCCTGTATCGTCTTTACTGATGACGGCATCGATCCTGAATGTGCGAAGGGCTCGGGCAGGGCATACGGAAGCTTCGATCTTTTCGGTGCGCTGACCAACATCTCTGACAGGCTCGTAAATTTCGGAGGCCACAAGAAGGCTGCCGGCATGATGGTCCGCAAGAAGGACATGAGTGAATTCCTCGATGCTCTCGAAGCTGAATCATTAAGGATAAGGGGCATATCAGACGGCGAAGATGAGACTGATGCGATAGAGATCGACTGTGAGCTTGATCCAAGCGAAGTAAACTTCGATACATATGCCAAGGTGTGCGAGTTAAGGCCATTTGGCATCGGCAATTCCAAGCCGGTATTTAAGACATCCGATCTTCTTATCTCAGGCATCTATTCCATGAGCGAGGGCGCTCACATCAGGCTCGATCTTGTTGACAGCAAGGATGCCAAGAACGGCAATGTATTGTCTGCCGTAGGTTTCGGAATGGGATCTTACTTAGACCTTCTTAAAGTCGGAGATATCATTGATATCGCATATACCATGAATGAGTTCTGCGTCAGGGGAGATACGACGCTCTCGCTTCACCTTGAAGACATTCATCCTCACTTTGAAGATACGTTTATCTGGCAGAAATCCGCTATAGCAGAGAAGCTCTACATGAGCGGTCTTGCAATAGATCAGATCGCCAAGATGAGCAAGGATTCAGATCCTGAGACTGACATGATACCTACGCCTGAACAGTTCAAGGCAAGCTATCTGACCCTTAACAAATACTGCAAGGGCAGCATGTCCACAGCTGACTGCAACCTCCTTGCGAAGCTTGTAAATGTCAATACAGGTGTTACAATTACTCCATTCCAGATCAAGAGGTGCCTGGAGATCTTCTCCGAGTGCGGTCTTGTAAGTCTGGGAGCGGTTAAGCCGACTAGGCTCTGCTTCACTCTTCTTGAGGCTGAAGGCAAGCCCAAGCTTACTGATACCAAAACATACAAAAGGTTGACCGGAAATGGGCAAGTTTGATAACACAAGAGCAAGCAATTCCGAAGATATCGCCGAGCGCGCATATCTGGACGATGATGCGCAAAAGTGTGAGATCCCGCCCGAGATACAGGAGCAGTTTGACGAGGTCTTAAAGCTCTACACCGAGTATGCCGTGGAGGCTAACGTCGGAGCTGAGGATCTGGCCAAGGATCAGGATCTCATCAGAAGATCCTTTGAATTTGCCTACAAGGCTCACAGAAACCAGAAGCGTAAGACAGGTGAGCCCTACATCATCCACCCGCTTGCCGTTGCCAGGATCTTAACAGACATTAAGGTCGATGCTTCGACCCTGTCTGCAGCGCTCCTGCACGACACCATAGAAGATACCGCTGCTGACTGGGAGATGGTCTCGGTCAAGTTCGGTACTTCAGTAGCCAACCTGGTTGACGGTGTCACCAAGCTCAATACCAAATTGGACAACGTAGTCTATAACAGCAAGACGGACATCCAGGCATCGAATGTGCGCAAGATGTTCATTGCCTTATCAGATGATATCAGGGTCATCTTCATCAAGCTCGCAGACCGTCTGCACAACATGCGTACGCTTAAGTTCCAGTCCCCCGAGAAGCAGATCGAAAAGGCCCAGGAGACATTAGACATATACGTTCCTTTCGCGGGAAGATTCGGTATCTATAAGATCAAGTGGGAATTAGAGGATCTGTGTCTCAGGTATCTGCACCCTGAAGAATACTTCAACCTCATCAATCTTGTTAATGGCGACCGTGAACAGCGCGAAGGCTTCATGGAGCAGGTGGTCTCCGAGATCAGGGCCAAGCTTAAAGAGAACGGCATCACTCATTTCGAGATCGAGGGAAGACCCAAACATTTCTACAGCATCTACAAGAAGATGCACGACAAGGGCAAGACGATAGACGAGATCTACGACCTTTATGCCTGCCGCATAATAGTTGATGCGGTAACCGAGTGCTATCAGGTCTTAGGCATCATCCACGAGATGTATCAGCATGTTCCCGGCAGGTTCAAGGACTACATCGCGATGCCTAAGGAGAACAAGTACCAGTCCATCCACACGACTGTCGTATCCCACACGGGAACTCCTTTTGAAGTGCAGATCAGGACATACCAGATGCACCAGACGGCAGAGTTCGGTATCGCCGCCCACTGGCACTATAAGGAAGCGGGCACTTCTTCAGAATACAAAGCTGACAGGTACGATGAGAAGATCGACGAGGTGCGTCAGATAATAGAGTCACAGAACGAGCTCTCGGATTCAGGAGAATTCTTAGAGTCTCTTAAGATGAACATTGCTCCTGACGAGATCTTTGTTTATACCCCTAAGCACGAGGTAATAAAGCTCCCGTCAGGTTCTTGCCCCATAGATTTTGCATATTCGATCCATTCAGGCATCGGCAACCACATGCACGGCGCCAAGGTAAACGGCAGGATAGTGCCTCTGTCATACCGCTTGAAGAACAGCGATGTCGTTGAGATCTTATCTTCACCCAAGCTCGTCAAGGGACCTTCAAGAGACTGGATAAAGATAGTAAGGAGTCCAAATGCCAGGGCCAAGATCAACAACTGGTTCAAGAAGGAAGCAAGAGATGAGAATATCGTAAGAGGCAAGCAGGAACTTAATCGTGAGATAGAACGTAACGGCTTCAGTCCGGGCAGGCTCCTGATGCACAAGTCCATCGAGACGATCTTAAAGCGCAATAACTTCCAGAGCTTGGATGACATGTATGCCGCGATAGGTTACGGCAGCATCAGTGTCGTCAAGGTCTTCGGAAGATTAAGAGATGACTACATAAGGGGCATTACCGAAGCAGAGCGTAAGGAACTGGGTTACAGGGTCACTTCAGACGGTAATGTCGCATACGATCCTAAGGATCTTCCCATTGAGATCGGCAAGTTCGACCAGTCTCATTCCAAGACAGGTAAGCCCGGACAGAAGGCTGACGCATCAAGTAAGCAGGTCAAGAGTCTGGGAGAAGAAGATATCAACAGGATCTCCATGGATCCTCACCAGGCCGAAGAACCGCAGGGCACAACGAGAGCTTCAAGACAGAGCGAAGCAAGGGCTAAGTCCGCCTCTGAAAAACAGGTCATTGTCGAGGGATTGGATACTGTATCTACTCATATGGCAAGATGCTGCTGCCCGGTATTCGGAGATGACATAATCGGATATGTTACTCAGGAATCCGGTGTCGGCATACACAAGAAGACATGCGCCAATATAAGGCACATCATCGAAAACAAGGACAACTCGCAGAAGGATATCGAGAGATACAGCAGACTCGTTCAGGCACATTGGATGGAAAAGTCACGGTACTCTTCTTTTATGGTCAAGCTCGTTGTATTTGCCAACAATTACGACAGGCTCTTTTTGGATGTCTTGGATAAGATCAATCAGGAGAAGACCAAGGTCAACAACCTGAACGCAGTAACAGAAGGTCCTGATGCCAAGCTCTACATAACTCTTACCGTTTCAGGCAAGGAGCATCTGGACAGGGTAATTGAGCGTATCAAGTTGTTGAAGGACGTCGAGAAGATCGTAAGAGCGTGAGGGAGAGCTTCGGCTCTATAAAGGATCTACCTTCAGTGCAACATTCTGCCTTACTGAACTGTATTTACCGTATAGACGGTAAATGAGGTGTGTCCAATGAAAAAGATAAAGTTCAGTACAATATTACTTGCGGTCTTGCTAATGATCTCATTATCAGTACTTGCGAGCTGCAATAATATGAGCGCCGGCAGCAGCGAAGAACCCGAAGCTTCGGCTGATGGATCGGGATCCATATCTGACGATCATGTTATCGATCTGATCCCCGAAGACTATGAACCCAGGAAAGAGATAACTGACGACTACATCGCAGTCTTTCATGGCGGCTCGGGAGAACTGACATATCTGACTTATATCTATAAGATCGATAACGGTCACGATAACTGCGGATTTGAGTACATCAGTGCTGAGTCATACGGAATGACCGCAGATCAGACCATAAGGATCCTTGACATTGGAACTGTTCTTTGGACTGAGGATGTTTTCCCTGCAGCTGAAGAGAACAATGCTTATGATTTCGTTACTCTTCCAGGTGACAGGAATACATACACAATCGATGAATTCAAGGATATGTTCCTGATGTGTTGATAGATTTTTCAATGTGACAACAGGCATGTCCCCTTGTCACATGTCAGGATCGTCAATGCGGCTTACATTGCAGATGATCATGGGCTTTCTGCCTGTCTTCTGGGAGATGAAGTTCTTAAGCTGTTCCCTGAAAGCGCGCTTGGCGGTGAAGGCCTCTACGCTGCCTGCTTTGGAGCCTGACTGCTTCAAGAGGTTCTCCGCTTTTTCTGCTATGAGTTCATGAAGGAGATTCAGATTCTGTTCGTCATCAAAGCATCCTATCGAATTGACGCTTACGGGGCAGGCGAGATTCTCGCTGTCGCTGTAGAGCGTTATTGCGATGCCGACGCATCCTTCCTGGCTTAATCTCAATCTGTCGTTTAATACCTTGTCGTCTGCGCCGATGGTGCCTGAACCGTCGATGAGTACTGCATCTGCTATGACCTTGTCGGTGATCTGAGCTTTGTCAGATGTGAGTGACAAGACATCGCCGTTGCCCATGATAAAGATGTTGTCCTCATCCATGCCGAGGTTTACCGCCATCTCCTTGTGAAGGCAGAGCATCCTGTATTCGCCGTGGATCGGAATGAAGAACTTGGGCTTGATAAGGGTGTGCAGCATCATGAGTTCGCTCTGGTATGCGTGACCTGAAACATGCACGTCAGCCAGGGACTGGTATATGACGTGGGCGCCCTTGCGGTAGAGTTCGTTGATGACCCTGTATATCGGCTTCTCGTTGCCGGGGATAGGGTCTGCTGAGATTATGATCGTATCGCCCTTGCGGATATCGACGGAGCGGTGGGAATCGTAAGCCATACGGGTCAGAGCGCTCATCGGCTCAGCCTGGCTTCCTGTGGTAAGGATGACGATCTCCTTGTCGTCGTAGTTATCTATCGCATCGATATTGATAAGGGTCTTGGGATCCATCGTTATATATCCCAGAGAATTGGCGATGTTAAATACTGATACCATCGACCTGCCCGAGAGAGCCACGTGCTTGCCGTAGTGCTCGGCTGCTTCTATTATCTGCTGCATCCTGTGTACGTGTGACGAGAATGTAGCAACGATTATCCTGCCTTCAGCTTTCCTGAAGATGGATTTGAAGGAATCGCCGACGTGTTTTTCTGACGGGGAGAAGCCTTCGATCTCAACATTGGTGCTCTCGCACATGAACATCAGAACGCCCTCTAAGCCGAGCTCACCAAACCTTTGGAGGTTTATGGTCTTGCCGTTGATCGGTGTAAAGTCGATCTTGAAGTCACCTGAATGAACTATGGTGCCGACGGGGGTCTTGAGCGCCAGCGCATAAGAATCAGCTATGCTGTGATTTACTCTTATGAACTCTGCTTCAAAGTACCTGCCGAGCTTTACGATGTCTGCGTTCTTGCACTTTTCGAGCCTGATGCCCTCAAGAGGGACCTTGCTGTCTTCTAATTTGTGGCGGACTAATTCTATCGTCAGTGTGCCGCCGTAAACGGGGCACTTAAATTCTCTGAGGAAATAGGGGAGAGCTCCGATATGGTCCTCGTGGCCGTGAGTCAGGAGGATGCCTCTGAGCTTGCTTACATTGTCCCTTACATACGAAAAGTCCTGGATGACGCAGTCGACACCCGGCATGTTCTCTTCAGGAAAGCTCATGCCGCAGTCGACTATGATCATGTCGTTTCCATACTCGAAAACGGTCATGTTCTTGCCGATCTCGCCCAAGCCTCCTAGGGGGATTATCTTAAGGGGCTGTTCTTTTGTGCCCTGCTTATTATCAGGACCGAAACTGCGCCTGTTTACCTTAACAGGCTTATTATTCTTGCTAGTCATTATATGTTCCTTTACTGTGCGTAAACGTTGCGTCTGGTCGTGTTCCAGCCGGACTCGTCGTCTACATAGATATCGATTATGTGGCCTTTTACGGCGCTGCCTCTGTCTTCAACTATGTAATATCCGTCTCCTCCGAGAGGATCGTTCTCGATATAGATCGTTGAGCCTGCAGGGAATACTGACCAGTCAGCAGCGCATGTCCTGCCCTGAACACATGTCGTGCCCGTAGCAGTGGATGTCGAGTATGTGCCGTCGCCGTTTGGCTGCGGACCGTAGAATGTGATCCTGCAGCTTATCGCTTCACCTGTGGGCGCTACTGCCGTTGCTGTAGTCGTGGTAGCCCTTGTGGTGGCCCTTGTCGTAGATCTGGTAGTTGAAGCCGAAGTCGGCCTCGGAGTGGGTGTGGGCGTATTGGTGGGAGCAACATCTGTCGTATGCTGTATAGATACATAGTTGCCGTTATATGTCTTGTACCATCCGTTGGTCGTGATGGCTATAACATCGATCTGATCACCGGGGTTGAGCTGCTTGACCACGTCGTATTCAGTGCCGGGGCCTGATCTTACGTTGAGAGTGGATGTGGCATATACGGCCAGGTAGAATTCGGATTCTCCTATAGTGGTCTCTGTCGTTGTCTGTGAAGTGGTGGTAGTCCCGGAAGTCTCAGTCTCAGATGTCTCGCTTGCAGGAGATGACTCTGTGGGCTCAATGGTCTCAGAAGGCTGTGACTCATCAGTCTCAGAAGGCAAGACCGAGGATTCAGCCACAGTAGTCCCGGCCGAAGTCTCACTGTCAGCTAATACAGTGGCATTCGGCATGTGGTTTATAACCTGGAGCACGCCTAGAGATGACGTGGCGCACAGAGCAATGACGAGAGCTGTGCTCCCGCCTTTTATGAGGGCTTCTTTAGTCGGCTTTAAGCCTTTAAGCAGTTCTTTAATACTCAAAAAGTATCCTCCGCAGATGCCTTATTTGTGGCCATAAATTCTACCATATTATAACATATGTTCTTTTGACAGATAATTCACGGCATTGTTTAGGCAAGTTTTTCCGCCATTTGTCAACGGAATGTCATACTGTTGCAAAGCATGACATATACCATGAGTCTATAATCAATCTACCGATAGACGTTTTAAGGGAGGGGGAGCGCCAAGGTGTCGTTTGGATCTGTGAAGAAACCGGCCAAAAAGGCCACATATGGTACAACTGAACGCGATGTCGAAAAGCGCAGGTCCCGAGTCTATCTCATGTGCGCCGTAATACTCATTATCTGCGGCATCTTAGACGTTTTCCTCATTGCCGGCATTTTGGGCTTGTAATTGCAAAACGGCTTGCTCTGCTTTATACTTATTACTTGTAATATTAGTTAGCAGGAGCAGACAATATGAGAGTTTCAAAAATGTTTTTGGCCACCCAGCGCGAGATCCCGGCAGATGCGGAGATCTCTTCACACCAGCTTATGTTGAGGGCCGGCCTCATCCGTAAGGAAGCATCAGGCATCTATGCATTTATGCCTTTGGGATACAGGGCTTACCGCAAGGTTGAAGCGGTAATAAGAGAAGAGATGGACAGGGCTGGAGCGCAAGAGCTCATCATGCCTGCACTCCTTCCCGCAGAAGCATACCAGGGTTCCGGCAGATGGGAGAAATTCGGTCCCGAGATGTTCAGGCTCTTAGACAGAGGCGGCAGGAGTTTCTGCCTCGGCCCTACGCACGAAGAACCTTTTACTGAAACCGTCAGAGATTACATCAGATCCTATAAGCAGCTTCCCGTAACGCTCTATCAGATCCAGCACAAGTACAGGGACGAGAAGCGCCCGAGATTCGGCGTCATAAGAGCAAGAGAGTTCGTAATGAAGGACGCTTACTCATTCGATACTGATGAGGAAGGTCTCGATAAGTCATACAAGATAATGTATGAGGCATACAGAAGGACATTCGACAGATTAGGTCTGGACTACACTGTAGTCGATGCTGACTCAGGTGCAATGGGCGGTTCGGGATCACAGGAGTTCATGGTCAAGAGTGAAGTCGGTGAAGACGGCATCTGCTACTGTGATTCCTGCGGTTATGCTGCCAACGAGGAGAAGGCAGGCTGGACAAGAGGCGGGGCTGATACATCTGAGATGCTTGCAGTAGAGAAGATCCATACACCTGACACCAAGACCATAGAAGAACTCGTAGGTTTTTTAGGCTGCGGAGCAGACGCTTTCGTTAAGACGATAATCTACAACATCGACGGCAAGTTCGTTGCCGCAATGTGCAGAGGTGACCGCGACATCAACGAGACCAAGCTCGGCAACTTATACGATGCGACAGAGATGGAGCTTGCTGCTTTTGCTGATGTTGAACTCATCACTGGCGCCAAGGTCGGATTCGCAGGTCCTATAGATCTCAAGCAGAAGATCGAGATCGTAGCTGATACCGAGATCCCCAATATGAAGAATTTCGTAGTAGGCGCATGCGATACTGACTACCACTTCAAGAATGTTAACTACGGCAGGGATTTTGAAGCTGACAAGGTAGCTGACATCACAAATGCCAAAGAAGGCGATATCTGCCCCAAGTGCAGCAAGGGAACGCTCAAGATGGCAAGAGGCGTTGAAGTAGGTCACATCTTCAAGCTCGGAACCAAGTACTCCAAGGCTTTGAACTGCGTATATCTCGATAAGGAAGGCAAGGAGAACCTCATGGTAATGGGATGCTACGGCATCGGCGTTTCGAGAGTCCTTGCAGCAATAATAGAGCAGCACCACGATGATGACGGCATTATCTGGCCTTCCATCGCAGCTCCCTACAAGGTCATAGTCATTCCCACCAAGGTAAATGACGAGGCCAACATGTCACTTGCAGAGAAGATCTATTCAGAACTTACCGATGCAGGTGTTGAGGTGCTTATAGACGACAGAAACGAGCGTCCCGGTGTTAAGTTCAAGGACGCAGACCTTATCGGCATCCCCCTTAGGATCACAGTCGGCAGAAGAGCTGCAGAAGGTATCGTTGAGGTCAAGGAGAGAGCCGGATCGGAGGCAAGGGAAGTTTCACTTGAAGAAGCGGTTTCCATCGCGAAAGGGATCTGATGTCTGTTTTATCATCTGCTTTATCCATAGTATTGTCCGCATCGATCGCATTCTCCGGTCTTACCTTCTCTTTTTCGGAAAATGTTAAGGCCGGCAGATCTGACGATTTCGAATCAGCGGATTTTACTTCATACGAATTAAGGACATACAAGGGCGACGTCATCAACGTCGGCGTGGACGGTCCTGATTTCTATGTTCAGTCTGATTACATTTCCAATGTCAAGGTAACGCTCTATGAGGCAGATGGCAACCACAAGGTAAAGACCTTCAGTGAAGACGGCGGAAGCATCAGCTGCAATGTCGCCGAATACATGGATGATAACGTACTCTACTATGCGAAGATCGAGTACGATGTGGATGAATCGACCATTACCGTCAATAACAACTATCTTGTCTATGATAACGGCGATGCGAGATTCTATAGATCGCCTGTTTACGATTTCAATGTTGAAAGATGCTCTGAACTCAGGGACGATCCTCAGTCACTTCAGGAGATGCTGATGCCCCAGAATGACATAGAGTGTGACGATCCCGTCCTCATATCTTATGCCCAGCAGCTCTGTGAGGGATGTACGAATGACTGGGAGAAGGTATTTCACATCTACTCCTACATCATCTACTACATGTCTTATGACTTGGTACAGACTGAGGATAATTACACGGGTTACCAGGACGGTGCCGTGTGCCTCATAAGAAGAGATATAGCCATCTGCGAAGGATTCGCCAATCTGTTTACCGCTCTGTGCAGGGCTGAAGGGATCCCCGCAACGGTACAGTTTGGAATAGGAATTATCGATTACGATGAGATGATGGCACCGGGTCTTCCTGATGACGAGAACTGTGATCACGCCTGGGCCGCTGTCTATATCGACGGCACATGGTTCTATGTGGATCCGACGTACGATGTCGGCAGCTATTTCAGCGGAGATTCCATAGAGACCGGCAGGGTCATACCCGGCGAACCTACCCTGGAATACTATCTGCTCCCGCTCGAGGCATTCTCATACGATCACAAGATCTGCGATGCTGACACCATCCACGGACTCGAGTCTTCCGGAAGCTGCGGCGAAAATGCCACATATGAGATAACAAGAGACGGCACTTTGACGATATACGGAAGCGGCAAGGTCATACTTCCCTACGGATGCAATAACTTCAACAAGGTCGTTTTCGCGCCTGATTCCAATATCGACTGTATCGGTGAGGAATGTTTCACGGACTGCGATCTCATAACCAGTGTTATCCTTCCTGATACGGTAAGAACGATCGAAGCCAATGCCTTTAATACCTGCGAGGATCTGGAATATGTCTATATCCCCGAGGGCGTACAGACTATCGGCAGACGCGCGTTTGTCACATGTGACGAGCTCTCCTATATCCGCATTCCGGATTCCTGCACTTACATAGGTAAATTTGCTTTTGACGGCTGCCCTCTGCTTTACCTGAGCCTGCCGGATTCTATAGAGCTTTCAGACGATTCATACTACATTCATCCGCTTTATATCGAATACAGATAACGGAGGATCTGTTTTGTCATATATAGAGTTCCGCAATGTCAGAAAAGTATATAAGACCGGAGACATAGATGTTTGCGCTCTGGACGGCTGCGATTTCTTTGTCAATAAAGGTGAGCTTTCAGTTATCGTCGGACAGTCCGGCGCGGGCAAGACGACGCTCCTTAACATATTGGGCGGAATGGATAAGCTGACCACGGGCCAGGTGTTCTTGGATGGCAGGGAGATTTCCGCATTAAAGACCAGGGACCTAGCCACGTTCAGAAGAGAGAATGTAGGTTTTGTATTCCAGTTCTATAATCTGATCCCGAACCTTACGGCTTACGAGAATGTCGAGATGGCAGCCCAGCTCGTAAAAGACCCGATAGACTGCGACATGCTGATGCGCGAGGTCGGACTTGAACAGCGTAAGAATAATTTCCCGGCACAGCTGTCAGGAGGTGAGCAGCAGAGGGTTGCGATAGCAAGGGCAATAGCCAAGAACCCCAAGCTCCTTCTCTGCGATGAGCCTACGGGTGCATTAGACTACCAGACCGGCAAGGCCATATTAAAGCTCTTGCAGCAGTTATCTGTCAGCAAGGGCATGACAGTAGTAATAATCACGCACAATTCGGCGCTCACGGCGATGGCTGACAGGGTCATCAAGGTCAAGAACGGCAAGGTCATCAGCAATGTGATCAATCCGTCTCCCGTAAGCGTTGACGAGATAGAATGGTAAGATGACTCCCTACTGGAAGACAATCTTAAGATCGATCCGCATGACCTTTTCGCGCTTTGTTGCGATCCTGGCCATAATAGCGCTCGGTGTAGGCTTTTTCGCGGGTCTCAAGGTGACGACACCGTCTTTTTACAGAACGGGAGGGATATTTATTGATGAGACTTCCATGTTCGACTTCAGGCTGATCTCCACCATCGGATTTGACGATGAAGACATATCCAAGCTGTCGTCTCTAGATGGCGTAAAAGCTTGTGAAGGCGCGGTATATCAGGATGCCATGGTGCAGATGAGCGGCGAACAAGGCATCTCGACCATAAGGTTTTTGTCCATTACCCAAAACATCAACACGCTTAAGCTTACCGCAGGAAGGATGCCTGAAGCTCCGGGCGAGATAGTAGTCGACGGCTACAGGTTTGATGAGAGCGTCATAGGCAAGACCATAACGGTTTCTTCTGAGAACAGCCAGAGCATAAGAAATATGCTTCCCGCAGGCGTATACAAGATAGTGGGATGCGTAAGGTCACCTTTATACATCAATTTCCAGAGAGGAAGTACGGATGTAGGTTCGGGACAGATCGCCTACTATGTCTATGCCGGTCTGTCCGAGTTTGACTTTGAGTACTATTCCGAGGTCTATATTTGTTTTGATCATGGTCTTAAGGCTTATACTGATGAGTACGATGACTGGGCTGATGCCAAGTCAAAGCAGCTTGAGACCGCATTGGATCAGATAATAAATGACAGGTTTGACGGCATATTGAAGGATGCATATCAGGAGCTCTACGACGGCATAGATGAATTCGAAGAAAAAAGAGCAGATGCCTCAAGAGAGTTAGAGGACGGCAGGCAGGAATTAGAAGATGCCCATCAGGAGATAGTAGATGCCCAGAAAGAGATAGAAGACGGTGAGAAGGAATTAAAGGATGCCAAGGATCAGTTAGACGATGCCAGGGATCAGTTAAACGATGCAAGATCAGAGCTTACGAGTTCCAAGGTAATACTGGATGCCACTGATGCTCAGCTCACCAGAGCAGAACAGCAGCTTGCAGAAAATAAAGATAAGCTCGACCAGGCCTGGGCACAGATCCAAGACGGCAGAACTCAGATAGTATCAGGCAGAGAGCAGATCGTAAGCAAACGCGCTGAGCTTAAGACCACAAAGTCACAGCTGGAGGGCGCGATAACGAGCATCAATCAGGGAATAACACAGACCCAGAGCGCGATAGCGGGAGTTCAGGCGCAGATAGATGCCGGACAGGGAGACATAGAGGTCCTTGAGCAGCTTCAAGCGCAGCTCGCACTCCTTCAGACCCAGAAGGCTGATCTCGAGACAAATCTTGCTCAGGTGGATCAGGGCCTTGACCAGCTTGACCTGTCAGAAGCTGAACTTGATGCAAACGAAGCTGAACTCGATCAGGCTGAGGCTCAGTATAATGCCGGCCTTACAGAGTACAACACTTACCATGATCAGGTCGTGACGGGAAGAGCCGAGTATAACGCCGGACTTGCCAGATATAACGAAGGCCTTGAAGAATACAATAACGGCAGGGACAAATACCGTCAGGGTCTTGATGACTATAACGAAGGCATTAAGAAGATAGAAGATGCCAAAAAGGAATTAGCTGACGGATACAAAGAATACAGGGACGGTCTTGCAGAATACATAGAGGGCAAGAACGAGTTCATAGAGGAGATCTCTTCTGCATTCAGGCAGAACCTCGTATATGCGTATAAGACATTAGAAGATGTGGAAAGGCCTGATACCTACGTCCTGGGCAGGGATACCAATGTAGGCTATGTCTGTTTCGACAACGACGCAACTATTGTTGACGGCGTTGCAACGGTGTTCCCCGTATTCTTCCTTGCGATCGCAGCGCTTGTATGCTCGACTACGATGAGCAGGATGGTGGCGGATGAACGCGGCCAGATAGGCACCATGAGAGCATTGGGATACACTGAAACTGCCATCACGATGAAGTATGTCATCTACTCGGGATCAGCTGCCGTGATCGGCTGCACGCTGGGATTTCTTGGCGGTACAAAACTGTTCCCGGGAGTCATCTGGGAAGTCTATGCCATGATGTACGGCTTCGCGGACATCACGTTCCAAAGCAGCGTGCCTTTGTTTATCCTGTGCTTTGCGATATCGATCTTGTGCACGGCCGGCGTAACTGTCTATACCTGCGTAACCGAGCTCAGGGGAATGCCTGCAGAGCTCATTAGACCTAAGGCCCCCGCGCCAGGCAAGAGGATACTCTTAGAACGTATCACTCCTCTGTGGAGCAAGATGAAGTTCCTCTATAAAGTCTCTGCAAGAAACGTATTCCGTTTCAAGAAGAGGATGTGGATGATGATCGTAGGCATCGCAGGCTGCACATCGCTACTGATAACGGCTTTCGGCCTATATGACTCCATCTGCAATGTCGTTGATGACCAGTACGACGGCATAATGAAATATGACCTGTGCCTGGCATTCGCAGACTCCTTTAACGAGGATAAGATCAGGCAGGCAATGACTGATATATCAGAACATTATGACACTGACATAACATATGCTCTCGTCCAGAACGAAAGCGTTAAGAATAACGGCGGCAACTATGTAAGAGATGTCGAGCTGTTCATATCTGACGATGAAACGGTAAACAGCATCTTCGGCCTGGCAGACACTTCAACGGGTGAACTGAGACAGTGGCCTTCTGATGGCACTGTAGCTGTAAGCCAGAGCCTCGCGGACAAGAATGATGTTAAGCCGGGAGATAAGATTACAGTACTCTACGGAGACGATGAGACGCCTGTAGATCTTACCGTAGGATTTGTTTTTACAAACTACACATACCATTACATCATGATGACTCCCGAAACCTTCAAGGAAGCGTTCAATGCCAGATATAAGCCGTCTGAAGTGCTCGTTCTTACAGATGACGAGAGGACTGATCCTTACGACCTTTCAGCCTACGCCGCATCGAACTTCGATCTCAAGTACAGGTCGGTAACGCTTGATTCCAGGGAGAGTTTCGCAGGCACCATTCAGCGTATGAACTATGTCATCGTGCTGGTTGTCGCATCTGCCGCAGCGCTTGCCTTCATAGTCCTGTTCAACCTCAATAACATCAACATAACCGAGCGTATCCGCGAGATCGCCACGCTCAAGGTAATGGGTTTTTACAGGGGAGAGGTCGGCTCATATGTCCTGCGCGAAAACATAGTCCTCGTCATGTTGGGATTTCTTACAGGCATCCCGCTCGGCTTTTTGCTCCACAGGTTTGTCATGAAGCAGATCGAGATGGATATGGTAACTTACAACACCAGGATAACCATCCCGAGTTACTTTATATCGCTCGGGTTCGTTCTGCTGTTCTCGTTTATCGTGGATCTGGTAATGCGCAAAAAGACCGATGCCATAGACATGGCAGAATCTCTTAAGAGCATCGAATAAGGATCATTCCTCTTCTTCGCTCTTCATCCAGCTCTGGTGGTAATTCCTCTTGCGGTATTCTTCAGGCGTCATGCCCGTAGTCTTCTTGAATACCTGTATGAAGTGCGACTGTGATGAGAATCCCAGGTAGTTTGCTATGGTAAGCGAAGACTCATCCAGATGGCGCAGCATGCTGCATGCAACATCTATCTTCTGGTTTCTGATGTATCTGCTCAGCGTGATCCCCATCTCCTGCTTGAAGAGCTTGGACAAGTAGCTTGAGTTAAGTGACAGTGAGTCTGCTATGGTCTCTACGGTAAGACTGTCCTGGATATGTGATCTTATATAGTCTATGGCCATTACGATATGTCTTGAAACGACCTTGCTCTTGGCCAGTTCGTTCATCTTGCGGCAGTAAGTCCTGAGAAGGTCATGCTGCAGGGCGTGAACATCCGCGACCGTGGGTGCCTGGTCGATCAATTCAACGTAGATGTCGCTGAGGTTATAGGCGACCGCTATCTCCATGCCGGCCTCGATGCAGAAACGTGATACGAGGGCTGTCAGGATGCATGCGTGGTATTTGGCATTGCGAAGTTCGTTGTCGGAGAGCTTGCCGGGTTTCTGTGAACCGTCAATGGTCTTAAGAGCCTCATCCAGGCGCTTAAGATCACCGCTCGCGACGATCTCATAGAAGTTGATCTCAAGGTTATAAGCTTCCTGGCGTCCCGAAGACTCACCCTCATTCATGAGGCGGCTTGCAAGTTCCTTCTCTATATTCATGTGCACCACCAAATACTAACAGATTAAGAAAAAGCGGCTGTCAGCCTGCTTCCGACACTTAAATATTATGGATAATCGAAAAACTTGTAAAGTTAAAAATTTAAAAAGACCTTAGCTTTTGGTATTATAAAAGATAATGCCCGGAGGTTACCTATATGCCATACCATGCCCATACGACAGACGATATGACCCCTATGGAGATCGAGCACATGAATCTTGTAAGAGAACTCGCGAGCGAATGCGTTGTCCTCCTGGAGAACGACGGCACGCTCCCGGTTAAACCCTGCAGGGTGGCTCTTTACGGCAACGGTGCAAGGCACACTGTTAAGGGCGGCACAGGCTCCGTAAGCGTAAACTCCAGATTCTCCGTGTCCATAGCAGATGGTCTTGCCTCTGCCGGATTTGAAATTGCGACGGATAACTGGCTTGACAGGTATGACAAGCAGACCGCTGAGCAGAAGGAAGAATACAAGGCAAAGGTTGAAGCCTATGCCAAAGAGACCAATATGTCTTTGGGCAATGCTTATTTTGAGATAAAGTTCGGTACGCCTCCGATGCCGAGGATAACCGAAGAAGATGTCAGGGAATCCTCCTGCGATACTGCCATCTATGTAATTTCAAGAGATTCAGGCGAAGGCAAGGACAGGGTTGCCGGCAAGGGCGACTACTACCTTACAGAGGACGAGGAATACAACATAGACTTTATCCTCGACAACTATGACAAGGTGATAATCCTCCTTAACACGGGCGGCATTATAGATCTGTCATACCTCAAGCGTGAGAGACGCATCAACGCCCTGGTGCTCGTATCCCAGCTCGGTAATGTTACAGGACACGTAGTGGCAGACTGCCTGACCGGCGCCAAGGATCCTTCGGGAAGATTATCAGACACATGGGCAGGATCTTATAACGACTATCCGGGATCTGATTCTTATGCCGTAAGAGACGGCAATCTGGACGATGAATTCTACAAGGAAGGAAGCTTCATCGGTTACAGATATTTCGATTCCTTCGGCGTAGCACCCGTATATCCCTTCGGTTACGGCAAGAGCTATACCGGTTTTATGAACACGGTCTTAGATCGCAGGCTTGACGGCGAAGTGTTCACAATAAATGTCAATGTCTCTAACACAGGCGATACATTTAGCGGCAAGCAGACCCTCCAGCTCTATTGCTCAGCGCCTCAGGAGAATAAGCTGAGACCTTATCAGGAACTCGTAGGATTTGCCAAGACAAAGCTCCTTGCTCCAAACGAGAATGAGACATTATCTATCAGTTTCAGGATGTCTGAGATGGCAAGATACGATGAAGTGAGAAAAGCCAAAGTCTTGGAGGCAGGTGACTACCTTATAAGGCTCGGGACCAACTCAAGACAGACAGTAATAGAGGCTGTAGTTAAGGTCGAATCAGACATAATAGCAGCACAGTGCACTAATCTCTTCCAGGACGAGAGAGGCTACGATTTTGAAGAGCTTACAAATCCGGGAACAGGTGCTGAGAGCAGAAAGCTCTTAGACAGCAAGCAGCTTGCGGATGCTGA
Source organism: uncultured Clostridia bacterium (assembly GCA_946187935.1). Classification (GTDB taxonomy): domain Bacteria; phylum Bacillota; class Clostridia; order Saccharofermentanales; family Saccharofermentanaceae; genus Saccharofermentans. Next base: position 72,728 of record CAMHSJ010000007.1, read on the forward strand.
AGTATTCACTCTCAATAAGCTCTATGTCCGCAAGGAGATAATAAGATATTCAGGCGTACGCCACTTCTACGAAGATGAGAGGACAGACGATATCCTCACTTTGGGAAGCGTCGTCGGAAGACACTGCGGCATGACAGAGCTCGTAGCACAGCTCTCCGTAAAGGACATGGCTAAGCTCTGTGTCGGAAGATTTAACGAGGACTTCGATGCCGAGTTCGCATTCTGCGCATCACCCACGGCACCCGGTGCGGCAGCTGAGACGATATCAGATTATCAGGTCAAGAGAAGGATCCCTTCTATCGTGATGGCGGACGGTCCTGCAGGCCTAAGGCTCCAGCCGCACTTCAAGGCAACTCCTGATGAGGAGCTCCTGCCCGGCGGTGAGGTTTTCGATGAAGTCATTAACGGCTTCCCTGAAGATACTCCGGAAAATGCCATAGACTACTACCAGTACTGCACGGCGATCCCGATCGCTACTGCTCTTGCGCAGACCTGGAACCTGGATCTCATAAGGCAGTTAGGCGAACTGGTGGGCAAGGAGATGGAAGAGTTCGGTGTCGATCTCTGGCTCGCACCCGGCATGAACATCCACAGGAACCCTCTGTGCGGCAGAAACTTCGAGTACTATTCGGAAGACCCGTATCTTACGGGCATGTGCGCGGCTGCTGATACCATTGGCGTTCAGTCTGTTGAGGGCAGGGGTACCACCATAAAGCATTTCTGCTGCAATAACCAGGAAGACAACAGGATGTTCTCCAACGCGCACGTCAAGGAACACACGTTAAGAGACTTCTACTTAAGAGGCTTCGAGATCTGCGTCAAGGAATCACAGCCGTTCGCTGTAATGGCTTCCTACAATCTCCTTAACGGCGTCCATACGGCAAACAGCTACGAACTCCTTTCCATGTGCTTAAGAGACGAGTGGGGCTTTGACGGCGTTGTCATGACAGACTGGTTCTCTTCTTTCGAAGACACGGCATTCCTCGGATACAACAAGGAATACAAGTATCCCGCATCTTCCTCAAGGACCTGTATCTACGCAGGATGTGACTTGCAGATGCCCGGATGCAGGGAGAACGTTGATGACATCATTGATGCCATAATAGACAACAAGCTCTCCAAGGCCGATCTTCAGAACTGCGTCATGAACATCTTAAGGCTCTGCATGAGGTGCGGAAAAATCTAAGACCCGGGAACAACATAATGACGGAAACCTACCAAACCGACGTGATGTCGGCAAAATACATCAAAGAAAACCACGTAGTATTTATCGAATATAAGAAACATGCAGAAGGAGACAGTTTCAGGACTCCTGCCATGCATGTCTGCGAACTTGCAAGAAAGCGCGGTGCCACCACAGTCATTGCTGATCTAAGAAATGCAGACTTAACCGACACTGACATCACTTGGCTGCGCAAGATCCTGATCCCTGCTTTCGAAAAGGCCGGCATCACCAGCATCATCCGCATCTGCGGGCAGGATGAATCATATGAACCCAATGAATACAGGTCCAGTATCACATTCAGCAAAGCCAAAGACTATGAGGATGCGTTAGCGAAGATAAAGCAGGCAGAACCCAAAGAAACAATGACAAAACAAAAGGCTCTGGAGATCCTGGGCCTTAAGGAAGATGCAAATGCTTTTGCGATCGACGAGAGATTCTACCAGCTTACAAAAAGGTACAGGGGCAAAACGGATAAAGAATCCGAGGACAAGCTGAATGAACTTTCCGAAGCCTACAATGTTGCATCGGGTCAGAGAGAACGCGAACAGAAAAAGCAGGAGATAAGAGATAACAGCGTAAAGATCTTCGGCAAGACCGCTGATGAATGGAAGACGTATTTTTCTTACACCTGGCTTCGCTGGGTGATCGTCCTTGCGGTAATACTGATCGTTGGCAACATCGGTTACCACGTCTTTATAAAGGGAGGATATGACTGCTCCATAGTCGCTTTCGGACACTTTGATTTTGACGGTACGCACATAGAAGAGGCACTCCAGAACAGCGGCTATAAAAATCCTTATGTAGCCGCAGCCGATATCGTTGTTCCCAACGATGAAGATCAGACTCAGAATGCATATTCTGACCAGACATTATCAGCGCTGTTCCTCTCAACGCCTGACATCCTTATAACAGACAATGCGACTCTTCCTTATTACTTCGAACAGTATCAGGATCTGACTGATATATATACTGACATCAAGGATTTTGTGGGACCTGAAACATACTCTCTTCTTAAACCCGTCTATCTGAGCGAGGCTGACTGCGCCGAGATCATGGCAGAGTATGAGGCATCACAGATGTTAGATGACGGCAGCTACATAGAAGATCCTTCAGAAGAATCCATAATGGTCGGTTTCAGGATCGAAGATCAGGAAGTAATAGAAACACTGGGCATTACGACCAGATGGAAAGACAAGGACCAGGACATAATAATTGCTGTCTATTCGGGTCAGGATGATCTTGCCGAGGCGGAGAAGGTCCTTATAGCTCTCCTGAACAAGGCGGTATAAGATGCGCCTTGATAAACTCCTTGCTTCATCAGGCATAGGCACCAGGAGCGAAGTTCGAAAGCTCATAGGTCAGAAGAAAGTCACGGTAAACGGACAGACGGCAAACAAGCCTGAAATCCAGGTCACCACAGAAGACGATATAAGGGTTAACGGCACCCCAATAAATGCAACAACCAATCTCTACTTCCTCTTAGACAAACCGGACGGAGTCCTTACTGCCATGGAAGATCCGAGACTTCCCAATGTAGGCGACTACATTCCCAATAACTTAAGGGGCAAGAAACTCGCACCTGCAGGAAGGCTCGACTACCACACCTCAGGTCTTCTGATAATCACTAATGACGGCACTTTATCCCATAGACTGCAGTCACCAAGATACGGGATACCTAAGATCTATAAAGTCACCTTCAAAGGAAACGACTGGACAGATAAGGAGATCGAAGAACTCAAAGCAGGTATAGTCCTTACGGACATGGAAAAACCGCAAACTGTAAAACCAACAGAATTAACGAGGATTAAAGAAAACGAATCTCACATTACCTTAACAGAAGGCAAGACTCACGAGGTAAGGCGCATCTTCGCCAAATACGGCAAGGAAGTGTTATCCTTAAGAAGGATATCTCTTGCAGGCATCAGCATACCTGAGACAGAAGAAACGGCAGGTCAGTTAAGAGAGCTTACCAAAGACGAGATAACGGCTCTTAAGAAAGCAACGGGATCAGAGGATGGAGATAATTAACATAGAGCAGGGAAGACCGAGAGTCGACCAGGCAATGGTCAAGCTCCAGAACGGCATCTACAAGGCAAGGGCAACTGGCAAGCCCTTCGCCAAGATAATCCACGGCTATGGTTCATCAGGCACGGGCGGAGCGATAAAGGAAGCTCTCCCGAGAGCCTTAAGAGACTACCAAATAAGAAGAGTGATCGTCTCTTACTGTCCCGGTGAGGACTTCGGTCCGTTCTCTCAGGCGGCAAGGGAAATGTCAGCAAGACATCCCGAGATCTCCAGAGACAGTGACTGGGGAATGCATAACGACGGCATAACGGTAATAATGTTTAAGTAGGTAAGGATATGGACGGATCAAAGTGGCAGGAATTCGAGGAAGCGTGCAGGAATTGTCATAACTGTTCGTTAAGAGATCAGGCAACCAATGTGGTCATCTACAGGGGCGGTAAGAATGCGCCTCTCATGATCGTTGGCGAAGCTCCCGGCGAGCAGGAGGATCTTAAGGGTCTGCCCTTTGTCGGAAGATCAGGACAGCTTCTTCAGAATCTTCTTGCATCCTATGGCTTTAAGGACGAAGACTACCACATCTGCAACATAGCCAAGTGCCGCCCGCCTGAGAACAGAAGACCTACTCCCGAAGAGATAAAAGCCTGCAAGCCGCTTCTCGCGATGCAGTTTAAGCTGGTAAGGCCCAAGGTGATACTGCTCATGGGCTCTACCGCATACGAGGGCTTTTTCGGGACCAAGCCTGCCATGCGCGATGTTAGAGGTGCATTCATAGAAAAGAACGGTTACTACATAATGACCACTTACCATCCTGCATATGCTTTGAGAAACCCCAAGAACAAGCTTCCCATATACGAAGACATGGGCAAGGTAAGGCAAAAGCTTGCCGAGATAGGCGCCATGCCGCCCTTAGGACCTATAGACGGGTAAGAAATCAAAGGACCGGTTGCATAAACATAAGAACGATCACATCTGACAACGCGCTGTCACAGGGCGGACTTACTGACGCAGCAGCCTTGGAAGATGCAATAAACGAAATGCTCAGCAGTGACAACATCGGTGCAACGCAGGATACATTTGCAGGTTATTTCAGCGACATCGTTTCCGTTTTTTCTGCCGATTAGCCGGCATGTGATTTCGTTTTGCCAAGAATCAATTTATAGTTGATTTTTGTATTTTGATGTGTTATATTTTCTTGCGTTGCAGTTAAACACTGCCGAATGGTGTAATGGTAGCACATCGGCCTCTGACACCGCTAGTCAAGGTTCGAATCCTTGTTCGGCAGCCAGGCAACTTTAAGATCTGCGGATGCAAGGCATTTGCAGATCTTTTTTTATCACATGAAGGAGACAGGAATGGAGATAAAGCTGATAGATCAGAGATTCTCTGTTTGCAAGGTAAACAGTTTTGATAAAACACTCTTGGAAGATGAGTTCTGCTTTGTTGGCAAGACAGATGAGGAACTCTCGCTCGTGTGTCTGACAGAGCATGCACCCGCTGATGCCGCCGAGCGTGAAGACGGCTGGAAGGCGATGAGAATACAGGGGGTATTAGACTTTTCGCTTATCGGGATACTTGCTCCGATAGCAACGATCCTGGCAGAAAACAAGATAGGGATCTTTGCCGTATCGACTTATAACACTGACTATATCCTGGTCAAAGAAGACTGCTTTAATAAGGCTGCTGATGTCCTTGAAGGTGCGGGATATAAAGTGATCAGGCAGTCTTAACGGGAAGCGTGACTCTCATCGAGAGCTTGTTTTCTGAGGGCTCTGCGGTTATCTTACCCTGATGGGCCGAGCAGATGGCACTTGCGATAGACAGCCCTATTCCGTGACCTCCAGTCTCAGAATTCCTGGATCTGTCAGTCCTGTAGAACCTGTCAGTAAGATGCTCTGCATCAGAGGGACTTACCGGAACAGATGTATCGTTGGTCACGATGAGTTTGACTGATTTCTTGGAACGCTTGAGTATAACGTCCGTAACGCCACCTTCAGGTGAATACTTGAGCGCATTATCCAGAAGTATGACAGTAAGCTCTTTAAGCGCCTTCGGATCTCCCGTGAGCATGATGGAAGGTTCTATGGACCTGTTAAGAGTCTTGCCTTGTGTTATGAACATGGAAGCAAAAGAATCCAGTGTCTCTTCTGTTATCCTGCTCAGATCGGTCTCTGTAAGATCGGAAGCAGGCGCGCCTTCTTCCATCTTGGCAAGATAGATAAGGTTATTGGTAAGTTCGGTAAGCCGCTTGGACTGGGCCTTGATGTCTTCTGCCCAGGTGTTCTCCCCGTCAGATAAGATGACATCGCAGTCCGCATTGATTATGGCCAGAGGGGTCTTGATCTCGTGTCCTGCATCCGTGATGAAGCGCTTCTGTTTATCGTAGCTTGTGGCTATTGGTCTTACGATCCTTCCTGATGCGAAGAATATCAGTATGAATGTAACGACGAGGCCCGCTGCCGATATGGCAAGGCTCGCTCCCAGGAATACCCTGAAAGAATCAAGGCTCCTGCCGCAATCGTAGAAAATGATGCGAACTCCGTCAGGCTCTTCTGATCTTAAGAATCTGTAATCAGACACAAATCCTTTGGCTTTGCCGCTGCTATAGACATCTAACGCATACTCTCCGGCGGCACTGCTGTCTACCGCAGCGATCATGCCTGTATCGGCTGATATGACTTCACCTGAAGAAGAGATAAGAACTGAGAAGAATCTTGATTCATATTCAAGCTCTGGGGATCTTATACCTTCAAAGCCGTCTCTTGCTCCCGGCGGCTCAGGCATCTGTCCGCCTTCTTCAGGCGGCATGTTTTCATTTAGCCCGAACTGGGGGAATCTTCCTTCGTTCTCAGCGAGCAGCTTTAAGATATTGTCAGCATTCTTGACGGTCCTGTTATAGCTTATGATGTTGATGCCCAGTATGATAGTTCCCAGCACCAAAAGCACTGAAAGCATCGCGACTAGTATGAACCTGAACCTGAGCTTATTAAACATATGTTATCCCTTAAGTTCCAATGAGTATCCCTGACCCCTGTAAGCCTTGATCTGACAGTCTGCTCCGACTGCGGCGAGCTTCTTCCTTAAGTATGACAGGAAAGTCCATACGACACTTATATCGCTATCAGAATCAAGGCCCCAGAGCTTATTCAGGAATGTCTCCGTAGATATCAGGACGCCGGGATCTGTCATCAAGAGCTCTAACATCTGGAATTCTTTGCCTGCGAGCTTGACTGATGAAGAAGGACCTGTGAGCTCACATGTAGTCCTGCTCAAAGTGATGTTGCCGTATTTAAGTACAGAGTCTGCCTGAATGGTCGAAACGCGGGTGATGGCGCGGAGCCTGGCCAAAAGCTCTCCTGAATCGAAAGGCTTGGTCAGATAGTCGTTCGCGCCGCTGTCGAGACCTAATATCTTGTCTTCGATCTCAGACTTGGCCGTCAGCATTATCACGGGTATGAGGTTGCCTGAACTTCTTAAGGCTTTCAAGACTTCTATGCCGTCCGTTACGGGCATCATTATGTCCAGGATCGCGGCATCGTATTCGCCGGACCTTAAGTAGCGCAGTGCCTCCTCACCATCGAAAACAGCATCAACCGTGTAGTTGTTCTTGGTAAGTATCGCGACAAGCGCGCGGGACATGGATCTCTCGTCTTCAGCCAGTAAGATGCGCATACAAGACCTCCTGTTGGGGATTATAGCAAACTTTAAGTTTCATTTTAAGTTGCACGCTTAAGATATGCCCATAAGCAAGGAGGAAATAACATGGTAAGTGCAAATGTATTTAAAAGATTCGAGATCAAATACATGCTCACAAGACAGCAGAAACTAGAGCTCATGAAGGCGATGGAAGGCCACATGAAGCTCGACGGCTACGGCAGGACGGTAATAAGAAACATCTACTACGATACGCCAGATCACATGCTGATAAGGACCTCGCTCGAAAAGCCTGTATATAAGGAAAAACTAAGATTAAGAGCTTACACAAATACAAATAGAGAAGACAACATCTATGTGGAACTTAAGAAGAAATACGAAGGCATCGTCTACAAAAGAAGGATCGTAATGCCTGAAGGCATGGCAACAGATTGGCTCGGAGGCGATATAAAAAGACCGTTTAACAGCCAGATCGCAAGAGAGATCGATTACACAAAAAACTTCTACAAAGACTTAAGACCGGCATGCTTTCTGTCTTATGAACGGGAAGCTTACGAAGCAACAGACGGAGAAGACATAAGGCTCACTTTAGACGAGAACATAAAGGGAAGAGACTACGATCTTTCACTTACCAAAGGTATCTACGGCACAGATATTACAGGCAGCGATCAGACTCTTATGGAGATCAAGGTGCCCGGTGCGATCCCGATGTGGATGATCAGATTCTTATCAGATAACAACATCAGAAAGACATCGTTCTCAAAATACGGAACTTACTACAAACAGCAAATGCAAAGTGGCGACTTAGGAGGAAGAATATATGCTTGATCTTATTAATCAACTCACGATAAACACAGAAAGCTTAACGGCTTTAACATTCATTATCCAGATGCTGGTATCGATAGCGCTGGGCACGGTAATAGCAGCATCTTACAGTTTCAGGAACAAGACCAGCAGGACGTTCAAGGCAACGCTGGTGCTCCTTCCCGCTCTCGTCTGCGTAGTGATCCTCATGGTCAACGGCAGTGTAGGTGCAGGAGTGGCAGTAGCAGGGACATTCAGCCTTGTAAGGTTCAGATCGGCGCCCGGATCTGCAAGAGAGATAGCGGCAGTATTCCTCGCAATGGCAACGGGCCTTATCTGCGGAATGGGATATTTCGGATATGCTCTGATCTTTACTGTCATCCTCTCCATCGCCATGATGGTGCTCACCTTATCAGGAGCGAAGGAAGAAGAGAAAGAGATCCATATCACGATACCAGAGAGCCTTGACTATGAAGGCGTTTTCGAGGAGATCTGGGGCAAGTACACCAATTCACACAAACTCACTTCAGTAAAGACAACAGATATGGGAAGCCTCTTTAAGCTGTCTTACACAGCAGTCTTCAAGGAAGATGCAAAGCAGAAGGCGTTCATCGACGATCTCAGGGTCAAGAACGGTAACCTTCCCATCTCTATCCACGCATCAGGTCTTAAGGACCAGGCAACACTCTAAAAGGAGAAGAAAATGAAAAACATAACCAATATCAACAAGAGAAACAAGACGGTAAAGCAGCTCATGGCATTGGCGCTGGCGTTCGCACTTGTAACATCAGCTGCAGCATGCAGCAGCATGACAAACGCAGACACCATGTCTGACGGATCTATAAACACAGAGGAGACGGCAGATACTTCAGAAATGTATTCTGACAGGGATTACGAGACTGAATACGATGAAAGCGATGCTCAGACCATCGAGCTTAACAGCGACAGCATAACCATCACCGAAGAAGGCACTTATGTCATAAGCGGCACTTTGGAGAATGGAAGCATAACAGTCGAAGCAGGAGATGAAGACAAGATACAGATAGTCTTGGACGGTGTGGACATAACATCCGATTCGTCAGCATGCATTTATGTAAAATCAGCAGACAAGGTCTTTATCACAACAGAAGAAGGGAGCACTAATACTCTTACTAACAAGACCGGATTTGAAGCAGACGGCGAGACTAATGTTGATGCAGTGATCTTCTCCAAAGACGATCTGACGCTCAACGGAGAAGGGACGCTCATCATTGATTCAGCAGACAACGGCATCACTTCCAAGGACGAACTCGTTATTACGGGCGGAACATACGAAGTTACAGCTGAAGGCCATGCACTCCAGGGCAAGGACAGCATAGCGATAGACGGAGGCGAATTTACGTTAACGTCAGGCGAAGATGCGATCCACGCCAAGAACTCTGACGATACCTCTCTTGGTGATGTCGTAATAGACAGCGGAACATTTACGATAAACGCAGGTGACGATGCGGTCCATGCAGAATCAGATCTTGTGATAAACGGCGGTACATTCGAGATCGCTTCCTGCAACGAAGGATTGGAAGGCAATACAGTGACCATTACTGACGGCAAGATAACGGTCAATGCACATGACGATGCCATCAATGCAGCAGGTCAGTCATCAGACACATTTGCAGAAGACACCTCGGCCTGGATAAACATATCCGGAGGCACCATTGAAATTAAGTGCTCAGGTGACGGCATAGACTCCAACGGATCTTTGACCATATCGGGCGGCTATATCTCGATAAGCGGCCCCGAGAACAACGGCAACGGTTCGATAGATTATAACGGGACAGCCTCGATCACGGGAGGAACACTCATAGCCTGCGGTTCGTCAGGAATGGCACAGAACGTAACTGAGGCAACGCAAGGATCGATCCTTGTCACCACAGAGACGCAGAGCGCCGGAACGGAAGTAACTGTCACAGATGAAGACGGTAACGAGATCTTATCCTTTACACCAGATGCTTCTTACTCCTGCATTATCGTAAGCTCTCCTGATCTTAAGGATGGTGAGACCTACACTATCAACGCAGGCACGAGCTCACAGGAAGTCACATTGGACGGCAACATCTACGGACAGACTATGGGTATGGGCCAGATGCCGGGCGGAATGCCCGGAGGCATGAACGGTCAGATGCCCGGAGATATGCCAAGTGACATGCCGGATGGAATGCCCGGTGATATGCAGGGACAGATGCCCGGCGGCGACAGAGGGCAGAGTCCTCAAAGACCGGGTCAGGAGACAAACTGATGTCAGAACTTGATCACACCGAGTGATATGAGCATCAGGAAGACTATGAATAAAGGAGCTATGAACTTTACCATAATCTTATAGAGCCCTTTGCGGCCGAATCTCTCCCCGTTCTTTGTGGCTTCGGAGATGATGATATCGGGTTTTAGAACCCAGCCGATGAGGATACAAGTTGCTATGGCGATAACAGGCATGAGTATGTAATTGGTGGTGTAATCTAAACTGTCAAGGATAGTCCCTTTGCTTCTGTCAGGAAGAGGCAGTCCGATATCAAGGATATTGTAGCCGAAGCAAACGATCGTGCCGATCACAAGAGCGAGGAGGGATTCTATTATGGTAGCTTTCCTTCTGTCTAACCCGTACTTATCGATGAAGCTCGAGACGACTGCTTCCAGGATCGACATGGCGCTCGTTATAGCAGCAAACAGCACCATCGCAAAGAATACCGTTCCCACAATGTTTCCGATGATACCCATGGAAGAGAAGATCTTTGGCAGGGACTTGAATATGAGCGAAGGACCTGCAGACATACCCTCCGTTCCGCTGAATACATAGACTGCGGGAATGATCATGACTCCTGCGAGGAATGCTACGAATGTATCGAAGAACTCTATCTGGTTGATGGACTTTATGAGGTTGGTCTCATCAGGGACATAAGAACCATAAGCGATGAGGATACCCATGGCAACTGACAGGCTGAAGAACAGCTGCCCTAAAGCATCCATAACGATCGAAAAGAACTTCGCCATGGTAACTCCCTTAAATGAAGGGATCAGATATACCTTAAGCCCCTCAAGGCCCGTCGTGGTAACACCGCTGTCATCAGTGTGCTTTATGGTTATCGAGAATATTGCTATGCCTACTACCATGACGAGCAGTATCGGCATTATTATCCTGGAGGACTTTTCAATGCCCTTGTCTACGCCCATGAATATGACAGCAGCGCAGAAGACAAGGAAAATGACCATATAGATGACAGGTTCTATTGGCCTTGCTATGAATTCGTCAAAGAAAGTGTCGGAAGCAGCAGCCTGACCCCGGCCTGTGATGAATACAACCAAGTACTTTAAGACCCATCCTCCGATTGCACAGTAGTAGGGCATGATGAGGAAAGGGACCAGACATGACAATATACCCAGTACATCAAGCTTGCTCGACTTCTTTCCTATGAGGCGGCTGTAGGCGGTAAGAGGACTCTGTTTGGTCTTTCTTCCGATGGTGATCTCAGTGGTCAAAAGGGTAAAACCGAAAGACAATGCAAGGGCAATGTAGATGACGAGGAACAGACCGCCTCCGTCCTTTGCCGCCAGAGTGGGAAATCTCCATATGTTTCCAAGACCGACGGCGCTGCCTGCTGCCGCCAAAACAAAACCCAGCGAACCCTTGAAAGATCCTCTTGAATCTGAATCCATAACTGCCTCCGAGAAATAAGATCAGACTCAAATGTAAACTCACTGACTTTAATTGTCAAACAAAGAAACGAAACATTTTGAGTGATATGTGAAATAATCAGATCAACAGATCATTTATGAGACAGGAGGAGTCTTTATGTTAGGAGCAATTATAGGAGATATCGCAGGGAGCAGATTTGAATTTGACAGGGGTGATAAGAGCCGTGATTTTGAATTCTTTACTTCCGAGTGCGAGATAACTGACGATACGGTAATGACTATTGCCGTTGCTGAGGCACTCATGGATGCCGGACTTGATTCGGGTGAGGATAAGATCAAGGAGGAGCTTATAGCTTCAATGAAGAAGTGGGGCAAGAAGTATCCCGGTGCAGGCTATGGCGGAAGGTTCAGAGGCTGGGTATTATCTGACGATCCCAAGCCTTACGGAAGCTATGGCAACGGTTCTGCCATGAGAGTATCTCCTGCAGGCTGGCTCTATGAAACTATGGACAGGACCCGCGAAGTGGCGAGATGGACTGCTGAGATAACACATAACCATCCTGAAGGAGTTAAGGGCGCCGAGTCTCTGGCTGCAGCGATCTTCCTTGCAAGGAACGGCAAGACTAAGGAAGAGATAAGAAGCTATATCGAGACTGAGTTCGGATATGACCTTTCAAGGACATTAGATGAGATCCGTCCTACTTATCACCATGTCGAAGACTGCATGAGGACTCTTCCTGAAGCATTCGAATGCTTCCTTGAAGCTGATTCTTATGAGAACACGATCAGGAACGTCATGTATATCGGAGGCGATACTGATACGCTTGCTGCCATAGCAGGAGCTCTGGCAGAAGCTTTCTTCGGAATACCGTTAGTGATCAGTTCATATGCCGTCAGGTTTATCCCTGACGAGATCATGGATGTTTACCGCAGGTTTAATGAGGTAAGGCAGCCGGGGAAGTCTTAAGCTTCTGCTTCCTTTTTGTGCATGTAGTGAATCCCGATATGTCCTATACCCAGGATGACCGAAGACGCGATGATAATAAGATTCCTTGAGTACAAGCCGAGAAGGAGTACTGAGATCACCGGAAGTGATGCGCCTGCTACAGGGAAGCCTAAGAAGCTCCTGTACTGATCCTTCATGGTCCTTTCGCTCTTAAAGTATCTGATCCAGTAGCATTCGTAGAAGATCATGAGGATCAGCGCCGTTACTGACAGTAACAGCGTAGAGTCAAAATAGACGCCTGTCGGCAGGATCCTGATATAAGGGTTTATAGCAGGGAAGATGACAAGAGAGCAGGTTACCAGTACTTCTCCAGCGCGCTCGAATGCCAGGAGTATCTTGTTCTCATTCTTCTCGAACTTATCGTAATCTTTTGGCTTTGCCTTTGCTCCCCAGTAGATGTTTGGTATGAAGAGCATCAGAAGGAATATTATGCCGACATAGCTTACTCCTAATCTGTAGGGCTTATTGACGCCGTATGCTATTGAAGTGATATCAACGCTGCTCATCTTATCTTTCAGTCTTTCCCTGATCCTGCCTGCCATAAGATCCTTATTGGTAAGGTCAGTATGGTAAGAACCGTAGATCCCCATGATCCTGTCGCTGCCGCATCTTGCGTAAGCGGCTACAAAGTTGTCCGTCATAGAGCTTTCCCTGAATTCGGAGATGCCGTTATTAGAACCTTCCTCACGGTATCTTCTTCCTTGCTCGATGCATTCTTCAGCCAGCCGGTAGTTTTTTGAACCTTTTTGGCCGATGCTCTCAAGGTATTCCAGATATCTTGCTCCTGTCACATCGTACTGGTGACCTACGTCTGTTCCGTAAAATACCGTCTCCGGACACTGCTGTTTTATCTTCTGATAGAACTCGTAGTCGCTCTCGGTGCTGCAGGCGGTGCCTTTTATGTCTTCGAAGATCTGATCTATTATCTCGTCAGAGTCTTCTTTCATCCAGATGTTAAGATACTCAGCGGTGTAGTAGGGAAGCTCAACAAAGAGGCTGCGGCAGCCTTCATCGTAGTATCCCTTCCACAGATCGAATTCTATCTCGTTATACAATTGCTGTCCGTGGGTTTCGCCGTAGAGCATTATCCTCGTGTCATCTTCAGGGTATATGTCGTGAGGCCTGTCCATATAGGAGAGGACAAAACCTGTAATGGTTACAATAACTACGATGCCTAAGGCTATACATGCCTTGATCTTTTCTTTAGTCTTCATATTATTCCTTCTTTGCTCTGATCATCAACGGATAGTATATCATTAACACTTGCTTAAAGAGTTTGCAGTTTGGTTACTGTATAATGTGGCTAATACCTTTCTTTTCCAGGAGGCACATCATGAGGATCGATCTTAATAACGGCTGGCAGTGGTCAAATGAGTTCAAGGAAGAGATGATCAAGCCCGGTTTTAATGGAATCATGACTGAGATCAGAGTGCCTCATTCGGTCAGTGTAACACCGTTAAACTACTTCGATGCCTCGGTTTATCAGATGGTCTCATGCTACAGGAAGGAGATAGATGTGCCTTCTTCGTGGGAAGGCAATGTCTTGCTCCTTACTTTTGGCGGCGCAGCACATTTTGCTGAAGTCTATGTTAACGGTGAGTTCTGCTCGTCCCATTCCTGCGGATATACTGCCTTTACCGTGGATATTACTCCTTATGTGCATTTTGGAGCATCCAATGTGATAGCTGTTAAATGTGACAGCAGGGAATCGCTTAACATCCCGCCGTTCGGTTTTGTCATCGATTACATGACTTACGGCGGCATCTACAGGGAAGTCTGTCTTGATGTCAGGCCTAAGGATTATATAGAAGATGTATTTGTTTACGCGGGTGCTGATAAGAAAGTGCATATCAAGACACAGATAAAAGGTTCAGGAAGCCTTGGCTGCGTGATCAGGAGCGTATCTGACGGCAAAGAACTCTTTTCAGGAGAAATTACTGATGACATGGTCATTGAGGTCCCGGATGCTAAGCTCTGGTCTTTAAGTTCACCTGAACTATGCGAACTTATTGTCACGCTTAACGGCGGGGATGAATATAAGACGAGGTTTGGTTTCAGGGATGCTGTATTTAAGGCTGACGGATTCTATCTTAACGGAGAGAAGATCAAGATAAGAGGACTTAACCGCCACCAGTCCTGGCCTTATGCCGGATATGCTATGCCTAAGTCGATGCAGGTATTAGATGCCGACATCTTAAAGAACGAACTTGGCGTTAACAGCGTGAGGACATCCCACTATCCGCAGAGCCATCACTTCATAGACAGGTGCGATGAGATAGGACTTCTGGTATTTACAGAGATCCCGGGCTGGCAGAACATAGGTGATGGTGATTGGAAGGATCAGGCAGTCGTTAATACCCGCGAGATGGTAACGCAGTACAGAAACCACCCGTCGATAATCCTGTGGGGCGTAAGGATCAATGAATCAGTTGACTGTGACGAGCTGTACACACGCACCAATGCCGAGGCTCATGCGCTTGATCCGTCGCGCCAGACTTCAGGCGTAAGATATCTTAAGAAGAGCTCGCTGTTAGAAGACGTCTATGCATATAACGACTTCAGCCACAGCGGCAAAAATGCAGGATGCGAGCCCAAGAAGAACGTAACGTCTGATATGAACAAGCCGTACTTTATTAGTGAATACAACG
Organism: uncultured Clostridia bacterium; assembly: GCA_946187935.1. Taxonomy (GTDB): domain Bacteria; phylum Bacillota; class Clostridia; order Saccharofermentanales; family Saccharofermentanaceae; genus Saccharofermentans. The sequence goes on from CAMHSJ010000007.1 coordinate 87,753, forward strand.
GCCACATGTATCCGACCAAGACCTTCGACGATGAGCTGCACAGACAGGAGCATGCCTTAAGGCACTGCAATGTCTTAGACAGCGTCATGTCTTATGAGGATATCGCCGGTTCTTTCGCATGGTGTATGTTCGACTACAACACGCATAAAGACTTCGGTTCGGGTGACAGGATCTGCTATCACGGCGTTATGGACATGTTCAGGAATCCCAAGCTTGCTTCTTATGTTTATGCGAGCCAGAACCCTGATAATGAACCGGTCCTTGAGGTCAGTTCATCCATGGATATTGGAGAACATCCTGCGGGCAACAGGGGAGAGATATATGTCTTTACCAACTGTGACAGCGTGAAGATGTATAAGAACGATACGTTCATCAAGGAATACACGAGGAAGGATTCTCCTTATAAGAATATGGCATTTCCTCCGATACTCTTAGATGACTTCATAGGAGATCAGATGAAAGAGAAGGAGGGCTTTACTGACAGGCAGAACAGGATCGTCAAGGATGCGCTTAACTATTCTTCTATCTACGGAATGGACAAGATGCCTCTTAAGATGAAGCTTTCTATGGCTGAAGCGATGGTCAGGTATAAGATGAAGTTCGATGATGCTTATATGCTTTTTGGAAAGTACATAGGCAACTGGGGCGGCAAGGCTACGCAGTTTAAGTTCGAGGGCATAAAGGACGGCAATGTGGTCAAGACTGTTGTTAAGGCTGCCATGACGACGATGCATCTTAAGCTTGATGTCTCTTCTGACACTCTTACCGAAGGCGCCACATACGATGTAGCTTCGATAAGGATCAAGGTAACCGATGAATTCGGCAATGTCATGCCGTTTTATAACAGGCAGGCACTGATAGAAGCAGAAGGTCCTGTTGAAGTTTTAGGACCTTCCATGACTGATATTAACGGCGGCATGGGCGGCGTTTATGTAAGGAGCACCGGGCAGAAGGGCAGCGCATCGGTCAGGATATCGCTTCCTGATATAGATGCTTCTGAAACGGCGGAGTTTGTTGTCACATGATCACTCTTATCAAATACGATCAGACAAATACTTATCTTATAAGGGGCAGCAAAGGCTGTATCCTTTGGGACACAGGCTGGAGCGGAACCCTTGGCGCCTTTTGCCGTGCAATGGGCGATGCAGATCTTAAAGTGCAGGACATAGACTTTATCCTTATCTCGCACTTTCATCCGGACCACATGGGAATAGCCCAGGAGATAGCAGACATGGGGCCTGTGATCGTGGTCATGCACAGCCAGCGCGGGTTCATCCATTCTTCAGACCGAGTTCTTATTAGAGACAAGAGAGCGGAGTTTACGCCGATAGAAGATGACAAGGTCAAGTTCATCGCAATCGATAAGAGCAGGGAGTTTCTGGATGGCCTCGGCATTAAGGGCGAGATACTTAAGACTCCCGGCCATTCTGATGACAGCATCAGCCTCGCGCTTGATTCGGGCGAGGTGTTCGTAGGAGACCTTAATCCCTTATATGAGCTTGAGCTGCACAAAGGCACAAAGATCGAAGAGACCTGGAACATGATACTGGCGCTAAGCCCCAAGACGATATATTACGGTCATGCGCCATCAGTCGATCTTAAGACAAACCCTTTGGGCAGGCTTCTCGGAAAGAGCGCGCCTGATGACATCTATTCCCTCGTTAAGCGCATAACAAGGTGTGTTGACAGGGGCGTTCCCAAGGATGCCATTGTGAATAAGACAGGCGCTGATCCTGTTTTCGTTGAGGATGTGACAAGAATGTATGTGACTCACCCCGGAGTAAGCGTGCAGGGGATACTAGACCGCATAGAGATCAAAGGGAAGTAGCCTTCTCGTGCCCTCTTATTACTGTCAGCATCAGGACTGTTGAAGCGCACATCATTATGAGTTCCGTTACAGGCTGAGCCCAGAGCATGCCCGTAAATCCGAACAGATGATCAAGCATAAGAATAAGAGAAGATGCTCCCGTTCCCACCATATTGGCAAGTGCGACAGTGACCATCATGACGGGATAGGAGAGGTTTACAGCAGCAAGCTGGTAATCATCACCTGTGAGTCCGATAAAATACGTATCCACCAGGTTATACAGGACCATGATGAACATTCCCAATATTAAAGGAACGCCCAGCTTGATCACTGCGGCGTAAGGGTTCTCTTCACTGAGAGTGTATATACGTTTATCGCTTTTGCCATCCATAATGCTATTCACGATTATAAGGCACAAAGGTGCTTAATCAAGAGACAAAAAACGTGGTGTGTCTGAAAAAGAACTTATAGAACCAAGTGTTGTAAATGCTGCTGTGGATCTTTTGGGGTGTCAGGTATTCTGTTTCCGGATACCTGTCTTCTGCGATCACATTTTTGACAGGAATGTTTTTACAGGATAATGTATCTATAGTTAACTATCTTCATCAGGATCTGCGTTTTATAACATGAACAAGACAGTCAAGACAGTTCTTAAGATAACAGGATCAGTACTCCTTATAGCTGCAGGAATACTGCTTATCTGTCTGGGCCTCAGGCCTGAAGACAGAGACAGAAGGATAGTTTCGTGCGGCATTACCGTCATAATATGGGGACTTATGCTGGCTGCCACTCTGATCTCTCCGGTGCAGAGAAAGCCTAAAGAGATCAGGAACGCCCCCGATGCTGCTCCGATCATAGAGGATCACAGGAACGGACTGACCGACTACAAGACTTTCATGACGTCCATATCCAAAGCTCTGATCTACTATTCGACTCCATTCGGCGATGACAATAAGGGAGAGAAGAAACTGTTTCTGGTCACCGGAGAAAACGGTGAGAAATATCTGCCTGTCTTCAGTTCAAGAGAGCGCATCATAGAGTTCGAGCAGAAAGAAGACAGGAGCGCGTTCATGGTAATGGAGGCAACATATCTTAATATCCTTAAGCAGACATGCCTTATAAACCTTGATAACAATCCTGTTAAACTGGGCATCATAATAGATCCCGGATACTGCGGTGTTTCTGTGGACGCATCTGAACTCGGCATTACCATAGACCGCATACAGGGGAATGCGCCATGGTAGACAGGATAATGAAGAAAGCGGGCGAAAAAGCCCTTGAGACTGACCTGGCAAGGATAGATCCCCAATATCTCCTGGATGATGTTACGGAGATAACAGATGTCCCGTATCTTGAAGACGGCCGGGAAGGCCACACACTGGACGTCTATCTTAAAAAGGATGGCATCGGTAAGCCCGTCCTCATAGATATCCACGGAGGCGGTTTTATCAGTGAGGACAAGGCCATGAACAGGCTCTGGGGTCACTATATGGCAAAGCTCGGATTTGTTGTCTTTGAGCTGAACGTAAGGCTCTGTTATCCGGATGTTACCGTTTTCGATCAGATAACAGACATCGATGCTGCAGTGCGTTATGTCCTAAGCGATCTTAAAGGATACGAAGCAGACAAAGATAAGCTCTTTATCGCAGGTCATTCATCAGGCGGAGTGCTTGCCGTTTCTGAGTGCCTTCTAAGCCTTGATGAAGACATGAGAAAGGCATTTGATATCCCTCATCGTGATTACCGCTACAAGGGCGTCATCACTGACTGCGGCCTCATGCACTACTACAAGAGCAGCATCGCTTATTGGGGCATGAGAAATATGGTATTCCCAAAAGGTTACAAGAAGGATCCGCGCTACCCTTTTCTTAGATTCGAGAGCAATCCGGCAATATCAAGACTGCCCAGGACGGCTCTTATCACAAACAGGAAAGACGTCTTAAAGAAGATGACATATCACTTTGATTCCGTGCTCGAAAAGTACGGCGTCACGCACCGCCTCTTTGACTCAGGCTCGGACGGTCATACAGGCATCATATTTAAACCGTACACCAAAGATAACCGGGAAACTCTAAGCAAGATAAAGGAATATCTTATCTGAATGAAAAGGGGCTATCTCGTATTTGAGATAACCCCGTATATATCAGTTAGGATTGTAAGGTTTGAAAGGACTCGGTGCATTAGGTTCGATCGGAAGATCGAAATCCGGATCCATGTCCGAGAAGCCTGAGAACTTAAAAGGATTCGCATCTGCTTCCTTGGGCTCTTCCGCCTTAACGGGAGCTTCAGACTTAACAGTAGCTTCGGGCTCTGCCTTGGGCGCAAATGCCTGGCCGCCAAAGGGCTTGAACGGACTGGGTTCAGCGCTTTCTTCCGCCTTGGGCTGAGCTGGCTTTGATGCTATGCCGTTAGCCTTGAACGGCGCAGGTGCTTCTTCCTTGGGTTCATTTGCTACCGGCTTAGCGGGAGCACCGAAAGATCTGAAGGGACTTGGAGCCACAGGCTCTTTTGCGGCGGGTTCTTCTGCTGCAGGTTTTGCAAAACCTGACGGCTTGAACGGATTATCCTGACCGGCGGCAGATGCAGGCTTGAACGGATTAGGTATAGAAGGATCGTTCTTCGGCTGATCAGAAGGCTTCTTAGCGATATTCCAGTAAGAGCTCGGATCTACAGAGCTGTGGAGCTTCTCGGAATCAGGATCAGAAGAAGAGCCTGAACCCAGAGAACCCAAAGAACCGAGAGTCTGAGGCTCACCTGGTTCTTTAAGCGTATCAAGATCCGCATTGGAAAGACCGCCTAAAGGCTGTGAAAGCTTAGGAGCGGGAGCTTCCTTTTTGGGCTGTGGAGCTGACGGCTTGGAGAAAGCTGAAGCTCTGAAAGGACTGGGCGAGGGAGCCTTGGGCGCAGCGGGAACCACAGGAGCTGCAGGCTTAGGCTCTTCCTTGGGAGCAGCTGCTTTAGGTGCTGCCATGGGAGAAGGCTTGGGCGCTTCCTTAGGTGTTTCTGCTGCCTTGGGCGCAACACAGTTCGCACAGAACATAGCGCCTTCAGGAAGTTTCTGACCGCAATACATACAATACATAAAATGTCCTCCTAGCCACTTTAACAGAAGAATTCTTTCTCCATTTAGGATTATTATAGCATCTCTATTAAATTTGAGAATGCTATAATTAAACTCATGAACGTTCAGAATGAAGCCATGAAGAATGATCCCGGATCGGTAAGGTTCAGAAGAGATTCAAATACTCTCGTAACACTTGGCACGGGCATAATCATATTTGGCCTGTGGAGCATAGTTAAGCTCGCAGGATATCTTATCTTTGATATCCCGATCTATGATGAATCCCTCACAAGTGAATTCGATGATGGAGCGATGAACATAGTCATGGCGACTTTCTATGTCATGCTCATCATGGACGTATTGGTCAGGTTATATGTCGGCCTCAATGCCATTTCCGAAGGCCGCGGCAAAAAGAACAGCGGAACGTATCTTGCCTTTAATGTCATGATGATCCTGTTAAGCATTGTGTCCGTAGTATCGGTCATTTGGGTGGCTTTGACTGCTGATAATATCGATCTGTTCACCGATTACTATATCTCTCTGTTTATGGAGTTGTCGTCTCTTGTCATCAGTATAGAAGTATACCTGGCTGCTTTGACAGTAAGACGGCATAAGGTGGACGAGATAGTCAGGAGGCGCGCTCCGGATGCAGGCTGATTTCCATTACTACGCTGCTTATTGCGCCGCCATCATCTCAGGCTATTCACACGAGGACGCTCTTGTTCTTTGTTACAGCGACCAGTTCGTCGACTGCTGCACCAAGACCTTCCTTAAGATGGCAGGCGCCACAGTGCACGCCGCCACAAGCCAGACTCAGGCTGAACTTCTCGACATGAACACTGATCTGACGGGACTTCAGGACATAACCAGGATATGGGCTTCATTTCATTTCCTGCCCAAAGATCTCTATGCCAAAACGCCCCGTGCCACCAAGGCTTACAGGAATAAATACAGGCTTATCTGCGGACCTAACGGAGCGCTTGTCAAAGATACGGTCGAACTTGCAAAGAACAAGGGACTTCAGCATGCAGGAATAGCGATGCATGTCTTGTCGGACACATGGGCTCACCAGAGATTTGCGGGGACGCCGTCACTTGTTATTAATAACGCGGATAACTGTTTCGTTGAGATATTGCCGGACGGCTCGGAGAGAAAGATCTCATTTATACATGCCCCGGGAGCTGCTGACGATATCTCTGACGGCAAGTTCAACAGCACGGTCTTTAATACCAGCGAGACATCGATACTGAATCTGGGGCATGGACATGCGGGACATCTTCCGGATTACAGCTTCATCAGGTACAGATATATGCCTGCCTGGGACGGATACAGGGAATGCCTCAAGGACAATCCGTCTGATTACTACTATGCGTTCTGCCAGATGGTCTGTGCAATGAAGTACCTGTTGGGCAAGGCAGAGGCATTTGAACTTGATACATACGACGAAGAAACAGTGTCGCCTTATAAGGACAGGATCATGGAAATCCTGACCAAAAGGCAGGAGGATGCTTCAGAGGACTGGAAAAAGTTCGGACAGAAATTATCAGGCGAAGACATACCTGATTTTGATGCCCTAAAATACGCAGGCGAGTATAAGGATGCTTCTAAAGATGCCAAGAACGGCACATTCCTCGGAAGGTTTATCCTGGCGGCAATGTCTCAGAAGAGCATGGTGACCAACAAGATATTTACTTCAGGCAATATGCTTGCGGGATTCTCCGTAGATTACGGCAAGAAGGGGTTCGGAGGCATAAGGGATTATCTGAGACTCGTAACTGAAGACAGGGAGATAGGAACATGAGCAAGACCAAGCGCGTGATAAACGTATTAGAAGCAATACTTATGATCCAAATGGCTCTCATCCTGATGCTGGTGCCTGAAGAAGCCTTCAAGCTGATAGCCATATTAGTCGGCCTTATCCTTACAGTATACGGACTCAAGTACATCATCTACTATCTGACTCATGCCCAGCACATGACAGGCGGAAAGAGGCTTTTGCTCGTAGGGCTCATCCTTTTCGATGCGGGCACGTTTGCCATGGTCATCTACGACCGAGCGAAAGTGCTGATGGTCGGATATATCGTTGCGGTCCATCTGGTGGCTTCAGTGCTCAATTTTGCAAGGGCATACAGCAATAAGGGTGACGGCAATCCTGCCTGGAAGATCGATCTGGCCCAGGGCATAGGCAATTTCATACAGGTCGTTTTGTGCCTTGTATTCATTAACCACGTTGAGATCCCGGTGTATATCTACTGCCTGGGCGTCATATACTCTGCAGTGCTTAAGATCATCGCTTCGTTCAGACGCACGGCGATCGTTTACGTCCAGTAAAAACACTTCAAAGATCAAAAATATTTGTCGCGCTCCTTGTTATTAAGTAGTGTAGAAACATCAGATTTCTTGCTATAATGTAAAATAATTTAAAATTAAGTGTGACTATATTTGAGGTGTTTATGAACAAGAAACTGATAGCTGTCATTATAGGCATAGTGGCTCTTATTGCAGCCGCAGGTGCCATTCTGTTTTTCGTCTTTAACAAAGAGGACAGTTACCGTCTGCTTAAGCTTTATGAATTTGAAGGAACCGGCTTGGTATCAAGGGAAGGCAAGGGCGACATTACGCCTTATGCCAACATGGTCCTCGAGAGCGGAGATAAGATCTCGCTTGAGACAGGCATCCTTACGATCCAGGCTGATGAGGATAAGTTTATCCACCTTGACGAACATACAACGATCCGGCTCGTTGCGAGCGGCACAAGTGCCAACAGCAAGACGCAGATAGAACTGCTTGACGGCGGCATCACGAGTGATATCAGGAACAAGCTTTCAGTTGACTCGACTTATGAGATCAACACACCGAACTCAGCGATGTCCGTAAGAGGTACTGTATTCTACACATTCATCTATGAGATCGACGGCGTTAAGTATACGAGAGTATGCTGCTTCGAAGGTGAGGTGGAAACGAGACTCGTCTATAAGGACGGAACTGTATCCGAAGAGACTGTTTCCGTACTGAAGGGTAAGGAAGTCATCATCTACGAAGACGGCACCACTACAGATTACCTGTATTCAGAGCCGCAGGACATTGACTACAACACACTTCCTGAAGAAGTCCTTGAAGAATTAAGAGACCTCATCGACAACGACGGCAAGGATCTGTCTATTACAAGTCCTGAGATCACACGTATCCTTGAAGGTCCATACAACGTAACATTCACATATAACGGAAACGTATTCGGAACCCAGACAGTAGACAAGGGAGACATTGCACAGGTTCCTACGCTCAGTCCTTCCCTGACAGGAGGATGGGACTTTAATTTCTCAGAGCCGATCGAGCGCGACACCACGATCGAGTGGCTGGAAGAGGAGGTATGATCCTATGAAGACCAGAAAGACCTCATTTAAGAAGATAATAAGCGCCTTGCTCTGCTGTTCGCTCGTAATGCAGTTCGGCTGGCAGTTAGCAGGAATCAGAGTTAATGCAGCGACAACACTGGCCGTTCAGAATACTGAGATAGGACCTGTCATCACGCTGACAGCTGATATGCCTGATAATCCGGTCTATATCGTCAGTGATGTAAATGGTTACAGGATATCCTGTGAAGACGACGGCTTTGAGGATCAGGTCTTCAGCGAGATCGGTATGATAACTATTGAAGGTGCGGTAGAGCTTCGTATCATGACCGATATCAAGACCGAGATAGAGATGGGAGAAGCAGCTGCCCAGGTCTATGTCGAACCCGGAAAGACTTTCGAGTGTGATAACCTGTATGCCAGGGGCGGAACTTTTTATAACTACGGAACGATCAAGTCTAATGTGTTTATCGCACAAAGCTTGACTGAGTCAGATTCAGCGTTTTCTTTTATAAACAGCGGAACCATTGAAGCTGCCACGATTAATCTATCTTACGCTCCCAGTGGTTTCAGCAGTTCTCCAAACGCAGAATATATTGCATCGTCTTCATTCACAAACGGCAGCGAGGCGCTGGCAGGTACAGTCGTGGCAGATCGGGGAACTGTTATCGTGAACTACGGAGGGACGTTTACTCTTCAGGTCGATGGCGCCGAAACAATTGTAGATTCATACTTGGAGAACAAGTCCGCATATGCATTGTTTGATGATGCAAATGTTACTCTTGATGATGTCCCCGATATTTGTGTCGGAGAGGCCCCTGATTTCAGCTCATTGATACACACTGCAGCAGGATATGAAGGCACACCTTATATTGAGTATTCCCGTTCTGCAACAACCGGATATTCAACAGAATTACCTACATCAGCAGGTCAGTACTATGTCCGTGCCCATGCGCCCTCATCAGGATCTTATCTTGAGGATTACTCTGATGCACAACTGTTTGATATTAAGTATCTTGATGTAAGTGAACAGTTCTCTGACGGCAACTATTTCACTTTCGGGAACGTTGTTGACGGAAGATACGTTAATGGCGATGTAAAGGTTGTTCCGCTCTCAGACGCTTACCAGATATCATTCATGGGTGAAAGGTTTGCTGATTATGCAATGGTCAGTGAAGAGGATGTTCTCGTTGACGGACATCTCAATGAGCCTTATATAATGTTCAAGCTTAAAGACAAAGACAGTGGTGCTGAAACAGATAATCTGTATGTAACCAGCTCAATGTCTGCTAATTTTGAAGATCTTGTTTTCGATACAGATGAACCGTATTTCTTTATCAACGATGAAGAACCGTACGCTGTTGAAAATGGTGACGTGATTATGGCTTATAATCCTGCCATCACCGTTGAAGATACGACATTGGCAAGCGTTACTGATGGCGAAAACACATACACTGAAATCAATGGCAACGATGATAATAAGCTGGAGACCACCATCAGGCTGACGACAACACCAGGAACAAGT
>CAMHSJ010000008.1 GCA_946187935.1 uncultured Clostridia bacterium
ACCTGTTATTCCATTCTGATGTGTCCGGATTCCAGACTACATTATAGTTAGATATTCCTGCATAATACCACATTTGACTTTTATCATCCCAAGTCGGTTCCTGACAATAACACTCAATTCGCACCCTTACATGGTCAGTTAGGATTACAGAATCTGAATTATTATCTAAGTAATCGTTCAGATATTGTCCTATTGCAAACACATCTTTGATATTTTCAATGCCATACAGTTCTATGCATGTTGACTCATTATCAATATCGAGGCCAAAAAACTCTAAGTCATCCACTGTTTCCAGTTCTAATATGTCATCTGTTATTTGATTAAATTCCATATTAAATCTTTCATCATCAAACGATTGGCGATAGTCTTTTTCATGTATCGTCTCATCACCACAAGCAGTCAACAGCAACGCTACTACTATAACAAGTGATATGAGTTTTTCCTGAATCATTTACTTTCCTCTCTATACTTCTCTTACATGTATGATGCCATTGCCATAATTAGGGAAGCTTATATAAGCCACATGATTAATTACAAACTCAACATACTCACTATATGAAATATACTCTTCTTTTCATAAAATGCCTCCTTATTTTTCCGTTTCATAATATGTTATTGATTCGATCTTTGCAGACCCTTCAATCACTTCATTTCTAATCCCATAGTTCATGATCAATACCCAGCCAAATATGAAACCAATCAGTATAATGATGCATGTAATAATAATTACAGCCGTCCTTATCCTTCTATGCTTAAGCATTGACTTGTTGTTTGCTTCTTCGAAACTTCTTTGATTTGATTCTATCTGAGTAACCTGGTACAAGATGTTATCTACTCTGTCAGACATCTCTTCAATCGAATCATTCGTTGTTTTTCTCTCTGAAAGATCCTCATCAGAAAGATACTCATCTCCTAGCAAATCCTTCAATTTTGCATAGTCATCACCATGCGGCGTTGTCTTATTCTTTTCCCATCTTGATAAGGTAGACCTGGCGACTCCCAGTTTGTCTGCTAATTCGATCTGTGAAATACCATTGTCTTCTCGGTACTTTATAATGTTTTTACCGTTCATAAAGACCCCCTGATTTTGTTACAGTCTATGCAGTAAAATCACGGATGTCAAACGTTCCAAAAACGTAATGTAGCACCCCTCAAATGCAATAATTTCAAGTGTTTACGGATTGCAACGCATCGCAAAACGCTACAAAAATGAGCCAGAAATGATACATATTTAATTCGTTGATTTAGGAAAATCAATTCTGTCTATGACATAAATACTGCTTTTTAAAACGACAACTTGAATCTGGTCTTAATCTCTGATTGACTAATGATTCGTGATTGTCAGATTAAATGTTTTATACTAATCAAGTTCCGGCTCACACTTCTGTCTGAATGATATGTCCGTACTGAAGTTCATCCTGCAATAATCTAAACACATAAGCAGGGCTTTCACGGTAAAGACCAGTCTCTATGTCTTGAACTTTCTCGTATATTTCTGAAGTATATATGCTGGCAAACTCGTTTACTCATACAACTGTGTAATTGATTTATTCTTAAGATCGCTCATACAGTCTCCCTTCGGCCAGCTTTTAAATATATTAACCATCATTGCTTTGTTTGGTTAGCTCATCAGTGAATACTCTGTCTTTTATTCCATATCTATTCCGGAATCCGGTTATTTTCGGAATGGTTTTGGAATGAACGGGACTTATTCCGGATAAGTTCCAAAATCCAGCGATTTGCGGAATGGATCTGGAATGAGGTTGAAGGTCTCGCATTTCTTTATATAATATGTGGCATGAGCAAAGCAATGATCGCAATGAGCGGGGGCGTGGATTCGTCTTTGGCCGCAAAGCTGACAATAGATGCAGGATTTGACTGCATCGGCTGCACCATGAAGCTATACGATGGTGAGGACACTTCATCAGGCTCTCACACATGCTGCAGCTTATCTGACGTCGAGGACGCGAGGAGCGTGGCGTTTAAGCTCGGGATCCCCTATTACGTCTTTAACTTCAAGGATGACTTTAACGACAAGGTAATAAAGCACTTTATAGAGTCTTACGAGGCAGGCATTACGCCCAACCCGTGCATCGACTGCAACCGCTACATGAAGTTCGATAAGCTTTTCGAGCGGGCAAAGGTGTTAGGGTGTGACTATGTGGTCACAGGCCACTATGCCAGGATCGAAAAGATTGACGGCAGGTTCGTCCTCAAGAAGGCCCTTGATGCGTCAAAGGATCAGAGCTATGTCCTTTATTCCATGACGCAGTATCAGTTAGAGCATGCGATGTTCCCTTTAGGCGGCCTTAAGAAGACCGAGGTGAGGAAGATCGCAGAGGAGAATTCATTTGTAAATGCATCTAAGCCTGACAGCCAGGATATCTGCTTTGTCCCGGACGGCGACTATGCTTCGTTCCTTGAAAGGGCTACGGGCAAAGAGTATCCCGAAGGCGATTTTGTTGACGAGGAAGGCAATGTCTTGGGCAGGCACAAGGGACTTATCCACTATACGGTAGGCCAGCGCAAGGGCTTGGGGATAGCGCTAGGCGTGCCGATGTTCGTTAAGAAGATCAATACAGAAGACAATACCGTAGTGCTCTCTTCTGACAAGGCCCTGTACGGCAAAGAGCTCTGTCTTAAGGGCTTTAACTGGATCAGCGGCACAGCGCCTGACGGACCTTTAAGATGCACGGCAAAGATAAGATATAAGCACGAAGAGAAGCCTGCAACGGCGACGCCGCTTGCAGACGGCATGGTAAAACTCGAATTTGACGAGCCTGTAAGAGCGATAACCCCGGGACAGGCAGCAGTCATTTACGATAGTGATATAGTATTAGGTGGCGGCACGATCGCCAAAGAATAAAGCTTTGTAACACTGTTAAACAGGAGAAATGATATGAAGACAAGAAAGATCACAGCACTTCTTTTGTGCGTAGCCATGCTTATCTCATGTGCGGCATGCAGCCTGACAGGAAGGAGCAGCAAAAAAGATGACGATGATGACGATAAGAGCGGCTGGTACTCTGACATCTTAAACAGCTCTGAAACAGTCGAAACGACCTCAGAGCCTTCACAGACAACCGAAGCTACGACAGGCACAACGACCGCAGCTACGACTTCAAACCAGACACTGCCTCCCGCAGCTGTCACGGAGGCCAACAGAAGACTTACGGAGCTGAGCCACGCTGAATACTACATTGACGGTTACAGCATGTCAGATTACTACATGCGTGATCTTCTCCGCACTGCAAGGATATGCATGAAGTTTGATCCCTCATACGGCTGCGAGTACGACGGCCAGTACGAGAAGTACGATGCGGATGAGGTTGCAAATTATATCCGCGCCGTATTCGGTCTTGAGATAGAACAGGCTTATCTTGAAGGTCTGCCTGAGCCCATCGATGATTTTGATACTGATCTTGAACCTTTCTACGACGGTGATTATTTCTATTTCTATGCAGCAGACGGAGAGCTCTGGTCATCAGTAGTCATTATCGATTCTTATGAGATCGACAGCGACGGCATCGTATATGCTGACTTTACTAAGTACACTATCGACTGGGAGACCGCCTTTGACCTTTCCTACGACCAGTACTATGAGTACTGCGATCTGACAGCCGAAGAGGCTTTGGCTGATCCTACCCTTACGGTAAGCTCACACGGTACTGCTGAGTTCCTGATCACGGCTGAAGGCGACATGATCCTCGCTCTCGACTTTGATACTTCAAACTGATCCATTAGGAGGAAAACATGAAGAACAGATTAACAGTAATATCTTTGATCCTTGCATCAGCCATGGTGCTCGGAGCATGTGCAAAAGAAGAAGCAACAGAAGAATCAGAAGCTTCTTCTGTCTCCATGATCTCCACAGCAGAGTCCGAAGAGCCTGATACGGGTCTTGCTCCTTCTCTTGCTGAGTCAACATCAGCGTCAGCTGTATCTTCAACAGAAGAGACAACGACTGAGTCAACCACCGTATCAGAAAGCACCGGAGTATCAGCTGACAGCTTCTTCCAAATGACTGCAGGCGAATACTATATGTCCAGCGGTGTCGGCGGATGGTACGAATCTTTGACAGTCAACGCTGACGGAAGCTTCTCTTATACGCTCATGGATTCCGACTACGATGTCACCTATATCTGCAATGCAGACGGCCAGCTCGGCAATGTCACTAAGATCGACGATAATTCGTACCAGGTCGAGGTTACAAGACTAAACCTTGAATACGCACCTGACGACACATGGACTGAGGATTTTGACGGTTACCAGGTAAACTACCAGGCTGTCAGCGCTTACGACGTTGAGCTCGGAGCTAAGCTTACTTATTATGTCAGCGGCCTTCCCACATCTTCCCTGCCGGAGAACTACGTGGTCTGGTACCAGATGCCGATGGCCATCGCGGATGCGGACATGCCCGGGACCTTCCCGCTTTCAGGTTTCTATAATGTTACTAACGAGAGAGCATTCCTGAATTTCGGATGAGATTACAGGGATAATGCAAGATCACTGACCATATACTGCTCTTAGCAGTTCCATGGCTTCATCCATCTGAAATGGAAGACCTAATTGGGCGAAGGGGATAACCTCTTCGCCTATTTCATTCAGGAACCTGTCTATCGCATATCTTACAGTTCCTGATGCGGCGATTGTTGAATTGCGGCTGATGAGCTGCAGCAGCCTGAATACATCGTGTTTATGCTTTTTCAGATCCCTCTCGTTTACATGTTCTCCTCTTTGTATCCTGTCTTTCAGATTAAGCCACGCGTACATCTTGAAAGGAATTAAATGCTCTGCGTCTAATATGCTTATGTCTTGAACGATTCTTCTTCCGTTAAGCATGAAACTGTAAAAGTCATCGTTTAATAAGATTGCAGAAAGACTGGATGTTTCATCATCAACATGAATGGGAACTATTCCTGTCGGTATATCATTTATGTAATCCGGTTCTCTTGAGAATAGTTCTATCATAACCGGATAGCCCGGTTTGGGGTCTGTAAATCTGTAGAAATGAACCTTGTCACTATTCTTCCATCCAAACCTGTATCCGCCTTCGAGAACGTATTCCCAGAACAACTTAACAAACTCCTTATATCTGGCTTCCATGATCAGTATCATGTCAATATCTTTCGTGGCTCTGAAATCCAGATCTGCTTCAGACATAAGGATATCGCAGGCTGTTCCGCCTATTATCGTATAACAGTCAGAGTATCCGGCAAATTTCCCGGTAAAGTTTTCGAGTCCGGTTACCACTGATAACCCTCCAGATACTTCTCGATCGAGTCTTCGATCCTCTCGTCAATATTGTTATCAAAACACAAGGCCAATGATACCGGGTCGGCTACACCATCCTTAGTGAACAACCCAGGATCGTATTTCCAAATCTCAATGCTGACAACATCGCTTTCAGGCTCCCATCTGATATCAATGTCAGGAAAGCCATCGGGATCAATGTCTTTCTTATAGACAGCACGTACAGGTATTTCAGGCTTGCTGAACAACGTGCGTTCAGCCAAAGCTGATTCACCCGATAAAGGATATGCTTCATAAACCTTCTTCATGGGAGTCAGTATCGTGCGCTGAACCGGATTGATCATATATGGATATGCTTTTTCAAACGCTTTTCTTCCTTCGCATGCCAAACTCATGTGAGTTTCCTTGCTGCGTATCTCTTGAGTTATCAGCCCCATTTTCTCAAGCTGCTCACTCGCTCTCGTAATCGACATTTGAGTGACGCCGATCTCTCTGGCAGCATCTTTTTTGATAATGGACTTTTGCTTCCGGTTATAGAGCATGTACAGGAACAGAGCCTGTGTGACGGGCATCATCTTCTCAGAGTTTATAATCCTTTGATTCTTAAACCTCTCGCTCAAAACTATCCCTAAAAACGGAAGATAGATCTGCTCTGAACCTGATATAAACGGAATCTCTTTGTTTAGCAAACTGTCTCTTTGAGCACGGCTTATCTGTTCAAATTCAAATGCAACAGGTATCTTGTACTTACCTGAAACCAGTTCTGCCTGTTTCCTTAGTGCAATGACTCCGAATTTCTCATTCGAAGGCAATCTGATCAGGATAAATCTGCAGCCGGCATATGACAACCTATAGAATTCTCTTCCTGCAGTTACATACACCGGAAGATCCTTTGCGCTTAGCTTGCTCAACTGAAAATCCAGACCCAGGATCCGTCTGATATCCTTCATAGTATACTCCTCGATAACATTTTTTCTTTACAATAACACCGTTTATGTTAGTTTTCAAGAATTATGTTATCGAGTGTTTGAAAACTCAGATGTAATAGAGCTGCCCTACCAGATAGCAGTCCTCATCTAATTTCTCTATCTGGACACCATCATACCAGGACTTAAGATCCTTCAAGGCAGGCTTTGCATCGAACGTGCAGAGGATGCCTTCTGTTTTGGTCTCGTCGTTCCAGAACTGAACGTAATTGTCCTCTATCCAGAAATATGTGTAGTCTTCCATCGCGACCCTGACATCAGCTGATATCTCCCCGATATCCTCTATATCCGTAAGCATTACCAGATAGTGGTTCCGGGATGTCAGGTATTCTTCTGTCCTGAGATTCTCATCGGCATATTCTGCGATGTGCATGTAGCTTGAGACATTGGGCATGAGTTCCTTCATTCTCGGGCTCGGTTCAGAGCATGAACAGAGCATAACCGCCGTTAATATTGCTGTTAGTAACAGTGCGGCTCTTCTCATTTAAGATCCTGCTCCCTGCCTTCGAATTCAAGCGTATAGCCGTCTTCCTGATTGCCCTTGATGACATATTTATATTTTGCTCCGCAGTCTGCTGCAAATCCTGATGCCGTGCCTGCCGGGATCGTTAGATCATCGTCAGGAGATATTGCCAGATCTAAAGAAAGATCCGTAAAAGACGTGCCTTCGGGAAGATCAGATAAAGAGACCGACAGGTACAGCATCTCGCCTTTCCCGATAGCATCTCCGTTCGCATTGCACATGCCGCCTGAGCAATAAGTCTCACCGTTTATCAGGGTTTCCGTAAGAATGCTGTTGAACTCATCGTCTCCCTCATAGTCTATCAGGAGCGTGATGGACTCCGGGTCTTCCTTGCCGGTGATGTACGGCAGGCCGAAACAAATGATCAGGCCTGCGGCCAAAACGCCTATTGTGATGATCGCTGCCAAAAGTACCTTGTTGATAGATTTCATGTTAAAAACCATCCTTTCATATTTGATCCCCTCTGGCTGCATTATAGAACGTCAATTCAAGAATTGCAATATAAATTTATCGTATTTCGATATAAATTTACTGATTGTCAATTGAAGCGGATCAGATCTCATGGATGCTGAAATATATCGTGTCTTCACCGTTGAAGCATACATCCAAGGTGTTTACGGCCTTGAACAGGCTGCCTTTAAACTCCGGATTTGAATACCATGTGCTGTCTTCAAACTCATCAAACCCGAGTTCATCCGTCAGGAACTGCGTATCGCACTCGGTCCATTCATAAGTCTCATTCAGTTCCTCTGCCTTGTCAGCAGTTATGCGGATGATGCCGTAAAACCCCGGCTCACTTGGTCCGAAGTTAGCAGGTATCCCGCGCTCATAATTCTGATAAGCGTATTCGACATACTCACAGTCCGTGACCCAGTCCAAATCCTCACTGTCTTTAAGATGGTCCTTGAGAATCTGTGTATCTTCAAAGTGTTTATATACCATCTCGCCGCCGCTCTTTAGGCTGCAGGCTGTCATTGATAAAAGCATTACTGCTGTAATAAGCATCGCGATGATCTTGCGCATAGTCTTATCTCCTTTACTCTGTAATAAGCTGTCTTATGTCAACTCTTCTGATCTTGCCTGAGCTTATGTAAGCGAAAACAAAGAACGCTGTGCACATGATGGCAGCCGGCACGATGATGCCGCTTATACTTAAAGAACCGATAAAGTTAGTAATTCCCAGACTTCTGAATATGATCACATAGAATCTCTCTGTGAGCAGCACTGCAAGCAGAATGCCGAGAAGAGAACCCGTAACGGCAACTGTAAGGAATCTTATGGCAAAGCCTGTGCGCAGAGCGGACGAACTGAAACCTGTTGCCTTGAACACACCGAGATCATGTGTCTCTCTGATGATCTCCTTTTTGCAGAGCATTTGGATCACAAAGAATGCAAAGACTGCTGATACGCCGTATATGACTCCGAGGATGAGACCCAGGATACTGTCCATAACGCCCCAGAGACTCTCGTCAAATTTGCTCTCTTCATAGACTGAAGCTATGAGCTTATCGCCGAATCTGTCATTGAGAAGATCTGCTATTGCTTCTTTATCTTCCCCGGATGCCCCTTTAAGGACTACGCTGACAGACTCGATATCGCAGCCAAGCAGGCTCCCGCCTCCAAAATTAAGCGTAACTGTCCGTCCGTTCTCCATAACGGTCTGGAATCTTCCTGTGATAATGAATTCCTCAGCGCCTTTATTGGTGTTGATAATGACGGTATCACCTATGTCCTTGCCGAGTTCTTCTGCAGATATATCCGTGACCGCGACCTCGTTATCGTAGATGGGCGCTCTGCCGGCGTAAGTCCTGGCATACACATCCATCTGATCCGTAACTGAAACCGAATAAAGGATGTCATCGACCATCATGTCCTCTCTGGTGTAGTAGAACACCTGGGCATCAGGGTATTTACTAAGCACTTCATCTCTTACGGCATCCATGTCGGAATAGTCGAAGCTGTTATAAAAACCGGCAGCAACGGCAACATCCTTTTCGCCGCCATAGACTTCTTCTGCTGTCAGGTTCTGCAGCATCTGGGTTATCGATACCATGAAGAACACGAGGATGGCAGCGATAAAGACTATCCCCAAATAGCTCCTGACCCTCGATGTGATCTGCCTTATGGCAATAGAGAAGTTCAGGGCTTTTTGCCTGATCTTAACATGGATCAGTTCGGAGAAATAAACATCTGATGTGCCGCCATTGATCGCGTTGACCGGAGAGATCTTGCTGACCTTGGAAAGAGCAAGGAATACTGCGGCAATACATATCAATACCATCACAAAAGTGAAGATGATGCATTTGCCCCACGAGACATTGCCGTAAGTGATTATTCCTGTCAGCTGCATGAATGCCTTGCCCGCGGCTTTGGTAAGTGGATAGGAACAAGCAACGCCGATAAGCCCGCCGCTCACAAGAGCCAAAAGATACTGGAGGATATAGACCATCCTGATGTCACCTGTAGTAAAGCCCTGCGATTTAAGAACACCTAATTCCGTATAGTCCATCTGGATAGACGAACTGATGTTGTTGTAAAGCGATATGACGACGACCGCCGTGAGGAGTACAAGAAAAACTATCAGTATCCTGGTGCCCACATCGCACACCATCATGGTCGAGTCCTTAAGCTCTGCTTCAGTGATGTAGAGCATAGAGTTATCTACTATCTTGCACTCTATGTTGAGCAGCTTGGACAGCTCTATGTCACTGAGCTTTCCGTCACCATTTATCTGCATCATGTAAACATGAGTGTTATTCCTTACAGGCGCGTCTTCGTCATCTAAGTCTTCTGCCAATATCCTGTTAAAGTCGCTCTCGGATATATAGAACTTCTCCGCACCGATAAGGATGCCGCCATATACGGGTTCTTCGATTATCCCTGAGATCTTTAAGCTCTCCTCGCCATTCTTGGTGGGGAAAGTAACTGTGTCTCCTATGCCGGCACCAAGGCTCCTCGATAAGGCATACGGAATAAAGACCTCGCCTTCGCCCGGAGTCTTTGTATCGCAGCCTTCTATAAAGCCCGTGGAATCTTCGTTGATCACGCGGTAGTGCCCGTCAGGTTCGCAGAGTCTTACGGTATGACCTATAACCTCGCCGCCCGCCTTAACGCCTTCCTGTATCCTTATAAGCGAATCCGCGCGCCACGAAGTAACGTGTTCGTTGTTATTGAGCACTTCCTCAAGTTCGGGCGTATAGCAGGACTCATCTATCGTGATAAGAAGGTCTCCGACCTCAGCATGTTCGAAAGATTCCTCCATCTGCCTTTTGACATTGTCGTCGTTGCTTATCGTGGGAGAGAAGGCAAATATAACGAGAAGCATCAGGACAAAGATGCTCTTAAATGCACCTCTGCCCTGTCTGATGTTTGCGAAAGTGAGTTTAAGTATGCTTCTCATTTCTTTACCACCCCATAGAAGAAAGCCATGAATTGATCTGCGTCTCGCGCGAAGTGTCTTCGCCGGATTCATAAGGGGCAAGTTCAAGATCACCTATCGCCTTGCCGTCCTCTATGTATATGATCCTGTTTGCGCGCTGAGCGGCTCTTGCATCGTGCGTGACCATGAGGATCGACTGCCCGCGCTTGTTAAGCTCAGTAAGAAGATTCAAGACCTCTGTCGTGTTGTGCTTGTTAAGCGCTCCCGTAGGCTCATCAGCGAAAAGGATATCAGGCTCGTTAATAGCCGCCCTTGCTATGGCGCATCTCTGCTGCTCGCCGCCCGAACACTGCGACGGAAGATGCGTCTTGATATGTTCTATCCCCATAAGCCTGATAAGTTCGTCTGCTCTCTTATCCGTTTCTTGGGCAGAAGTTTCCTTATTAAGATATCCGGGAACAGTGATGTTCTCGAAGATAGAAAGATTGCCTATAAGATGCATCTGCTGGAAGACGAATCCGAACCTGCCGTGTCTTAAGGCAGTCAGTTCCTTCTCCTTCATCTTGGTAAGATCCCTGCCGTCAAACATGATGGTTCCCGACGTAGCCTTGTCCATTCCTGACAGCATATATAAAGTAGTGGATTTGCCCGAGCCTGAAGCGCCCATTATCACCGTGAAATCACCTTCATAGATATCCAGATCCATGCCGTTTATTACGTGGTTCTGAACTCCGTTATGAGCGTAGCTCTTACAAAGATCCCTGGCCGTAATTATCGTCTTCTTCATTGCAGAAAGACCCTCCGTTATCCTCAAGATAACGGTAGTTTATAACTGCTTACATTAAGAAATCCTTAAGATAACGGCAAAGAGAATTTTACGGTAAGTCCGGGCTTCGAATTAAAGGCGCGGACCTCGCCCTTCATCTTGGTAATAAGATATTTAACTATAAAGAGTCCCAGTCCAGAGCCTTCGCTGGCTCCCGTGTTTGAGCCTCTGTAGAACTTATCGAATACAAAAGGCAGGTCCTTGTCGGGGATTCCTTCGCCCATATCCCTGACACTGACATATGCGTAATCGTTATCCTTTTCGAGCAGTACGCTCACGTCCGTGCCGGCATACTTGCGCGCGTTCCTGACGAGGTTTTCGATTATCTGGATGACCCTCATGGGATCAGACATGACAAAGAGCTCTTCTGTGCCTGTCTTATCCTCAAACGTGCAGTCAAGCTCCAACGCCGTCTTGGATGCGAGGGCAATGATATCGTTTCTTGTTATCTCAACACTGAGCCTGTCCATGTCTGATAAAGAATGCAGGAGCATGTCGTCGGTCAGCCTTGTCACCTCATCGCACTTGCTCAAGATGACCGATATGTACTTCGCCCTCTCCTCAGGCGTCTGCGCCATGCCCGCCTCCAGGGCTTCGGCATACGCCCTTATCGAAGAGACCGGAGTCCTTATGTCGTGCGAGAGCGCAGCAATGACGGTCTTGTTGTTCTCGATGGCCTCGACCTCGCTCTGACGGCTGTTTTTGACATTCTGCCGCATCCTGTCAAACGCCCATGTAAACTTCCCGAAAAGAGTACTCTTGTCGTATTCCAAAGGTATGTCCATGTCGCCCCTGGCAACGTTGTCGGCAAAGCCCGTCAGCTTGTTAAACGGCTTTAAGATGCTTATGTAGATGTAAGAAAAAGCAGCCGTAACGACCACTATCCCGACGCCTGATACCAGCAACGGCGCGGGGCTCTTATACCCTCTTGCATTTGAATTCTTAAGAGATCGGATTATCTGATCTGCCTTCATGTCGGCTTCTTCATCCTTGCCCTGCACGTAGAGGCTGTGGACTTCGTTAAGATCGACTGCGACAGACCTCGTATCGACATAACTCGTAACAGGCTGTCTTATATAAAGAACGATGCCGGCAAGAGCGATCGCAATAACAAATGCTATGTATATCAGAAAGAACTTCTTCATGTCTTATCCCCGCCGGAGAACATGTATCCGACGCCCCGTACGGTCTTGATGTATCTGGGATCGGACGGATCGTCTTCTAACTTTTCCCTTAGCCATCGGATATGCACGGTAAGAGTCGACGGTTCACAATCTGCAAAAGAGCCCCAGACATCTGCAAGGATCCTGTCCTTGGGCATTGCAGTGCCTGCATTATCCAGAAGATAAGACAAAAGATCGAATTCACGAAGTGACAGATTAACGGCCTTGCCGCTCCTTACTACTGTCCTCGCATTCTTATCGACAACGACAGACCCGAACGTTATCTTCTCTTCCTCGTGTCCGAAGCCGTATGTCCTTCTCATAAGGGCATTAACATGCGAGAGCAGTTCCTTCATGGAATAAGGCTTGGACAGGTAATCGTCGCCTCCGATGTCGTAGCCTTTTATGCGGTCATTCTCTGCAGTCCTTGCGCTCGCAAATATCACAGGCACAGAAGACATCCTCCTGATGCGCTCGCAGAATTCATAACCGTCGGAATCAGGAAGGTTTATATCAAGAAGTATCAGCTGGAATGCACCCTTGGCAAGCTGCTCCTCAGCCTCTTCAACGCTATATGAACAGACCACTTCATAGCCATGCCCTGTGAGCATCTTGGCCATGATGTAACTTAAGTCTTTATCGTCATCTACAATGAGGATCTTTTTGCTCATGGATAATTGTTACTTGTTCTGTTCTTCGCCCTGCCGGCCTATATCCTTGGCACGGTCGCTTCTGCGTCTGCCGTGTTCCTGATACTTGGTGTTCTTGATCCTATACATCTGCTCGTCAGCTTCCTTGATGGCATTAGACATGTCAAATGACCTGTCTAAGACAGAAGTAATGTAACCACTGCTGGTGGCAACTCTGTAAGGCTTGCCTGATCTTGCATTGTATTCTTCAAGGAAACTGTCGATCGCCTTAAGGATCTTATCGGGATCGCAGTCACCGAAGATGACACTGAAGACTTCGTCTCCGCCGAATCTTGTGGACAGGCTGTTCTCGGGAACGGAATCAAAGAGTGCCTTCGCGATCATCTGGATGGCATTGTCGCCTTCAGCATGTCCGAACGTATCATTGATGTATTTAAGTCCGTCAAGATCAGACATTATGACCGTAACCGGCCTGTCTCTGTAGCCGACCTTCTTTCTGAGTCTTGCAAGAGCATTCTCAAAACCGGTGCGGTTATAAAGACCCGTCAGCGAGTCGTGTCTGTACATCTCATCCATCTTGGCAATGAGCATGCTCTGATATCTCAGGTTTATATAGCCTCCGATACCGATGCTTATCGCATTGGTGACATTAAGAGTTGCCGCATAATTGGTGATGAGGTATCCGCCGTAGTAATAGCAGATAAAACCGAAAGGACGGTTCATGAAGTCAAGACAGTTGAACACCAGAGGAAATCCCCTGTTTGTCAGTTCTCTTAATCTGTCTTCTATCGAAGGAGGGAACACGTCACTCTCACAGATACCGGATTCATCCTCGCCTGATGCATCCCAGTAAGAATCAGGATGCTCGGAATCGTAGACCGTCACGAACCTCTTGGTCGAGACCTGTGTGTTCTCATCAGTAAAGAAGTTGATGTCTTCGTTAAAGCAGCTTGAATCCGCTGCGACCAGAATGTTCTCTGTCTTATAGGACTTGATGTTCCTGGCAAGCTCCATGGGATCCCTGCTCGACTGCATCGATGACGTTATCATCTGGAGGACGCGGTTATCGTCGTTGATAAGCGAGAAGCTCTCTTTAAACCAGTTGCGGAGGATGTCAGGGTGATCGGAATGTTCGGGGCATCCGCAGGACTGGTTCGGAACAAACGACGGTACTATCCTTAAGTTCTTCTTAGCTCCGGTCTTGATCGTATCAAAGAGAAGCTCTACTGTTCCGTCTGACAGAGCCTTGATATCGCATGCCGATGTAGTGATCTTCGGCGTTATGAACTGGACCTCATCGTATCCGTCAAAACCGCTTATCAAGACGTCTTCAGGAACTCTGTACCCGTCTTCTATCAGCATCTCAGTAACAGTGATCGCCATGATGTCATTAGCACAGATGATGGCTTCAGGAAGATCGCCCCTGTCAAGAAGCGCCCTTGTGGCGATGCGGCAAGGATCTGCCCAGAAGTTTCCGTAACTGATCATGGAATCATCAAACGGTATATCATTCTCTTCGAGGACTTTCTTGAAGATGGCGATCCTTCGCTCGGAGAATTCGTTGTCCCTGTGTCCGGCCATCATGTGCGGGCGTCTTACATGATGGAACTCTATCATGTGTCTTACGACCTTCTCGAAACCTGCTTCATAATCAAAGGTTATGCCTGAAGTACCGGAATACTTACCGTCAGTTATGACAACGGGAACATTGTACTGGGTCGCCTTGCTGATTATCCTGTCAGCGATCTTATGACTCTTGATCTTCTCGTCCATGATGACGATCGCATCGACCTGGTCATACGGGATCAGTTCATAGACATATTTCTCTGTTGCGATACGGTCTTCTTCCCAGTAGATATCGGAGTTGATGGTGAAGATAAGCAGCGCATAGCCTTCCGCCTTGAGCCTCTCGTTAAGATTAACGATGAAGCTGTGGATCTGCGGATCGTAAACCCTTGATGTGCAAAGCGCTATTAAACGTTTATCCCTGTTCACACTGACCTCCGGTTTCTTAATTATAAAGCATAAATGTTTCGGAGGTGTTAACAACTGATTTTACTTCAAGCCGCAAATTTAGCCGCAAATCCACACACGATTTGCGGCTGTTTTGGAGAATGCCGAATAAAAACTGTTACCCTTTAACAAGCGCGCTGATATCAGAGATGCTGAACTTCCTTATCTTCTCGTATTTTGAGAGGTCTTCGTTGACCTTGTCTATTACTGCCTGCCAGTCGCCTTCCATGGACTCTTTATCCTTAACGAAGATATCGACTGTAAGAAGGTCGTCACGGATATAAGCCTTGACTGAAGCGATCCTGGGATCAGCTTCTTTGACCTTGTCGCAGATGCGCTTGGAGGAAACGTTTTCGCCGTTGAGAAGGACTAACATCGTATCCTTCCTGCCCTTTACGTAGACAACGTTGTTTTCGATCCTGCCGAGGTCTCCCGTTAAGAAATATCCGTCCTTGTCGAAGGCTCTTGCAGTTGCTTCGGGATCGTTATAGTAGCCCTTGAACACATTGGGGCCCTTGATCGCAAGTTCGCCTATGCCGTCTTCGTCAGGATCTATAACCTTGGCATCGACATACTCGAGAAGGGTTCCCGCGCTGTCCATGTCGGTTACGTCGGGATAGTCTATGGAGAAGCCCGATGAAGTCTCTGACAGAGCATAAGCATTCATGGGGTTCATGCCCTGCTCGATGAAGGCCTGTCTTATATCGTAAGGAAGGCAGGTGCCTCCGATGAAGATGTATCTTAAACGTCCGCCCAGAAGAGCTCTTAAAGGGATGTTCATGGCTTTGGCTGCCTCAACGAATTTGACGCAAACGAGCGGCACCGCGCAGTAGACCGTAGGTTTTACCAGCATCATCTCCTGAGCCATGTTCTTTATGTCGCCCGTCAGATAGATCTGATATCCGAACACCAGCGAATAAAGGAAATTGAAGATGGAGCCGTATGTGTGGTTGAGCGGCAGGAACAGATAGCAGACATCGTTCTCATCCGCATCGATCCTTCTGCCCAGGGCTTCGTAGCTTGAGTAGATGTTCTTGATGGAGAGCATTACTGCCTTGGGGAATGACGTTGATCCGCTCGTAAAGACTATCTTGGCGGGAAGGTCTTCATCCTTGGACTCAAGTGCGAAGAGTTCCTTGCAGTCTTTCTGTCCTTCCAAGAGCATATTGTCAAACTCATCTTCTATGGAGATGAATTCAACATCAGGGTACTTGCTCTTGACCTGCTCAACCTGCTCAGCAAGAACATTGCTGTACAGAAGACATGTGATGTCGCACTTTCTTATCGCATAGTCCAGGTTATCGCCCTTCCAGTCCTTGGAAAGTCCTATGCTGAGACCGACGTAGTTCATTATGGCAACATCTGCTATCATCCAGGCGATCGAATTGGGACTGAATATTCCGATGTTCTTGTCCTTGTATCCATGAGTAATAAAGTATGTGGCAAGGTAATTGACTCTCTCGATGAACTGCCCGAAGGTAATGCCTTCGTATTTGCCGTTTTTCATCTCGTGGAGATAGTCGCTATCCTTCCACTTCTCATAGTCCGCTCTTAAGAACCTTTCAAGTTCATTTACAGCCATCACTCTATGTTCCTTTCAAACAGTACATATTCATAGACATCAGTAATGTCGTCAGCAGCGTAAGTCTGCGTAAGCTTGCCGTCTCTCATGAGAGCTCCGATGCTCGGCAGCGAGCTTGCCATCAACTCTTTCATTATCGCATAAACCAGCGCTTTACCAAGACCCCTGTGGCTCTGATCAACACCCATGTAGAGCATTATGTAGCGCTCAGGATCCTTCTTGAGCTTAAGGATCTTCATTATGTTTAAGGGATTATCCGTATGATATACGAGGTTGCCATAGTCAGGGATAGACACATAGAAACCTACAGCCTTGCCCTCGTAATATGCGAGCTTGGTCATGGACATGTTCATTATCTGCTTATAGCTCATGAAGAGCTCCCTGAAATCTTCCTTCTTCACGTCCTTGAAGACGGGGAAGTCGCTGTAGAGGTCAGTCACCAGGCGGTAAACATCGTCTATCGCTTCCGCGAACTCTTCCTCCTTCGGGCTCCTGATCTCATAGCCGTGCGCTAAGAAATCCTTATATCTTTGCTCGTAGATCTCGTTGGTGTATTCCTCGCCGACACTCCTGAAGGCATGCGAAGTATAGTGTTCTTTTACTTCAAACCCATTATGCGAAAAGAGCTCCGGATAGTAGTCCTTGTTATACGGCTCGCCCGTGTAAGGATCGCCGAACTTGTTTATCTTGAGCCTGTACTTGATCCAGAACGATCCGTCGACAGGACCCTGTATCCTCTTAAAGCCTTTCTCTTTGCAGTATTCATACGCGCTGTCAAACAAGAACCTTGCCGTGTCTTGATCGTTAATGCACTCGAAAAAGCCCAGATAACAAGTATCGTCACCCTCATAAGAAGTGATGCAGAATCTTCCCGCTGCCTTGCCGCCGTCGTCATATACCAGGAACTTATTAAGGCTGAAATAACTGCTCAGAGGATGTTCTCCTCTTAAGATCTTTTTCATGGTACCCGGATCTTCCATGTTCTCTTTCGGATCGTAGATCTTCCCCGGAAGATTAACGAAATCCTTTATGTATTTAGGCTCTTTGTCAAACTCTATTAGTTTCACTGATCGTCACTCCTTTTTAATATCTCTATCCTGCCCTTATCAGCATTCATCCTGATAAGGTCTCCTGTCTTTATGGTGTCCATAAGGCCCTTAACGCCTACTATCGATGGTATCTTGAGTTCCCTTGAGATGATGGCTGTGTGCGACAGCAAAGAGCCCTTTTCGGAAATGATGCCCTCCGCTCTCGTCAGAAGGAATACCCATCCCGGATCGGTCATCTTCGTTACGAGTATCTTGCCGCCCACGTCGCCCGTGTTGTTAACGTCAGTAATGACGAGCGCTTCGCCTTCGCATATGCCGCCCGAACATGGCACTCCGCAAAGCTCGTTATCCCTTAGTTTCCTGTGGTAGGAATTAACGCTCTCGTGGCGCTTGTTGAACGGTCCGCCTGCAAAGATCAGTCTGGAATAAGCGGGCAATTGCCTGTAGAGCTTATACTGATCCTTGCGGCCTGTTATGGCGCTCTTCATATCGCGGGGATCAGATGCCAGGGCCAGAGCTTCATCGATCTTGAGGTAATAGATATCAGATGCCTTGTCTATAAGACCCTGCTCTTCGTACCTTGTACCCAGCGTGTCAATGATCAGTCTTACGATGCCGTAGATGCGGCTCCTGTTAAGGCGCGAGATCTCGCGGTTATATATTCCGAGAGAGCTCTTCTTTACATAGTGCCTGGTGAGAAGATCGTACTTGCGGTCTTCTGTCTTCTCTTTGCTGAAACTCTCCATCGTCTTGTTAAGACGCGTCATGTCAGATCTGAATTCTTCGATCCTCTGATCCAGCAGTTCGGGGCTGCTCCTGAATGTCCTGCTCTCGAGCTTTAATTCTTCCAGATTGCGGTCGCCGTATTTTCTGATGTATTCTTTTTTGGCCTTATCAAATTCCTCATCTGAATACTCATCTTTGGCAAGTGCGAGCCTTGTAAGCTCTATAACCGGCTTCATGCTCTCGATATCGGAGATGCCGCTTATATAATCGTTTATCTCTTTGTCAGACCTTTTGTATTTCTTCTTCATGCGTGACTTAAGAAGCCCCGTGAAGATAAAGGAATACATGTCGTTAAGCAGCGTTACATCCCAGCAGTCGAAGAGCTTGACCTTGACATCGTTGAATAAAGCAACGAGTTCTTCGGGCGGCAGAGACGGATCGTATTTGGAATAGAAATCCTCATTGATGACGATGAACTTCTCATTAAGTCTCTTCATGTTCCTTGGAACCTGTGCAAGTTCATAAACTGAATTAAAGTATGTGGCAGCCCTGGTAAAGAAAGCGACATTAACATCGTCTTCGTTGTAGCTTTTGTTGCGGACGCCCATCATCTCCTGCCAGACGGGTATTATCTTTTTGCTCATCGGGAGGAACTTAATTACCGTGTACCAGTTGCTGATCTTGTAGTAAACGCGTCCGTTGACGTGACCAGTCATGTTGAGGAAGACGTCAGCATGCTTCTCTAATTCCCTGTCATTTTTAAGTACTCTCCTGCATACGCCCTTAAAAACGCCGCTGTAGACAAGGTCTACAAAGGAGGTCGTAAGAGGCAGGGAGATCCCGGGATAGCTTTCGACGATATTGCTGTTATCCATTATGAGGACATCATCCGTCTTAAGCGTTGTTATCGGGCGCACCTGAAGGAAATAGATCTTGTCATCCTTTATCGCAAATTCGATATCAAGATACTCTCCGAAAAGGTCTTTCATCCTTACAGACTGCTCTATCAGGTCTTCTATCATATCAGGAGAAAGAAGGTCCTCTTTGCCTTCATAATAGAAGATCTTATCCGTCGTGTTGTAGTAGTAAGACGTCGTGTCCACCAGGGACTGCACCACGCCTTCGCCAAGACCTCTTCCTGCTGTGATAACGCTCTCGTTTAAGATGCCCTGGGGATTGGATGTAAAGATCACGCCCGAGATTTCTGAATCGACCATGTCCTGAACTATGATGTTCATCCTGATGTCTTTTTGACCTTCTCCGGAGTAAGCTTTAACGCTCTCATTTTGGGCAGATGAAACGATGTCTTTTATCCTATTTAAGACTTCCTCTTCCGGAACATTAAGGAATGTCTCGAACTGACCTGCGAAGCTATGTTCAGATCCGTCCTCGACATTGGCAGAGCTCCTTACGGAAAACAGCGTTCCGTCTGAAGGAAACTTAATATCAAGATCTTCCCTCACGGCATCGTCAAAGGGCACGACAGTAAACGCCGGTACGTTAAAACCGTTGTCTCTTAACTTTATGAGGTTGTCGATCTTAGAGCCGTACATTTATATCTTGCCGAAGATGATAAAGCACGCTATCGTGAGGAGCATGGTGGACTCCTGCAGATATGTGTAGAGTTCCACCTTTTCGACCAGGACAAATCTCTCGGGGTTCTTTATGAACTGAACGAACTTCCATGTCATCCAGGATACGAGTATAAACAGCACGGCAACGGAGACCTTATTGAGATTCCATACGAGGATGAAGTTCGTGATGATGTCCAAGATGGTAAGTATCAGCACGAATATGGTCGAATCCTTGTAGCCGAAAAGCTTGGAATAAGTCGTGTAATCGTTCTCGTCTTTTGGAGCCTTGATCTTCCTTGAGACCTCCCAGATAAGCGCGGGGAAATAGAGTGTCCACAAAGCCATGAAGTTCGTAAGGCTGAATGCGGGAAGACTGTATTTCTGAATGGTAAATGCGATTATGTAAAGGTTAATAAAGGCCTGCACGGGATTGTGCGTTATAAGGGCCAGAGGCAATGACGGCTGGATCTTCTTTTTCTTGAAGAACCACTTGCTCATCATGTAGCCGTAGATGTAGAGGATGACGAAGAAGATCAGGTTTTCGCGCATGAATATGACATTCAGTGCGACCGCTATGGCCTGCACTATGACGCAGACCGTCATGACGTCTTTTTTGTATACGCGGCCAGACGGCAGCGGCCTGTCCGGGAAGAGCCTCTTGTCTGTCTCAAAATCCTTGAGGTCGTCTGCGATCCTGAGCCACAAAAGGAATGCGAATACCGTAAATGCGCCTGTCGCTTCCTGCGGTCCCAAGCGGATCTCGCTCCAGGTGACGCCCATGTTGAGCAGGATTATGAAATGTATCTCCAGGAAAAGGATTATCCCAAGAAGGATCCTCGGGATCACAGGATATCTTTCCTTGAAATAGATGTTTAATCGCTTCAGCATATCTTCCTTCCTATCCTCTCGCCGAATCTTACTTTGGTCTCGATCCCCTTATCACTCTGCTCCATTATATCGCTGTCTATATCAATACCGTTAACGATCATTATGACCGTAGAACCGCCGGGCTCAAAATACCCCTTCTCCTGACCCTTACAGAATAGAGCATCCCCATGGTCAACGATCTTTCCCACGAGAAGAGCGCCAACCGCAACATAAGCAATGCGGCCGAAATCATCAGTCTCAAGGATACTTATCTCCCTGGTGTTCTCCTTATAGATCTTGTGATCCCTGGAGATGGAGCTGACCGTGTGGAGCTTGCCCTTGATCTTCTTTCTGGATAATACCTTGCCGCTGTCCGGATAACCGAACCTGTGATAGTCACCGACACTGAGTCTGAAGACAAGGGCTGTTCCTCCCGAATAGTCTTTGCTGTCTTCTCCTAAGATCTCATCTACGGTGTATTCCCTGCCCTTGATGTTCAGTCTGGTTTCTTCATCTATCCTGTATACCAGAAGCTTGGAGTCGGCAGGAGATATCAGGGCGTCTGAAGACATGTCCACGGGGCGCTTGCCGGGCTTGATCTTTCTTATGAAGAAATCGTTGAAGGACTCATATTCCCTGTCTTCGAAATCGTCCATATCAATGTGCTGCTGCTCTATGAATGAAGGTATCTTCTTAGCAGATCTCCTGCCGGAATTCACCTTGCCGTAGATGCCTGATACCAGAGGTGATACGGCGAGTTTCAGGACCAGTCTTCCGAATGGGTTGTTATAAAGGAACTCCAGCTTGGAAGATCCGAACTGCTCCTCTTCGATATAAGATCCCAAATGGCGGTCGTAGATCTTCATGGACTTCAGATAAACACCAGATAGACTGTGAGGAGAACTACCGCAATAAGTCCGAAGATCCCGTACCAGATCCCCTTAGGCTTGGGACACTTAAACCTGACGATCATGAGAACTGCTACTGCTCCGATAACTGCGGAATAAAATGGCATGAAAGCCCCGTCGTCCATTACGAGTCTTAACAGATACGCAAGCGGAAATATAAGCGCAGTGTATGTAATGGGAAGACCGATGTAATGCTTGACCGCCTTTTCGCTGTCGGCAGTGGCGATGTTGAAATACGCGAGTCTTGCAACTCCGGATAAGGCGAACAGCATGAATATGATCACATCCCAGATATGCGTAAGGCCGATGTTTATGAAGATGCAGACAGGAAGCGCGATAAAGCTCACTGCATCAACGATGGAATCGAGTTCGATGCCGAACATCTTCTCTTCCTCGGTGCGCTTGCACCTTCTGGCAACCATGCCGTCAAAAAGATCGCAGATGCCTGACACCATAAGGCAGCAGAACGCATAGTTTATCTTCCCGCACGTAAATGCCAAAAACATGCCGAGGACCGCAGTAAGCAGTCCCGCATATGTAAGAATTACTGACTTGTTCCACTTGCCTATCAACATATATCCAACCTAAGTCATTGTATCACACGATCTTGTCTATACTTTCGTACATAAAACGCCTCTTTCATGTACAAAAGTGTGTACGGCTGAAGTTAATCGGTGGGACGGGTGGTCACGACTCCCGTGCTTCCGTCGATCGTTATTGTCTCACCGTCACGGATCTTGCCCATTGCGCCCTTGCAGCAGACTATGGCAGGGATCCCGTATTCTCTTGATACGATCGCAGCATGGCAGAGTATGCCGCCGTATTCCGTGACTATTCCGGAGAGGATCGCAAACTTGGGTGTCCAGCCCGTATCGGTAAATCTGGTAACTAAGATGTCGCCCTCCTGTAGTCTGTCGATCTCGCAGAAGTCCTCTATTACCCTTGCAGTACCCGTTACCTTGCCGTTATTGGCGCCGAGGCCCCTTATAGAGCCTTCAGCAGCGGGCTCAGATATAACCTCGAAATTGTGTCCGATCTCGTTGTCACTTATATAGTTCCTGTACGCATTGTAGTAGAACCTGTTCTTCCTTATTATGAGATCCAGATCGGCTTTGCTCTTGCGGCCGTCTATGTAGTCCCACAGATCGCCGACCTTGAGCATCCATACATCTTCTAAGGACTTAAGAACGCCGTCTGAGACGAGCTTTTTGGCGTACTCTATAGTGTACATCCTGAGCATGTAGTAGAACCTGGTGGATACATCGCGGAACTCCTCTCTCCACCAGAGCATCTTTCGCATAGCCGAAACCTTTTCAAGGACCTTCTTGTAGGCGGAAGAAGAGAGTTTGCCTTCAAGTCCTTCCAGGATCTCTTTGTAGACTCTGGTCCCGTTCTCCTTGTCTTTGGAAGGCGAGAATGAATCGTCCAGAAGAGCCATGTCCTTGACCATGGACACCATAACCTCAGGCTCCTCGTAGTAACAAGGATATGTGATATCAAGTTCCTTATCCGAATGGTAGCCGTAATCAGAGATGAGCTTTTTTACCATGGGAAGACAGTGCTCATCCGAGTCAAGATCACCTGCGATATCCCTGGCGGAATTGTTTGCCCAGTAGGAACTGTCTTCACCATTTTCCCTGATCTTCCTCGTTATATCCCACATGTCGTAGAAAGGCAGGAGATGCGAGATGTTATCTATGCTTCCCAGAAGAGATAAGTATTCACTTTCTGATACATACTTAAGCAGGCTGTCCTTATAAAGCGACTGGTGGATGGTGTTGATGAATATCTGCCAGAAGTAAGTCGTCTCGCTCCTTAAGTATGTCTCTTTGGTGATCTTCAGGAAGGATGAGGTAATGTCTTCTATATTGCCTTCATCGTACTGCTTTTTATAGCCGTAGTAGAGATCTAAGAGTTCCTGCTTGTAGCGCTCGGCATTCTTCTTTCTGTCATTAAGAAGCTTCGTCTGCTTGATTATTATCGGCACCATGTGGCAAATGACCTTGGGCGTCGCCTTGGTGACCTTGCCGTCTCCTTCATAGTCTCCGACGATGCCGTACTCATTGTCGAACTCCCTCTCCTTATAACCTACGATCTGCTCCATGGTCTTCTTAACGGCAGTAAGGTTCCAGTAGCATCTTCCGTAGTACATCTCGCCGAGTTTGGCGGGAAGCTCATTGTCTTTAAGTATCTTGGAATCAACTATGAACTTTCTTAATGAATACTCCCAGATGTACTCGTAAAGGCTCCACATATACGGGGTGCAGACAGATGCCGATACGCCGCCGTCCTTGAAATCCGCGGTCGTCCAGACATCCCTGATGCCTGAATATTTGAGTTTGGTTATCCTTCTGGACTGAAGTATAAAGAGCTCGTCATCCTTGATGGCAAATTCAATGTCACAGGGAAATCCGTTCAGCTGCTGAATATCGGCAAAGACATTGGCATACTCTTTTATCTTCTCTTGTGAGATGAGATAGTATATATCCTTGCGCCCGATCTCTTTGCCATCGTACCAATCGTAGTGGTAGCTTTCCGGAATGGCCTTGCCGCTTACGAGGTCATCTCCAAGGCCTTCAGCGACTTCTATCACCATGGTCTTATCGTTTCCTGTGACAGGATCTATCGTAAAGCAGATGCCGCTCTTGTCAGACTGGACCATCTCCTGGACCACAACGGACATCTTAAGGTCTTTAAGGGAGATATTGCTCGATATGAGATAGCTTAGGATAGTCTCGCCGAACATGGACTTGTAGCAGTCTATTACCCTGTCTTTGACTTCACCCGCAGGAACATTAAGGAAAGTCTCATACTGCCCTGCGAACGAGAACTCGTCAAGGTCCTCTTTGGAACCGCTGCTCCTTACGGCGTAGAGTTTATCTTTATCTAACAGAACATCTGCTTCAGATACGATGTCTTCGGGCAATGTAACACTGTTAAACAGCCCGCAGATCTTCTCTGAAGTCTCTCTTACATTGTCCTTGTTAAGTCCTGACAGCAGAAGCTCAATACCATCTTCTGCGCTGCCCCTGACCGTCCGGTCGTAGGTGTCCGTATCGATCACAAAACCTCCGGGCACATTAAAGCCGTTTTGCTTCATGAACAAAAGATATTTGCCTTTGTTGCCCAGTTTGCCGTTATCCTTGCCGTTATCATCCAGTCTTACTAACATAAATACCTTCTCAGAACATATTCTTGCGGAGCTTCATGAAATACAGGAGCATGTTTAGCAGTATGTGAGTCAAAGCTCCGATAAGCACATACAAAAGATACAACAATATCCCCAGCGGGTAAAATATCCACACCACCAGAGCGACGCCGAAGATGGAATCAGCCTGGTCTAAGAATATGAAGAACACCTTCTTAGGCCCCGTAAGCGTCTTGCCCGGGGTGATATCAAGCCTTCTTTTGAGGAAGCTGTTCGGCAGCTCGAAAAGAGCATACCCCAGCCCCAGCAGAACACCTATAAGGCAGTTAAAGCCAATGCTGTTCTCATGGTACTGGTAGAAAAACGAGAGGCTCTTCAGAGACTCATTGGTGCACAAAAGCCCCCACAACACCGAAAAGACCAGGTTAAAAAGGATATATCCCAGAAAACCCTTCCAAGTCTTGTTGTCTCCGAAGATCCTCTTATTGTCAGTAAAGTACCTGCCCCCGTCTATGGGCTTAGCCAGGCCTTTTAAGATAGGCAATTTGCACCACAGCATGACCATTATTCCGGCAAGTATCACCGGAATCAAAGTCACATACATCATCGCAATAATCTTAAGCATATAGCATATCGTAACACAAATACCGGATAAGACATCATTGCTGATGGAAGATTTGACTTGGCAAGATGGCGAGCCTATAATCACTTCAAAGGAGCAGGACCGGCAGTGGATATATGCTGGACACCGCTCCTTTATTTTTGCTCACTGATCAGACTTAGGAAGACCGTTCCTGATGCCAACAGCAAAGCAAATACGCCATACAAAGGAACCTCCTTAAAGATCCCCAACGACAGAAGGGCTGCCAAGCAGTATCCGTACATAGCAGTCCAGACAAGTATAATAGTCCGGTCTTTCTCCCCTTTGAATGTAAATCCCTTGTGCTCTTTAATTATCTGAACAACTATCCTTATCAGGATAAACACCCATAAGAGCACAAATGCCACGCAGGCAAACCACTCATCAGTGATCTTATTTAAGAACAAAGAGATGCCGCTTAACACTCCGACAACGGCAACTCCTGCAAGACCTATACCGATGGCCGTAAGGATCTTTTTAGTAACAGAAGACTTCCCGCGTTCCAAAAACCTTTGCGCCAAATATGCAACAGCGGGTGTCTCAAACATATATCCGAGGAAATTGACCCAGATGACGCTCATGAACATGTGGTGCGTGATATCCAAAGTGATCGGCCTTCCGTCCCAGACCCAGAAACCTCCGTTTAAACGGATAGCCGCAACATCCAACAGCAAGTCCATCGAAACGATGAGCCACCCTGTTGCGAGCGCGGTCATTATCTTTCCGAAGTTCAGCCTCTTAGCAAGCCTTAAAGCACACACCGTAAGGCCTCCCCACATAAGTCCTCCGAAGAACGGAAACTGATACGGTGCTACACCTATGCTGATATAGAAATCCGGGCTGTAATGGTAGATCCCCGTTACGCGGACCGCCAGGAGTTCAAGCGTAAACCCTGCTAAAGTTCCTGATAAGAATAACAGGATCTCATCCCAACTCTTCTTCCGTATGATATCAATCAGAAGGATCACTGTGATGATGTAGCAGAGAATCTCAAATCCATTGATCCAGTTCATGTCTTCTTCCTTGTCAGAGGACTTCCTTCAAAGTTCAAAATCCTTGGCCCGCAGCCTTCCGCAGAAATGGTGATTAGAAATGCCTCCCGCGGACTTCCGCAGGGCGAAGCCCGAGGACCTTAGCGGGAGGCATTTACAATCACACCCTGGCGCCTCAAACAGGAATCGAACCCGTATCTACAGTACCGGAAACTGTTATTCTATCCATTGGACTATTGAGGCATGCCTTATTATTATGCCACAGAATAAGGTGCTTTTGTTACCCTAGAAGATCCTGCACAAATAGTCTCAATATTCGCCAAAAAGTCTCAATTTTAGGCTTAAAAAACCAAATCACAAAAGATCATCCCCACAAATTCATTTATCCGGATTAGACTCCAAAAAGGAACAATTATTAAGGAGTCTTCAAGTATGGTAAGTATTGCTAGAACAGATTCACAATACACTGAATGGATAAACGACATTTGTCTCCGCTTTGAGCAAAAACAGATAAGCGCAGCTTACAAAGTTAACGCTGAACTATTAAGATTCTATTGGGAACTAGGAAGAGAAATATCTATCAGAGAAGAAGAAAATACATACGGCAAGAGTTTCTTTAAGAAGCTTAGCTCTGATCTATCCAAAAGAATACCTGATGTAAAATCTTTCTCTATTACAAATCTGCATTATATGAAATGGTTTTATGAGCTATACCCTAACGCAGAGAATTTACCACAAGCTGGGGTAAATTCTTCCATTGCTCAAGCGAACGATTCCGAATACATGATCTTCTGCATCCCTTTTCTAATAAGCTTCGATGCCAACAATAAGTCACTCGCTTTTGTTCTCGTAAAGCACCTTAAGAAGGCCGACGATCTCATCAGCGGTCTTTGCCTGGCTCATGCTCGTAGGCTTAAATGCCATGTAAGGAAGACCCGTTGCACATATCTGACATCTCGCGCTATAGAACTCATCCTGCATGAGAGCTCCTAATGCCTTCATGTCGAGCTGGAGATTCGGATCCAAGTAGAGCCTTACGCCTGTGTTCCTTATGGATGCTTTTGTAAAGCCAAGCGTCTTTCCTAATGACCTCAGCAAAGAGATGTCAGCTAAGATATAGACCTCAGGCGGAGCCTCGCCGTATCTGTCCAGGGCCTCATCCATAAAGTCGTCGTAGTCGCTGAACGAATCGATATTCCTGATCCTTCTGTAGAAGGACATGCGTGATGCTTCGTCAGGAATATAAGATGTCGGGATGTATGCATCGTAATCGACTTCAACGAGGAAGCCGTCCTTGGGTGATTCATCTTTGACGGATGCATCCCCGGAGATCTCGCCGGTCTGCTGAAGGCGTTTTACTTCTTCATCCAAGAGCCTGCAGTAGAGCTCGTAACCTATGACGTCCATCTGGCCGTGCTGCTCTGCGCCTAACAGGCTGCCCGCACCTCTTACTTCGAGATCCCTCATGGCGACACGGACGCCTGAACCGAGTTCGGTAAACTCACGGATCGCGGCAAGGCGCTTCTGGGCATCTTCATTGAGGACGCCGTCAGGGCTGTAGGTAATATATGCATATGCCTGCCTGTCAGATCTGCCGACACGCCCCTTGATCTGATAGAGCTGCGCCAGGCCAAACCTGTCTGCATTCTCTACTATGAGCGTATTTACGTTCGGCATGTCGACGCCGTTTTCGATTATGGTGGTGCAGACCATTATGTCGTACTTGTGGTCGATAAAATCTTTAACTATGTTCTCCAACGCGCGCTCGCCCATCTGGCCGTGTGCATAGCAGACCCGGACTCCGGGCATCAGCTTTTCGAGAGAAGAAGCGACCCTGTCGATATTGGATGTCCTGTTGTACAGGTAGAATATCTGGCCGTCTCTTGCGATCTCGCGCATGCATGCCTGGACGATTATCTGCTCGTCGTATTCCATGACGTATGTCTGGACGGCGCGCCTGTTGAACGGAGCGTCCTCGAGGATCGAGATGTCCCTGATGCCCGACAGCGACATGTGCAGAGTCCTCGGGATCGGCGTGGCACTTAAGGTGAGGACATCCACCATGTTCTTCATGTTCTTGATCTTCTCTTTGTGGTTAACGCCGAACCGCTGCTCTTCATCGACAACGAGAAGCCCCAGGTGTGGCGGCCTGACATCGTTTGAGAGGGCCCTGTGCGTACCGATTATGACATCTGCCTTGCCCGACTTGATGTCTTCTATGTTCTGTTTTATCTTGGCGGGCGGCGTAAATCTGGACAAAAGGACGGTGTTTACAGGAAGGCCTTTGGTGCGCTCTATGAACGAATCGTAATGCTGCTGTGCAAGAAGGGTCGTCGGCGCAAGGAGGATCGCCTGGCGGCCGTTCATGACAGACTTTACTATCGCCCTGAACGCGACTTCTGTCTTACCGAATCCTACATCGCCGCAAAGCAGTCTGTCCATCGGCTTCTCGGACTCCATGTCCGCCTTGACTTCCTTTATCGCCCTGATCTGGTCCTCTGTCTCAACATAAGGGAAACTGTCTTCGAAAAGCCTCTGATTCTCATCGTCCGGTTCACATGCAAAACCCTTGCTCACAGAACGCGAAGCGTAGAGCTTGAGAAGATCGAATGCGACTTTCTTAATCGATTCCCTTGCTCTTGCAACTGACCTCTTCCATTCGTCGCCGCCGAGTTTGGTAAGCTTGGGATCCCTGCCTGCAGGACCGACATATTTCTGGAGCGAATCGATGTCTTCAGGAAGGATATAGAGCGTCTGTTCGTTGGCATAGGAGAGCTTTAAGTAGTCCTTGCGGGTATCACCTACGGTCATGGTGATCATGCCGTCGTAGCGGCCTATTCCGTATGTGTCGTGTACTACAAAATCGCCGGGCTTGATGTCGCCGAAGAACGTGATCCTGTTTGCCTTTTTCTTTGTCTTAACGTCTCTTCCGGAACCGAAGAGCTCGGCTTCGCCAAGTACGGTAAGACCGAGTCTCGGATACGAGAAACCCGCGGGCAAAGGGCTGTTTATAAACTCCGTATAGCAATCGAGCGATGCCAGTCTTTCCTTAAGGGCATCAAGTCTCTTGCCTTCGTGCGCCATGAGATAGAGACCTTTCTTTCCCGAGAAAGAAGAGGCCGTCTTGTTGTCCTTGCGGATAAGTTCTGCCAGGTCTTCGGCTTTGCCTGAATAGTTTTCAGAAGGCACGCCCAGGATGTTTAATTCAACTCCTCCGGGAAGTCCGTTGCCCATGGCCTTGAGGCAGCTTACCGTGTGGCAGTCAGTTAATGAGTCCAGGCGCCTTAACGCATCTGCAAGATTAAGCATCGCGGAGGGTGCGCAGGAAGGGGCATTTCCGATCATGAAACAGTCCCTGCAGCGCTGCGCATATTCTGCGGCATAGGAATTGAGCCTACTGTCCACTTCTATCATCTCGTCGACAAATACTATCGTCTTAGACATGTTGATGTATTCGAAGACCGAGTCTTCAAACGAGGGGATGATGCCGAGCCATCTTGAGATGCCTGAAGGGACCTGGCGCTGCCTTATCGTTGCGGCATCGTTCTCAGAAGTTCTCTTCAGGAGCTCAGCTGCTCTTATTGCTTCCCTCTTGTCTTTTGCCATCCTGCCGATGTCTTCATCCGCTCTTGCGAGGATCATCTCGGCTGATCTTATGGCTCTTCCCTCGTCCATGAAAAAGTAAAGAGACGCAGGGACGATACTTATCTTCTCAAGCTGGTCAGTCGCTCTCTGCGTATCGCAGTCAAATGTCTTGATGAGGTCTATCTCATCGCCGAAGAAATTGATCCTGTAAGGTTCATTTCCTCCGGGCGCGAAAACATCTATAATGTCGCCCCTTAAGGCAAACTCGCCGGGCCTGGTTACCTGATCGGTCCTTTGATAGCCCGTGAGAATAAGATGCTCTTTAAGATCGTCTCTTGAGATCTCATCTCCTGCCCTGATCTCCTTTATGGCCTTGGCAAAGACATCCCTGTCCTGGAATCTGTTGATGAGGACAGGAGCGCAGATGACTGCCGCGCTGTAATCGTTTCTTATAAGACATGAAAGAGCGTAAGCCTGATCCATGCCAAGTTCCCTGGAAGTTGCATCCGCCGTGACCAGGGAAAGTTCAGATGGCATAAGTGTAACTACATTGCCTGCTGTAAATGCCTGAAGCTGTGCCTGGATCAGCCTGGCCCTCGCGGCATCAGGAACTATGACGACAGGCTTTCTTGATACCAGACCTGATATGCCTGATATCACATAGCCTTTCATCTCCTGACAAAGGCCGGATATATTAAGATGCCTTCCGTCTGATCTCGCCTTGCTAAGGCTCTCTGTCAGAACTGCATCCTGCGAAATGAGACCTAAGAGGTCTTCAAGTTTTGCTGCCATCCGGGATTACCATCTTTTCTATTGCTTCACAGGCCATGACAAAAGCTTCGCCGATCTGTTTGCGGTCACCTTCGGGTACTTCTGACAAGACATAATCGACCAGGTCGAAATGTTCGGGCACGGGACCCGTTCCGATCCTGACTCTCGGGAACTCCTGGGTGCCCAAGTGCCGGATTATGGAGCGCATGCCGTTGTGCGTTCCCGCGCTTCCCTTCTCTCTTACCCTGACAGTTCCCTTGGGAATATCTATGTCATCGTAAACGGTGATGATGTTCTTCGGCTCTACCTTAAAGAACTTCGATATCTGGATGAGGCATTCGCCCGAGTTGTTCATAAAGGTCGTGGGTTTAACGATGATGACATCTTCGCCTGATATCCTGCCCTTGCCGTACATGCCGCTGAACTTATCCTTGTCTAAGAATATGCCGTTTCTCTCCGCGAGCATGTCCACGGCAAGATAGCCCATGTTATGCCAGGTATAAAGATACTTCCTCCCCGGGTTTCCGAGGCCGGCTATTATCCACATAAGGTGATCAGACCTCCGAACGCTTGTCATCCAGGCGGATGTAGTTCTCTCCTCTTAATCTGCTCTTCTCAGATACCCACTGATCCTTGTTGACCTGCTGTGACCTTCCGATACCGAGTGATAACGGAGGTACGTCTCTTGTGATCGTGGAACCTGCGGCGATGTAGGAATCCTTGCCTAATACG
This sequence comes from uncultured Clostridia bacterium, assembly GCA_946187935.1. Classification (GTDB taxonomy): domain Bacteria; phylum Bacillota; class Clostridia; order Saccharofermentanales; family Saccharofermentanaceae; genus Saccharofermentans. Next base: position 31,368 of record CAMHSJ010000008.1, read on the forward strand.
ACTGAGGATACGATGTTGGAGTTGCCTCCTATGAATACGTTGTCCTCAATGGTGCAGCCCGCCTTGTCCTGTCCGTCGAAGTTGCATGTTACCGTACCGCATCCGAAGTTAACGTTCTTGCCTACATCGGAATCTCCGATGTATGTGAGGTGTCTTGCTCTTGTATATTCGCCTACTGTCGAAGCCTTGACCTCAACGTAAGCGCCGATCGTTACGTGGTCTGCGATAGCGCATGCGGGCCTTATGTGTGAGAAAGGTCCGATACGGCAGTCCTTGCCTATGGTCGACTGTGTAACTATGGAATAGTCTACGACCGTTCCGTCACCTATCTCAGAGCATTCGATCCTGCTGTTCTCACCGATGATGCAGTCGTGACCGATCACCGTATTGCCCATCAGGGTCGTGCCGGGGAGGATGACGGTGTCGTTGCCGATCTCAACATCGCAATGGATCCATGTCGTGCCGGGGTCTGTGATCTGGACTCCGTTCCTCATATGCTTTTCGAGGATGCGGCGGTTCATTATGGCCTGTACCTGGGCGAGCTGAACGCAGTCGTTTACTCCCCTGGTGTCGTCAAAATCAGTCTTGGCAGCAGCTACCTTGTAGCCGTCGCCTATCAGGATGCCTATGGTGTCAGTAAGGTAATACTCGCCCTGCGCATTGTTGGCGCCGATCCTGCCTAATGCAGAAAGGAGCAGAGATGTCTTGAAGATGTACATGGAGGAATTGATCTCGGTGAGCTTAAGCTCTTCCTCAGTGCAGTCCCTGTGCTCGACGATCTTGAGGACGTTTCCGTCTCCGTCTCTTACGATCCTGCCGTAACCTGTCGGGTCGTCGGCATCAGCCGTTACGATAACTGCGGCGCAGTCCTCGCCTGCTTCTTCAAAGACCTTAAGGCTCTTCTCAAGAGTCTTGGCAGATACCATCGGGCAGTCACCGGGAAGGACTATTACCGCGCCGTCCCTGCCTTCGAGAAAAGGCGCTGCCTGCATGACCGCATGGCCTGTACCGCGCTGCTCCTCCTGGAGCACATAAGCAACATTCTCGCCTAAGCAGTTCCTGATCTCTTCCTGCTGATCTGAAACGATGTAGACCTGGTCAAGACACCCTGCATCTACGAGCGCATCAGCTACCCACTGGATGATCGGCTTGCCTGATACGCGGTGAACTACCTTGGAATGCTTGGACTTCATACGCGTGCTCTTGCCTGCCGCCATTACCACTGCACATATATCCATAAATGACTAACCTCTGAAACATTAAATGAATTGCGCAACTTTACGCGCGTATATTATAGCAAACATTAGGAAGATAAATAGAGCATAATTGTAAGAGCTTTTGAGTCTTTACCTTTCCATAGTATAGATCGGATCGTCATAGCCCGTCGAATCAGCAGTGCACTTATAAGCATCATATATCTTGCCGGAATAGGCGTCTGCGATTATCAGCAAATACGTTGCTTCGCCGTCCTCAGGTTCGAGTTCGTAATAGAGCCTGCATCCGGTGCTGTTAGTATTATCCACGTGGTAATTCGGTTCGCCAAGCGCGTCTTTAAACTCCGGATCATCTATGTCAGGATGTTCGGCAAGAAGCCTTCTGACCTCATCTTCTGTAAGCTTCCTGCTCTCTGTTTCAGTCCAATATACCGGCGTACCGTCGATAATTCGGTAATCGACATCGTCTCTTATGTCGCAGCTGGCTATAACATCGGACATATAGTCTTCATCAAAGTAGCTTTGATAATTGTTATATGCCTTCGCGCCTTCATTCTCAATCGTAAAGAACTCAACTCCGACCTTGTCGGGATCAGGATCATTGCAGTAGCAGAACTTGATGTATATGTAGTATCTGCCGCCATCAAAGGTGCACTCGTATTTTGCTCCGGCGCCTCTTACAAAACCATCTTCTCCTGAAGATCCGCCTGCGCCTGCAGGAGAATACTTCATGTCGCAGTCTTTAAGGCCCGAAGGATAAGCCGAGATAAAAGAATCCACCTGCTCATCAAAAGAAGATTCTTTCTGAAGCTCGGGAGTAAAGCACGAAGCAAAAGCATCTCTGTCTCCTGACTCACAGGCATCAAGAAGCGCATTAAGAGCCTCCTCTGCCGCCCCTCCCTCGAAAACAGTATCATTCTGCCAGTGCTCCACGAGATTATCGTAAGAGGCCTTTTCTCTTCTGAACACGCAGCCTGATAAAAGGATGAGAGAAGAAAGCAGTATTACGGCAAGTGTATTTCTCCTGAACATGAAAGCCACCTCCTCAGTCAATGATACTTTAATCTTTACATACATTCCAATGTATGTATAATTGTCTTGTCCAAGGCGGAGTGAAATTCTTCGACCGGCGGTGACCCTCAGACTATGGGAAGCCCGCAAGCTGCGGCAAAACTATACATCGCAGCTGACGCAGTGAGATCCTGCGGCCGACGGTAAAGTCCGGATGAAAGGAAGGTAATCTTATATGTCTGATCAGTTAGATCCCACTGTTGTTTCAAATGCTTCAAAGCGCCGTGCAGCTAACATCCGCATAGCCGCAGCTGCCATCTTCACTGCCATGGCAGTCGTTCTCATGTATCTTGAGGTCCCGCTCCCTCTGATGCCCCCGTTCCTCAAGTTCGACTTCTCGGAGATCCCCGTGCTCGTTGGTTCATTTGCATTAGGCCCCGTATACGGCATCATCATAGAGCTTCTTAAGAACCTCATCCATCTTCCCGTAACTGGAACGATGGGCATCGGTGAATTATCGAACTTTATAACAGGTTCGATCTTTGTCGGAACATCCGGTCTTATCTATAAAAAACACAGATCGAGAAAGGGCGCCCTTATCGCCATGCTCACGGGAACCCTTGCCCTTGCCGCAGCAGGCGTGCCCGTCAATGCATTTATCAACCTGCCTTTGTACGGCTCCATGATGGGTCTTACCATGGATAAGGTCATCGGAATGAGCCAGGGCGCCAATCCCCTCATCACATCAGAATTAAGGCTCCTTCTTCTGGCGTTCGTACCCTTCAATCTCTTTAAGGGCATAGTCGTATCGGCAGTGACATTCCTGGTCTATAAGCCTGTATCAAATCTCATCAAGCAGTTATATCAGAAGGCTAATCCTGAGCAGTAATACTTCCCTTCGCGTTTTCCACTATAAGCCTCAGGGCTTCTCTTGCCTGGGGCGAAGCGGGATCTGTTATGGGAAATACATGCTGCATCTCATGCTCTTCGTCACTTTCAAGATCCAGGATGCTTACAGGGCACCCTTCTTCTTTAAGCCTTACGGCGAGGTCTTTGTTATCCTGCCTTAAGAAGTCCTTGTCACCTGTTACTATCGCAGTCTTTAAGGTCTTATCCTTTATCCCCGCAAGGCCGAGATCGTATGCAAAAGGCTTAAGGCGGCTTTCTCCCTTTTCGAAAAGGATGCCGGGGAATCCGTCCTTGGACAGCGTATAGCAGCCGCAGATAAGACCGCAGCTTTCGATGTTAAGGTTCGGCATCTCCTCTAAGCCAAAGCCGAAGCGGACATCCATGTTCCTTGCTGCAAGTGATATGGCATAGGCAAGATATGCGCCTGCCGAATCTCCCGTAAGATGGAATGTAGTGTAGCCGAAGAGACTTCCTGCCTCCTCGATCATCCCTGCGATCTGATACAGAAGGCCCGTGAGGGATATGTCAGGCATCAGAGTGTAGTTGATGTTTATTACAGACAGCCCCGAGAGTTTTGCGAGATGCATTCCAAAGCATCTGTCGAGTTCCTTGTATCCGTAAACGAATGCGCCGCCGTGGATCAGGATAAAGCACTTGTCCTTGTTGTCCGGGTCGACAGGTTCGGGCCTTAGGCATTCATATCTGACGCAGTCAAGGAGCCTGACGCCGTCAGGGAGCTTTTCCTTTGCAAGTCTCGGCAGGTCGTAATGCTCACAGTCCTTAATGAAGTCTTTGATCTGCTCTTCTATCTCAGAGCTGCTCTTGATATCTTCGTTTAACATGACGGGCTCATTCCTTTTTGTCTGATTATAACACGGGTGTATACGAAAACTAAAAAGAACCCAATAAACACAATGGTTCCGAAGGAAAAACACGGCATTCTGAACCTGTTTTGAACCTTTTCAGAATGTCGCTTTACAGTAACAAGATTAAGCCAAACCCGATGCGATATTTTTATCTTGTAGCTTGCTTATTTACATATTTGATTATATGTCTTCTCCTAGAAATAGATTAATTCTAGATATCAATTGTTTGATCTTCTATCAGTGCTTTTGCTACACTTCTGTTGACAATCCTCATCTCATCGTCATCTTCTTTGATATTCGATGCCAGATTCATGCTGCCATACCAGAGAATTTCCTTATCAATTACAGCGTATCTTGAAGAAATACTATCTACAAAAAATATCTTTATACCGGACATTATTAATTTGTTGTGTATATTCTCGATCCGCCTCTTGATATCATCAGAATAATGCGAGGGCGAATAAGTAATAAGAGAAATATGAATGTCCTTATTATTTATAGCTGCAAAATTGCGAAGCAGTCGCTCACTGCCGGCAACACTTACATATGGGCTGCTGATAAGAACTTCGTCTTTAGCATTAATAACATCATTTCGAAAATCATCGCTATATGTCTCACAGTCATAGAAAAACCTTTCATCCGGCTTTCGTTCAGCATCCTGCGCCAGTTTATACCCGATTCTTTTGTATGTACGAAGACGTTTGTTATACATATTGGCAAACATCTCAATATGATGATCAACGTAATCGATTACCGTTACTTTGTTCTTCCCGTCATAGCTTCGATTAAGTCTTCCCGTGTATTGTTCCACGTTACCGTCCCACGCTATCGGCATTGCCAAAAATAAGGTGTCCAAACGGGAACAATTGAAACCCTCTCCTATATACTGTCCTGTTGCAAGAATTATCAGAGATTCACTTTCCGGTATTGAATTAAGTCTTTCTCTTATTTCCTTACGCTCTGATTGTTTCTTACCACCTGTTAAAACAAGAACATGGTCGGCTTTATCCCTGACCTTTTCAAAAAGAACATCAAGCTGTCCTTTTCGTTTTGATAGTACCAAAGGTGTGTGTCCCTGTTTTACACACTCTTCTATATGTGAAGCAATTAAACTGTTTCGCAGATCACTGTTGACAACAATCTCATATGCTTCATTTGATGTCAGCTTTTCTTTTGTGGAAACGATCGGCGTAAAACGAGGTTCAAGGATATGCTCCATCCCCTGTAGGCGGATCTTATCTTTGGCAGTAAATCTGAAACGCACGGGTCCGAACTGCATCAATACGGTTTTGTCTTTGCCATCTTCACGCTTTACCGTGGCCGTTAGACCGTATACATACTTTGCGTTTATTTCCGATAAAACCGCTTCTATACTATCAGCAGCACCATGGTGACATTCATCCATTATCACCATGCCATATTCTTTAACAAAGTGTTTTATCGTATCTCCAGAACCCAGTGAAGACACCATGGCAACATCAATAATGCCAGTCATTGAATTATGTGCTCCGGTTAATTTACCGATCAGGCTCTTTCTGGTTTTTACCCTTCCGGTCTTCGTTGTGTACTGCGGAAAATCTTCGTCAATAATAAGAAATTTCCCGAGATCATTTATCCAGTTCTGCATAATCTCACTGGTATGAACGAGGATAAGAGTATTCACCTTTCGTTCTGATATCAGATAGGATCCGACTACTGTTTTTCCGAACCCCGTTGCTGCAGCCAATACTCCGATATCATGCCCGGTCAAACTGCGAACGGCGTCCTGTTGTTCCGGATATAGTTCTCCTTTGAAAGAAACCTTTATCTCTATGCCATTGTTACGCTTATCGTCAAGAGAATAATCAATTGATGCAGCTTTCAGATTGTCGCAGAGTTTATTCAGACAGCCTCGCGGAATTGATATGAATTGTTTAGTATCCTCTCCAGAATAAACTATTCTCGGAATTCCAAAGGTTGAGATACCCATTCCCTGATTCCTGAAATACTCCGGATTATTATATGCAGCTAATCTTCGTATCTTATTCTGAAGCCTTGGTTTAATACCAGTCTTATCCACATATACTTTATCCGCAAGAACAATCCGAACCGGACCTTCTGTATCAGATTTCTCAAATCCGGATCTGTTTTCCCAAGGAGTCTCATTTATTGATAACTGCCGTGGCGCTTCGTTATCACTTTCGCTGTTACTTATGCTGTATTTATTGCCCCAAGAAGACAGCTTCTCATTTATGAATGCTTCACTGAGCTTGCCTGTATTCTTGAGCACACTCCACTGTTCATGGTAAGGTTGCCATTTTTCATCAACAAATACACTGTTCCCGTTTTTTACCGCACGCCCTTGTAATGGAAGGGCTACGAGATTTCCAAGACCGCCTTCAGGTAGTTTATCCTGCGCAGGAATCATACGATCGTATGTATCAAAAGACTGCTGGTTAACACTATCAGCTCCCTTATCCAAAAGAGCAGCACCAAACAACCTCACCTTCTTGATATTTATCGCCTTTTCGAAAAAGATCCAAACATGTGCTCCTTTGCCGGAACGCGACCTTTCAACCAGGCAGGGAACATCATTATCTGTGCAAATTGCTCTCAAAGCATTTGCTTCTTCCTGCCATTTTACTGAGTCGGAACTTTCATCGTGATTATCGAAATCAAAAACAAGATAGTTGCACGTTCCATCCGGCCAGACAGGATATAATCCTACAACATCAGAACAATCTTCCTTCACACCCATCAAATGCGCATATATAACGTCTCCCGTCAGAGGTTTGTACTTCTGATTGGGACATGATTGGCATTTGGTGTTCTTGCCGTCTTTCTTGCCGCAGACCCCGGCCTTCCAAAAGTTTTCGCATTGAGTGTAATAGCCATGCTTTCCTGTCTTAGCATTAGGGTTGCCGGAACGAAGACTGTAAACATCTTTTCGACCCTTGAACATGGAATAAAAGAATTGAACCAGTTCCTTGGTAATAAGTTCTTCTTTGATGTTTATTTCTTGCGGCTCATTCTTTTCAAGAACTTTATCTGCTTTATCATAGGGAATACCGGCGTCATCCAACAACTTCTTGAGATACTGGTTCTCTGCCTCAAGTTGTTTTATGTGCTCGTTGAGCTCGTTGAACTGTTCATCCGCCAGAATTCTCATTGAATGTCCCTATTGTTTTCCTCATTAAATCTCTACAAACTTCGCTACTCCTCAAAAAAAGAATTATCTTTCACAAACTCCTCAAACATCGGCAAAGTTATACTGACATAACCATGCTTATCGCCATCAAGTATTCCGCTTTTGATCAGCCGGCTTCTGTAAACTGAATACTTACCATTATCTATTTTCATGAGTGACTTAATATCTTCGGCTTTACCACTGCCGGAATCCACAACGCTTTTTAGAAAGCGTTTATCTTCAAAAGATAATTCTGACCAAACCTTAATATATACACTGTCTTCCAAATAACTTCTGACCTGCGGCAAAACTTCTTTATAATCCTTCTTACCGTTCTCACACGTATAATATCCCAAAACCTGAAACGCAAAAGAATATCCTCGTGTAATCTTCGCCATAGCCAAAGAATCTTCGTGCGATACTCCAAGAACATTTCTGTAGTTCTCGGCTATGCTGCTAAGATTTAACGGGCGGAGTTCAATCCGCGGTGCACGGTAAAGGAAAGTGAGATTCTCCGTATTCTTGAGACTGTCAATGTTTTTATGTAATCCTGTCATGATCAAAGATATCGGCAGATCCTGTCTGATAAAGATCTGGAATGCACTGGCAAACATTTTCATCTCAGTAGAAGCTGTAACTTCATCAATACAAACCAATACTTTTTTCTTATGTTTCTTTATCGTTTCCAACATTTTTGTCAGTGCTGTCTGTATATTTGAGATTGCAACACTTCCCTCGACTTCAAGACCGATTCCGAACAATGAAAGGTTAATCTTGGCTTTTTTAAACATTTGAGCAAGATAATTCTCGCTTGCCAAAGCCGCTGCCAGATCATTCAGTAATTCTCCCGAAGAGTTGAGTTCTATTACAATCCAATCATTTGATTTTTTGATCTCTTTTCCAATCTCAGTCATAAAAACCGTTTTTCCGCTGCCACGTAAGCCGGAAATCATATAAAGATTTGGAGTGAACGGTTCTGATGTCAAAGAAAGAATTACATCATTTGCCTGTACTTTTCTAGAAATTGCCTGCAAGGGTTCTCTGCCGAACATCAGTGTATAAGGATTCTTCATATAACCTCTCCTTTATCATTCTTTATCTTTTTGATTCCATTTTATCATTCTTTATCATTTTTATCATTTTTATTTTCTTTTATCATTCTTTATCATTCGGCCTGTAGCGTATTGAAGCATCTGCTATAATATCCCCGTTAATTCACTACTAACGGAGTTTTATATACATGATCAGAGTACTATTCGTCTTCCACGGCACTATGCAAAAAATAAGAGAGACCCAATAAACACAAGGGTTTTGAAGAAAAACGACATTCTGAACCTGTTTTGAACCTTTTTCAGAATGCCGAGTTATCGAAACAAAAATAAGCCAAACCCGATGCGATATTTTTATAGATAAATATACTTTACCGGAACTTCCTTCGTGAGCCAGATTCCGTTAACGGAGCAGAAGAACTTATAACCGTCCCTATACATATCTCCGCTTTTAACCTTATATATGACCGGCTTGCCGTGACGCTGACCGACTTTAACGGCAGTCTCTTCATCACCGGACATATGAACATAGAGCCTGGATTTCGGGATCAGGCCCTGTTCATTTATAGATGAAACATATTTCTCGCCTGTGCCGTGATAGAGGATCTCCGGCGGCTGTTTCTCTTCCAGTTCAACATCAACAGGGATGGAATGTCCCTGATTTGCCCTTATAAGTGTCTTGTCCTCGTTAAAGGAATACCGCCGCTTCTCGTCTTCAGCCACGATCTGCTCCAAAATGGCTATGTCGATGAGATGAGTCTTTGAAATACCTGCAATAAGCTCATCTACATTTGCCCATCCATGTTCATCCAGAGTGATTCCTATGGTCTCAGGCTTATGGCGGAGGATCAGGGATATGAACTTGCTCGTTTCTTTAAATCCGTTAGCCACTATTCTTCTAAATAATCCTCGTCAGTTTGAGTCTTGATTCCGAAAAGGACATTCAGGAAATCACGGCGGGCATCAAGTATTCTGATAATCTTAACAGCATCGTTTTCAACACGATAGAAGACATAGTTATGATTAGCATAAAGATAGCGATAATCAGATTCTATTCCATATCTTTCCCAAACACCTGACCCCTGAAGTGGAAACTGCCCCAAAGATCTGATGCTCTTCATAACTTTCTTTATGTTGTCTTCTGACGTTTTTACACCATATTCAGCCAAAAGATAATCTCTGATAATTTCGAGATCGTTAAGAGCTTCCGGAGAAAAATCTTTTTTCAAAATCATAGACCTAATCTCTTTTCAACCTCATCCATGGAAATCCATCCATTTTTAGCTGAGTCCTCACCCTTTGCCAACTCCTGGATCAGCGACTTCATAGCATTGAGTTCGTCCAATTCTTTCATGGTGACTACAGCGTAATCGCCTCTTCCGTTCTTGGTAAGATAAACGGGTGAACCGTAAGACACCTCATCTAAAACGCTCTTATAATTTCTCAAATCTGATACAGGTCTGATATTCGGCATATTTACACTCTCCTTGTTGCTGAATATTATGTAATATTTATATTAATATTATACATAAGATTTTCAGCAAAGTATACCTCACAGCACCTCTCTCATCTCATCAAGGATCTCTGCTTCCGTGTTAGCCTCTACGAAAGAGGATATCTCATCCATGAGGCTATCAGCCATCGCATTGTGCGGCACGATTGAAGCCACACCGACGACTATTATCTGGTGCGTATCCTGCTCGTCGATCTCAGCCGCAGATACATGAAACTTGTTCTGTAACTTTGTTACAAGACTCTTTACGATCATGCGTTTCTCTTTAAGGCTGTGTACCCAAGGGGCATGAAGCCGGAATGTCATTGTTGCTATTTTCATAAATCGTTTTTTTCGCTTGTTTGATTTGCTATCTGCTATTTTTCCTTCGATTCACCATTATCATAATCGATTACAAATACTTTGAAACCCTTTTTCGTAGCCTTTTTGACAGTATCATTCGTCCCTTTCGTTCTTGGACTCCTAAAAGCTACTACAACCGGCATCTCAGCTTCTGAAGCGTACTTAACCATCTCCGAATTGCGTATGGGGCCTGCCGATCTCCCATACTTCTCCCATTGGGCAGGAAAAACCTTGCATGGTAAACCATGGTTACTCGCATATAATCCGCCAAGTTGGTCCGCACCTTCACAATGACCGCTTACGATCTCAATCACATCACGCCAAGGAGCAATCTTAGACATAACGTCATTCATCACAGATTCCAGCCGTGAATAATCATCGAAATGCCTGCCACCACAGATTATTATCCTGGCCTTTCTTTCTCTTTTCTCTCCTTCATATCCGGGATCAAACAAGATTGTTTTCAGACGAATAAAGAAATGGGCAACATTCCACTCAAGATTGGCATCAAAACATATTTCGAAGTCATCATCCGAGATGTCAAACAGACCATTCATCTTATTGAAGCTCTTAATATACGACATCAGATAAAGTATCCCATTCAACACCGGTACGACGCGTATAAATCGCATGTTCTATATCGTTCTATGGATCCAATCAACCACGGATTGCCTGTTCCGGTAGACTACTATTTTTGTTAAATAGCCTACATTTATTACCCCCAAATACAAACACAACCCCGCAAAGCTAAAAATCCTATTTGTGTGCCACGGGTGTATAATCTAATAGTTTAAAAACGGGAGCGGAGGACTTTATATGCCCCAGGATAAAGAAACAGTAGAGAGATTATCGGATCTTATCTCGTCTTTCATGTGCCATGCTTCAGGCCATCTTCCTGATGACGTGACAAAGCGTTTAAATGAGATGCGGGAAGTCGAGACAGAAGGCTTTGCGCGTCAGATCTACGATGTAATGGACGAGAACATGAAGCTTGCAGACTCACTTAAGAGACCGTCGTGCCAGGATACGGGCCTGCCCCAGTTTTTCGCGCGTGTAGGCGCGGGATTTCCTTATCAGAACGATCTCGAAGCATCGCTCGTAGAGGCAGTCAAGAAGGCAACCGTAAGAGCGCCTTTAAGACATAACGCAGTCGAGGTTTTCGACGAGTATAATACAGGCAACAACATAGGACACCACATTCCCTGGATCGACTGGGAACTGGTGCCTGACAGTGATGAATTAGAGCTGTATTTCTACATGGCGGGCGGCGGATGCTCACTGCCCGGAATGGCCAAGGTCTTAATGCCCCTGGAAGGCTACGACGGCATTGCCAAGGCCGTATTTGACCAGATGACAAGCTACGGCGTAAATGCCTGCCCTCCCTGCCTTGTCGGCATCGGTATCGCAGGTTCTGCCGAAGTCGCAGCCAAGCTTTCCAAGAAGGCGCTTCTTAGGCCTGTCGGCTCACACAACGAAAACCCCAAGGCAGCGCAGATGGAGACTCTCATTGAAGAAGGTCTCAACTCCATAGGTTTGGGCCCGGGAGGTCTGGGCGGCAAGCTCTCTTGTATGGGCGTAAACATCGAGCAGGCTTCAAGACATCCCGCAACGCTTGCGATGGGCCTTTCCACGGCATGCTGGGCGCACAGAAGAGCAGGCATCAGGATAAAGCCGGATTTCAGCTACGACTTCTTCACACACAAGGGGGCCAGCTTATGAGCACATTTCACTTTACGCTTCCCGTTACTGACGAGGATATAAAGAAAGTACATATCGGTGACGTCATCTATCTTACCGGTGATGTTACTACAGGAAGAGACGACGTTCATCACAGGGTCGTCGTATCAGGCAAAGAGTCGCCAGTGGACCTTAAGGGCAAGGCGATCTTCCACGCAGGCCCCATAATGAAGAAGATCTCTTCTGAGGGCGAAGAAGACAAGTACAAGATAATCAGCGTCGGTCCCACGACTTCAATGCGTATGGAGAAGGCTGAAGCGGAGTTCCTCGCGATTACCGGAGCCAAGGTGATAATCGGCAAAGGCGGCATGGGGCCCAAGACTACTCAGGGGTGCATAGACAACACCGCGATACACACCATCTTCCCCGGCGGCTGCGCAGTCGTTGCTGCAGAGCAGTGCGAGGATGTTGAAGGAGTTGAGTGGCTCGACCTCGGTATGCCCGAAGCTATGTGGAAGCTCAAGGTAAAAGAGTTCGGTCCCCTTATCGTATCTATCGATTCATACGGCGGAAACCTCATAGAGGACAATAAGATAAGATTTAACGAGCGTAAGGAAAAGGCTCTTGCAGGCCTTAAGGGCAAGCTCGATTACATGTCATGAAATCCTACGGCGATAAGTTCCCTTCATTGACATATCTTAAAGCTTTAGGCATTAAAGTCCTGATCTTCGATCTGGACGGTACTCTTCTTGATTCCATGAACATCTGGAACAAGGTCGACATAGATTTCCTGGGAAGATTCGGATACGAAGTTGACGCCGAATACACGAATGTCGTAAAGCGCGTATCAATTGACGATGCGGCTTTATATACCAAACAGAGATATAACCTGCCTCTTTCAACGGATGAGATAAAGAAGTCCTGGAACGATGCTGTGGAGGTATTCTACCGGGATGAAGTCGCTCTTAAACCCGGCGCATCAGAATACATAAACAAAGCCTTTAACGAAGGCTTTACCCTGGCAGTTGCGACTGCGCTTACGAGATTCAATGCGGTTAACAGCTTAAGGCACACAGGCATCCTTGATAAGTTCAGCTGCGTTATCACCCTGGAAGACATGCATTCTAAGGTAGATAAATCTTCACCTGATATCTTTAATAAAGCTTTGGACTATATAAACGCAAGTGCGCCCGGCTCCTCTTACCTCCCCTCTTCGTGTCTGGTGTTCGAAGATGTATATGAGGCGGCGTTGGGAGCCGGACGCGGCGGGTTTAAGACTTGCGCAGTGTTTGATCCTATCGGCAGCGGGGAGAGTTGGACCGCTTTTTGCAATGGCTGCAATTATGCCGTTAAGGATTGGCAGGACCTTTAATCCTTCTTCATATCCTCAGCCTTCTTTTCTTCACCGGCCTTGCCTTCGTCTACTGTCTGCGCAGCTTTGATCTTTGCTCTTGTCTTCTTTGCTTTCTTGACGTTAACGACAACTACTATTACAACGATGATCGCGATCACCAGGAAGAAGCAGATTACGGGGAATGCTCCTACTATGCCGATAACAGCTTCTTCGAAGAATGTCTTTGTGTCTTCGATCGCACCGTCAAATGCATCCTTGATCCTCTCGGTGAACGTTACGACATGTGCTTCCTTGATCTCTGTCTCTTCAATGACTTCCTCAACATTGAGTGTGAGGGTTGCATATGTTACCTGGTTCTCGAGCATGCGCAGGGATGATTCGTAGTACTCGATCTCATATCTTACGTTTGTGAGTTCGTTCTGCAGTAAGATGATGGTATCAAGATCCTCGGCTTCGTCTAACATCTCAAGGAGCTGTTCCTGCTCGATCCTGTAGGCCTCGAGCTTGGACTTTGTATCTACGTAGTTAAGTGTTACATCGTCACTTGTCTCTGATCTTGAGACGATGTTGCCCTGGCCTCCGAGCTCATTTATAAGTGTATCGAGCTGGTCTTCAGGAACCCTGATGACAAAATATGCAGTCCTGAGGTCTCTGTCATTGCCTGTGCCGCCCTGCTGTGAGGTCTCGATGTATCCTCCAAGCTCCTTGGCACGTGCAGTAACATTGTTACAAAGGTCCTGATAGTTAAGTGTTTCAACTGAAATGCTTACTCTTCTGATCAGGAGACGTCCTGTCTCGGGATTGAGCTCAGTCCTGGAATCATCACCGTTGTAGCCGGGTTCGGGTGACTTAATGTCCTCGCCTTCGTAATAATCCACATCTGCCATTGCATTGGATGTGCTCATGGCCAGACCTGCCCTTTCATCGTAATCGTACTCGGCAGCTGTGGTCTCATAAGTGTAGGCTTCAGCTGTATTGCGCTCAGACCTGACGCCGGTGTCACTTGCTGCCTTGCTGCATCCTGCGACCATAAGTGCTACAGCCATGAATGCTGCTGTGAGAGCTATCGTCTTTTTCTTATTAAGCTTCATATTAGTGTCCTCCTTAATGGGCCTTGTACCATTAATACAGACCGGCAAAAAGAAATGTTGCACCATGATCAGGATTTTTCAAAAATCTTCAAACCTCATATAATAAGAGCAATATCACTGTGGGAGGCGGGAATATGAATGGCGGTTTTGAAAACGAGACAAGAGAGCTTGAAGATTATGAAGAGTCAATATCTGAAGGCCATGAGAAAGAAGGCTGCTACATAGCCACCGCGGTCTACGGGTCTTACGACTGCCCCAGCGTGTGGGTCTTAAGACATTTCAGGGATGAATATCTTAAGATGTCTCTTCCTGGCAGAGCTTTTATCAAGACATATTATCTTATTAGCCCTAAGCTCGTCAGGCTGTTTGGCAAGACCAGATGGTTTAATTCCGTCTTCCGCCATATCCTTGATCCCTTCGTTTTAAGGCTCAAAAAGGCCGGTTACAAAGAATCTGCTTAATGCTGATGATGAAACAGTGACAATTTTGGATCAGTTTTATCACTATTTCATACACTCAGCGGTCTTAATGACAATCCAGTGTACTTTTTGGGCTGATCTTGTCATTGATTCATCATTAGGGAAAGACTGACCCCGCACCATAACTTTTGTTTTGCAGCATGACATAATAATAGCGGCACAGCCTGCTTAATGGGCGGTTGCCTTCCGAGTACTTTACATCTTGGGATTATTCCTGAGAGAGTCTAGGAAAGGAGGGCTGTTTAAGTGACAGACTATGAGATCTTATCTCTGGTAATAGCCGTGATCAGTCTGCTGATCGGTGCCTTTGCCCTGTTGCTGAAACTATTTGCATATCTGGATTCCAGATACAAGCGCAAATGAAAACCTCACCCAAGACTGACACTCCGTAGGTGAGGTAACATATCTTACTCGGAAGCAACCGTCTCTGCAGACTGTGCTTTCTTGTAGTTATTCTATCACCATAATTATCCCCGGTAAATAATCATTATCCAAAACAATGGGCTGCAACGTTATGTCACAGCCCATCAGTAATGGCATTGTTATCCGGTTTAAGCGCTTGCCTTTACCGTGTTCCAGATCTCAGTGTATCTCTCTTCGAGTTCGTCTGAAGTGTAGTAGACTTCGAGCGTTGAGAAGATCTCAGCTGTGGGATAGTAGTAGAGGTTGCCTGATACTTCGGGATCGAGCATGTCCTTGGCAGCTGTGTTAGGTGTTGAGTAACCGACGTACTCGCAGTTCTCAAGAGCGATCTCGGGGTCGTACATGAAGTTGATGAAGTCCATTGCGCCTTCGTAGTTCTGGCAGTTTGTGGGCACGCACATCATGTCTACGGACCAGTTGGAGCCTTCAGGGAGAACGAATCTCAAGTCGATGTCGGTATTGCCGAGTTCCTCGATCCTGTCGAGCATTACGATGTGGTCGCCTGACCATGCGATGGATGCGGTAAGCTCGCCTGCTGCGATCTTGTCCTTGAGGTTGTCTACGCCGTAAGCGGGACGCAGGTTAGCCTTCTGCCGGATAAGGAGGTCAAGAGCTTCATTAAGCTGTGCCTCGTCAACGGAGTTGATGGAATAACCAAGATAGTTAAGAGCCGTGCCGATAGATTCTCTCATGGAATCGTACATTCCGATCTCATCTGCATTTGCCTGATCGAAAAGAACATTCCAGATGACCGCAGGATCTGTGGTCCCTTCGGGAAGCGTGATCTTGTTGGCATCGTAAACGAGGCCTACCGTGCAGTAGAGATAAGGAACTGCATAGTTTAAGACTGAGTCTGAGATCTCCTTGTCGTCAGAATATGTGAAGTCCCTGAACATGGGATCCATATACTTTTCGACATTGGGGAGCTTGGACCAGTCGACTTCCTGGATCCAGTCCTCTTCGATGAGACGGCATACCATGTACTCGGAGGGGATGATGACGTCGTATCCGTTCTCGAGGTTAGGATACATCGTCTCGTTTGTCTCGAAAGTACGGTAAACGACATCGTACTGAGGGAACTGTGCCTCGAACTTGGAGATGGTGTCTTCTGCTATATACTCACCCCAGTTGTAGATAACGAGCTTCTGCTTATTTGAGCAGCCGCAGCCGAATACCATGATGGAAGATGCCATGGCGATGGCCGTGACCGCAGAAACGATCCTTCTTACGCTTTTGTTCATAACTTTGCTCCTTTATTCTTTCGCTTAATTGAAGACAGATTTGATAATACCATGAGCACTAGCACCGCTGCAAAGATAAGTGTGGTCAAAGCATTCATCTTCGGGTTGACGCCGAGCTTGGCCATTGAATATATCATCATCGGCAGCGTCTGTATAGAGCTGTCGACGTTGAAGTTGCTGATGAGGTAGTCATCTATCGAGAGTGTGAACGTCAGGAGCAGCGAGGATAAGATGCCCGGCATTATCTCGGGGATTATGACGAGCCTCAATGTCTGCATCCTTGTAGCTCCAAGGTCCATGGCGGCCTCTGCAAGGCTCCTGTCGAGCTGTTTGATCTTGGGACTGATGGACAGGATGGCGAACGGAACACAGAGCGCTATGTGCGCCATTATCAGAGTGAACTCACCTTTCCTGACACCTAAGAAAGCGAACAGGAGCATGAACGAGATGCCCGTTACGAGATCAGGCATTACGTTAGGTATGTAAGTAAGGTTCATTACTATGCTCGCAAGCTTCTTGTTAAGGTATGCGATACCCAAAGATGCTAACACGGCGAATGCCGTTGACGCTACAGAAGCGATCGCTGCAACCTTCAGCGTCATGAGAAGTGAGTCTAGTATTCCCGAACCGTCGGAACCCTGGAACAGGCTCTTATAGTTATCGAGAGTAAATCCGCCCCAGATAAATGACTTCGGGAGATTGTTGAACGAATAGATGATGAGCACCGCGATAGGAAGGTATATGAATACCAGTACGAGGAACAGATAGAAGTTCGGGATAAAGCGCTTGATGTATCTCATATGACCATACCCCCGCTTCCGGCCTCTTTATCCTGACCGCGCAGTATGCCCATGGTGATGAGCACGAATATCAGCAGAAGCAGTGACAGAACGTTGCCAGCCTGGTTGTATGTGCTGCTCTCGTTAAGTATGAAGTTCTGGACGGTATTGCCGATCGTTGTCTTGTAACCCTCGGACAGGATGTCGGGGATCATGTAGAAAGTAAGTGCCGGCATGAATACCATCTGTATGCCCGAGATAACGCCCGGCAGTGACAGCGGGAAGATGACCTTGGTGAATGTCTGGAAACGGTTTGCGCCCAGGTCTAATGCTGCCTCGCTGAGGCTTATGTCGAGCTTGATGAGCACTGAATAGATAGGCAGGATCATGAACGGCAGGAAGTCATTTGTCATGACGAGCTTGGTTACGATGTCTGCTAAGATCTCATTCTTGAGGAACAGGATAGGATCATCCAGAAGCCCCCAGTTCATGAGCAGTGTGTTGAACACGCCCTTTTCGGTGAAGATCGCCCTCCACGCATAAGTCCTGAGCATCGTGTTCATCCACATTGGAAGGACGAAGAGCATGAGAAGCCTCGTGCCGCTCTTGCGCATGCGCTTGGCCGAAGACGCGAGAATGTATGCGACGGGATATCCGATAAGAAGACACCCTATCGTTGTCCAGACCGCGTAATCAAGGCTCCTTAAGAAGATCGACAGGTATTCCTGGATCGTGACCTGGAACCCGTAAAATGAAGTGGTTACGACCTTGTTCTCGAAAAGCACCTCAAAGCCCGCCGTGGTGAATTCATATCCGCCGCCTGCAGCCTTCTTGAAGAAAGCCCTGAAGAAGATCAGTACCAGAGGAAGGATCGTGAACAGGACGATCCAGACGATATAAGGATAGGAGAAGATCTTGTAGTTCATCTTAAGGCCGATCGCCCCATACAGGCAGAAACATGCGCCTATGAACATCACGATGACCAGGATGTTTCCCGCAATGGTCTGCAGGACATAGAGCCTCTGAGGCGTTAGGTTGTTCTCCTCTATCATCTCCTGGCTGATCATCTTGGAGACTGTAAGCACATGGATTACGATCCTTAAGATGAATAAGACAAGGACGGCGATGCATCCGATCCTTCTCATTATCTTGCGGTCAGAATAGAGAGGATAGCTTACCGCCAGTGTCAGCGCGGCAACGGCGATGACTATCGTGATTATGAACACCCATACGGCAAAGGACTGAAAGTTCAGATCGACCGCGCCATCCCTGATCCTCGTATAGATCCTGGGGCTTATGAGCATGGTCAGGAGCGAATAGCACCTGTTGGGAACATACTGCACATATACTTCAAACATCGGGATGAAGATGGATGCGAAAGAATACAGAGCGGTGATGATCATCACCATCGCAAAGGGGGGCATCATCTTGTATCTAGCCTTAAGCTCGGCCATTACTTGTTATCCTCCGCTTCTTTCTCTTCTGCTGCATCATCCTGGTCCTTGCCCTTGATGCCGAATGAACCGTAGTCAGGCGACATCTCGGACCTTCTCATTATCTGTATATCGTCAGGGTCAACATAAAGACCTACTCTCTGTCCGACCTTAACGGGGTCGACATTATGGACCATCCACTCGATGCCGTTGTCAGACTTTACGATGATCTCATAGTGAACGCCCTTAAATACGATGGATTCAACGGTGCCGTTGATCCTGCCCTCTTCCTCGGAACCGACATAGAAGTCCTCGGGCCTTATTACCATATCGACCTCGTTGTCCTCGCCCTTCTTAAACTCAGGGAAAAGAGGGTCAACGCAGTTAAACACGATGCCGTCTGAGAACTTGACTTCGAAGTCCTTGTCCATGTATCCGGGAATGATGTTGGACTCACCGATGAAGTCGGCAACATAAGCATTCTTAGGTTCGTTATAAACATCTATAGGTGTTCCGATCTGCTGGATAATGCCGTCCTTCATGACGATTATCGTATCAGACATCGTGAGCGCTTCTTCCTGGTCATGGGTTACGTAGACGAACGTAATGCCGAGCTCTCTTTGCATCTGCTTGAGTTCGATCTGCATCTCCTTGCGCATCTTGAGATCCAGTGCTCCCAAGGGCTCATCCAGAAGAAGGATCCTCGGACGGTTTACGATGGCCCTGGCGATCGCAACTCTCTGCATCTGTCCGCCTGAGAGCTGGTCTATGTATCTCTCGCCGTAATCAGCAAGGCCCACCGTCGCAAGAGCCTTCTTGACGCGCTGCTCGATCTCCTTCTTGGGGACCTTCTTGATCTTAAGGCCGAACGCAACGTTGTCATAGACATCAAGGTGCGGGAACAGCGCGTATTTCTGGAACACGGTGTTGATGTTCCTCTTGTGTGCAGGGACCTTAAGGAGGTCAGCACCTTCAAAGTTGACGATGCCTGAATCCGCAGTCTCGAAGCCCGCGATTATCCTTAAGGTCGTGGACTTGCCGCAGCCTGAAGGACCAAGGAGCGTAATGAACTCGTTGTTCCTTATATAGAATGTAATGTTCTTTAAGACCTTGGTGCCGTCGAAGCTCTTGCAAAGGTCCTTTATCTCTATTATGTGCTCTCTGCCGGTATCGTCCGGGAGGATCTGTTCGTATGCCATTTATATACCTCGGTAGAATTAGTGATCGTTTAAAAACTCGGGGGTGATGAGATCCAGATTATCTTCACGGGTCTTGATCCCCTGTTCTCTATATGGTGCGGTTTGTTTGCAATAAAGTAGAAGCTCTCACCCTTTTTGGCCGGGTACTCGGCATCACCTATCACCACCGTCGCGGTCCCTTCTGTAACATAGCCGAACTCCTCGCCTTCATGCGGGTTGTCAGGGTATGTGGAGCCGCCCGCTTCGATCGTCACCAGGATCGGTTCCATCTCGTTCTTCTGGGCATTGGGTATGAGCCAGCAGATGTCATTCTTAAGGTCGGGATCGTGCTTTACGGAATAATCATTCTTCCCGAAAACGATCCTGCCCGGGGCATCCTCTCTGAAGAAGTTCTCGAAGTCGGTCCCGAGGGCATCCAAGATATCCTTCAGGGTCGCTATGGAAGGTGATGTCATGTCACGTTCCAGAAGCGATATGAACGCCTTGGAAAGCTCACATCTGTCAGCTAATTCCTCCTGCGTCAGACCGTTCTTCAATCTCAGATTCTTGATCTTTACACCGATGTCCATGGACAAACTCCTGTTTAACTATCAGTTAAGTATTGCTTTACATCATAGAACACGGATTATACTACGCACTAAACCTCTTGTAAAGTATTTCTAAACAACATTACGCACTTGAAAATTTTTTGTTGCTAAGTATAATGTCTTTATAAATTATATTTAACAAAAATCACAGCAATCTGGTATCTGGGGGAAATGACATGACTGGTATTTTCGGCTATGTTTTCAAAGGCAATGAGGATGACAAGGATAAGGAGAAGGATGGCGTAAAGAAGGACGAATCCTCCGCTTCCGGAAGACCCGGAAATCAGCCTGAACCTTCGGGCAGACCCGGCTCATCAACGCCTCCCAAGGGTTCTAATTCCAACTCCTCTGCCGCTCAGCTGCGCCGTGAGCAGGCTGAAGCTGCGAGAGCTCAGCAGGAAGCAAGAAGGCTCGCTGAGGAAAGACGCAACATGGAGAAGCAGAAGTCCTCTTCTCCCGACAAGGACACGGAGAGCGAGCAGCCTAAGCCGTCCGCACCTCCCGCACTCAAGCCTCCGATAAAGAGACCTCCGTCAGCTTCCGTCAACCATGCCGCACTTGTAGCAAAGCAGAGGGAAGCAGAACTCGAGGCATCCAAGGATCCCAAGACAGCAGTACAGCTTGCACAGGATAAGGCAAAGGCCCTTCAGGGTAAGGCTGAGCGTGCAGAATCAAGAGCTCAGGATGCCAGAAACCAGGTAACCAAGACTGAAGAAGCACATGCTGCTGCCATCAAGACCGTAGAAGAGCTTAAGGTTCAGGTCGAGGCTGCAGGCGAAGAGACAAAGACATCAGCCAAGGCTGCCCAGGATGCAAGACAGGCTGCCAACGAGGCTGAAGCCGCTGCCAAGGCTGCAGTAGCGAAGGCTGAAGAAGAAGAGAAGATCGCAGCTGAGAAGAAGAAGGCAGAGGAAACACTCCTCGGCAAGCTCGGTTCAGCTGAGAAGTCTCTTGAAGCTGCCGAGAAGGCAGAAGAGAGAGCTAAGATCTCCGTAGTCAAGGCTGAGGAAGAAGCTGCAAGTGCAGCTGCTGAAGCAGAGGCAGGCGAACTTGCACTGCAGCAGGCCATCAAGGACGCTGAAGAAGCTGAGATCAGAAAGGCTGAAGAAGAAAGACGCAAGGCTGCCATCAAGGCCGAGGAAGAAGCAAGGCTCGCTGCCAAGAAGGCAGAAGAGAGAGCTCTTGCAGCCAAGAAGAAGGCTGAAGAAGCTCTTGCAGCTCTCAAGAAGGCAGAAGAAGAAGCTGAACTTGCTGCCAAGCAGGCTGAGGAAGAGGCCCGCATCGCTGAAGAGAAGTCCAAGGCTATCCAGGAACTGAATGAGGAAGCTGCCGCAAAGGCAGAAGCTGCTGCCGAAGCAAAGGCAAAGGAAGAAGAGACCAAGGCAGAGCCTGAAGTTAAGCAGGCTGAAGCAAAAACTGAGACTCCCGCTCCCGAGACAAAGGAAGAGCCTAAGGCTCCGGAAACTTCATCAAGCTCATCAGACGATGACATGATGGTCCCTCCCGTAGACTGATATCTAGATGAGACAAGAAAAAGAACTCAAAAACAAGGCAGATACCACAAGGCTGATACCTTTGGTCATCTGCCTTATTGTTTCAGCGATAGGAATAGCCGTAAGGCTCCCTTTCTTTGACTTCATATCAGACGACGGATACGACTACGTTATCCCCTGGTACGAGGAGATAGTGGCAAACGGGGGCCTCAGCGGTCTGGGCACCACGGTAGG
This sequence comes from uncultured Clostridia bacterium, assembly GCA_946187935.1. Classification (GTDB taxonomy): domain Bacteria; phylum Bacillota; class Clostridia; order Saccharofermentanales; family Saccharofermentanaceae; genus Saccharofermentans. The sequence continues at coordinate 53,428 of CAMHSJ010000008.1, forward strand.
CAACTACAATCTTGCCTATCAGTTCCTGATCGCGCTCACTTGTGGTCTGCCCATAGCTCCTATCCATGCATGCAAGCTGATATCAGTGTTCTTCGACTATACTCTCGCCATGTCGGTTGCTTTCCTTGTGTTCACCATAGCAAGTGACAAAAAGGAACTGAAGGCAGCCATAGCTTATTCTGCAATAATGCTCTCACCTGTCGTGATAATGGACTCTTCTGTGTGGGCGCAGTGTGATTCCATCTACATTACCTTCGCGGTCTTATCGCTCGCCTTTGCGCTTAAAGAGAAATACCCTGCCATGTGCATTTGCCTCGGCTTTGCATTGGCATTCAAACTTCAGATAGTCTTCCTTTTTCCTTTTATCGGGTTCCTGTACATGTTTAAGTTCAAGGAAAAGAAGAACAAGTTCCGCCTGTACTATCTTCTCCTTATTTTCCTTATGCTGTTTGTCTCGGCCATCCCGCATGTGATAGCCGGAGGCAGTTTCATGAGCGCCATCACCTTTTACACCAGGCAGACAGATGAATCCTATCTTCTCTACGAGAACTATCCCGGCTTCTGGGCCATATTCCTTAACGGATACATCTTCTCATTAGGAGACATAGCAGGCTTTTACAAGATACAGATCACGCTCTTCACCTTTTCGGTCTTAGGCATAAGCGGCGTATATCTCTGCCGCAAAAAAGACCTCAGATCCAAAGAAGACCTCATGAGCCTCGCGTTTATCCTGTCCTTCATCACGGTCTTCTTCCTGCCCTGCATGCACGACCGCTATGCATACTTCTACGAGACATTGGCACTGGTATATTGCTTTATAAACAAGAAGACTGTGCCCCTCTATCTCCTCTTGAGGTCAGTATCCGTCGTGACCTACCTGTACTACCTCATAGGCTTAGACTTTATACCCCTGAGCATATCTGGCATCGTCACCTTCATCCTGCTCATCGGCTACTTCCTGATCATCAACTTCCAGATCAACGGCGAAAAGCCTTACATCATCTCAGTCCTTACAAGGTACTTCGCGGGAGATAAGAAGTGACGTGACAAAGGGCCTGTCCCCTTGTCACATGACAGAGACCGGCTCATCTGAGCCGGTCTCCGTTGTTTGTTTAGTTGTCAGGACTTTAGATTATTATCCCTGTACAAATGCTCTTGTATCATCAGATGTAACACCCTTGTAGTTGTCGGCGGGTGCTCCTGCTCCCTTAGGTACGAGCACGATCTGGATAGCTTCGAGTCTTGCAGATCTTCCTGCTGTTCCGGAAGATTCTCCGTTGCATGCCCATGACATCCAACCGATATCCTGTACGTGTGTTCTGTAATATACATCGTAGTGTTCAGCCATCTCGCCTGTGAGCTCGATCTGGATAGCTTCAAGTCTCTTAGACTTACCCTGGGTTCCGCTAAGCTCGCCGTTGGTTGTCCAGCCGGACTCCCAACCAATATCCTGGATGTGTGTCCTATACCTGATACCGCCTGCGTACTGTGTTCCGCCAATATAGATCTCTATGCCTTCAAGTCTCTTGCTCTGACCTGTTGTGCCTGACATAGCGCCGCCGGAAGACCATTCAGATTCCCAGCCTATATCCTGAGAGTGAACTCTGTAGTTAACAGTAGATGTAGTGCTTGCATCGCGGGGAACGAGCCTTACCCGGAGCTGTTCGAGTCTTCTGGATTCACCTGTAGTACCTGCCATAGCGCCGTCTCTTACCCAGCCCTGTGCATCGCCGTAATCCTGAACGTGAGCTGCATACTCAACGGAATAGTGCTCTGCGAGTTCGCCTGTAAGACGGATCTCAACTGCTTCGATACGTCTTGACTGTCCTGTTGAGCCTGCAGGATTACCAGCCTCTGTCCAATCCAGCCAGCCCTTATCCTGAACATGTACTCTGTACTCGAGACTGCCGGCATAAGGAGAATCATTTGTGATGTCGAGCACGATCTGCTCGAGTCTCTTGCTCTGACCTGTTGTACCTAATGTAATAGTGCCGGTCGTCTGATCGATCTTCACAGGTGTATCGCCATCATCCTGAAGGTGTGAATCGCCGGCGCTGATAACAGGTGCTTCCGGTGCCTTGACCTCAGCCCATACTGCATACAGCGTTGTATCAGCTGTAATTGTTATTGATGCTTTATCTGCATAAGCAACAGTTGTTGATCCGGAACTGGTTGCCCAGCCCTTGAACTCATAACCGTCTCTTGTGAATGTGTTTGCAGGGATCGGTGTTGCCGTGCCGGATGTAATATCGACAGCTGCCATTGTGCCCGAACCGCCATTGGCATCAAATGACAGTTTACAGGTCGCTTTAGCCCATACAGCATATAATGTCGTATCAGCTGTGAGTGTTATCTGACCGTCAGGTTGATAATCTGCTGTCGTTGAATCTGCACTGGTTGCCCAGCCCTTGAACTCATAACCGTCTCTTGTGAACTCATTATCCGGAAGATCGATGCTGACACCTGAAATATAATCACAAGGATCCATGGTACCGGTTCCGCCATTACCGTCAAATGCAAGCGTATATGTTGACAGTTCTTCGCCTGCTGCAAGATAAGCTGTTCTTGTTACGGTTCCACCTGCCGGAACATTCAAAGTCCATGACCATGCAAAACCGCTGTCACCTGTAAAATCCTCATTTATTCCATTAGCAAATTCGGAAAGTCCTCCAAGACGACCCGCATATCTGGTAGTAAAATTGCCACCGCCTGGAATGAGGTAAAACTTATTAGCGCCGGAAATCATTGACAATCCATTACCTGTAGATCTTACAGGAGCAGAATCATTGTTGCCAATCTGGCAGTCTGCCATCGTTCCGATCTGAACAGTTTGATCGCTGGTACCGTTATTGGTTACAGAATATGTGACGATTACGGCTTTTCCGGAAGAATCGATGCCTGCAGTGATCGTGGCACTGACATCTCCTACGCTGAATGGGGTGCCGAATGCGAAACCATTTGTGGTATCATTCTGCGATCCACCGACCTTAAGAGCGGTTCTATATCCGGATCCTACATAACCGCTGACTTCAGGGTCAGTACTTTGGGAACCACCAAATGTTGTTCGGATCGCCGTTCCATTGTTTAAGCCGTAAATGTTAAACCCATTATACGAAACACAATAACCGACATAATCGCTCTTATCATACTGCTTGACTTCGCCATCTGCGAAAACGCCAAAAGACATTGCTCCTGCGATCATCGCTGCCGTTGTACCGACAGCAAGAAGCCGTTTTAAAACATTCTTTTTCTGTTTCATGACAAATACCTCCCTTGAGTTTTTGGATATGTTTAGACTAACTGACTGGTATTACAATAGTGTGAATCGATGACACATAATGTGAATAAATCAAAAAAATTGAATTAACCATGTGTAACAGTTGATCTTTAATTTGCGTTTGTTTGTGCTGTATCCAAGAGTTAGAATATCCTTATAATTCTGCTCAGGGGTGAGATCTATGAAGAAACTTGCAAGGTTTTTGGCATCTGTTATCTTTTGTGTTGTAGTGCTGCCTTTTCTGCACGGCATTCCCGTATATGCCGCCGGAAATGTCTCCATAAATGCAGCGAATTTCCCGGATGCTGCTTTTCGGGAAGTTGTCAGGACATACGACACCAATGGTGACGGTGTTCTGTCAAAGGCAGAGAGGGAGATAGTCCGCAACATACACTGTGAGAACAGGGGTATTTATTCCATCAAGGGCATAGAGTTTTTCCCTAAGATCATCGGACTCTGGTGCCTCAATAACCATATCTCGAGCTGGGATCTGTCGGGCAATCCGGACCTAACGGGCATATGGTGTTCGCATAACGATTTCACGAGCCTGGATTTTACCGGGCTTACCAAACTTGAATGGGTCTACTGCTTTAACTGCAAGCTGACTTCCATAAACTTCAGGAACAACCCCAAACTTGCATACGTCGAGTGCAATGCCAACCCCAACCTGAAGAGCCTTGATCTGAGCCGCAATCCAAGACTTGAAAACCTTTTCTGCAGTGAATGCGGTCTTACGTCTCTCGACGTGTCTCATAACCCGCTGCTCTGCGAGCTCAATGCGCAGAAGAATGCCCTGACTTCTCTTAATGTATCCAATAACCCCTGCCTCAAGAGGCTCGACATCTGGGGCAACGAGCATCTCGGCAATGTCGATATAAGCAAACTTAAAGGCCTTGAATACTATAACTGCGCGCAAAACGGCGTTACCCGCCTTGACATGAGCGGCAATCCCCAGCTTCAGCTTCTTATCTGCGGATATAACGATAACCTTACCTATCTTAATGTTAAGAATAATCCGCGTCTTGCCGACCTCAGGCTCGAGTGTGACTACCGCCTGACTTCGCTGGATCTGTCAGGCAACCCTCAGCTCTATAATCTGTATGCGTTCGGACTCGGAGCTCTTCCTGCGGTCAACATCAGCAACAACCCGTATCTGATAAAGGCGTATACCGAGGGACGGATCAAAGCTGAGCCCCAGCTCGGATATGTTACATCCTATACGATCGAATACGGCGGAAGCGAAGAATACTTCGAAGACCTGACTCACTGCGTTGTCGTCGATGACAACAAGACCGTCAAGACCACGGGCGGAGATCCTAAGGTCGTCTCCGTATGCTACATCAATACCAACGACGGTTATACAGGCTCAGAGCAGTTCGCCACAAGAGGACAGGCAGTTAAGCTCCTCTGGGAGCTCGCAGGAAGTCCCGTGGTAAGCGGTTCATCCAGATTCATTGATGTTAACGGAACAGAGTATGAGGCTGCTGTCAAATGGGCAGAAACATATAATATCTGCTTCGGTTACCCGAGCATCTGTTCCGACTCTTTTTGCCCCGATGAGCTTATCAACAGGGAAGACTTCGCGCTCATGGCTCACAGACTTGCTCTGGTCCTGGGTCTCGGAACGGCTTTCGACTACGGCAGGACTGACTGGTTCTCTGATTTCTATTCCATTGACTACTATGCCTGGGGTGCTTTTACCTGGGCAGTTCAGTTCGAAGTCCTTAAGACAGATTCTTCTGCGAATAAGTGTTACCCTCACGGAAGGATGACGGTCTCTGATCTTCAGTATGGTGCAAACAAGATATTTAATCTTGACGAAGCTGCCTCATATTCAGCAAGAGTAAACGGCAACGGTACTTCAGCTCCTGCAGCTGAAGTTAAGCTCTATTACTCGGGCAACAGAGGGGGCAGTTACTCAGTCCCTTCTCCTTCTGACAGTTCAGTTTCGATATCTTCAGCTAATAACGAGCCCCCTGTCCTTCCGTCGATCAACACATCTGCAGCTGTATCAGTCTGCTACTGCACTCATGTTCAGAACGTAGGCTGGCAGGATTGGGTGTTTGATGGCGAGATGGCAGGAACCGAAGGTCAGTCACTTAGGCTCGAAGGCATGAAGATCTGCCTCCTGACAGATCTTGAACTCGGTATAAGATACAAGACTCATGTTCAGAATGTCGGATGGCAGGACTGGGTCAGCGATGGCCAGATGGCAGGCACTTCAGGTCAGTCTCTGCGCCTTGAGGGAATGAGGATCGAACTGACAGGAGCAGATGCTTCCGGCTACGATATCTATTACAGAGTCCATGTTCAGGACATCGGATGGATGCCTTGGGTGAAGAACGGAGAGATGGCAGGCACTGAAGGTCAGTCCAAGAGACTCGAGGGCATGCAGATCAAGATCGTTGCTAAGGGACAGAGTCCTGACTCTGTTAAATACGATGTCCATGTCCAGAACATAGGATGGCAGACTTCAGTTGCTGACGGCCTGACTGCCGGAACTACCGGTCAGTCTTTAAGACTTGAAGGCATCCATATAAGTGTTTCCGGATTGTCCGGTGTCGGCATTGAGTACAAGACTCATATCCAGGACTACGGATGGGAATCAGGCTGGACCGCTAACGGAGGCTTCTCCGGAACTGAGGGTCAGTCCAAGAGACTCGAAGCGATACAGATCCGCCTTACCGGAGCAAATGCTGCTCAGTATGACGTCTATTACAGAGTTCACGTACAGAACTTCGGATGGACCGGATGGGCCAGTAACGGCGCGTCTTGCGGCAGCGCCGGTTATGCCTACAGGCTTGAAGGAATCAACATCATAATAGTCCCTGCCGGCACTCCTGCCCCGGGACCAACATCTAACTGCTTCTATCAGGCTTAAACAGCGCTATAGCTTTAATCTTAAGAACTGTCTGTTACAGGGCAGTTCTTTTGATCTGTGGCTTATTTCGGACTCGCTGCAAAGATCAGCATCCACTGTCGTTACATATTTAATACGCGAAAAGGCATTTCACGTACCGGATATATCACTTTTCCTGATTTGTCACATTTAAAATACGTGATTTCCCTTTTCGCGTACAAAATATGTACTTTAGTCTTAAGAGCGCCCCGGGAAAGCAAAAAAAGAACTGCCTCATAAGAGACAGTTCCTTTGATTGCTTGGATTAGCTTAGTTACCGATTACTCGATGATTGTAGCAACTGTACCAGCGCCTACTGTGTGGCCACCTTCACGGATAGCGAACTTAAGACCCTGCTCCATAGCGATAGGTGTGATGAGGTCAGCCTCGATCGTTACGTGGTCACCAGGCATGCACATGTCTGTGCCATCAGGAAGCTTGATAACGCCTGTAACGTCTGTTGTTCTGAAGTAGAACTGAGGCTTGTAACCTGTAAGGAAGGGCTTGTGACGGCCACCCTCTTCCTTAGTAAGTACGTAAACCTGACCTGTGAACTTTGTGTGAGGTGTTGTTGTGCCGGGCTTAGCGATAACCTGGCCTCTCTCAACTTCCTTACGGTCGATACCACGGAGGAGGCAGCCGATGTTATCACCAGCTTCAGCCTGCTCCATCTGCTTACGGAACATTTCTACACCGGTAACAACTGTGGACTTAGGCTCATCCTGGAGACCAACGATCTCTGCAGGATCACCAACCTTGATAGTACCTCTCTCGAGACGGCCTGTAGCAACTGTACCACGGCCTGAGATCGTGAATACGTCCTCAACAGGCATAAGGAAAGGCTTGTCGATAGGACGCTCAGGTGTAGCGATGTAGCTGTCAACTGCATCCATGAGCTCAACGATAGGCTTGTAAACCTCATCGTTAGGATCTGTGGAAGTGCTCTCAAGAACTGCAAGAGCGCTGCCGCGGATGATAGGTGTGTCATCACCAGGGAAGTCATACTGGTTGAGGAGGTCACGGATGTCCATCTCAACGAGCTCGAGGAGCTCTTCGTCGTCAACCTGGTCGCACTTGTTCATGAATACTACGATGTAAGGAACGCCTACCTGACGAGCGAGCAGGATGTGCTCACGTGTCTGGGGCATCGGGCCGTCTGCTGCAGAAACAACGAGGATAGCACCGTCCATCTGAGCTGCGCCGGTGATCATGTTCTTGATGTAGTCAGCGTGGCCGGGGCAGTCAACGTGTGCATAGTGACGTGTCTCTGTCTCATACTCAACGTGTGCTGTGTTGATCGTGATACCACGAGCTCTCTCCTCCGGTGCGGAGTCGATGTTGCCGTAATCCTTGAACTCAGCTCCACCCTTCATAGCGAGTACCTTTGTGATAGCAGCTGTAAGAGTTGTCTTACCGTGGTCTACGTGACCAATGGTACCGATGTTTACGTGCGGCTTGCTACGTACAAACTTTTCTCTTGCCATTTTAATTTCCTCCTAAGAAATTATTATTTAACTTAATTATTTACTCGCCTTGATTCAACACAGCGGTAAACACCATTTTACAAAGTTTCTTAATTTCTTTCAAGTAAGAAACCTGAAATATGTGTGTTTCCGCGCCTTTGAATCAGGCGGTTTGGAGTCTTATTTCTTTAAGATGGACTCCATGATGCTCTTCGGCGTTTCCGCGAAGTGGCTTATCTGCATTACGAACGTACCACGTCCCTGTGTTGAAGAACGGAGGTCTGTTGCGTAACCGAACATGTTTGCGAGCGGAACCTCAGCATGTACCTGCTGTGAACCGTTCATAGGCTCGATCTCCTTGATAGCGCCACGGCGTGCATTGAGTCCGCCGATAACGTCGCCCAAGTACTCATCAGGAACCTCAACGTCTACCTTCATGATAGGCTCGAGGAGACAAGGATCACCCTTCTGCATGCCGGCCTTGAATCCCATGGATCCTGCGATCTTGAACGCCATTTCGGATGAGTCGACATCGTGGTAAGAACCGTCGAAAACGGTAACCTTAACGTCAACAACCGGATAGCCGCCAAGTACGCCTGCCTGCATAGCTTCCTGAATACCTGCATCAATAGGTGCAATGAACTGCTTCGGGATAGAACCACCGACTGTAGCATCGATGAACTCGTATCCTGTGCCGGGCTCCTGGGGTTCCAATCTGAGCCAGCAGTCGCCGTACTGACCGTGACCACCGGACTGACGTACGAAACGGCCTTCCGCCTCGACTGTCTTTCTGATCGTCTCCTTGTAGGAAACCTGAGGTGCACCTACGTTAGCCTCAACCTTGAACTCACGGAAGAGACGGTCAACGATGATGTCAAGGTGAAGCTCACCCATACCTGCAATGATCGTCTGTCCTGTTTCCTGGTTGGTGTATGTACGGAACGTAGGATCTTCTTCTGCGAGCTTCTGAAGTGCAACGAGCATCTTCTCCTGTGAAGCCTTGGACTTAGGTTCGATTGCGACCTCGATAACAGGCTCAGGGAACTCCATGGACTCTAAGATGATCGGATGATCTTCGTCACAGAGTGTGTTGCCTGTTGTTGTGTCCTTAAGACCGATTGCAGCTGCAATATCACCGGAGAATACTTCGTTGATCTCCTTACGCTCGTTAGCGTGCATCTGAACGATACGGCCGATACGCTCCTTCTTGTTCTTAGATGAGTTGAGAACATAAGAACCGGAAAGGAGTACGCCGGAATATACTCTGAAGAAGCAGAGCTTACCGACGAACGGGTCTGTAGCGATCTTGAATGCGAGAGCTGAGAACGGGCCTTCATCAGAAGAAGGTCTCTCCTCTTCCTCATCTGTATCAGGGTTAACACCCTTGATAGCAGGTACGTCAAGAGGTGACGGCATGTAATCTACGATAGCGTCTAAGAGCATCTGTACGCCCTTATTTCTCAATGATGTACCGCATGTAACGGGAATGAGCTTACACTCGCAAGTTGCCTTACGGAGTGCTGCCTTGAGTTCGTCAACTGAGATCTCCTCGCCCTCTAAGTACTTCATGGTGAGTTCGTCATCTGTCTCGCAGATAGCCTCGATCATGGCATCTCTTGCAAGCTTGACTTCGTCAGCGAGCTCAGCAGGAACGTCTCTGTCCTCGTATTCCTTACCGTCTTCGGAAGTATAGACCTCTGCACGGAGTGTCATAAGGTCGATGATTCCTGAGAATGTATCTTCCTTGCCGATAGGATACTGGATAGCGACAGGATTGTTCTTGAGACGGTCTCTGATCATGTCGCAGACATGCTCAAAGTTAGCGCCTAAGATATCCATCTTGTTTACGAAGACCATTCTCGGAACACCGTAGTGCTCTGCCTGTCTCCATACTGTCTCAGTCTGAGGCTCAACGCCGCCTCTTGCTGACATAACCGTTACCGCACCGTCAAGTACACGGAGTGAACGCTCAACTTCTACTGTGAAGTCAACGTGACCGGGTGTGTCGATGATGTTGATACGGTGACCCTTCCAGGGAGCTGTTGTAGCAGCAGAAGTGATCGTGATACCACGCTCCTGCTCCTGAACCATCCAGTCCATGGTAGCTGCACCGTCGTGAACCTCACCTAACTTACGGTTGATACCGGAATAGTAGAGGATTCTCTCTGTAGTTGTTGTCTTACCGGCGTCGATATGAGCCATGATACCGATGTTTCTTGTTTTCTCAAGAGGATACTGTCTAGTAGCCATTTAAGTATTATGCTCCTTTCCCTGCCGGTTAACGATTGTAATGAGCGAATGCCTTGTTAGCATCTGCCATTCTGTGCATTTCTTCTTTCTTCTTGAATGCGCCGCCTGTCTCGTTGGATGCGTCGATGAGCTCTGCAGCGAGACGCTCCTTCATTGTGCGCTCACTTCTCTGTCTGGAGAACTGAACGATCCATCTGAGGCCTAATGTAAGTCTTCTCTCAGGCTTAACGTCCATAGGGATCTGGTAGTTTGCACCACCAACACGGCGAGCCTTGCACTCGAGCAACGGCATAACATTCTCAAGAGCCTTGTAGAAAACATCGATAGGCTCTTCATTTGTGCGCTCCTTGATAATATCGAAGGCGCCATAAGTGATTTTCTGAGCTACGCCCTTCTTGCCGTCCAACATGATGTTGTTGATAAGCTTGGATACCTTAACATCATTGTAGACAGGATCCGGAAGAACGGTTCTCTTTACGGTATTGCCTTTTCTTGGCACTGTACTTCCCTCCTAACATGATATTCAAATTAAACTTGAAACCATAGGTACTCACGTTTCAGTTTGTTTCGCGGACGTGTTGTGCGTCAGTAAAAGCAAAGTCCTTATATGAACAATGTACTGACCCTTTTGTCCTGTTTCCGCAAAGGGTTTTATCCCGGGCGGATTACTTCTTTACCTTCGCTGCCTTAGGCTTCTTAGCGCCGTACTTGGATCTGCCCTGTGCACGGTCTGCAACGCCTGCTGTATCAAGGGTACCTCTTACGATGTGATAACGTACACCTGGAAGGTCCTTAACACGGCCGCCTCTGATAAGTACAACAGAGTGCTCCTGAAGGTTGTGTCCGATACCCGGAATGTATGCAGTTACTTCGTAGCCGTTTGTAAGACGTACACGGGCAACCTTACGAAGCGCTGAGTTAGGCTTCTTAGGTGTCGTTGTCTTAACTACTGTGCAAACACCACGCTTCTGGGGGGATCTTGAAGCGGTCTCCCTGTTCTTAATGGTGTTCATGCTGAACTGCAAAGCCGGTGATGCAGACTTATATGTCTTGGACTGTCTGCCGGACTTAACTAATTGATTGAACGTTGGCATCAATACATCTCCTTTCTTAAGTTTTACGCGCATAAAGAGACACAAAGTTCCCTCTGCGAGCAATTAAGTATACTACGGGAGTTTTTGGTTGTAAATAACAATATTTTCACCGCTTTTAAGTAAATTTCGCTATTCACAACCGGGGGCAAACCCTTTATACTCTTACAGGTTATATTTTATTTAGAGCAAGGAGCGTGACTTCAATGAAAGTAAAAATCACAGAAACCGTGCTGCGTGACTCACAGCAGTCCCTCATCGCAACACGTATGCCTTTCTCCGATTTCGAGGGTATCCTTGAGACGTTGGACAATGCCGGCTACTACTCACTCGAGTGCTGGGGCGGCGCTACGTTCGATTCCTGTCTCAGATACCTGGATGAGGATCCGTGGGAAAGACTCAGAAAGATCAAGGCTGTCTGCAAAAAGACTCCCTTACAGATGCTCATCCGCGGTCAGAACATCCTCGGATATAAACACTATCCTGATGACGTCGTAAGACTCTTCTGCCGCAAGGCTGCAGAGAACGGTATGGACATCTTCCGTATCTTTGACGCTCTGAACGATTTCAGGAACATCGAAGTCTGCATAGACGAAGTCAAGAAGTGCGGCAAGCATGCACAGGGCTGCATCTGCTACACGACATCACCCGTACATACTATCGAGAAGTACGTTGAGATGTGCAAGGAGCTTGAGGGCATGGGCGTTGACTCCATCGCCATCAAGGATATGGCAGGTATCTGCTCACCTAAGGAAGCTTACGATCTCGTAAAGGCTATCAAGGATGCAAAGATCAAGGTGCCTCTCTTCTTCCACACACACCACACAACAGGCATGGGCCCGATGACTCTCATGAAGGCTATCGAGGCCGGCGTTGACGGTATCGACTGCGCTATCTCCACAATGGCAGGCGGCACATCACAGCCCTGCACAGAGACAATGGCTTATACAATGAGCCAGTTCGGCTATGAGTCAGGTCTCGATATGGACAAGCTCAAGGAGATCGCTGATTTCTTCGTACCCGTAAGAAAGAAGTTCCTCGACAACGGCACACTCAACCCTACAGTCATGGGCATCAAGGCCGACATCCTCAAGTATCAGGTTCCGGGCGGAATGCTCTCCAACATGATCGCCAACCTCAAGGATATGCACGCTCTCGATAAGTTCGACGAAGCTTTGGCAGAGATCCCTGCAGTACGTAAGGACATGGGTTATCCCCCGCTCGTTACACCTCTTTCACAGATGGTAGGTAACCAGGCAGTTCAGAACGTTCTCCTCGGCGAAAGGTATAAGAACATCTCCAAGGAGATCAAGGCTTACCTCCGCGGCGAGTACGGCAGAGCACCGGGCGAAGTTAACCAGGAACTCATCGACAGATGCTGGAAGCCTGAAGAGCTCGTTCAGGGCAGATATGCTGACACGCTTGAGCCTGCTTTCGAAAAGACGAAGGCCCAGCTCGGCAAGAAAGCAAGATCTGATGAGGACGTTCTCTCCTACATCGCTTTCCCCCAGGTTGCAGAGAAGTTTTTCGAAGCACGCGAGGAGAAGGAATCCAACACCGTCAATTACACGATCGAGAAGAAGGAGGATTGACGATGTTATCTGCTATCAGCAACAGTGCTTCTGTCATAATGGCGGAAGCTGAGAATACATCTTCAGGCGAGTTGTTCACTTTATTCAAGCCCCAGATGGCTCTCGGTGAGATGCTCCTGGATGCAGCTATCATAATGATCGTGGTCTTCGGCGTACTCTTCATAATGTACGTTCTGATCTCTCTTGCAGGCAAGGTCATCGCCGCTGCAGTTAAGAGCGAAGAAAAGCCCCTGCACCAGAAAGCTGCCCCCGCTGCTCCTGCTGAGCCTGCCAAGGAAGAGGAGTTCTCTTCAGGCAGCCTCAAGCTCAAGGGCTGTGATGAGAAGACAGCTGCCATGATCATGGCTATCGTATCAGACAACACGGGTATCCCTCTTAACGAGCTGATATTCAAGTCTATTACTCTTGTCGAAGAATAAAGGAGAACACATATGATCTATAAAGTTACAATCAACGATAAACTCTACGAAGTAGAAGTCGAGAAGGGTAAGGCTAACCTTGTCAGGACTACTGATGTAGTCGCAGCTCCCGCTCCCGCAGCAGCTCCCGCCGCTGCACCGGCTGCTGCTCCCGCACCTGCAGCAGCACCTGCTGCTCAGGCTCAGGCAGGCACAACACCCGTCGACTCTCCTATGCCCGGTACGATCCTTGACGTTAAGGTCACTGTCGGACAGCAGGTCAAGGAAGGCGATCTTGTCTGCATCCTCGAGGCAATGAAGATGGAGAACGAGATCTATGCACCTTGCAATGGTACTATCGCTCAGGTTCTCACATCCAAGGGTGCTTCTGTAGACACCGGCACGCACCTTGTTACTATTTCTTAAGGGAGGCAGCAAGGAATGTTAGATGTATTAAAGAGTTTGTGGGAGGGGTCAGGTTTATGTAACTCAACCTGGCAGGCATGGGTAATGATACTCCTGTCATTTGTCCTCTTCTACTTAGCTATCAAGAAACAGTACGAGCCTTTGCTCCTGCTCCCCATCGCTTTCGGAATGCTCCTTACGAACCTTCCCTGGGTCGGCGGAGGAATCTTCCACCCCGAGTGGTTCAACGGCGAGATCAACTGGGCTGCATTAGGCGGAACCATTCCGGGCCAGCCTGATCCGGGTCTTTTCGATTTCCTTTACATCGGCGTTAAGATGGATATCTTCCCCTGCCTTATCTTTATGGCGGTAGGCGCCATGACAGACTTCGGACCCCTGATCTCAAGACCTTCGAGCTTCTTCATGGGTGCAGGCGCACAGTTCGGTATCTCATTTGCATTTGCAGTAGCCATTCTCCTCGGCTTCTCACCTGCAGGTGCAGCTTCAATCGGCATCATCGGCGGTGCTGACGGCCCGACGGCTATCTACCTTACGACAAAGCTCGCTCCCGAGCTCCTCGGCGCGATCGCCATCGCAGCATATTCTTACATGGCCCTGATCCCGATGATCCAGCCGTTCTTCATGAAGATATTCACATCCAAGAAGGCGCGCCAGGTCAAGATGGAACAGTCAAGACCCGTATCCAAGGTAGAGAAGATCTGCTTCCCTATCATCGTTACAGTTGTCTGCGTTCTCATCCTCCCTTCCGTTGCACCTCTCTTAGGATGCCTCATGCTCGGCAACCTCTTCAGGGAATCAGGTGTTACTGAGCGTCTTTCCGAGACAGCTCAGAACGCAATGTGCAATATCGTTACCATCATGCTCGGCACTTCTGTAGGTGCCACAGCGATCGGCGCTAACTTCCTGCAGGTAAGGACTCTGCTCATCATCGGTCTCGGTCTTGCAGCATTCTCACTTGCCACAGTCGGCGGCCTCATCATCGGTAACATCATGTATGTTGCTTCAAAGGGTAAGATCAATCCTCTCATCGGTGCTGCAGGCGTATCCGCAGTTCCTATGGCAGCACGTGTTGCATCCAAGGTAGGACAGCAGGAGAACCCCTCCAACTTCCTCCTTATGCACGCTATGGGTCCTAACGTCGCAGGCGTTATCGGTTCCGCAGTCGCAGCAGGTATCCTTCTTACACTCTTCGGCTGATAATCAAATATAACCTGGTATAGTACAAGGGCGTTCACTTGAGAGCGCCCTTTACTTTTGTGACAAAAGGCATGTCCCCTTGTCACATGTGATATCATCTATCTTATATATCATTAGCGGAGAAGAAACTGATGCCCGATACAAATGATGCACCCCTCACGCAAAAATGCAGTATATGCGGCGGCGATCTGGTAAGTGACTACCTTGCCGGAGTCTTGATCTGTGAGCATTGTAATAACAAGTGGCCGATACAGAAAGCCATGCCTGATTACAGCAAATACGACCGCATAATATCGAACATCAATAAGGCTGATGAGATACTTACGAGCGATCAGAAGATAGCTTCAGCCAATGAGGCAAAGATCCTGTTTAAGCAGGCCATTATGGAATGCGGTAATTATAACGATGAGGTCACTAATGATCTCATCAGGAAATGCGAAGACGGCATGAAAGAAGCAGACCTTCTTGCTCAGTACTATAAAGGCAAGAACGCGTTCGATCACAGATCTTACAGCAATGCGATCAGCGAGCTTGCCAAGGTTCCGGGATACAGGGATTCAGATGAACTCGTTATGCGCTCTAAGGCCGAGCTTGAAGCCCAGCGCAAAAGACAGCTTCCCCTGACAATAATACTCAGCACGATCATTCCTTTAAGCTTGGCCATAGCGCTCAAGGAATTTGCAGGCTGGCACATAGTTATCTGCATCCTCATCTTCCTGGCAGGATCAGCAGGGTTAGGATATGTCATGTATCAAGGGAAGATCCCGTCACTTATCATCAAGATCATTTCTTTCCTCGCAGCAACGCCGCTTATACTGTTCTGCATCTTTGCTTATGCATTCCACTTAGCCCCCTGGCTTGCAGCACTGATCGCGATAGGTGCTCCGATAGTACTGTTTGCCGTAACTTGTGTCCTGTCGGAAACAAATAAGGATTAATACCAAACCAAAAACAGAGGCAGCTTTTGCTGCCTCTGATCCTATTCCTATTACCCCATCTGCCGATCCCTTATCCGGTATCTATTCCTATTATCCCCATAGGAATCATTCTTCTTCAAAACCTTGAACTATAATATTGCGGATAAGTTCAAATTGTTTGTCGATAAATGTCTGGTTAAACCCGATAAGAGCACACTGCTGTCTCAGGCCTCCGATAACGAGGATGACATGGGCGGCTATGATATCTGCGTTTCCCTTCGCAAAAACGCCCTCTGCCTGTCCCTGGCGGATGAGATCTGCAAGTCTTAAGACGGTGCGGCTGAACCTCTTGATATTGGTCTGTCTGCCCGCTTCCAACTGTGAAAACTGAATCGCAGCTGTCTCAATAGAAACTACATCGGATTCGATGAATCTCTTCTGCGATGAGAGAAATCCGTCTAACATTTCCATAGCAGTCCACTTGAGTTCGTAGATACATGCTGCGACCTCGTCGGCCCCTTTCTGCTCTGATTCCAGAATGGCTTCCATGATCTCAGCAGTGGACTTGTAGTATCTGTAGAGTCCGCCCCTTGAAAGACCTGTTGCTTCGCAGATATCCTTCATCGTTACAGGACTATAGCCCTTGTCGGCAAACAATCTTACAGATGCTTTAATGATCCTTTGTTTGGTCTCGTCGCTCTTAGACATTTATCTTCCTTTTTAAGGTGCGCAAAAGCGACACATGTGTCGCTTTTACTAATTATACAACCTATGTGTTACATAATCAACAATATTATAGACGATCGATAATATGCTATCTTATAGCTATGTGCTTGAGTGACATTATAACCGACCTGTGGGATTACTTGAAGTCCACTGATAGACCCATCGCTCTCTACGGCACAGGCGACGGCGCAGACAAGATAATAGCTGCACTAAAGTCAAAGGGCTTGTTTGAGAGGGTCAGGGCAGTCTTTGCGAGCGACGGTTTTGTAAGGGACCGTTCGTTTGCGGGCTTTAAGGTCCGCTCTTATTCTGACGTTGTTTCCGAGTTCGGAGAAGACGGCTTTATAGCGCTTCTTTGCTTCGGCAGCTCAAGGCCTGAAGTACTTGAGACCATTAACGGAATTGCCCGTAAGACAGAGCTCTATGCACCCGATGTCCCCGTGTGCGGCGGCGGGCTTTTCGACATGGAGTACTTTATGGCGAATAAGCCCCGTCTCGAAAAGGTCTATGGCCTTCTTGAAGATCAGGCCTCCAGGAAATGCTTTGCTGACTCGATAAGATTTAAACTATCAGGCGATATCAGATACCTTGATATCAGCGTTTCTTCTGAGGATGAAGAATTTGACCTGCTCCCTGATATAGACGGGGCATTTATAGATCTCGGCGCGTATAACGGGGACACGCTTGCCAGATACCTGGAGCGTTACCCTGAGATCACTTCGGCTTGCGCCGTTGAGCCTGAACGCCATTCTTACAAAAAGCTCTGCCAGGCAGCTGATCTGCTAACGGAGAAGACCGGCAAAAAGA
This sequence comes from uncultured Clostridia bacterium, assembly GCA_946187935.1. Lineage (GTDB taxonomy): Bacteria > Bacillota > Clostridia > Saccharofermentanales > Saccharofermentanaceae > Saccharofermentans. The sequence goes on from CAMHSJ010000008.1 coordinate 70,471, forward strand.
TAGATCTTTATAACGCTCTCATAGGAGACAGAGAGGGGCCGGCAACCCTTACGTCCTCACACGGAAGAGGTACCAGGAATGCTGCCGGGTGCGGCATGGGCGCGGGAATAACTGATCCATCCGGAATGACAAAGACAGAGCAGGTCACGATAGACCGGATATCTGAGTCTCTTGGCAGAGTGGGGTTTATTAAATTCGACGTTGAGGGGGAAGAATGCGCTGCCCTTTCAGGAGGCATGAGAACGATCATCAAAGACAGGCCCTCTCTTAAGATCGCTTCCTACCACAGGAACTGTGATCTGTTTGCGATACCTGAGAAGGTCTTATCCACCGGCGTGCCCTACAAGATATATTTGAGACGTTTAAGAGGTGTCCCCTGCTGGGACTTAGACTACTACTTTATCAGCTGACGCTTCAGTCGGGTTTCGATCTGTAACCGCGTACTACGATCTCGCTGTCAGGATTATCCCTGTCCCTGAGAACGATATCGTATCCTAAGACATCCGCAAACTTGTACGCCATATCAAAGCGCATGCTGTTCTTGGATGAATCCAAACGGTTGGTTACTCCTGCAACCGTTTTGTAGCCAAGGTCCCTGGCCATGTTCGTCTGACTGATGCGCTTTGACCTCATCGCAATGCGCAGAGCTTCTTCTACAGTGTTAGCATCCATTTTTTATCCCCTTTGGATCGCAATTATTAGTTTACCTTTTATATTGTAAAACTCATATCGATTTATGCAATTCTATTTATGTGAACAATTATTGAATTGAACTGTTGTATAATCTCCACATGAAAATACTTATCGTCAGCGACTCGCACGGAGTGTCAGATAACGTCTTAAGAGCAATCGATAAGACAAACCCCGATCATTTTATCCATCTGGGTGATATAGAAGACGACCCTGAAGAGATCATAAAACACTTCTCATCACCGATACTTCCGCGCATCTTTATCAAGGGCAACTGCGATTACGGCGGCAGGGAGAGCCTGTGGAAGAATGCTGTCTTTGATCTGAATGGTCACCGTTTCTACTGCTGTCACGGACATAGTGAGAAGGTCTATTACGGACTCGCAACACTGGCTCTGACCTGCGCAGAAGAAAGATGCGACATCGCTCTTTTCGGACATACGCATGTGCCCTTTGACAGCTCCGGGCTGGCGGTTAAGAATCCGCCTTACTATGAAGAGGATAACTTCTCCTCGTTTAATCCCGGGCTCAGGATCTTAAACCCCGGATCCATAACCCTTCCAAGGGGCGGTTATCCCAAGGGCTATATGGTCATGGACATGGAATCTGACGGGCGGTATAAGGTTGCTTATCACACATTATGAAAGGACTGCACCTTATTACAGTGCAGTCCTCTCTAGATCCTCAGTTGATCACGCGGTCTGGAAGATGTTTTGCGTGTAAGACCGCGTATCAGTAATTCTCAGCATTAACTTCGAAGTAGCTCTGGGGATGAGCGCATACGGGGCACATCTCGGGTGCCTTTGTGCCGACTACGATATGACCGCAGTTCCTGCACTCCCAGATCTTGACTTCGCTCTTAGCGAAGACTTCCTGAGCCTCAACGTTCTTGAGCAGAGCTCTGTAGCGCTCTTCATGATGCTTCTCGATGGCGCCTACGAGCCTGAACTTGGCTGCAAGAGCGGGGAAGCCTTCTGCCTCGGCAGTCTTGGCAAAATCCTCGTACATGTCTGTCCACTCGAAGTTCTCACCGTCAGCAGCTGCTGCAAGGTTCTCGGCGGTTGTTCCGATGCCCTCTAATTCCTTGAACCACATCTTCGCATGTTCCTTCTCGTTGTCAGCTGTCTTGAGGAAGAGTGCTGCGATCTGCTCGAAGCCTTCCTTCTTAGCCTTGGAAGCGAAATATGTGTACTTGTTTCTGGCCTGGGACTCACCTGCAAAAGCTGCCTGTAAGTTCTTCTCTGTCTGTGTGCCTGCGTATTTGTTTGCCATATAGGATCCCTCCTTGAGTATTGATACCTAATTATAGCAAGCTTTGTTACGTAATTAGGTGAACTTCTTATGAATTATTGATTTTTACTCAGTCCTCAGGGCTGTAACAGGATCCTGCTTGGAGGCTTTCCTTGAAGGGATAAGACCGCCTATGAGAGTAAGAAGTACGCTTAAGGCGACAAGTATCACTGCTGCGGGGATAGGGAGGAATGCGGATACTTCTTCCGTATCACCCAGATGGTGGATGAGCATGTTGCCCGGAATGAGAAGGAGCAGTGAGATGATGACGCCCAGAAGTCCTGCCAGGAAGCCCGTTATCACGGTCTCGGCGTTAAATACCTGTGCGACATTGTGCTTGGATGCGCCCATGGCCCTTAAGATACCTATCTCCTTGCGCCTCTCTAATACGCTTATATATGTGATGACTCCGATCATGATGGAAGATACCACCAAAGAGATCGCGACGAATGCGATGAGGACATAAGAGATCGTATTGACTATCTTCGTAACGGACTTCATCAGTGCTCCGACGATATCCGTATAGGAGATGACTTTGGCACCGTCATCGATATCCTTGACCTTCTCATTGTAATCGTCGAGGATGGAGATTATCGCATCCTTGGACTCGAAGTCCTTGGGGTAGATCGTGATGGAGCTCAGCTGGTCAGGAGCACAGTAACCGAAGGCCGTAAGGTTGGTCTCTGCAGAAGACGCATTAGAGCCGCTCATGAGCTCGGTAAAGAAAGACGCCATCTCCTCTTCGCCGACATTGATCCGGAAGGCTTCAGCCATAAGATCCTCATCTATCGTAAGGAGTGAGCCCATATCAGAGAACTTGTCTTCGAACGCGGTCTGGATGTTCTCGGCGAGCTTATCGCCTATCTTGGCAAATACCTTCTCCATAGCCTTAGCCATATCAGCAGACATTCCGTTCATCATGGAGTTAACGTTGCCTGCGATCCTGGCCTGGATCTCATCCATGTTTATGGCAGACAGCGCGCCCTGCGTTATTATCCGGCTCGCCTCATCCGTTGCAAGATATGCCGTAAAGGATTCACTGAGCCTTGAAGGATCAGGGAGCTGGTTTGATGCGGCATAAGATGCGTAGCCTGCAAGAAGCGCATTAACGAGTCCCGTGATCTGCGCGTCCGTTATATTCGTATTGCCTGCAAGTTCCGCGAACATGATATCAAGCTGCTCGCTTACCGCCTGCTGCCCTTCAGAAGTACTAAGATATGCACTGAGGTTGGCATCAAGGGATGAAGTATCCGTCGGATCTATGCCGCGGGATATGCAGTATGTTGTATAGCCCGTCATGATCTTCTGCATCGAGCTCTGCATCGTCTCATTGGAGATGCTGCCCAGGCTGCCTGACGTCAGGATGTCCATCAGCTGCTGCCTTAAGATGGTCCTTCCCGATTCGTCCTGCAAAAACTGCCTGAAGGCTCCTGCGAAATTGGCATAATTAGTAGAAGGATCCTGTGCGGCATATGCGAGGTACCCCGTCAGGAGCTGCTGCATTACGCCCTGAAGCTTCTCTCCATCAACCTTAAGGTTTACTCCCTTAAGAAGCGTGCTGATGTCGCCTGAGCTCAGATTGGGCATCGCACCCGCAAATTCAGACTCGAGATCGAGGCCGCCCAGATCACCGAACGCATCGCCGTCAAAATCAAATGCATTCTCATCGAAAACAAAGGCCTGGCCCATCAGCTCTTCATCAACGCTGAACAGGTCGCCCATGTCAAAATCCGATCCTTCCTCATCGAAGCGCTCGCCCGTTAATACATTTATCTCGCGGTCAGCGAGCTGGGCCTGAACGATCTCTGCGTTATCTGCTTCAGCTCTTATCTCCTCTATGAGATCAGGTCCGTAATATATGCCTGAGCCGAGCATTATGATGTCCTCGCCTTCCTTGGGCTGGACGATACCGACTATGGTAAGATCGCGCTCGCCGTCAAGAAGATCGTTCATGTACCTTCTGTTGTCCTTCATGTTCGTATAGACGCCCAATGTGTCGTCGTACTTATAGAACTTGAACGCGGGGCACACCTTGAACTGAACGCCCATAAAGTCGTCGTAGCTCCATTCGTACTGCGAGTCATCGTATGTCCTGCCGACGCCGTTCGCAAAATCCTGTATCATGGACTGCAGCTCTTCGTTATCCCGAAGTCCGAACGTGTAGACGATATAGTCTGACACAGCACCGTTAGATGACAAGACGAGTACGGCCTCCGAAGAGTTCTGCGGCCACCTGCCCGCTCTTATGTCGTACTGGTCTATGTAGAGATTGCTGTTTTTCGGAAGCTCGAAAAAGACATTGACCGAATACATCGAAGAGAACACGGAAGATGACGGTATGCCCATCGACGAGAAGTTGTCATTGGGGTTTACCTGCAGGTACTTGTCAGATGCCTCGTCGTACTTGAAGATGTACGGGGTCAGATCGTAAGAATACTCGATGCCGTTGGCCAGATCGTGTATCTCGATCCCTTTATTGGCAGAATCGCCGCCTGCAACCGCTTCGCCGCTCTCAAGATAAGTCCTCAGGGAATCAAGGTCATTGGTCGTTACGGATGAGACCATGCTGCCAAGGCTCGGGACTTCAACAATGTAGCCGTCCCTGGCGCGCTCAGAAGTCTCCGTGGGAGTCATCATCATGGAGATGACTGATACCGATGACCCTTCTATCGACAGAGGATACTGGGACAGTGTCTGCGCCTCGGTGTCATCTATGTACTTGTTTACGCCCGTGGACAGAGAGAGTATGAGCGCTATTCCTATGATGCCTATAGAACCTGCGAAGGCTACAAGGATGGTACGCGCCTTCTTGATCCACAGATTGTTGAAGCTAAGAGACAGCGCCGTAAGAAAGCTCATCGACGCTTTGCCCAGGTTCCTGTGCACCGGAGCAGGCCCTAAGTCCTTGGGATCAAACGGATCTGAATCTGATATGATCTTGCCGTCCTTGAGCCTTACTATCCTCGTCGCATACTGCTCTGCAAGCTCGGGGTTATGTGTGACCATGACGACGAGCCTGTCCTTGGCAACTTCTTTGAGAAGATCCATAACGTGAACGCTGGTCTCTGAATCGAGAGCACCCGTAGGCTCGTCAGCCAGAAGGATGTCGGGATTGTTTACAAGAGCTCTTGCAATAGCGACTCGCTGCATCTGGCCGCCTGAGAGCTGATTGGGCTTCTTGTGCGCCTGTTCTTTGAGGCCGACCTTTTCGAGTGCGTCAAGAGAACGCTTCTTCCTCTCCTTGCCGGAGATGCCTGAGATGGTCAGCGCCAGTTCGACATTGGCGAGTATGGTCTGGTGCGGGATAAGGTTATAGCTCTGGAATACGAAACCGATGGAATGGTTTCTATATGAATCCCAGTCCCTGTCTTTGTATTTCTTGGTGGATGTGCCGTTTATGATAAGATCTCCCGTATCGTAGCGGTCGAGGCCTCCGATGATGTTAAGAAGGGTCGTCTTGCCCGAACCCGAAGGTCCCAATATGGCGACAAACTCGTTGTCCCTCAGATTCAAAGAGACATCATCCAGAGCCTTCTGGATGAGACCTCCCGTCTTATACTGCTTGAATATGTTCTTGACCTGGAGCATATATCACCTTATCCCTTATTTTTTCCGTTATTATTCCGCGTGTATGATAACATGCACGCGCGTATAGATATATATGCTTTTTGATGTTTTTTTAGGTTTTTTTGACAGGAAGCGCTCTTAAATCGTCAAAAGCCTTCTTGATCTGGTTATAAAACTCCCTGCCGCCGGCTTCTCCCATCGCCGAACGGAAATAGTTATAGAAGGCATTCTTGCTCTCGCCTGCCAGAAGCGCGCTGTAGACATACGCCGACTGCGCCGTCGTGATCTCCATGCCGCATTTGTCACGGATTATGTCCCTTATCTTCCTGTCGGTCTTGGCAGGAGCCTGACGCGATACGGGCTTGCCCTTGGAGGCAGGTTTCTTGCGGGGCGCAGCAGGAGTTGTCTCCTTTTTGGGTTTTATGTCTTTGCCTATGGATTCCACGCGCGTCACGTTATTTATCCCGCGCTTTTTCATCTGGGCTATGGCAGGATCGTAGCCTTTGTCCTTGCTGACGATTATGAACCTTGATTTGCCCTGCGTTCCGTCTCCTTCGGTCGCATCGATGAGAAGCTCTGTTAAGAGCTGGAAATCCAGAGCGTTCTTGGTCCCTGTAATGACGTCGTCTATTACGATATGGGCCCTGGCCTTCATGACGGTCTTGATGTCTTTGAACTTCATTGCGTCAGTCTCGCTCTTGGCAAAGATCTTGACGTTGTCGTCCGAAGCGAGGTCTTCTAATCCCGCCAGTCCTGCTGTCTTAACATTCTCGAAGTCTATGTAGTAGTTTCTCATCTTCATCCCTCATTTCTCGTATAGCGTATTGTAAACATAGTAGCTGTAGAGCCTTCCTGCATTCTCGGTATCCTGCGGGTTGGAATCCGGGTAACTGAGATATCCCGCCTGGTTTACTACGGGTAAGATGTTCCTCTCGGAGGCAAGGAAAGCGTAGTATCTGTCGTATTCAAAGCCTGCCGCGGAAAGAAGATCCAGTGACAGGTAATTAAGGCTCGTAACGTTTCCTATATCTCCGATATCTATAGTATGCTCTGCTGCCGCTCCGGTATCTATATTGTAATTTGCCCATATCCTGTAAGGCGTAAGATAACCCCTGCCGCCCCTGTCGAAATCGCTTCCCGATACGGGCGCGCAGGAAGGCTGGTGATCACCGTAGATCACTACGATATATCTTTCTTCTCTCGCTTCAAGATCCGTAAGGAGCATCTCCAGAGCCTTGTCGCTCAAGGCTATCCTGGAGCAGAAATTATTGAGTTCTTCAGCCCTCGAACTGTCTAATCCAAGATCGCTCCTGGCCTCATAGTAAGTAACGCCTCCCGTATAAGTTCCCGCATATCCGCCATGGTTCTGAACGGTCACGAGAAGATCGAAGAACGGGCCTTCTTTCTCCTGCTCATCTATGACCTTTATCAGATTCCGGTATGCGCATCTGTCGGTCATCCATCCGTTTATGAAATCCTCATCGGTGTATTCAAGATCGTCTATGAACATGCTCTTTGTAAATCCCAGCATCGGATAGACCTGCTGCCTGTTCCAGTTGCCTGAAGGCGCGGGATGCATCGCAAGAGACGTATATCCCATGTCAGATAAGAAGCTCACGACAGATCTTACAGGCGTGTCTCTTAAGACTGTGTTGAAAGGAACCGTGGCAGATGGCAGATAAGCAAGTGACAGGCCCGTCAGGAATTCAAATTCGGAGTTCGGGGTATTGCCTCCGAACACGGAAGTGTACACATATCCGCTTACGCAGTTATCCCTGTCTTCAAGGCTGTCAAAATAAGGATCAGGGTCTTCCAGGGGGCCCAGCTCGCCATAGATACCAAGATCCGTGTAGGACTCGTTCATGATGACAATGATGTTGGGCTTCACCCCTTCGCTCGTACGGACGGCATCTTCCAGGCTGACCTGATATTCCGTGTAGGCGGTGTTGATGGCCGCATTGAGAGCATCTTCGGAATACCCGTCAGGCTTTCTTACGTGCATGACGTCAATGGACTTTACAAAGTTCAGATAGAAGCCGACCAGAGAAGAAGGATTATCGTTCCACGCCGTGTATGTATGGCAGTTCTCCCTGCCCTCCCACCTGTCTTCAGCAAACCAGATCTTAAGGGCCAGGAACTGCAAAACGGCAAATGCCAGCGCTATAACGAGGAGCAGTATCTGCTTTGCGGCAGGACCCAGCAGGAAGGCGTGTTTCTCGTTGTCCCTCTTTTCGCTCTTGAGAGGGGCGCGCCTTACAGCTATGCCGAGAATAGACAGCGCGAAAAGGATATAAGGAGCCAGCATGAAGCATATGGGGATCTCCAGAGGATATGAGTAATCGCCTGCAACGGCCAGCGCAGTCTTGGCCGAGACCAGATCCTCCATGACGAGCTCATGTCCGCGGAACTGATATACGAAATAATCCGTTACGGCAATGAGCATAAACGGCAGCGGCGTAATGATGCCCGCCATCCTGGGGCTCAGCGTCACAGCCCTCAAAAGGAAATACAGGGCGATCATTATGGGCATCTCGAAAAAGAGTCTTCCGTCGTAGAGCAGATGAATGGAGAATATCCCGGGATTGCCGAACCACTCATGCCCGTAGATGAGGCCGAGCTGGAAATAGTAGCATATGAAAACAGCTGTATAGACAGGGATCAGGATGTCCGCGATATAGCTGCGCCTGACATCAGGCGTTATGGTGACAAATGAGAGCAGCATGAACAGAAGGATGCCGAACACCGCGCCCGTGAAATGCGTTACAAAATAGACCGTCATGACAAGACCCAAAACAAGGCTCAAGGCGATCCTTACGATCGTCTTCTTATTGAACACAACTATCTTGCCAAGCCTGGTCTTCAGATCTTCAAACATGATTTCTTAGCCCTTATCAGTGCCCTCCGGGGTAGTAGACATCAAGATCGACCACGCCCTCTATACCGTTTATCAGGCCCACGGACGTGCGTTGCCACAGAATGTAGCTGCCTGAGTAATTGGTGTGAGCGGTGTAGTGGGCTACCCAAACCTGATGCCCGTAAGGATTCCAGCAGTGCTTAAGATACCAGGCGCTCGCATAGAGCATTACGTCGTATCCGCGCTTGTTCATCTCGTCCGCAAAGCAGAACCACAGGTGGTTGAGGCTGCCGTAATCCATGCCTTTTGCTTCGAGCTTGTCATACTCCTCCCAGTCAAAGGCGACAGGGAAATCGAGAGTTATGCCTGTGCTGTCCAGGATATCGCAAATGAGGTTTACATGCTCTCTTATCTCTTCTTCGGTATTGACCGTACTGTAGAAATATACGCCTACAAGAAGCCCTGCGGCCTTGGCGTTTCTGATGTTCTGAAGAAAATACTTATCCTGGAAAAACGTCTCATCAGAAGACTTTGTGCCCGCGACTCTTATAATGACGAAGTCACAGCCTGCATCCTTGACCTTCCTGAAATCTATATTCTCCAGCCAGGCGGACACATCGATGCCGACAAGAGCTCCTCCGTTTCTGTAGTCCGCTCTGAAGTCGCCAAAATAGATCCTGTTCGGATCGTACTGCTCGTAAGCATGATCAGCGGCGGATACTATCCCACCCACATCGGATGGAGCGGCATCGCCTTTCCTGACCAATACCACCTGTATCGCTTCAAGTCTCTTGCCGAAACCCGAGGTCCCTGCCGTCTCGCCGTCAGATGCCCACTGCATCCATCCGTAGTCCTGGGCGTGGACCCTGTAGTAAACATCGTAATAGTCAGCTATCTCGCCCGTAAGCTTGATCTTTATCGCTTCAAGCCTTAAGGCTCTGCCTGATGTTCCCGCAAAACCCCCGTCAGAAGACCAATTGTCTGACCATCCTATGTTTTCTATATGCGTTATATAGGAAATGCCGCCTGAATACTGCGCACAGGCAAGGTTCATGGAGATCGCTTCGAGCCTCTTGGACCTGCCTGATGTGCCCGAAACTCCGCCGTCAAAAGACCATGCGCCTTCCCATCCGTAGTCCTGAACATGAGTCCTGTAATAAACGGAAGGCGTGTTCTCGCCCTGATCTATGGGAACAAGCTTGACCCTTAATTCCTCGAGCCGCTTGGATTCGCCCGTAGTGCCTGAGATCGCACCGTCCCTCACCCATTTCTGGATGTCGCCGTAATCCTGGATGTGCGTTGTATACATGACACTGTAGTGCTCTGCCAGATCGCCCGTGAGCCTGATCCTGATGCCTTCAAGCCTTAAGCTCTTGCCCTCGGTCCCGGCAATATTCCCTGCATCGGTCCAGTCCATCCATCCAATGTTCTGGACGTGGACCTGATACTGCATATTGCCCTTATAGCCTGTGTTGTTGATGAAATCTATCTTGACAGCTTCAAGACGCTTAGCCTGCCCTCTTGTTCCCAGCGTTAATACGCCGTCTGAATAACTGCCGGAAGTATCGCCTTTATCCTGGACATGCGCATAACCTGACAGCTCATACAAAGTCACGGCCCTTGAAACCTGAGGACTAATGGTCTGAGACAGGATGCTTAAGGTGATCATCAGGGCCAGAAATGCCACTGAAGTCTCCGTAAGCCGGCTTAGTATCTTACGCATAAATAACTATTCTCCGTTTGTCCTTTTGGGCAAATGCCTGAGAATATTATATCAAATCATCAATAATACTTTGCGGCAATAGAGGCGTCTGTACAGGACGGGAGACCCATGCACTCAGAATCCCTGACATGGTCAGATCCGAATGTTGAATCAGGAATATTGAGATATCTGTAATCCCGTCTTCCGCGGGACTCTGATATCGTATCATCCCAGGTAACATCGACATTGTAGAATTTCCCGTTGATACAGACTATGTTCCAGGCGTGGCCTCCGCTGGTGGAGCTGGTGTAGCCTGTGCCTCCTACATAGTAGCAGGGAATGCCGCAGCGCTGCAGAAGATACTGGTATGCTCTGGAATAACCTGCGCAAACGGCTTTGCCCAGAACGAGAGCACCATACGCGCTCTGGTCATATGTGTTATCCACATAGCTTACCCTGTCACCCAAAGCATTATGGATATAGCATTCCCTTGAGAGAGCTGAACTGAGTTTCATTGCCTCATTTACTATAGGATCTGCCTTGGCAATAAAATCAGAGGTCATCTGTCTTCTCCCTGCAGCTGTAGAAGCAATATCGTAGCACGGAAAACGAACTTTATTTACGATAAGCGTTGAACGGTTATAGCTCCAGCCGCCCCGGCCCGCAGGATCGATCCAGACAAACTCTGGGTGATCATAAAGAAAAGCTATGTAAACCTCGCTCATATAATCGTTAGGCAGCCTAGTCGTTAGACTGATCTCGTTCTCGCCCTGTGAGACGGCTTGCAGGATCTCGTTATAAGCGCTCTTCTCCAGGTTGTTGCTGAGCATCTCGTAGTACGGATAGTAAGTGCTTCCGGATGCCGATATCGCGCCGTAGGAAGATGTTACCGATACCGCTCCCGTTGAGGCGGGAACTATAACGACTGATGACTGGTTGGAAGGCGTGACCGAGGCGATCGTTGTTACGCTCGTTACGCCCGCAACGGATGCGGGCGCAGTACCGGCCTTGCGGATCAGAACGATCTGAATGGCCTCGAGTCTCTTGGAAAGACCTGATGTGCCTGATTCCGCGCCGTTCTTGGCCCAGCCGAGCCAGCCGTAATCCTGGGCATGCACCCTGTAATAAACATCGTAATAGTTTGCCACATCGCCCGTCAGATTGATCTGTATGGCTTCAAGCCTCAAAGCTCTGCCCGACGTTCCTGACATGGTGCCGTCTGCACACCAAGTGCCTTCCCATCCTATGTTCTGGATATGTGTCCTGTAGCTGATGCCGCCTGTGTACTGGTTGCCGGACAGGCGTACTTCTATGCCCTCGAGCCTCTTGCTCTGGCCTGTAGTGCCTGATACGCCGCCGTTTGTTGCCCAAGTGCTTTCCCAACCGTAATCCTGGCGGTGTACGCGGTAGGAAACATTCGTTGAAGCGGAAGAATCAAGGGGAACGATCTTGATCCTTAATTCCTCAAGACGCTTGGATTCTCCTGTCGTTCCTGCAAGAGCTCCGTCTCTTACCCAGCCCTGGTTATCGCCGTAGTCCTGGATGTGTGTCGTGTACTGGACGGTATAATGCTTTGCCAGTTCGCCCGTGAGCCTGATCCTCATGCCCTCAAGCCTTAAGCTCTGTCCGCTCGTGCCTGCCTTCTCGCCTGCAGGAACATAAGCCATCCAGCCGATGTTCTGGACATGGACCTGATATTCGAGTGAGCCTTCGTAACCTGTGTTGTTCGTGAAATTGATCTGGATGGACTCGAGCCTTCTGCTCATTCCCCTGGAACCCAGAGTAAGCGTCGTGCCGTCAAAAGTGCCGGGAGTGTCACCGGCATCCTGTATATGAGCTACGCCTGATAAAGAGACAGCAGAGGAAGCATCAGCCTTGGCAGGTGATAAGAACCCTGCGATCGAGACAGTGATGCAAAATGCTATGAATGCGGCAAATGCCTTTTGGGTCAATGTAGATCTGCCCATGAGTATACCCTCCTTGACGGAAGTTATTTGCGCATATTTTAAAATATATGGAAAAGTAAAAAAAGTCCGCTTGCGTTAACTATTCGTTAATTCTCGCAAGCGGAACTTAGTTTGTAACAATGTTAAATCAGCTGTTACAGGCCTTCTACGGAAGCGATAGCCTCGCGCATGTTGGCTTCAGACCTCTTTAAGAGTTCGAACTCCTCAGGTGTGAGTTTCATGTCGATGATCTTGTCAACGCCGTTGGCTCCGATGAGAGCAGGAACGTCTAATGTTACGCCTGACATGCCGTATTCGCCGTTAAGTCTTGCAGCGACAGTCCTTACTGTGTGCTCATCCTCAAGGATGCTCCTCAGGAGCGTTGTGGCGCTGATGGCGATACCGTTGAACGTAGCGCCCTTACGCTTGATGATCTCTGCACCTGAAGCCTTGGTAGCCTTTGCGATCTCTTCCTTAACGTCATCGCCGAAGGGAACGCCTACTGCATCTGCATACTCATCGATGCCCATGCCTGCAACGTGTGTGTGGCTCCATACGGGGAACTGTGTCTCGCCGTGCTCGCCCATGATGTAACCGTGAACATTGCGGACATCTACGCCGAGCTTTCTTGAGATGAGGACTCTGAAACGTGCGGAGTCAAGGTTCGTGCCTGAGCCTATGATCTTGCTCGAAGGAAGTCCGGACCACTCCTGGACCTTGTATGTAACGAGATCGCAAGGGTTGGAGATGACCATGATGACACCCTTGTTGTAGTTCTCCATGATGCTGTCAGTGATCTTATGTGCAAGGCCGATGTTCTTCTTGGCAAGATCGAGCCTTGTCTCACCCTCTTTACGGGGAATGCCTGCTGTGATGATGATGCAGTCAGCGTCCTTAACGCACTCGTAGTCGCCTGCATGGATGTACATATCACCAAGGAACGGAAGACCGTGGCTGATATCGAGCGCTTCGCCCTCTGCCTTATCCTTGTTGACGTCGATCAATACGAGTTCTGAGCAGATCTGCTGCATTGCAATGGCAAAAGCTGTGGTGGAACCTACTGCTCCTGCACCGATAATGGCTACTTTTGTGCCTTCCTGTTTATACATATGCTTAAACCCCCTTGTTCATAGCATTACGAATAATAGCAATTTTTCTGAACGAAATAAAGACAACTCTTGTTATCCTTATAACTAAAAAAAATCACTCCAACCCCCTTTTGGGCGGTTATTTTGCCAATTTGGACAAAGATCACGAGCAGCAAAACGAACCAGTGACAAATAAATGTACTAAGAACCCCTGATATCGTCACTAAAACGTCATTACAAAGCGCCAATGACAAAACAGTGTAGTAACAAAGGCCACATTTGTCAGTAAAACAGCATCAAAACCTGCTAACAAAAATCAAGAGCTTGTTGGCAGTTTTCTGTTTTGAAATAAC
>CAMHSJ010000009.1 GCA_946187935.1 uncultured Clostridia bacterium
TTGCAAACTGGATCATTGCGTTTTCCGTTACTCTCGTTGAGACTATGACATATTTATCTGTTTCTTCTTCAAACCGGACATCTTTTCCGAAAACATCGATTATGTCCGTAACCATAGGCGGAGTAATCTTGAATCTGACGTGGCAGTCACCGGAAGCGTACATTTTTATGTGAGTCTTCATATATTCGCCAAGATTGAAGCGATCGCCATTGGCATCTTTAAGCTTAGAGAACGGTTTTCGCTTTTTGTCTTCAAGAATTCGAATGTCCGCGATACGGTCAATACGATAGTTAGATAGGATGTTGTAATCGTCGTTGTTGCAGATGAGATAGTATTTGCCATCTTTAGCAACCATCTGATATGGGTTGATTATGTAATCTTTGGGATTACCGTCTTCTCCAAGCTTGGGGTGATTCTTTTTGTCAGTTCCGTAGTTTACATAATGGAAAGATACCTGACGCTCGCTCTCGATAGCTTCGTCCAATATCTGAATTGTATAGAAGAGCTGTTTGTTATAAACCTCATTATCAGGAAGAGTCTTAATGTGTTTTACGTAAGACTTAAAGTGCTCGCTCGAGAGGCCTTCGAGCTTCTCAATAAGTTCTTGGCAGTGTTTATAGGGGACATGATTTGAGAACAGAAGTCCATCTATCAGCAAACGCAGTTCGGCTTCTGTGAAATCTCTTGCCAGATAGAAGTCTGACCAGACATCGTTTCCGTTGCTGCGCGGAGTTTCCGTATATGCGATAGGGCAACCGATCTCCAACAGGTATTCGATGTTGCGACGAACCGTTTTGCGGTCTAGCGGCGGTTCAAATGATTTATTAAGCTCATCCAGAATGTCCTTCTGATCCAGTGTGTGGTTTTCGTCTGTTCGTCTTTTTAAGATATCCAGGATCATGGACGGGATCATTTTCTTTTTGCTGGTAGACATAGCCGGTTCCCCGCTTTCTGTAAAGGATATCTTCATTGTACATATTAATTATTTCGATGGTGTGAAATTGGTACATGGGTGCAGGTAAACTTTGTGTAAATGAAAAGGAAAGCGGGGGCAGCAATAATATGAGCAATAAGACAATTGTGACGGGCTTTTCAAGTCTTGATGAGGTTTTAGGTGGATTAAGACCGGGAACTTTGAATGTGATTTCAGGCAGACCAGGCATGGGGAAGACGAGTCTGGCTCTGAATATTGCTATGAACGCTGCGAAAACCAGTGGTAAAGCAGTTGTATATTATTCGATGGAAGCAGCACGCACTGAAATTGTTAAAAGACTGATCTTGCCGGAACTGTTGAATACTAACGAGTCAGATACGGCAGAATCTATTAAGACCATACTCAATGGATTTGAGGGTTTACCTATTTATATTGATGACCGTTCAGACCTTGTACCGGAACTGATAATGGATAGATTTGATGATCTGTTAGCTGAGAAAATTGATATTGGTTTGGTTGTTGTTGATTATTTGCAACTCTTTTCCTATACGAAGAATTGCTTTGGATTTCTCCCTGATTCTTTTTGTACTGATGACGCGACTCTTGCAGAGACAGCGATGGCTGCCGGCACTCATGCACTGAAAATGCTTGCGCAGAAGTACGAAGTTCCAGTTGTTGTTTTATCGCAATGTTGTAGAAGTGCAGATTATCGAAAAGATCATGTTCCGGTTCTAGGTGATATTCGTTGCAAACTGCTCATACAGGAAGCTGATAGTGTGATATTTATCGTCACACCTGTTTATTATGTTGATGATCCAGGATCAAACATTGAAGATGTCGGTCATGACCGTGATGCAAAGTTAATTGTTGCAAAAAACCGCTTTGGCGATAGTGATGTTTCAATAACCGTGAGGTGGCACATTCGCACAAGATCTTTTACAGATGCTGATTCCGATATTTAACCTCTAATCTGGGAATGATGTGACAATTTTAGTACATTCCTGCCTTTATCCTATAAGTGAAAACAAAAGCAAATATTGGAAGATAAAGGAGGTGTCCCATGACTAGCGCAAAAGTAACAAGGATTCCCACAGCGAAAAAGCCGGATGCGAATCATTTCGAAGATCCTAAGATCGTCAAGATTGCTATGCTGTCTTTGATTCTTACAGATAAGAATACAGATTTAGAGACCAAGCGTCTTTGTGTCATGGCAGCCTTGAGAATGAAGTATATTACCGAAGAAGAGGCCAATCAGCTCCTTCTGTACAGAGTCGAACTTGAAGAATACAGGAAACACGAAGATGAAGATTTATCTTCTTGACTGACAACAGGTGGTATTATTACTTTATGAAGATAGCAACAATTACATTCCGGCTTCATGCCCCCTGGGTGCACAGCCTTAAAGAGAAGCGCATGATCGTAAAGAGTCTTGTAACAAAGTTACAAAACAAATTTCACATGTCTGCAGCTGAGATCGACGAGCAGGATACACACCAGATCATAGTCATCGGTGTGGCATCTATCGTGCCGCATAATGCTATGGCTGACAGTCTGATGGATGAGATATCCGCTTTTGTGGAATCAAATACCGAAGCGGAGATACTTGAAGAGACCAGGGAGGTGCTTTGATCTGAGCCTGAAAGAAACGAGCAAGTTTATCTCTCTGATCCTCCGCCATAAGCCTGAGACCATTGGAATAACTCTGGATGAACACGGTTGGGCTAATGTAGATGAGCTCATTGCAGGTATTGCAAAGACTCATCCCATTGACATGACCATTTTGGAGCAGATTGTAGCAGAAGATGAGAAGCAGCGTTATTCCTTCAACGAGGATAAGACTCTGATAAGGGCAAATCAGGGACATTCCATTCCTGTAGATGTTGAATTGGAAGAAAAACAACCGCCTGAGATCCTATATCATGGCACCGGCGAGAAATATGTTTCATCTATAAATGAGCAGGGATTGATTCCGAAATCCAGGCTCTATGTTCATTTGTCTAAAGACGAGGAGACTGCTGTTAAAGTCGGCCAGCGTCATGGCAAGCTGGTCATATATAAGGTTAAAAGTGGAGATATGTATAGGGATGGATACAAGTTCTTTTGCTCCGTTAACGGAGTCTGGCTTACGAAGAATGTGCCTGTGAAGTATCTCATTAACTTTATGAATTAAAAACACTATATCGGGCTTATTTATTGGCCTTTAACAATCTGGCACATAAACGGAACATGCCAGTCGGTATAAAGTCGGTATAAAATGTGCTAACTTTACTCAGCAAACGCAATGAATTAAGTGCTTTTCTAATTATTCGTAGTTGGCAAACACTTCACTGAGAACTTTTATGACATCGGCTCTTTCCTTGAACGTGTCGACATATTTATCACGATCAGGAAAGTCCTTAACAGAATCGCTGCTGTAAGCTTAGCGTTATTTGAATCATATCACATTGGTCTTCTGATGGTATAATTGAGCCATCAAGCGGTGAGGTGATGGTTATGGACCAGGATGATATGAGGGTTTATGAAGATCAAGTGTAAGAACTTAGACTATGACTCGGTGATGAAGCTTCCTTCGTGGGAGCACCAAAAGCCCAAAAAGCCTTCGCGTTTGCTCGCTTGGGTGTGCCGCGCTGCCGGCGCAGGGGAGAGGAAGGCGATAGACTTTTCGCTTAAAAAGGTCGATATGGATAAGGCGGGGGACGGGCCGTGGATGGTCCTGATGAACCACTGCAGCTTCACTGATCTTGCGATTGCTTATGAGGTCTTGAAGGACAAGCCGTTCAGCCTGGTGTGCACGTCTGATGCGCTGGTCGGCAAGAAATGGTTTATCAGGGGCCTCGGGTGCATACCGACAAGGAAGTTCGTCTCAGACATAACTCTCATATCAGATATGGAATATGCGCTCAATACCAACAAGGCGAGCGTGCTGATGTATCCCGAGGCGGGGTATTCTTTAGACGGAACAGGAACGAAGATCCCCAGGAGGATGGGCGTTCTCCTGAAGAAGTTAAAGCACCCCGTGGTGATGATAACAACGTATGGCGCGTTTACCAGAGACCCGCTCTATAACAATCTGCAGAAGAGAAACGTCAAGGTGTCATGCACCATGAAGTGCCTGTTTACGCCTGAGGAATTATCAGATCTTAAGGTGCGCGAGATAGACGAGGTCTTGGACCGTGAGTTCACCTTCGATTATTTTAAGTGGCAGCAGGATAACGGCATATCTGTTACTGAAAGCTTCAGGGCTGACGGGCTTAACAGGATCCTTTATAAGTGTCCGCACTGCATGGCTGAGGGACAGACTGAAGGCAAGGGGATAAGCCTGAAGTGCAAAAACTGCGGCGTTACATATGAACTTGATGAACTTGGATATCTTAAGTGCGTTAATGGCGACGGCAAGTTTACTCATGTGCCGGACTGGTTCTCCTGGGAGAGGGAGCAGATAAGAAAAGAGATCTCGGACGGGACTTATAAACTGGCTGTTCCTTGCGACATAGCGGTACTTAAAGATACCAAGGCTCTGTATATGGTCGGCTCAGGAACGCTCGAACATGACAGGAATGGCTTTGTATTGGACGGGTGCTCGGGCAAGCTTCATTACGAGCAGTCTCCCGGCGCATCCTACAGCGTCAATTCAGATTACTACTGGTATGAGATAGGTGATATCGTTTCGATCGGAACGAACGACTGCCTGTACTATTGCTTCCCCAAGGAAGGGGACATAGTTGCCAAGACCAGGATCGCAGCTGAGGAGCTGTATAAGATGTCGAAGGAGAAGGCCAGACTTGAGTGATCACTATGTATTGCGGCTTAATCTCCTGGAGAGTATGAAGCAGACTATAAGCAGCAGTGTCATGGGAAATCACTCCCGAGGAACATGACCTCGATGCCAAAGAGACCGAGGCAGATAAGTACTGATGCTGTGAGCGTTATGGGTATGGCGGTGAGGGTCTTGGACAGACCGCTCAGCCTTTTATTCCTTATCAGGTCTTGTATGAGGAAGATAACAGGCGCTGTGAAAGCTATTATAAAGGCGGCGAAGACCAGGCGGTCTAAGCCCGCTAAGAGCAGCGCGAGCAGAAGAAGGAAGAAGATAAATGTTCCGGCTGAGGTGAAGCAGAACTTGTTCTTAATAGTTCTCTTATTGCCTTCTTTTATAAAACGCATTGCCGATATGATAAAGAATGTGATCACGGCAATAAGTATGGAGCCGTATAGTATTACTCTTATCAAGGTGACCATGGTGTCTTCCTCCTGCTTAGATTAGTGTAATTTTACACCATAGGAGAAAAAATGCAATAAATTTATTGCAAATTCTTCACCAAAAGTGTAAAATGACACTATGAAGAAGAGCAAAGGACATATCGTGATAATAGTTATCTGCGCTGTTTTGGCAGCGGCTTTTGTCCTGGGCCTTATAGGTTTTCTTACGCCCCATAAGAAGAGCTTTGTCAATGTATGTTACCGCAGCTCCGGGGTATATACCGCGCATACAACGCTGGGCGATTACTATCTTGATTCTGATACTGATCTGTCCTTAGTGCTTCCTGATAACGATCCTGACGATATCGATTCTCTGGGAGAGCAGACGTTGAAGGTGCGCTTTACCGGTTTCCGGGTATATTATACGGACATGATGGGAATGTTCGTGCACTATCCCGTCGTGGTCTATGAGGTGGTTTCATGACAAGAGAAGAAGTGACAGATACCGTTAACGGCAAGCTCAAGCTCGTCAGGACAGAGTACGGGCTTACGCAGGATAAGTTTGCAGCGATAGTGGGGATCTCCAAGAAGACGCTCGTTGAAAGTGAGAAAGGCCGCCGCGCCATCGGATGGACGGAGACCGTTGCGATCACTTCGATCTTTGATAAGAGCAGCATACTTACGGACTGCCTTGGCGAGGACTACAGGGAGATGGTATCAGCCCTGGCGCTTAAAGACGTTGAGGTGATCTATCCTTCAACAATGGGCGGCAAGATCTGGTGGAGGGAGATAAGAAGTCAGGACGGATATAAGATCCAGCAGAATATCATTTCAAGCCACTACAGGCTCCTTGATCCTTCTGACCGCAGGCTGATATCTTCGTTTGACTTATCTTCTGTGGAAGAATACCTTAAGATGATGTTGTGAGGCATATATGAGCATACTTATCAAGGATACGACAAGAGAAGAAAGAGAGAGGATAGTCTCTGATTCTATCGGCAACATATCAGGTTCGTGCGACGGCTGCATGTCAGGGCTTGCCGATATGTACCAGGATTACATAGACGGTCTTAAAGAGATCTCCGAGATAAACAGGGAATTTAAGGCCCATTACGAATCAGGCGAGGAAGGCCCTGTAAGACAGGGCTGCGGGATGATGCCCTGATCACCATAATCTCCTTAATATAAAAAAAATATGATATAATTTCATAAACGAGGCGGCTTTTGTCACCTGCGTTGTACGTGCCATGCGGGGGAGATATGTATTACCATATAGAGTATGACATCGCAGCGGTGTTCGTCACGCTGTTCATGGCATACTACATTATATTCAAGAAGGGCATTAGGCGGCACGATAACCGTGTCTTTCTCGGAATGCTCGTCTTTATCTTCCTCGCTGAGATATCAGATATCTTCGGTTCCCTGGCCAACAATAACCCGCAGTTCACATACAGGTTCGTACAGGATTTCTGGAATTACATATATCTTTCAACGCATAACACCATGGTGTATGTGTTCGCGCTCTATATCTTCTATCTGGTCGGCTACGAGAAAGCCAAGAGGCGCTTGCTGATATACATGGGCATTCCGCTTCTGATAGACCTTATCCTGCTCTTCTCCAATCCGTTCCACGGACAGGTCTTCTACTACGATGAGAACGGGACTTATCTGCACGGCAGGCTGTTCTTTGTCATATATGCGATAGCACTGTCTTATATGGTATTCCTGGTCTATTTTGTCATCAGGCACCGCAAGGGACTTACAAAGCCGAGGACTGCAGCTCTTTTGTTCTTCATGACGATATCGTTCGTGCCGGTCGTGGTGCAGATCTTCTTCCCGATGTATCTTCTTACCCTGTTTTTCGAGTCATTGGGCCTGATGGGCATACTCTTTACGATAGAGAGCAAGGACGATGTCGTGAGCCCCACGACAGGCATACTGAACAGGTATGCGCTGCAGCTGGCATTGGACAGGGCATTTGTCGGCAAGGGAAATTCGCTGATCCTCATCAAGATCCCGAACCTCAACTACTATAACAAGACGATAGGGTTCGAGAACATGGACAGCATCCTGAGGCGCATATCCAAGTGGATGGATGAGACCTACGATCCCTATACCTGCTACGACTGCGGCAGAGGTCACTTTGCCGTTATGTGCGAGGGCATTACGGATGATGTGGTGGATGAGATCAGGAACAAGACGCAGGAGCGCTTCGAAAAGGCCTGGGGCAAGGGCGAGTTCTCCCTTGTGTTCCCCGTGCAGTTCGGCGTCATAAAGCTCCAGGAAGACGTTAAGACTATAGAGAATGTGTTTATGCTCATAGATGCGCCTTTTGACGGCAAGACCTTTACCGAGCTCGATGTCACGGATGCGGTCAAGAGCTATGAAAGAGGCGTCCTGATCGAGCGTCTCATAGACAAGGCCTTAAAGAACAGGAGCTTCCAGGTCTATTTCCAGCCGATCTGGAGCTATCACACGGGCAAGGTCAATTCTGCCGAGGCCCTGTGCAGGCTCGTTGATGACGAGTACGGCATGATACCCCCTGATGAGTTCATTCCTGTGGCCGAGCGCAACGGCAGTATCCTCGAGATCGGACAGATCGTTTTCGAGGAGGTGTGCAGGTTCATTAAGGAAGGGCGTCTTGAAGAGTGCGGCATCGAATATGTCGAGGTCAACCTCTCCGTCGTCCAGTGCATGAGCAAGAATCTGAAGAGATCCTTTGACGAGATGCTCGAAAAGTACACCCTTGACCCCGCGCGCATCAACCTGGAGATAACGGAGTCAGCGACGGCGCAGAACCAGAAGGTATTGATCGATACGATAGATGTCCTTAAGGACACGGGCTTTACGTTCTCCTTGGACGACTACGGAACGGGGTATTCCAATATCTCATATATGTACGATCTGCCGTTTAACATAATCAAGATAGACAAGAGCATACTCTGGAAAGCCCTTGGACCTGACGGAACGCTTGGGCAGAAGAATGCGATGATCTATCTTGAGAACACCATAAGGATGCTTAAGGACATGGGTTACGATGTCTTAGTCGAAGGTGTCGAGACGTTAGAGCAGAAGATGCTCCTGGAAGAGCTCGACTGCGATTACCAGCAGGGCTACTACTATTCCAGACCCATCCAGAAGCAGGTCTTCGCTGATTATCTGAGGGTGGTGAACGCATAATGGTACTAGGGTATTACATCACGATCCTTATACTGTCAGCCATTTGCTGCGCCATATACTATGTGATAAAAAGGCGCTACTATTCCGTCATCTATACGATGGTCTTCCTGCTCTCGTTCACGTCGCAGGCATGTTATGTCCTGATGTCTTATGCAGAGAACGTCAGAGAGGCGCTGGTGATCAACAGGTTCCTTTATGTCGGAGGGTGTTTCCTGCCCATCGTCGGAATGTTCCTGATCTTCGATATCTGTCAGATCAAGCTGCCCAAGTGGGTGAGGGGGATCGTTCTCTTATACGCGGTCCTGGTGTATTGCTTTTCGCTCACGGCAGGCAGTTCGGAGCTGTTCTACAAGAGCGTTGATATCGATCAGAGAAACGGCGTAACTATACTCATAAAAGAATACGGACCGATGCACCTGCTCTTCTATATAGAGATCGGAATGACACTGGTGGCAACTCTTACCGCTCTGGTGTACGGCTGGTTTAAGAAACCCAACATTTCCAGAAAAAGCCTTGCCATAGCTGCGTTCATGCAGGTGTTCAGCATATTTGCTTTCTTCCTCGGAAGAGCGGTCACCAAGGAGATCGAGTGGATGGCATTGGCAGACCTCGTTGATGAAGTGGGATTTCTTCTCATAATGAACCGCGTTGGCCTGTATCAGGTCGACAGTCTCGTGAGCAGCTCGATCTTAAAGGAAGGCAAGTACGGTTTTATCTCCCTGGATTTTAAGAAGAGGTATCTGAGCTCGACCATAGTTGCCAACCGGTTCCTGCCGGAGCTAAGCAAGAACCACGCAGACCATATGATCGAGGATCCGGAATTAAGGAAACTGATCGATTCCTGGATCGATGAGTTCAGGGAAGAGAATCTCTCTTATAAGCACATCTTAAGGAGGAACGATTCGATCTACCTCATCCACGTAAGCTATCTCTACGACGGCATGAACAGGCGTGGCTACATAATCGAGATCACTGACGATACCGTGCACCAGCAGCACATGGAAGGCATCGAGCGTTATAACAAGAATCTTAACAGGGAACTTGCGGCCAAGACCGAGCTCATAAAGGAGCTTCGTGCAAGTCTTGATGACAAAAAACGGGGATGAGGTAGTTTTATGTATTATTCGAGCATAGCAATAATAGCGTTGATAGTCCACCTGATCATTAATAACGAAGCGTTCAGGTCGGTAAGTAATACCAAGGAGAATTCGATAAGACTCAAGTACAGGAACTACCTGATATCACTTACGGTCTTCTTTATCGCTGATGCCGTCTGGGGACTGTTCTACGACTACGGATGGGTGGTGCTGACCTATATCGATACATGGCTGTTCTTCATATCGATGAGCGTATCGGTATTCCTGTGGTGCAGGGCAGCTGTCGCTTTCACGGCCAACAGAGACGGATCCGGAAAGATCCTTGCTTATAGCGGCATCTTTATCCTGGCATTTCAGGTCGCGGTATTGTTTATCAATCTGTTCACGCCTGTCGTGTTCAAGTTCACTCCTGACAAGGAGTATGAGGCTCTTCCTGCAAGATACATAGCGCTCCTGATGCAGATGGTGCTGTTCCTGGCAACTGCCGTCTATGCCTTTGTCATAGCATTAGGATCCCAAGGAGAGAAGAAGCGTCATTACAGGACAGAGGGCTTTTCGAGCTTCATAATGGCTGTGTTCATATTGCTCCAGATGTTCTTCCCGCTCATGCCTTTCTATTCGTTGGGATGCCTGTTCGGTGTGTGCCTGATCCACGCATTCATCTATAAGGACAAGGATATCGAGTACAGGGTCAAGATCGCGGCGGCCAACAGGAAAGCATATAAGGACGGCCTTACGGGAATCAGGAACAAACTCGCTTATCTTGAGACCTTGGCAGAGATCGAGACGGACTTGGAGAGCGGAGCGTTAAAAGAATATGCAGTTGCAGTCTTCGACCTCAACGGCCTTAAGATCATAAACGACAAGCTGGGACATGCTGAAGGCGACAGGTTCATCAAGCTTGCCAGCCAGCTCATATGTGATCACTACCGGCACAGCCCGGTGTTCAGGATCGGCGGCGATGAGTTCGTGGCGGTCTTGAGAGGAGACGATTATCTGGCAAGAGATGAGATCGAGGCTGCATTCAGGAAGACCGTCGACGAGAACAACAAGACCGGACAGGTCGTTGTAGCGAGCGGAATTGCCGTTTACGATCCTGAGTTAGACGAGAACTACAATGACGTCTTCAAGCGTGCTGATGAGCTGATGTATATCCGCAAGCAGGAACTTAAAAAGGTCTTGGCTTAATTATTCAATGTAAACAACCCTGTGTTTAGGAATGTTTTTATGAATTATTGGGTGTTGGGGCCTGGTATTCAATATAAGTGTCCTAGTGTTATGGAATGATTTGTTGAATTAATGGGTGTTGGTGCCCGATATTCAATATAAGTGTCCTAATGGCATGGAATAATCTATGGAATAATCAGTTGTTTAGGGGTTTTATTCCTAAGATAATGCCATAAGCTTAGGACGTTTTTATTGAATCTTGAACGATCGTATTTTGTCGGTTTTTGTATGATTTTGTCGCATTTTTTGAGGGGTCTAAGCGTTTAAAATAATCGTATTAAAACAAGGAGGTTGTGAGTATGCAGATGCCACTTAAAGTACATGCGGTAAAGATCAGATACAGGGAACAGCTACTGCGCAAAATGGTGCATGGAAGGTTTGGAACATATAAGGGAAGACGGTGTGTGTTTATCTCATATTTGCCGGGCGCTGTATGGCAGCACGGCCTTACACTTGGAAGATACTATGTTGACAGTAAGAAGGGCAGGGGGTACACGCCAAAGATCGAAGAGTATCTGAAGATCAAGAACGAATTTGATAAGCTGCTCCTGGACTGGCGTTCAACTTATGTATTTGAACCACCCATGATAAGATTCCCTATCTCACTTAATTATGATCCGCATCGTATGGACAGCAGATTCTTTGATAATGCTGTCGGGAATACTAACAGACTGGTAAATGACAATCCTGTCTATAGCGGAGATGATACGTTAAGATCCAAGAACGAACAGATCGCCACAGATATATTTAAGGATCTTGATATACCATACAAGTATGAAGTTGGTTTGGACGTGCCTAATCCTGATGGATTGGTCCCTGACTTTTTGCTGTCTTTCTATGAGATAGACCGCTGTGTTTACGCTGAGATCTGCGGTATGTCAGATAAGTACGACTATTCGCAGAGAACGGCGCGTAAGATCAATTTCTATTCACTGAATAACTATAGGCCTAACCGTGAGATCATCTATTGCTTTATGTATGACAAATCTAATTTTGATAAAGAGTATGTGACTTCGCAGATCCTGGGTGCATATGACATGTTGATCCCTGACAGCGCACTTGACTGGAATAACTGTTTGCCTCCGAACATTAATGAGATTAGTTCAACAAATACTTCCAAGTAGCATTGATGGTTTTATTGAATAACCGAAGGAACGATTAGATTATTCAACAAGAGTGTCCTAGCATTATGGAAGGTTTTGTGAAATATCTTTCAATTCCTGAAGTTATTCAACAACAATATCCCTATTACTTGGAAGTATTTGTTGAATCCACAGTGAACAGCAAGCAGACTACTGCCACTGCTTCCTGTACTCCCTCGGTGACATGTCGAAGAACTTCCTGAAGGTCTCTGACATGTAGCTGACGCCGCCGAAACCTGTTAGCGAAGCTATGTCAGACATGCTGCAATTTCCTGATCTTAAGATCTCTGCGACCTTGCGGCATCTGAGGTGCATGAGGTAGCTTATGGGTGATTCACCAACATACTGATGGAATAATGTGTTGCACAAGGACTTGCTGATATTGCCGCTTAAGGCGATGTCACTTAAGGATATCTGCGTCTGGTAGTTATTGGATATGAAGTGCATCATGGCCTTGAAGGACTGCATCTTCGGATCGTAGACAGCTTCCTCGGTAGCGCCCAGGGATACTGCTTTCTTTCTTACAATGTCCCAGATCTGGTAGAACTGCTTGGTTATGGCAAAAGGATCGTGCCTGATCTCCGGCAGACCCAGCACAAGGTCTCTTATAGCTTCCGTATATTCATTTATATATCTGAACCTTAAGTAAGGAATGTCGGGATTGTCCGTTATGGGCCTTATGGCCTGCATCTCTACTGCTACGGAATTGGCCAGGATCCCGGGGTGCAGGACGCAGATGACGTATCTGGCTCTTTCGCCCACGCATGCATTGTAGTGTATCTGGTTGGAATTGATGACTATGGTGTCGCCCTCGTTAAGGATAACGGTCTTGCCGTTTACCGTATATGCGACCTGACCTTCCTTGATGGTCATGATCTCTATGTCTTCGTGGAAGTGGGGGACGCCTTCCCAGGTTACCTTGGGAGCTATCCAGCCGTCGTATATATATGAAGGGAAATTATCGTCATCGTAATTTACGACCTCTGAGCCGTCGTCACGCTTTACGATCAGACCAAGAACTTCTTTTTTCATAACAATATGCTCCTTGGAAGGGCAATTCTATAACAATATTCCACGCCTGTGTAAGATAGTTATAAAATCAAGCCAAATCAATGGTGTTATTACGCATCTACATACAATATACTTGCAATTGAAGGAAAAAGAAAGGGGTTTTTGTTATGAGCAATGAAGCTGTAGTAATGAAAAACGTTTGCAAGGACTTCAAGGTGTTAAACCGCCACGAGGGACTTAAGGGAAGTATCCGCGATCTCTTCTCAAGAGATTATAAGACTGTATCTGCAGTTAAGGATGTGACCCTTACAGTAGACAAGGGCGAGATCATAGGATACCTGGGACCTAACGGCGCGGGCAAATCCACAACCATCAAGATGATGACGGGAGTGCTTGAGCCTACGAGCGGAGAGATCTTAGTAAACGGCAGGACTCCTTATAAGAACAGGACTGAGAACTGCGAGCATATAGGTGTCGTATTCGGCCAGAGAAGCCAGCTGTGGTGGTCCTTGCCCCTTATAGAATCCTTCAAGCTCTTAAGAGATCTTTATATGGTAGAGCAGAAGGATTATGAGGAGATGATTGAGCTCTACAGATCCCTGGTAGACATAGAGCCGATCCTCCATAAGCCTGTAAGGCAGATGTCTCTGGGCCAAAGGACGCTAAGTGATATCCTCGCAGCATTCCTGCATAACCCGGACATCGTGTTCCTGGATGAGCCTACAATCGGTCTTGACGTTTCGATGAAGTCCAAGATCAGGGAACTGATATTAGGTCTTAATAAGGAGAAGAATACAACAGTAATACTCACCACTCACGACATGGGCGATGTTGATGCCCTGTGCAAGAGGATAGTAATCATCGATGAAGGCACCAAGATCTACGACAACGACATAGAGCATCTCAAAAACTACTTCGGTTCATACAGGACCTTAAAGCTCAAGCACGCGGATGACAGCTGGGAAGAGATGCTCATAGACGAGAAGACCACAGACGTCATGGACGTCATATTGGAGAAGCAGAAACAGCAGAAGATCAAAGACGTTAAGATCCTTGAGATCTCCACGGAGGAAGTCATCAGGAAGATCTACGAAGGGGGCGCAAAATGAATCCCAAAAGACTTTTGTCCATCACACGGGCAGGCATAATGGAGGCGCTGCATTTCAGGCTCGGCATCTTTGTCACGCTGTTTGCAAACCTCATTTACCTGGTCCTCGTATATTACCTGTGGAAGGCCATCTATGCTTCATCGGGATCTGATGTCGTCAACGGCATGTCTTTTACAGACACCATGATCTACCTGATACTTGCAACGGCGCTTTTTAACTTCCTCGAGATGTTCGTTGTCTGGGACATGAGCAGGTCGATACAGTCAGGCAAGATAGTATTAGATCTCCTTAAGCCCATGCGCTTCAGGAAGTACACATTCTGGAGCTATACAGGAAACCATGTGGTCCAGTTCGTTCTGACGTTCATCCCTACGTTCATCGTGGTAATGATAGTAACCAAGGGCGCTATTCCAATGGGACTTAATCTCCTGTGGTTTATCATAGCGACCGTCATGGCACTTCTGATCAACTACAACATCGAGATGATGGTAGCTCCCATCTGTCTTTTTACTGAATCAACATGGGGCATCAACATAGTAAAAGAGACGATAGTATTGCTCCTGTCAGGCGCATCGATCCCCCTGGCGTTCTTCCCTGAGAAGGCCAGACTTATCGTATCCTATCTGCCGTTTAGGGCAGTCTACGATATACCGCTGTCTATACTTCTCGGCAAGAGCGGTTCAGACACGTGGAGCGGGCTAATAAATCTTTTCGCGCTGCAGTGCGCATGGCTGATCGTACTGACTATAGCGGGCAATCTTTTCTGGAATCATGCGGTGAAGAAGATCACCGTGAACGGAGGCTGATATGGAGAAACGCGGACTTAGATTCTATGCGGACATCTACCGCAAGATCCTCGTGCAGGATCTTAAGAGCAAGATGAGTTACCGTGCCGATTTCGTCATATCGACTTTCGGCATGATAATGACCAACCTGTCGGGCTTTGTGACGTTCATGATCTTGTTCCACAACTTCCCGACGATCAACGGCTGGGACTACTACCACATGCTGTTCCTGTACGGCTTTTCGCTCGTTGCCTTAACGCCTGTGCAGTGCTTCTTTGACAACAACTGGAACCTGAGGTTCATGGTGCAGAGCGGTGACTTTATCAAGTACTGCTTCAGGCCGGTCAATGTGTTCTTCTACTTTATGTCGGAGGTCTTCGACGTTAAGGGATTGGGGCAGCTCGCATTCGGCATCGGTACCATAGTCTTTGCCTGGATCAAGATCGGCATACCCGTGACGGCGCTCGTGATCTTAAAGCTCATACTGTTCCTTGTAACAGCGTCTTTGTTCATGATCGCGATAATGAACTTCGCTGCGGCAACGTGCTTCTGGATCAAGGGTTCGGGATATGTAATGGTCATCATGTTCCGCTTCAAGGATTTTGCCAAGTATCCTTCGAGCATCTTCCAGGGCGTGTTCAAGGTGATCTTCACGTTCATCATCCCGATCGCTTTTATCGCTTACTATCCGAGCCTTGTGATCTTAACGCCGGATGACGTTCCGGTCTTATCCTGGATAGCGCCGCTGTTCGGACTTGTCTTCTTCTATCTAAGCTACAAGTTCTGGATGCTCGGCGTCAGGAAATACGACTTTACGGGTTCTTAAACAGAGAGGAGGTCTATATGAACGATCTGTGCATGATAATCAAACAGACGGTCATACCGAATTTTCTTAATATCAGGACATCTATACGATCCTACGACAGGGATGCCATATGCTGCGGCGCGCCGTGCTGGAGATGGGCATACCACGCTCTTCATTCGGCAGACAAGTGGTTCATCAATCCCAATGCGTACGAGGAGCCTTCGTTCCACGAAGAGGGCATGGACAACCCCGACAACCCCACATCTGTCGTGCTCTCTGATGAACAGCTCTTGGCATATCTTGATACGGTCGAAAAGAAGACCCTGGAGTATCTTGATACCCTTACGGACGACATGCTCTACGAGTGCCCTGAAGGCTGCCGATTCACGAGGATGGAACTTGTCTTAAGGCAGTTCAGGCACCTTACGTTTCACACGGGCATGTTAAACGGTCAGGTCGCAGTGGCAACGGGCAAGTTCCCGATGTGGGTATCTGATGCCGATAATTATATAGATGACGGCATATTGTTCGGAAGATACCGCAAAGGACCGACCAGGCTCTGATATAATTACCGTGTGAGGTGAGCGCGGCACATGTATAAATACACACCTGATTATTCAAGGATAACAAGAAGGATCATTGCAGAGCTCATAATAGAGTTCGCTATGATGGTCCTTCTTTTCTTTGTCTATCTTTATACGTACAGATACTATGAGGATGTTGCTTTGGCAAAAGATCTTACATCTGTTTTTATCGGATGTCTTATAGCGCACTTTATTATGTCAGTGTTCTTCTCCATCTTGTCTTTCAGGAAGAAGATAAAGAGCATTGAAGTGACTGATAAAGACTTAGTCATCAACGGCCTTTCTTTTGAAGGGAGGCTCGGTCCTTCACTTGATTCGGAGGCTGCGGCTGCGATCATGCTTGTCAGATTCGCCGAGCGTATTGTCAAGGAATAATATTTTACGAGATCGCTGCAACATTCTCTTCTTCTGAACTGTGTTAATGGTATCAAGCCCAAAACAAACACGAAGGAGATGTTTAATATGAAAGACTTTACAAAGAAACTTATCGCAGCAGGAATGGCAGGAATACTTCTTGCAGGTGTATTTACGGCATGCTCATCCAGGAAGACCCCGGATCCCGAGCCTCAGACACAGGCCTCACAGGCTGAAGAGCCCGAGGTCGGCTTGTCAGGCGGATGGGAGATCTCATCTTACACTGTAACACCTGAGCTTAAGGCATATTTCGACGAAGCAGTAGGCCAGCTCGACGGTTACTTCTATGAACCCGTACAGCTCTTGGCTTCCCAGGCAGTAGCAGGAATGAACTATGCTTTCCTTACAAGATCAACGGTAATGGCCTATAACAGCACTCCCGAATATGCAATCACTTATATCTATGTTGATACAGAAGGCAAAGCAGCATACCTTGGAGATACCAGGATCGAGCTCCCCGGTGCGACGGGCGAACAACTTCCCGGCGGCTGGAGCTATGCAGAAGACTGCCTCGTTACCGATGACATCATCGATATCATGCAGAAAGCAACAGAGACTTTTGCAGGCGCAACCGAAGAGCCCGTTGCTTACATCGGTTCACAGGTGGTTGCAGGCATGAACCATGCTATCCTCTGCAAGGAAACAGCTACGGTACCTGATGCTGTCCCCACATTCTCGCTCGTATATGTTTACGAAGATCTGGACGGCAACTGCGAAGTAACAGATATCGTACCGATCGAGCTTGAAGCTGCTTGATCTTCAGAATATATTAAAACTGCTTAGGGCTGTCGCTAAACAAAGCGATGGCCTCTTTTTTTGCTCCAAGATTCAATAATAATGGTCATAGCACCAGGACACTTTTGTTGAATATCTGTTCGTCTGTGTTTGGTATTCAATAAAAAAGTCATAACTGCGTGGTCACTTATATTGAATCTAAGACCATTCATGATGCTTATTCATAAAATCATTCCATGTACTATGGCCGAATCTGTTGAATTTTGTTATATACTTTAGAAAGCTTGAGTGGAGTCATGACATGAAAGTTAATGCAGAAGTAAGAGATATTAAGAAACTTAGGACCGCTATTGCTGGCATTATCGTTTTCTGGAGCGTCTATCTCATCCTGACCATAAGCGCCATTGTTTTGGCAGGCACGGGAAAAGGAAGGGTATTCGTTATAGCGACGGTCGTATTAGTATTGCTCCTGCTCCCATCTGCGATCGCAAGCTTTGCCGTTGCGAATAACATTTACAAGAACTCCTGGATGATGAAGCTCTATGAGCTGTCTTGTAAAGACGGCAGGTTATGTATCGAGGGCAAGGCACTTCATACTGAGTATAACAAGGCAAAAGATATCATATATGTGCATGATATGGGCGATAACGGAAACCCTTCAGTTGCCACCATATACCTGACGGTATTTGGAGAAGATAAAACCAAACTTAAAGAATTCATGGATCAGTACGGGATAGAGCCGGAGACTCTTCCTGCACCCAAGGGAAAAGGCAGATACGGCAAGATCACATCAATGAATCTCAGCGCATCAAGATACAGGAGAAGATAACAGATGAGCATAGTCAAAAACGATCTTAAGAAGATTGTATGGATATTCCTTGCGGTAATGACGGCAATATCATTTACCAATCTCTTGAACCTTAAGGTTGACGGTGAGACCTTAAAACTTGCAGGCATATCAGTAATCATCGGCATCATAGCTTATTTTGTCACGGCAAAGACTAATGATAACAAGAACGAAGGCCTTAACATCAGGACATTCCCCAAGCAGATGCTGGATATCAAGGTGATAATCCTGGCTTTAATCCCAAGCATTATAAACATTGTCACCACGTTCTTTGTCGATCCCCTGATCCCGGGCTTTGCCGAACACTTAGGTTCGAGGACCACCATGCTCGATAAGGAGAATCTGTTCCCCACGATCTTTACTCTTGTCATGGCGGCGCTGGGCGAGGAGATCGCATTCAGAGGCTTTTATCAGAAACAGCTGACTAAAGCATTCGGTATAGTGCCTGCCCTTATCGCTGCTTCGTTTGTATTTGCGATGGGACATTTCAGCATTGGAGAGCCTGTCGTAGTTATCTACGATCTGTCGCTGGTATTCATAAACGCTGTCTTCTACGGCCTTGTCTTCTATAAGACTGACAATGCGTGGTGCAGCTTTATATCTCACCTTCTGGCAAATGCCATCGGTGTGATCCTGATCCTTTGATATGTGCACAAAACTCCTTCTCGAAAAGACCGAAGAAAACAAGACCATTTATCTTAAGCTGATGGAGAACTTCCCGTATCTTACGGATGGGAATGTCATCTCCTATCTTACTGACACAGGTTATTTCACAGCGCCGTCGTCATATAAGTATCACGGAAACTGGGTCGGAGGGAATTTCGAACACAGCCTGAAGGTAACAGAGCTTCTTCTGGAATTCACAAAGACAGAAGATCTTAAGTGGGACAGGGAGGAGTCGCCGTACATCATAGGTATGTTCCACGACCTTTGTAAGAGCGATCAGAAGACGTTTAAGGAAGAAGACGGACAGATCAAGATAATAGCTGCAAAGCTTAAGGATAATAGGCACGGTGAGCGCTCGATAGAGATGATAGAGCAGAACATAATAAGTCTCACAGATCAGGAGAAACAGTGCATCTATTACCATATGGGTGAATACGGAGGAAAGGGTTCATACCTCGTCCGTATGAAGGAAGCCGCCGAAGCTGACCCTAATGTCACATACACGCAGCTTGCTGATTCTGCTGCAGCCGGGATGGGCGTGTGAAATCTCATTGAATCTAAATTCAAAAAGTTGTTGACAAGGTGATCACCTGCGTGTATATTGAATTTAAATTCAACGAATACAGATTCAACGTGAAAGGGGATCAAGATGAAAAAAGTAGTTATAGCAGGCGGTGGAATCGCAGGTCTTTCTGCAGGCATCTATGCGCTTAAGGCAGGTTTTGAGGCGGAGATCTACGAGAAGAACGCGCTCCCGGGCGGCGAGTGCATGGGGTGGAACAGGAAGGGTTATCACATCGATAACTGCATACACTGGCTGACGGGTACCGACCCTGATACAAAGCTCTGGCAAGTCTGGAAGACGGTTGGCGCCATTGACGAGAACACGGAGTATGCAGCAGAAGACAAGTTCTATACCAGCATCCTTGATGGCAAGAGAGTGACGCTCTGGCACGATACGGATAAGACCAGGAAAGAACTATTAGAGATTGCTCCTGAAGATGCTGATGAGATCAATAAGTTCATGGATCATGTTGAGTATGCCAAGTCCTGCGTGATCCCTTCAGATAAGCCTTTGGACATGATGGGCATCAAGGACTACATAGCCATGGGCAAGGAGATGGCAGATTTTCCCAAGGTGATGAAAGAGTATGGCAAGATAAGCTTAAGCGAGCTTGCTGAGAAGTTTAAGACTCCTGTCATGAAGAAACTCATGACAGACTATCTGCCTAAGGAATACACAGCTTATTCATTCCTGGTCTCATATGCGACCATGGCATCAGGCAATGGCAAGATCCCGCTTAAGGGTTCTCTGGCAATGACTCTGCGCATAGCAGAGAAGTTCAAGGAGATGGGCGGCAGGATCTTTACCAATGCGCCGGCAAAGAGAATAGTCATTGAAGGAAACAGAGCAACAGGCTTAGAACTTGCTGACGGCACGGTAGTTGAAGCAGACGAGGTCATAACCGCTGTTGATACGGCCTTCCTATACGGAAATCTCATTGACAGGAAATATATGCCCAAAGACCTTAAGAAGGCATATGAGAACAGGAAGGCATATCCTGTAACGAGCGGTTTTCAGATCGCGTGCGCAATTGATGCTGATTTCTCTGAGACAGGAACGGTCGTTTTCGATTGTGAGCCTCTGTCTATTGGAGATCAGAAATATGAACGCATGTCCGTTAAATCCTATGCATACGATAAGAGCTTTGCTCCTGAAGGCAGGACAGTGCTGCAGGCAAACGTGGTCCAGTCAGATGAAGATTACAGATACTGGGAAAGCTTATCTAAAGAAGAGTATAAGGCCAAGAAGGCCGAACTGTCAGAGCAGCTTGTTGAGCGGATTGTAAAGGCATTCCCTGAACTTGACGGCAGGATAGAGATTCTCGATTGCTGGACGCCTTTGACTTATAATAGATACTGTAATGCATATCACGGATCCTATATGGGCTTTGTCACAACGGTGGGAAACAAGCAGATGAGATTTAAAGGCGTAGTTAAAGGCGTTAGCAATCTCTTCGTGGCAGGACAGTGGGTCATGAGCCCGGGCGGACTCCCCATCGCGCTGGTATCAGGCAAGTTCGCGGTCCAGAGGATCCTTAGAAGGGACAAGAAGAGCATAGATATCTGAGGGTATAAGGATGACCAGAAAAGAGCAGAAGGAAGAAAGACGCAAGGCTATACTGATGACGGCGCTTAACCTTTTCGTTGAGAAGGGGTATTACGAGACCAAGATCACGGATATCGCGCAGGCGGCATCGATGAGTACGGGGCTGATGTTTCATTACTTTGAATCCAAGGAGGAGCTCCTCTTAGAGGTAGTGAAGATGGGAGCTCAGGGGACCAAAGCATTAAGCTCGGGGGCGGATTCTGATAAGATGAAGGACCTGCCGCCTGATGTCTATCTCAAGAGCTTTCTTACGCAGATGTTCCAATACGCCAACGAGCAGCCCTGGGTCTTTAACATGTTCGTCCTGATGGGGCAGGTTAGAAGAGCAGGCATGCCCGAAAAGGCCAGGGAGGCAGCCAGGCAGGTAGATTCCATCGAGTTTACCGCCAAGATAATCAGAAAAGGCCAGAAACAGGGCATCTTCAGGAAAGGCGATCCCAAGCTCCTGGCCACATGTTTCTGGGCATCAGTTCAGGGCATAATGGAAGAGATGGCAGCCGGCAAAGACTTAAGGGACATAGATCCTGAGTGGCTCATGGCGATGCTTCGCAAGGAGTGAAAGATGACCGATCATAAGCTAATAGTTCTTGATGAATCTTATCTTCCCAAGATGGAGGAGCTCTATAAGATCTCATTTGCAGGCGAGCCCTGGAATGACGACTGGAGCGATCCGGTGCAGCTTCATGAATACATGACGGAGATCTCAGGTTCTTATAACGCCCTTAATTACGGCCTCGTCAGGGACGGTGTGCTCATCGCGATGTCAGTGGGATGTATCCGCCACTGGTGGGAAGGAACCAACTACAATATCGAGGAGTTGTGCGTGTCACCTGAATGCCGCGGTCAGGGCATAGGGAGCAATTTTCTGTCCATGATAGAAGATGAGATCAAGGCCAAGGGGTTTTGCGGGATCTTCCTTCAGACTGACACCGACAAGCCCTCTTACGGGTTCTATCACAAGAACGGCTTTTTTGATCTCGGCAAGCACGTAAGTCTTTATAAGAGAGTGAAGCCTCCGGACTGAATTTCTTTGTAACAGTGTTACACGCCTAGTAAAACAAGGGGTTTTAGCACCCCTGTTTTTGTTTTCGCGTTAATAAGAGTATAATACAGGAAATTTTTAAAAGAGGACCACGAGCCTTTAGCGGGGGACCATCAATGAAAAAAATACAACTTCTTGACTGCACCTTAAGAGACGGCGGATACGTCAACGACTGGCGGTTCGGTTATACGAACACCGTAAGCATCTTCGAGCGGCTTGCCGACGCTAATGTCGATATCATCGAAGTAGGCTTCTTGGATGACAGAAGACCTTACGACATAGACCGCACCATCTTCCCGGATACAAAGTCAGCTGACATGATTTTCGGCAGATTAGACCGCAAGAACGCCATGGTGGTCGGCATGATCGACTTCGGCACATGCGCTATAGAGAATCTCGCGCCTTGCGAAGACTCTTATCTTGACGGCATCAGGGTCATCTTCAAGAAGGGCAAGATGCATCCTGCGATGGAGTTCTGCAGACAGGTAAAAGAGCTTGGATACAAGGTCTTCTCGCAGCTCGTATCGGTAACGAGCTATACGGATGAAGAACTCCTGGAGCTGATCTCTCTGGTAAATGACGTTAAGCCTCATGCGGTCTCCATGGTCGATACATACGGCCTCATGGACGACGAGAAGCTCCTGCACTTATACAAGATCTTGGATGACAATGTCCTTCCCGGGATCGGCATCGGTTTCCATGCGCACAACAATTTCCAGCTCGGATACTCCAACGCTCTTACGTTCCTTAAGTATGAGGGCAAGCACGACATAGTCGTTGACGGCACTTTGTACGGCATGGGAAAGAGTGCGGGCAATGCCCCCATAGAGCTCATCGCCATGACGCTTAACGAGAGATACGGCGGCAGTTATGTGATCGACTCCATGCTCGAAGCGATAAACGAATCAGTGATGGAATTCTACAGAAAGACCCCTTGGGGATATAAGACTTTCTTCTATCTCTGCGCCAAGAACAAGTGCCATCCGAACTATCTGACGGACTTCGAGAAGGAGGAGAACCTCTCTGTCTCCATGATAGACGAGCTCCTCTCCACGATAGAGCCCGAAGACAAGAAGCTCTTATACGATAAAGAGGTCGGCAGGAAATACTATGGTGAGTTCGTTGAAAGCCACATAGATGAGGGCAAGGCGGTCAATGATTTTTTGGACTTTGCAGGGGACAGAAAGATCCTTCTGGTAGGCCCGGGCAAGAACATAGGGCTTCAGGCCAAGAAGGTGCAGAAGTTTGTTGCAGAAGAAAATCCGGTGATCATCTCAGTCAACTATCTTCCCAAGGAAGTAACATCAGACTGCGTCTTCATCACCAATCCCAAGCGTTACCACGACATGACCCTGCCCTTGAGAGAAGACAGGCATAAGGATGTCAAAAAGCTTGCCACGACAAACGTCACGGCAAGAAACGGCAAGTTCGACTTCGTCATCAACAGATCCCCCCTGCTCGAAAAGGATGAGAAGATCATAGACAACTCTTTCCTGATGCTCGTCAAGTTCCTAAACAGGATAGGCATCAAGTCTATCTACTGCGCAGGCTTTGACGGTTACTCAGACAGGGAGAACAACTACAATAATCCCGAGATGGAATATGACTTTGTCAAGAGGGAAGCAGTAAGTCTCAACAGCCACATGAAGGCTTCTATCGCTGAATACAGAAAACAGATGGATATCAAGTTCATCACTTATTCTGCATACGATGCAGAGGAAGATATCCACGGCGCTGCAATATAAGTTTAACTACCGAGGTGTAAGACAATGGAGATGAAAGTAGCAAAATACATATCACAGTTTCTCGTAGATAACGGTATCAGGGACTGTTTCATGGTTACGGGCGGAGGCGCCATGCATCTTGACGATGCTATAGGTCACCAGGAGGGGATCAAGTGCACCTTTAACCACCACGAGCAGGCGTGTGCGATCGCCGCTGAAGGTTATACCAGGATGACAGGCGATCTTGCCTGTGTCTGCGTTACCAGCGGCCCCGGCGGGACCAATGCGATCACAGGCGTTATGGGCGGCTGGCTTGATTCCATTCCTATGTTCGTCTTATCAGGACAGGTTAAGCGCGAGACAACGATCTGGGCAGTTCCCGATCTTAACTTAAGACAGTTAGGTGACCAGGAATTCAACGTCATCGATTCGGTCAGGAACATGACCAAATATGCGGTGATGGTGACTAATCCCCAGGAGATCGCATATCATTTGGAGAAGGCATTGTTCTTTGCTACAAACGGCAGGGGCGGTCCTGTTTGGCTCGACATCCCGTTAGACGTCCAGGGCGCCAAGATAGAGACAGACAGCCTTATACATTTTGATGCCGATAAGGAAGTCGTCTGGAGGACTCCCGAGGTCAAGCAGTCTGCCATAGATATCCTCATGATGAAGCTGAAGGAGGCAAAGGCTCCTCTCGTTCTCGCAGGCACGGGCATCAACCTGGCAGGCGCAACAGACAAGCTCCTTAAGTTCCTTGATAAGTATCAGATCCCTTGTGTAACTGCATGGAATGCCAACGATACTGTCGCTTACGACAACCCTTATTACGTCGGCATGCCCGGCACTGTAGGCATGAGGTCAGGCAACTTCGCGATCCAGAACTGCGACCTTCTCATTTCCTTAGGCTGCAGGATGAACATCCGTATGATCGGCTACACGCACTACGACTTTGCGAAGAACGCATTTAAGGCAGTCGTAGATGTGGACCCCAGAGAGCTTATAAAGCCTACGGTCCTGATAGATCTTCCCATCAATGCATCGGTAACTGATTTCCTTGATAAGATGCTCGCCTTAGATTACACTCCCGCTCCCTGCCACAGCGAATGGGTAAAGTGGTGCAGAGATCTTCTTATCAAGTATCCCACGGTAAGAGATGAGTATCACAGGGACGGACTCATCAACCCGTATGTGTTCATTGATAAGCTTTTCGCACATCTTGATAACACCGACCGCATCATCTGCGGCAATGGCGCTGCATGCGTCATCACGTTCCAGGCGGCCAAGGTCAAGCAGGGACAGAGGATGTTCACTAACTCAGGCTGCGCTGCGATGGGTTACGGCTTCCCGGCGGCAGTCGGCGTTGCGGTCTCTGACAACAGCAGGAGGACCATCTGCATCGACGGCGACGGAAGCGTCATGATGAACCTCCAGGAACTTGCGACAGTCGCCCACAACAAGCTGGACATGAAGCTCGTGATCCTCAACAACAACGGCTATCTCTCGATAAGACAGACACAGAGAAATCTCTTCCAGCCGCCTTTCATCGGCATCGACAAAGACAGCGGCGTAGGCTTCCCTGACTTCGGCAGATTAGCTGATGCTTTCGGCGTTAAGTATTTTAAACTCGACAGCGAAAAGGATGCTGACGCCATCTTAGATGAAGCATTAAACTGCGAGGGTCCTGCCATCATCGAGGCAGTCGTTGATCCCAATCAGAACTTCGAGCCCAAGTCCTCATCCAAGGTCTTGCCTGACGGAAGGATCGTATCGCCATCTTTAGATGACATGGCTCCGTTCCTGCCCAGAGATGAGTTCGAGAAGATAAGGTATAACAGATGATCAGAAGCGTTATCTTTGATCTTGACGGCACTCTGCTCGACACAAAAGAGGGCATAATTGAAAGCGCCAAATACGCTGCGGACAAGCTTGGCTACGAGAGGCTTCCTTACGAGACCATGCTGACATTCGTGGGTCCGCCCATCCAGAACTCCTTTATAAAGCACTACGGCTGCGATGCCGATGCTGCGCAGAAAGCAGCCAACGTCTTCAGAGAATACTACAAGGAAGAAGCACTCTTTCTTGCTGAGCCGTACGAAGGTATCTACGACCTTTGCGAGGATCTTAAGAGCATGGGCATCAAGATGGCGGTCGCGACCTATAAGCGCGAAGACTATGCGCTGACACTGCTCAGGCATTTCGGTTTCGATAAGTACTGCGAAGTAATGCACGGCGCAGATAACAACAATGTCTTGAAAAAAGAAGACATCGTCAGGATGTGCCAGGAAGAGACCGGCACATCAAAAGAAGACAGCGTCTTAGTCGGCGATACCGACAACGATGCCAAGGGCGCTCTTAAGGCCGAAACGCCTTTTATCGCTGTAACCTATGGTTTTGGCTTCAAGACAGAAGATGACGTTTCCATGTATCCCCATCTCGGGGTTACAGATACGCCGATGGGAGTTGCCGGGATAATAAAGATGATCAACGGCATATAGTTTTTCCTAAGGGAGGCACATGTCATGGACAAGGAAAGATTTGACAGGCAGATGGCGTTCATAAGAGAGATCGATAAGGAAAAGCTCATCAAGCGTCAGAGTTACTTAACCGACTGCACTACCCATGAGAACGATGCCGAGCATGCCTGGCACATGGCGATAATGACCTTGCTCCTTAAAGAGTATGCCAACGAAGAGATAGATGTCTTAAAGACCATGAGCATGCTCCTCATCCACGACCTCGTCGAAGTCTATGCAGGTGATACCTACGCATACGATCAGGAAGGCAAGAAGACCCAAAAAGAGCGCGAGCACAAAGCCGCCGACAAACTCTACAGCCTTTTGCCTGAAGATCAGTGTGAGTATCTTAAATCACTCTGGACAGAATTCGAAGAACAGAAGACTCCCGAAGCCAAGTTCGCCAGGACTATGGACTGCTTCCAGCCTCTTATCTTAAACGATGCAACTGATGGCAAAGCCTGGAAGGAACACGGCGTCAGGAAGAGCTGGGTAATGAAACGCAATGAGAATACTCATCTCGGTTCAGAAGACATCTGGCAGTATGCTTATGACAATCTGATCGAGCCAAATGTTGATAAGGGCAACATCATAGATGATTGACGGAGAATACTGATCAGTTGTTAACAAAGGTGACAGTATATGTAAGTAATGTACCA
This sequence comes from uncultured Clostridia bacterium, assembly GCA_946187935.1. Taxonomy (GTDB): domain Bacteria; phylum Bacillota; class Clostridia; order Saccharofermentanales; family Saccharofermentanaceae; genus Saccharofermentans. Next base: position 26,848 of record CAMHSJ010000009.1, read on the forward strand.
ATATTGATACTGAAGTATTAGTATAATCAAAATTGACCGGAACCAAACAATGAATACCCGGTTCCTGTTCGGAGGTTAATCTATGCCAGACGGCTTATTTATCTACATCTTAGCTATAGTGATCATTATCCTTGAGGTTGCATTGCTCGTTATGCTTCGTGCTTCCGGGAACAGGCAGGACGATGAGTCCGGGGAGAATGCCAGGAAGTGCCTGACCAATACTGAGGAGATCAGTAAGAACGTGGGCCTGCTCAACGACCGTATGGAGCAGGGACAGAAATATACCTTAAACCAGATCGATCAGATCCGTAAGGAGAACAGTGAAAGTTTCAGAGCTTCCAGAATGGAACAGAGCAAAGTTCAGAACGATCTTGCTCAGAGGCAGGAACAGTCCATGCAGAATCTTGCCAAGTCACAGACTGAAGCGCTTCAGGGGTTCAGTAAGCAGCTTCACGATACAACAGTAGTGCAGAAGGATTCATTCTCCGAGATGCAGAAGTCTCTTTCCGAGACCCTGCGGAAGACTACAGAGAGCATGAATAAGACACTGACAGATTCTCTTAAGGACATCCAGCAGTCAAATGAGAAGAAGCTTGATGAGATAAGAGGAGTGGTCAACGAGAAGCTTGATAAGACCCTTAACGAGAGATTGGACAGCAACTTCAAGCAGGTTACGGACAACCTTGGCAAACTCTATGAATCACTCGGAAAGCTCCAGACACTGTCAACAGGAGTAGAGAGCTTGAACAAGACCCTTACCAACGTTAAGACAAGGGGTACGTGGGGAGAAGTCCAGCTCGGCAGGATACTTGAGCAGACGCTTTCCGCAGGACAGTATGATAAAAATGTTACCACGAAGAAGAATTCTTCAGATCCGGTAGAGTATGCTGTCATACTGCCTTCGGATCTTGGTGAGACAGTTTATCTTCCTATCGACTCCAAGTTCCCGTCTGATATCTATAACCATATCGTTGAGGCATCGGAAAACTGTGACGCACAGGCCCTGGCAGCAGCGCAGAAGGAACTGAAGAACAGAGTGCTTAATGAAGCCAGGAAGATCAGGGATAAGTATGTCGATCCTCCGCACACCTCTGATTTCGGGATCATGTTCCTTCCGACAGAGGGGCTGTATGCCGAGGTCCTCCGTATCGACGGCATTGTTGAAGAATGTCAGAATATCAATGTCGTGATAGCAGGCCCGACAACTATCACTGCGCTTCTTAATGTTATTGCTTTAGGGTTCAGGAATGCAGCCCTCAACCGTGAGACCGCGAATGTTAAGAAGACACTTGAAGCAGTTAAGACGCAGATCGGCAAGCTCGATGAAGCAGTATCTGCCGCAGCAAAGAAGATCGACCAGGCTTCGACTGCGACACACGGCATCTCAGAGCGCACACGTATCATGAAGAATAAGATGAACTCGATCGGAGTATTAGATGAGTCAGAAGCAGATGAGGTCCTGGGATATTCGGCGCCTTTGCTCACTTCCGACGAGTAAGATATCCGTTGTTATAAAGGAACGAATAGACGGATGCTCCGATGATTATGACGTAGCCGATGACAGACAGCCAGTCAGGGAACTCATCAAGGAAGAGCATGCCGAGTATCGCTGCGAATATGACAGTCGAATAATCGTAAACGGAGATCTCCTTGGCAGGGCAGGCTGCGTAAGCTGCCGTTATGGTGAACTGGCCGCAGCAGGCTGCTACGCCAGCGCACGCACAGAATAAGATCTGTATCGGTCTGACAGGCTGGTAAGTTGCGATTATGAACGGTATGCATGCCAGGCATGAGAATACGGAGAAGAATGCGACGATCACTGTCTTTCTTTCGCCTTTGAGACTGAGCTTTCGAAGGAACGTATAAGCAGTTCCTGCAGCGACGCCTCCTATAAGACCGATAAGGGCAGGGAAGATAGCTTGTGTTCCATAAGTATCTGTGCCTGTGAAGATGTTCATGAGGAATGTGGGCTTTACGACGAATATCGCGCCAACAAGTGCAACTGTTATGGCGAGCCACTGATGGATGTTTGCAACTTCGCTTAAGATAAAGATCGATGCAATGATCGCAAAGAACGGAGAGAGCTTATTAAGGATCAGGGCATCAGCAATGTTTATTTTGGAGATGGCATAGAAATTACAGACGAGTCCGACCGTACCGAATGCTGCCCTGGCAAGAAGACCGGGCAGACTGCCTTTTTGGATCTTGAATCCTTCAGGGGATCTTGCAAGCATCGGGATGGTGATGAGGATAGCCACGACGTTTCTGAAGAAGGCCTTCATGAAGACAGGCATGTCACCTGCGAGGTTGATGAACAGAGCCATTACCGCGAAGGATAGTGAAGATAGAAGAAGATAGATTATTCCCTTTTTGCGCTGGGATAGACGTGCCTGTTTCTTGTCTGTCATTTTAAAAATAAGGGGATGCCGCTTGATCCGTGACATCCCCGTTGATTCTGATCGTGTTAGTAGATTACTTGATGATCTGGAACTTGTCGCCAATGAGCGGGATAGTGAATTCCTTGTCGCTTGCAGCCTGAACGATGCCCATGATCGCAAATACGAAGATCGCAACGCTAACGAGCCATGCTACGAACTGAACGAAAGGAATGAAGCCCAGGACTCCGAGTGCAGCACCTGCTATTGTGAGCACGATGCCGTTGTTAACGTGGTTCTTTACAAAAGGATCGTTCTTCTCAGGCTCGATAAGAAGTCCTAAGAGCCAGAGGATTCCGATATAGCTTAAAATAGCAAAGATCTTAGCGTTACCTGAAGCAGACTTTGTTTCAATGTTTTCATTGTTTTCCATAAAAATGCCCCTCCGCATAAAAATATTGATTATAATAGCACAAGCAATACCATTTTTCTATTGTGGAGCATGAATATAATGAAAGTGTCATCTTACAGAAAAGACAGCGATATCACATACTCTCTGGGCGCTACGGTCACCATGGAGTATCTGAACAAGAAGATGTCTGATGTCAGGGCGGTCTTGCTCCATCCGGACTTTGACTCGGAGGAGACCAAAGAGCGGATATACTCGATCTGCAGCGCGAATAACATCCCCGTAGAGACTGATGCCAAGGCTTTCAACATCCTCTCCAAGAAGGGAAACTGCTTTGTCATCGGCGTGCTCGAAAAGAATGAGACTCCGGTCCTGCCGGGCAGCCACATGGTCCTTGTTAATCCCTCGAACAGCGGGAACATGGGAACGATAATCAGGAGCTGCTTAGGGTTCGGAGTAAAGGACATCGCAGTAGTTCCGCCTGCCTGTGACCATTACGATCCCAAGGTCATAAGGGCATCGATGGGTGCCACGGCATCTGTCAGGATCGAGGTATTTCCTTCCTTTGAAGCATATTCTTCGAGATTCCCTGAGAATAACCTCTATCCGTTCATGTTAGACGGAAGCACGAAGCTCCAGAAGACTGAGATCAAGGCTCCTTTCTCACTCATAATGGGAAATGAGGCCACGGGACTTCCAAGTTCTTTCGCTTCCATAGGACAGCCCATAAGGATAGAGCATTCGGGCGATATAGACAGCCTTAACATTACGATCGCTGCGGGTATCGGCCTTTATGAGGCGACCAGGAACACAATAACTTAAATTTGGTATTGCGATTGCATTTTAATCGTGATACAATTCTTCGGTGCTAAGAACGCTTATTAATATATTTATGACTGAACGGAGGTCACAATAATGCCTAATATCAAATCAGCTATCAAGCGTGTAAACGTTTCAGAGAAGAAGGCTGTAGCAAATAAGAGTAAGAAGAGTGCTATCCGCACAACTCTTAAGAAGGCTAAGGCAGATATCGAGTCAGGCGAGAATCTTGATGTAACAGTAAAGAACGCTCAGAAGGCTGTTGACCAGGCTGCTGCCAAGGGTCACATGTCCAAGAACGCTGCGTCAAGGACTAAGTCCAAGCTCGCTAAGGCTGCTAACAAGGCTAAGGCTTGATCAGTATCTTAATTTAACCGATCGTAAGGGCTGTCTGAAATATGGCAGCCTTTTTGCTGTCATAATAAAAGCTGCGGAGATAGACTATTCTCCATATGACTCTCAAATATGCCCCTGATCAGAGAGCAATTTGGAGAGTGCCGGCCAAAAATCCCCATATTCTAATAAACCAGTCCCTTACCAAGCATACTATCTGTCTAATATGCAGATTTTGAATTAACGCGCGTTAGTATTATAATAATTATTATTTATAACTATGTCCGCGCATAGCCGTGCGGGATGGGAGGCTCAACTTGAAAGGAATAGTACTGGCCGGCGGATCCGGAACGAGGCTTTATCCTCTTACGATGGTAACATCCAAGCAGCTTTTGCCTGTTTACGACAAGCCTATGATCTATTATCCTCTCTCGGTGCTCATGAGCGCAGGGATCAGGGACATAATGATCATTTCAACTCCTGATGATACTCCGAGATTTGAAGCCCTCTTAGGTGACGGCCACCAGTTCGGCATCGATCTTTGCTACAAAGTCCAGCCTTCACCTGACGGACTTGCACAGGCATTTGTCCTGGGCGCGGACTTCATAGGTGATGACAACGCCGCCATGATCTTGGGCGATAACATCTTCTCAGGCCACGGCCTTAGGAAGAGACTTAAGAATGCCGTTGAGAATGCTAACAGTGGCAAGGGCGCAACGGTCTTCGGATACTATGTTGAAGATCCCGAGAGATTCGGAATCGTTGAGTTCGACAAGAACGGCACCGCGGTCTCCATTGAAGAGAAGCCCGCACAGCCCAAGAGCAATTACTGCGTAACGGGCCTTTATTTCTACGACAACAAGGTAGTCGAATATGCCAAGGGGTTAAAGCCCTCAGCAAGAGGCGAGCTTGAGATCACTGACCTTAACAGGATCTACTTAGAGCAGGGCAAGCTTAATGTTGAGATCTTAGGCCGCGGATTTACATGGCTCGATACGGGAACGCATGAGAGCCTTTTCGATGCGGGCAATTTCGTAAAGACAATGGAGCAGCATCAGCACAGAAAGATCGGCTGCCTCGAAGACATCGCTTACGAGAACGGCTGGATCAACGCTGAGCAGGTCGAAGAGGCTATCCGCAAGATGGGCAAGAGCCAGTACGGCCAGTACTTAAGGGCTGTATTGGACGGTAAATACATTAACAAGATCGTTTAAGGGGAGGCAGGTTCAAGATGAACATAATAGTAACAGGCGGAGCAGGATTCATCGGAAGCAATTTCGTATTTCACATGCTTAAGGAGCATCCTGATTACCGGATAATCTGTTTAGACAAGCTTACATATGCGGGCAATCTCTCAACGCTCGAGTCCGTAATGGACAACCCGAACTTCAGGTTCGTAAAGGCTGACATCTGCGACAAGGAAGCGGTTGAGAAGCTTTTCGAGGAGGAGCATCCCGACATCGTCGTAAACTTTGCAGCAGAGTCGCATGTTGACCGCTCGATCGAAAATCCTCAGATCTTCCTCGAGACAAATATCCTGGGCACATCAGTCCTCATGGATGCATGCAGGAAGTACGGCATCACAAGATACCACCAGGTATCAACCGATGAGGTCTACGGGGATCTTCCTCTTGACCGTCCCGACCTGTTCTTTACTGAGCAGACTCCCATCCACACATCTTCCCCTTATTCAAGCTCGAAGGCAGGTGCAGACCTTCTGGTCCTCGCATATCACAGGACATACGGCCTTCCTGTAACCATCTCAAGGTGCTCTAATAACTACGGCCCTTATCACTTCCCTGAGAAGCTGATCCCTCTTATGATCGCAAATGCTCTGGCTGACAAGCCGCTCCCTGTTTATGGCGAAGGCCTTAACGTAAGAGACTGGCTCTATGTCGAAGACCACTGCAGAGCAATAGATCTTATCATCCACAAGGGCAAGGTCGGCGAGGTCTATAACGTCGGCGGACACAATGAGATGAAGAACATTGACATCGTCAAGCTCATCTGCAAGTACCTGGATAAGCCCGAGTCACTTATCGTTCACGTTGAAGACCGTAAGGGTCACGACATGAGATATGCGATAGATCCCACCAAGATCCACAACGAGCTTGGATGGCTTCCCGAGACTAAGTTCGAGGACGGCATCAAGAAGACGATCCAGTGGTATCTCGATAACCGTTCATGGTGGGAGAACATCATCTCAGGCGAGTACCAGAACTACTACGACAAGATGTATTCCAAGAGATTAGAAGAGGCTTGATCAGAGATGAAGTTTTTCGTAACCGGAGTTGCCGGACAGTTAGGCCACGATGTAATGAACGAGATAGCTTCCCGCGGCATGGAGGGCGTAGGTTCTGATATTGCACCTGTCTACAGCGGCATAGCTGACGGCTCGGCCGTTACGGCAATGCCGTATGTAAGCCTTGATATCACAGACAAGGATGCCGTCATGTCGGTGATAAGCGAAGTTAAGCCTGATGTGATCGTACACTGCGCTGCATGGACGGCTGTCGATGCTGCAGAAGATGAGGAGAACCAGGCGAAGGTAAGAGCTATCAATGTGGACGGCACCAAGGCTATTGCAGAAGCTGCCCTGGCCGTTGATGCCAAGATGATCTACATCAGCACGGACTATGTATTTAACGGAGAAGGGACTGAGCCCTGGCAGCCTGACTGCAAGGACTATGCCCCGATCAATTTCTATGGTCAGACCAAGCTCGAAGGCGAGCTCGCTGTAAGCTCTGCGCTTGATAAGTTCTTTATCGTCAGGATCGCATGGGTCTTCGGCAGGAACGGCAAGAACTTCATTAAGACCATGCTCAAGGTTGCAGAGAATCACGACAGGGTAAGAGTCGTAAACGATCAGATCGGAACACCTACATATACCTTCGATCTGGCAAGACTTCTTGTCGATATGGCTCTTACCGGCAAGTACGGCTACTATCATGCGACCAACGAAGGCGGATATATCTCATGGTATGACTTTACCTGTGAGATCTATAAGCAGGCAGGCCTTTCCACCGTTGTGGAACCTGTCACGACAGAAGAATACGGACTTTCCAAGGCAAAGCGCCCCAGAAATTCCAGGCTCGAAAAGAGCAAGCTCATAGAGAGCGGCTTTACCCCGCTCCCTTCATGGCAGGACGCTTTATCCAGATATCTTAAGGAGATCGGAGAATAACATGGGACAGATCAAAGTTACCAAGGCACCTATCGAAGGTTTATACGTAATCGAGCCCGCAGTCCACGGCGACGAGCGCGGATACTTCATGGAGACATATAACCTCAGGGACATGAGCGAAGCAGGACTGGACATGGTCTTTGTCCAGGACAACCAGTCCATGAGCAAGAAGGGCGTATTAAGAGGTCTTCACTACCAGAAGGAATTCCCTCAGGGCAAGCTCGTAAGGGCTATCAAGGGAAGGGTCTTTGACGTTGCAGTAGATCTCAGGTCAGGCTCTTCAACATACGGTCAGTGGTACGGCGTTGAGCTTTCAGAAGAGAACAAGAAGCAGTTCTACATCTCTCCCGGATTTGCTCACGGATTCCTGGTACTTTCCGAGACTGCAGAGTTCTGCTACAAGGTAACTGATTTCTACCATCCGGGTGATGAGGGCGGTCTGCGCTGGAACGATCCTGAGATCGGCATCAAGTGGCCTGAGACAGATGTTGCAGGCGAAGTATTGGAAGACGGAACAAAGCTTAATATCAATGACAGGGACAGGACTTTCCCCGGTCTTTCAGACGCATTTAAGTTTGAGGGTTAAGGATCAATGGCAAAGCAGTCACATACAGCAGCCAAGCATATAGACTTTATCCTTCTGGATCTTCTGAGCATCCTTATATCGCTCGTCATAGCGTACATGATAAGGACGGACCGTTCGGAGGATATCGAGTACTTCGAAAGGTATCGTAATCTTTTTGTTGTAATCGTATTCATCTATGTGATCTTCGTCACGTTCAACAATGCGCACAGCAACATCCTGAAGCGTTCGGCCTTAAGGGAGCTGTCGCAGATAGTGGTCTTGAACCTTACGATAATCCTTACGGTGTTTGCTGTATTGTTCGCGATGAAACAGTCTGAGCTGTATTCACGTACCATCATTGGTATGTTCGCGATATTCGATGTGCTGCTGATGTTCTCGTTCAGGCTGCTCAGGAAAGCGAGCCTTCTTAAACAGTTCAGTGAAGGCAAGAACACTTCCAAGGTTATCATCGTAACTTATGAGAATTCTGCCGAGAGGATCATCCAGACATTAAGACGCGAGAACTCAGGTTACTATGAATTCGTCGGCGTTGTAATGATAGGCGATACGGTAAGCAACGTATCAGAGATCAGGGGCGTTCCCGTCATCAAGATGGAAGGCATATTAGACTACATCAAGGAGAACGCGATAAACGAGGTCTACATCTTCTGCAAGCACGGCGAGAGCGGCAAGCTGATGAGCAAGTTCATGATCATGGGACTTACTGTTCACGTAGGTCTTAACCTTGAACTCAAGAATCTGTCGAACGTAACTATCGAGAACATATCAAACTATACGGTCGTAACATCAACGATCTCCAAGGCGTCCATAGGTGAGCTCTTCATTAAGCGGATAGCTGACATACTCATCTCCATTATCGGCATCATCTGTACGCTCATCCTGTTCGTCATAGTTGCACCCATAATCAAGATACAGTCCCCCGGACCTGTATTCTTCGTCCAGAAGCGTGTCGGCAAGAACGGCAGGACATTTAACATGCTCAAGTTCAGATCGATGAATGCCGATGCGGACCAGAAGAAATCCGAGCTCATGAGCAAGAACGAGATGAACGGACCTGTCTTCAAGCTCGAAGATGACCCGAGAGTATTCCCGTTCGGCAAGTTCATGCGCAAGACCAGTATCGATGAGTTCCCGCAGTTCTTTAATATACTCGTGGGCGACATGTCGCTTGTAGGCACGCGTCCTCCGACGTTAGATGAGTTCGAGCAGTACAAGACGCATCACATGAGCCGTCTTGCCATGAAGCCCGGACTTACGGGAATGTGGCAGGCATCAGGCAGATCCGAGATCACTGACTTCGAAGAGATAGTAAGGCTCGATAACGAGTACATAAGAAACTTCTCTCTGGCTCTGGATATCAAGATCGCGTTCAAGACATTGTTTGCGGTATTAGCGCGCAAGGGGTCAAAATGACGGACAAGACTTCTTCGGTTACTGTCATAGTCTGTGCTCACAAGAAGTATGAGATGCCTTCTGATGAGATGTATCTCCCTTGTCAGGTCGGAGCTGAAGGCAAGACGCCGATAGAAGGATATTCACCCGATAACAAAGGCGACAACATCTCCTCTCTTAACTACATGTACAGCGAGCTTACGGGCCTTTACTGGGCGTGGAAGAACCTTGATTCAGACTATATCGGACTGGTCCACTACAGAAGGCTCTTTAAGGGCAGGAAGGGAGTCCTTTCTTATCACGAGGTCTTGGAGAAACTCTCACATGCGAAGCTCATCGTGCCCTCAAGAAGAAAGTATTACATCGAGACTTTATACTCGCATTATGTTCATACGCACCAGGCAAAGGAACTCGATCTGACGCGCGAAGTCTTAACAGATATGCATCCTGAGGATGTTCCTTTTTTCGACAAGACGATGACGCAGACCTGGGGATATATGTTCAACATGATGATCATGCCCAGGGATATGTTAGATGAGTACTGTTCATGGCTTTTTCCCATCCTGGATCAGCTGATAAAGCGTATGGGCGATACCGAGATGTCGGACTTCGAGAAGAGATATCCGGGAAGGATCTCAGAGCTTCTTTTTAACTGCTATCTCAGGGCCAAGGAAGAAAAGGGCGAGCTTGCAGCAGGCGACATCCTGGAGGTCCCGTTCGTATATACAGAGAAGATAAACAGACTGAGCAAGGGTGTGTCATTTTTAAGGTCCAAGTTCTTTGGCGTCAAGCAGGAGAAGAGTTTCTAGATGGATTCTAAGATCTACATCGTGACTCACAAGGAGACTGAGCTTCCCGTGATGGAAGGCTATCAGCCCCTGCTCGTCGGCGCGTTTAGACATGACAGTGCGGATCCTTCTTATCTCAGGGACAACACCGGTGACAACATATCTGACAAGAACGATTCGTACTGCGAGCTGACAGGCCTTTACTGGATGTGGAAGAATACTGACAGCGAGATCTTAGGCCTTACGCACTACAGAAGATTCTTTGCTGATGTAAAGGCCATAGACTACAAGGCCAAATACATTGTCTTATCCAAGAAGAACAGATATAAGATCCTGCCCTTTGACAGGGCTGAGGAAATGCTCAAATCATGTGATGTGATAGTCAAGAAGAGCAAGTACTGGGCTGATAGGACAAACTACGGGATGTTTACCAAGATGCTCACGGAAGACTTCATAAAGCTCATGACGGATTCTGTTGAGGCTTTATATCCTGAGTACATGACTACGCTTAATGAGTATTTTGAGCTTCATTACCACGTGAACTGCAATATGTTCATCGGTAAAAAAGAAGTGATGGACAGGTACTGCAAGTGGCTGTTTGACATCCTTTTCGAGACTGACAGAAGGTATCAGCAGATCCATGGCGACAGGTGCCACAACAGAGAAATGGGCTATCTTGGCGAGCTGCTCTTCGGCGTGTGGCTTACTCATAACAACATAAATTTCAGATACTACAGCTGCATAAATACGACGGTATTTGACCTCGCTCATCCTGACAAGAACGAGAATGTCCTGATGACTCCCGGAGAGCTCATCAGGCTCAAGAAGGTTTTGAAGGGGTAGATATATGCTTAATATCCTGGTCCTCGCAACCTTCGTATTTGTGATAGTAAACTTCATCCTGTTCGATCAGGATCTGTCTTCGCCGGGATTTCTGTTCTCATTTGCATTCCTGGCTTTTGAGATAGTATGCGTTATAAACGCGCAGCGCTTCGCCATAACGATAGAGCCTGAGACCGTTCTGGTATTAGGCGCGGGATTTCTGGTATTCACGTGCGTGTCCTTGTATTTCCACTGCCTTAAGCGCGGCAGGATTGACATTAAGCGCGACATCGAAAGTCATGAGATAGAGATAAGCAATATAGTCACTATCGGCGTGATCTTATTTCAGATCGCAAGCTTCATATTATTTCTCAGCTATCTCGAGAAGCTTCATATGGCGTGCAACGGATACCCCGGAACGATCCCCGAGCAGATCAATAACTACAATGAGATGATCAAGTTCAATCCCGAGGATTTTGAGTATCTTAAGCTCCAGCCGGGAACGCTTTACAACAGGTGCAATCTCATATCGGGGATAGTGCCTTACATCTTTATCTATGTAACCGTCCATAACTTCGTTAATTTCAGGAAGGTAAATGTCTTCCAGCTCATATCGATAGTGCTGTTTGCCTGCCACATAGTCTTAACGGGCGGCAGGAGCAACCTGATGAGGCTCATAGTTCTTGCCGTTGTGGTTGCTTATGCGGTCAAGTTCAGATCGGTCATAAGGCGCAAGTCGGGCATCAAGTTCTACATGATAATGCTGATAGTCATGCTCGCAGGAGGATTCCTGTTCTTTGCGACATTAGGCCTTATGGGCAGAGACGGCGGAAGGACGCCTTCTGATCTTTTCTATATCTACTTCGGCGCGCCCATAGATAATCTCGATAATTACATAACGCAGGGCAGGATAATCCAGGACAGCAATCTGTTCGGTGAGAGGACACTCCGGGCACTTTATACATACTTCGCAGACAAGGGCCTTGTGCCTTACAGGCTGCAGCCCCTTACTGAGATCATACCGTTCGTTAAGAGCAGCAACGGACTTGGCCAGGGCAATGTAAGGACGATGTATTATTTCTTCCTCATAGACTTCGGCTACTGGGGAGTTATACCGTGCACCGCAGTGATCGCCCTTATCTCCAATGCTCTTTACTACAGGAGCCTTAAGAGCGTGACATCGGGCACGAGCTTTAGCTTCAGCCTTTTCCTTTACGCGTACATGGTAACGGACATTACGATGTCGCCTTTTTCGAACAGGTTCTACGAGAACATCATAACGACATGGTTTGCCAAGATAATCGTGATAGGCTTTGTCTTCAAGTTCCTCTTTATCGACAGGGCTGTGGACCTTAACCATATGCAGATAAGCCTTACAAGGAAGTGTGAGAAGCATGGGTGATAAGAAGACGCCTTCCCTTAGGAAGAACTTCATAATGAATGCCATCCTTACGATCAGCAATCTCATATTCCCGCTGATCTCCTACTACTATGTCACGAGGATCATCTTCAAGGAAGGTACGGGCAAGGTCGCGTTTGCAACTTCGGTCATCTCGTATTTTCTCATCTTCGCGCAGCTCGGCATCCCGACATACGGCATCAGGGAATGCGCCAAGGTAAGAGACGATAAGCTTAGGCTCTCCAAGCTGGTAAAAGAGCTCCTTGCGATCAACATCGTAACGACTCTTATCACATACTTAGCCTTCGTCATATGCCTGTTTTTTATCCCGCGCCTTGCAGGGGACAAGCCCTTATACGTTATCGCATCCGTTGCCATCTTCTTTAACATACTCGGCATGGAGTGGCTCTATAAGGGGCTCGAAAAGTACACCTACATCACAGTGCGCTCTGTCATCTTCAAGGCGATAAGCGTCATCTTTATGTTCTTCCTCATTAAGGAAAAGGAAGACTACCGCATGTACTGTGCGATCACGGTATTCGCCAGCAGCGCAAGTTTCCTTCTTAACTTCATAAATGCCAGGAAATACATAACGTTTAACGTTAAGGAAAAGCTCGAGATCAGAAAGCATCTTAAGCCTGTAATGATATTCCTCGCTATCGCTGCCGCGGCAACGGTCTATACGCATCTTGATACGGTAATGCTCGGCTTCATGAAGACTGACGGTGATGTCGGACTCTACGATGCATCGGTCAAGATCAAGACTCTTCTGGTGGGCGTGGTCACTTCCCTGGGCGCAGTATTGCTCCCAAGGTCTGCTTATTATCTTGAGCACGGCCTTAAGGATGAGTTCGTAAATATCTCCAAGAAAGCAATGGAGTTTGTCGTGATAGCGGCGCTTCCCATAAGCGTGTATTTTATCCTTTTCGCGAAGAACGGAATACTGGTCGTGGCAGGCGAAGATTATGTTGATGCAACACTCCCCATGATGGTCATTATGCCGACCGTTATCCTCATCGGAATGAGCAATCTCATCGGCATACAGATGTTAGTGCCCATGGGCAAGGACAGGGTGGTGCTCCACTCAGAACTCGCAGGAATGGTGATAGATGTCATTATCAACATCATCCTCATCCCGAAGCTCGCAGCAACAGGCGCAGCCATCGGAACTCTCGCGGCTGAGATAGCAGTCACCATTTACCAGTACATTGCGCTCAGAAAAGACGTTACGGGCATCTTCGTAAGGATAAAGTTCTGGGCAGTGGGACTTGGCGTTCTTATAGCAGGAGCTGCCGCGTACCAGATAAGAAGGCTCGATCTTGGAAATCTTACAACGCTCGTGATATCGGCCATAGTATTCTTCGGGATCTATATGGTCATTCTCATACTTGCGAGAGAGCGCCTGATATCAGAACTCTTGGGCGAGCTCTCAGGCAGGTTCACCAAGCAAAAAGATCAATGTGATACAATTAAGCAAAGCTGACGGAGGATCATATGAACAAGTACATTATCCCTGACGTGAAGATAAACATAAGAGACCTCATGAGGTATGTCTCTAAGCACTCGCTCATCATCCTGATGGTAACATGTCTTATGGGAGGCGTTTTTGCAGGCTATAAGGCAGCGCCTAACTTTAGATCATCAGGCGAGACTGAGGTCCAGGCTGATGCGCAGTCGCTCTACGACAGGGACATGGGTTACTACGATCTTGATGTATCCGCAGTAAACGACAATTTCGCCCGGATGCAGACATTCTTCGAAGGTGAGAGAAATTACGTCAACAACTCAATCTTCATGCAGATAGATCCTTATGCCATCTGCGATACGATAGTCCAGTACGAGATATCTGCAGATGACGATTCCTCCTATGCGGTGGCTTCGTATCTCGGCAACACGGCACTTGCCGGCGGCGAGAGTTTTGACGGCGTTGCAGCTTCATTTAACACTGACAGCTCTTACATAAAAGAACTCATCCGCGTTACTTATAACTCCGATCCTTATTCTGCTCAGACTGCTTATACGACAGAGATACCTTTATGCCAGGTAAACGACAGCAATCCCAAGGGCTCGGTGATCCTCACGATCGAAGCCTATGGAACGAGCAGGGAAATGAGCGAAGCCGTTATGGACGCAGTTGAGACTTCTATTGATAAAGCAGTTTCAGAATACGCAGGCGGTACTGATTTTACAGTAAGCCGGCTCTCCAGGGTCTATCAGGTGACGGCATCTGATTACATCAGCAATCTCCAGTTCGAGACATACGACAGATTAGAGAAGTTAGGAGACATCCTTAACTCGTTAAAGAAGCAGGCAACTCAGGAGATCGTAAAGCCCGCATTGTCAGACTATACATCAGTCAAATCTGACAGCAGCAAGGTAGCCACTTCAGCCATCGTAAAGTTCGCACTTACCGGTGCTTTCCTGGGCTTTGTTATAAGCTCCTGCGTCTTTGTGCTTATCTATACCATGTCCGGCAAGCTCATTACAGCTGACAGGTTCAAGACTATGTATGCCGTAAACGATCTTGGCAGCACTGATGACATGATCGCAGCAAATATCAGAAACTACGCATCCGGCGCGAGGAAGATACTCATAGCAGGCAGGGCTGATGCCAATGCGCTTGCTTCAAGTCTTAAGGGCAAACTCACCGATATGGAGTTCATTCCCGCAGGCGACATCATTGGCAATGCAGATGCAAGAGCCAAGCTCACTGACTGTGACGGCGTCATCTTAGCTGAAGCGATCGGTCAGTCCAGATACGAAGACATCACAGAAGAACTCGGCATCATCAGCGCTGTCGATAAGGATGTAATTGGCGCAGTTATAAGATAACTTCCGGTCTGTTCTCCACCAGGCTCTCTAATCCATATCCGATCAGAGAGTGATTTGGAGAGCCGATCATCTCTCAGCCAATACTGTGCTTACTCTGTCTTCAATAATCGGGATTATCTCATCAAGAGTCTTGTCGCCCTTAAAGTAAGGCTTCATCTCTTCTCGTAAGATGATCTCTATATCCGAATCGATCCTCGCGCTGTCAGTTATGGCTTCTATGGATATCTTAAAGCTTTCGATCTCTTCTTCTGTCAGCTCTCTGACTACAGGATCAGTGGCAATACCTACAAGTCCGTCAGGCATCATGGCAAGATTGTATTCGTACATTTTGACAGCACTGGAGTTGTATGCTTTAGCTCTCGGAGTAAGGGCATCTTTTCTGATTGGGACAGAATTATTCGGCTCGTGATCAATTCCGCAAGTCTGACCTTCGTAAGACAATGCGAATCTTATAAACTCCCAGCAAAGGTCGGGACTTGCGCTGGCTGCTGTTATTCCGGCACTGAAGCAAGAATCACCGCATGTAAATGCCGGAGTGCTTCCGCCTAATGAAGGGAAGCCGGTCTTATAAACGGTTCCTTCATAAGCAGAGCTTCCGTCAGGAAGTCCGTATCCTGAAACCTGTAAGCCCAGAGAATCCATGATCTTGTTTGTTTTTGCAAAATCGCTGTTACTTGCTTCTCTGCTGTATAAGTACCATCCTGATTCTTCGGCAAAGTTATCTTTGCAGTATTCTGCTAATGCCCTGAATTCACTGGAGGAAAGATCGATCCTGCCGTCTTGGATAAAAAGGCTGCTTTGGGATCTGAATGCAGTAATGAAGAAGTCCGTCTGAGAGTAATTCCATGACAGCGGATCGTATCCGTCCAAACACTCAGAAACAATGCCCTCATACTCGGAAAATGTGGGTCCGGTATAGCTGTCCCATATCTCAGAAGATATATCCAGACCCGACAGATAAAATGAAAGGGTTATCTGATAGAGCTCTTTTCCCGTCTTGGCCGCATTAATGACATTCATAAAATAATCATCTTCATTAAGCTTACTGAAGTATGGCATAAGATCGATGAAGCAGGCATCATTATTGATCTCGGTTGAATCGAATCCGCCGATTATCAGATCCGGTCCGTTGCCCTCCAATGTGTCTATCAGAAGTGACTGGTTTATTTGGGAACGCTGCTGCCTGTAGAATGCGTAATAATCATCCATATCGGTATCACCGTCAGGTTTGTATATTTGCGTGATATATCTTTTGTCGATCTGTATTATCGAATCCGTGCTGCTCTCGTTAAACAGCCTTATGACCTCTGCTTTGCAGTAGTCCATTGAATCAAGGCCGAGCACTGCGCAGTCCAGTATGACTTTTCCTGCGTTAGGGTTATTGGGTTCTCTTTTCAGCACGAAGATCTGAAGATCGCTGTAACCCTGAATGTCTTCGTTGGGGCAGAAGATAATTGTATCTTCATCAATGTATGCAGGCTGTATCATATCACTGTCAAAGAGATTCCTGTTTACATTGCATTCATTAAGATCCATCAGGTGAGTTGATTCTCCTGTCTCATAATCCAGTTTGTTCAGCTCATAATCCACAAATGAATAAACCGAACCGTCGTAGTTATGAAGGCCGCCTCCCCATATGTCCGCGTACGATGCCATCTGATCGCTCATGGCCTTCGCATTTAACCTGCCGGATGCTTTATCAAGCTCCAGCAGTTTATTCCCGCGGTTCGAAAAGCAGGCTACTACAGGCATTCCATCAATATTCCAAATGCGGAATACATATTCTGCCGGATCCGTTCCCAGGGCGTCCGCAAATGAATATGTCTTGGTATTCCACGAAGCATCCGCCGTAACCAGTTCATAAGAACCCGCAGAAGGGGAGTATTTGATGCCATAAAGCGAATCACCTATAGTGCAGCAGAGATTCTCGTTAGCGAAACCTTCATTCTCTTCCATGGCTTTTTTGAAATCATCAGCAGGGTTTATCTCGTAACTGCCGGTATCAAAGTCAAGACGGGCTATTATGCATTCTAAACCATAGCAGTTGTCATCATACTTAAAACCTGTGATATAGAATTCGTCACCAAGCTTAAAGAAGTACTGAAGCATTCCGTCAAATACACCATTCATCTCTATGGTCGCAGTCTGATTGCCCATAAGATCGTATCTTATGAGTTCCATGTCGGTACAGTCATCTCTTATGATTACGCGTTTTACGATAATATCCTCGCTGTCGGCATATTTAAGACCGGTCATGCTACGATCACTGCTGTCCCCCGTAAGCTGAGGCACACTTATTATCGTATCCGAATACCAGGGGTCGGTTTCCTGAACGTATCTGACTTCGTTTTTGTTCTTGCCGGTGCTGCAAGATGCCATGGTCAGCAGCATAACTGCAGACATAACAAAGCTTATTGTCTTGATAAAACGCTTCATATATTACCGCCTTTCAATAGAAAACGATAACAGTAAAGAGATCTTTATCGGTCTTGAGTTTTATTTTCATCCCCAGAAGGGACAGATTCCTTTGGACAATGGCAAGACCCAGGCCCGTTCCCTTGGTAATGTTTCTTGAATCATCGTCCCTTACGAAGGGTTTAAGCAGCTCATCCGGTTTTTTCTTCAGAGGACTTGAAGGAGTATTAGTGACCGTCAACGAATTGCCTGCTATCTCTATGGTGATCGTTGTGTTTTCTTTGCTGTATTTGACAGCATTGTCAGTCAGGTTGTTGATCGATTGTTCGAAAAGAAGTTTGTCAGTCGTGATGGCGGCATCGCCTTTAACATCTATCTTTAGCTCTTTGTCTTTGCACTGGGGTTCAAGTCTGGCAAAACAGTCCGTTATGAGGTTCTTAATATTAATACTCTCTTTAGTAAGTTTGTATTCGTTTGCTGTTTTGGAAAACTGAAGAATGCTGCTTACCAGCTCTGCCATGGAATGCGCGTTGTCTTCGATCTTGCGGGCATAGTAGTTTCTTTTTGTTTCATCTGACTCAGAGGCGATATTCTCGGCGTAGCCTGCAAGTGCTGCAAGCGGAGTCTTAAGATCGTGCGCCATCGATCTTGTCATCTGGATCTGCGATTCGTATACCAGATAATCTGATTCGAGTTTTGAGTATCTTTTGTGAGCTAATAGTATGGCAATAAAGATAAGGATAAGCGCAAGGACGGGGAGAGTTATGTATATTCCGAACCTTATGGACGGCTTTAAGAGCGCGATTATCTCTACAGGAGACCTCTTAATGCCTTCAAGAGCAATATCAAATTGACCGTTATACTTCTCTATTGTTGAGATATAGCTATAGCTGCCGGAGGCAATATCTTCGCCTGATCTTACTTTGTAGAGGAGGCCATAAGTCAGTTTGATATTCGGTGAAGGCAGGTATTCCATAGGCTTTACCTGTTTCAATATAGGCTTATTTTCGCTTGGGGAACTAATATTGTTTATCGACAACCCCTTAGGAACAGTGGTATTAAAGTCGTGTTCAATCGATTCGCTGAATACTGTATTGCCGTCCTCATCGGATGCGTACAGACCGGTTATAGCTTTGTACGGATAGAAAACATCATTGTCATCAGCAAGGATCTTAGTAAAGAAAACAGCTTTGTCTGAGGCTTCAGCTTCGTTATAGAGTTGTCTTAATTCAGAAGAATCTGAATTCCCGAGAACCCTCTCATACGAGCCTTTTTTAAGTTCAATGAAGAACCCCTCGTCCGTGCAAATATAATGGTGGATTATATTATCGTCTGTTATCTTTATTACACCGACCAGAACATCGCAGTACGGATCCTCCATGACAGAGAGACTTTCTGCCTTTGACTGCTGAAGCAGGAGCCTGTGAAGTGCTTCACAGCCGTTGCTGTATTTGGCATCCTTGATCGAATTCGCAATCTCATAGCCTGCATTCTGGACTGCAGACGAAATATATCTGTTATAGGTCTGTTGCATATATACGGCCAATGAGCTGACAGACAATACAAAAATAATGAACGCTGTTATCAGATTCCTAACAAGGATCTTGCGGTACGAAGGTTTAGTCAATCCTGTATCCTCCTCCTGTGACGGTTACGATCAGATTCCCTGATGTCTTGAGGTTCTGCCTTAATCTCTTTATGTGGGTGTCCACGACTCTGTCGCTGCCGTCAAAATCCCAGTCCCAGATCTTGCTTATGAATTCGTTTCTGGTTATGACGCGGCCCTTATTCTCAAGAAGGAGCTTGAGACAGAGATATTCTTTCCTGGGCATGGGGCAGAGGACACCTTTAACCTTGACTTCCATCCTAAGAGGGTCAAGCGTGATATCTCCTGCCGTAAGACAGACATCTGTCTGTTTGTTCTGAGTATTCCTTCTTAGCATGGCAAGGCATTTGGCGTAGAGTTCGGATAATCTGAAAGGCTTGGCTATATAGTCGTCACCGCCAAGCTTATAGCCGCGCAGGACATTTGCTTCATCGCCCAAGGCCGTGAGGAAAATGACAGGGCAGTTGCTCTTTTCCCTGATGATCTTAATGAGCTCGAAACCGGTCGTATCCGGAAGCATGACATCGAGGAGCACCAGATCGTAATCGTTACTGTTAAGGGCCATTTCCGCATCAAGACCGCTGTATGCGCAATCTACCGTCATGGTATCAGAGCCGATGCGGCCGAAATAGTCGGTCACATTCTCGGACAGATCCTTCGAATCTTCAACGAGCAAAACCTTGTATAAAAACATAGCCTCTCCCTATATAGGAAGAGGATAACACAATGATGTGTATTTTTTGTGTCGTTATGAAGCCAGGCTTATGAATACCAGTATATAGAAACCAATGACGCTTGCTGTTGCTATAAGGTCAAATATCCCAAGTATCCGGACGGGCTTATGATCCTTGGCGAGTTTTCTTCCGATTATGAAGAAGACAAAGCCTAAGAAAGCCAGAGCCATAGTGATGTTTATTATCCACCTGATGATGTCCCCGTCTGCCTTCATGAAGATAAGGGGATAGGTGGTAAGTGCTGACAGCACGGGTATAGATTCAAGTATTAAAGCCACAGTCTTTTTCATATTTGTATTGTCTGCCTTTAGCTCTTGCTTTCTTCCATGAGGTCTTTTATCGTCACGCTGTCGAGATAGTTGTTGATAAGATCATTGAGCTTGGTCCACATGGGAAGGGTGCGGCAGGTGTCTTCCCTCTCGCATTTGGCGGCATTGCACTCGAGGCAGGATACGGGAGCTATGTCTCCTTCAGCTGCCCTTAAGATCTCGCCTATGGTATAGTCCTCAGGCTTTCTGGATAAGCGGTATCCGCCGCCTTTGCCGTGAACGCCTTCTACCATGTCTGCAGCTACGAGCAGAGGCAGGATGCGCTCAAGATATTTGAGTGAGACGCCCTGGCGCTCTGCCACTGTCTTCATGGGTATGTAACCTTCACCGCCGTGCTCGGCAAGATCGATTATCACTCTCAGAGCGTAGCGTCCTTTGGTCGAGATCATCATGGTAATACCCTCACTTTTCCCATTTGTAATCTATTGTACATCTTATTCGCAGATTTCAAGAGATCTGCGAGTCTTAATCAATGAGTATGGCAGCATGACTCACAAGAAGGATCCGGATAGTCCTTGGGATCGTAAGGGATGTTGTTCTTATCAAAGTAATCCCTTAATGCGAGCCTTATTGCTTCCTCGGCAAGGACTGAGCAGTGGAGCTTGTGGGCGGGAAGTCCGTCTAATGCTTCCGTAACAGCCTTGTTTGTAAGTGCCATGGCTTCCTTGATGGGTTTGCCCTTTATGAGCTCAGTTGCCATCGAACTCGAGGCGATCGCGCTGCCGCATCCGAATGTCTCGAACTTTACGTCAGTTATGATGTCGTTCTCGATCTTAAGATAGATCTTCATGATGTCACCGCAGACGGGGTTGCCTGCTTCACCGATGCCGTCTGCATCTTCGATTACTCCGACGTTTCTCGGATTGCGGAAATGATCCATTACTTTCTCACTGTATAATGCCATATCTTTATCTCCTTATTCTGCAAAAACATGCTGGCGCTTGCCTTCCGTGAGGTCTCTCCAGAAGGGGGACATATTCCTCAGGTAAGTTACAACATCCGTAACTGCGCTTATGATGTAGTCGATGTCTTCTTCTGTAGTATCTTCGCCGAGGCTTAGCCTTAAAGACCCGTGTGCGACCTCGTGAGGTCTGCCGATAGCAAGAAGAACATGGCTCGGATCTAATGAACCTGAAGTGCACGCGCTTCCTGATGAAGCGCAGATGCCCTTATCGTCAAGAAGGAGCAGGAGAGATTCGCCCTCTATGCCTTCGAAACAGAAGTTTACGTTGCTCGGGAGCCTTTGAGTCCTGCTGCCGTTTAATTCTCCGTAGGGTATCTTATCAAGTCCTTCTATAAGCCTGTCTCTTAATGCCGTTATGCGCGGAGTGTTATCTTCGATACCGCTCACCGCATCTTCCAATGCTTTTGCCATTCCCATGATGGCGGGGATGTTCTCGGTGCCTGCGCGCTTGCCTCTTTCCTGCGCTCCGCCGCTTATTATGTTTTCGAGCTTGATGCCCTTTCTGGCATAGAGGACGCCGATGCCCTTGGGTCCGTGGAATTTGTGGGCAGACAAAGAGAGCATATCGATGTTCTGCTCTTTTACGTTTATCTTTAAATGACCTGCAGCCTGTACGGCATCAGTATGGAAAAGAACATCTTTATCCTTAAGAGCTTCACCTATTTCTTTGATGGGCTCTATGGTGCCGATCTCGTTGTTGGCATACATTATGGTTACGAGGCATGTATCTTCTCTTAGATTCCCGAGCACCTGAGAAGGTGTGATCAAGCCGTCCGAGTGGACATCAAGAAGCGTTACTTCGAACCCTTCTTTCTTGAGCTTGTCTAAGGTGTGAAGAACTGCGTGGTGCTCGAATGCTGTAGATATTATATGTTTCTTACCTTTAAGAGCTCCGAGTCTTGCAGCTGTTATTATCGCCTGATTATCGGCTTCGCTGCCGCCGGATGTGAATGTGATCTCTTTTGCCTCACAGCCGATACAGGCTGCTACGCGGCTCCTGGCATCCTCTAATGCTTCCTTTGCTTTCTGACCGAAAGAATACAGGCTTGAAGGATTCCCGTAAACTTCGCTCATGTACGGCAGCATAGCTTCGATGGCGGCGCTGCTCATCTTTGTCGTTGCCGCATTATCTGCGTATATCATGATTCCTCCTGAATATGTATTGATGATTTACCCTCCTGAACGGTAGGTAAAAAGATTATGCCTCCCAAACACTTATTAGTCAAGGACTTTTCGCAGATGAAAATTTTTTCGAAAAGGCTATTGACACGGCATGAGAAATTGTGTAACATACCCACCAAGCAGGTAGGTAATTGCGACGATCTGCACGAAAGGAGGAGCCACATATGTTAAATGGAAGAATTGAATCCATGAACTGTTACGCGATGTGCGATAGCATGTGTACTATGCATGACTATGAGAGCTTCTCTTGTTCCATTTCTTATCCGTTGATGCGAATGTGACCTTAGACTAAACCAATTCGCTGATCCCCAAAGAGAAAAACAAAAACCATCAAGAGAGGCACAAAGAATACCTCTCATCTATACCTGTTTTGACGTCGCGCTTTCTGAAAACAAAATAAAAATCTAATTACTAACACTAAAGGAGACTAACACTATGAGCAACCACGTATTTAAGTTTGAAACTATCCAGATCCACAAGGGACAGGAACAGGCAGATCCTACTACAGATTCAAGAGCAGTACCGATCTACCAGACAACATCTTATGTATTCCATTCTGCACAGCACGCTGCTGACAGATTTAACTTAAGAGACGCAGGCAACATCTACGGCCGTCTTACAAATTCCACACAGGGCGTACTCGAAGAGAGGATCGCAGCTCTTGAAGGCGGCGTTGCAGCTCTTGCAGTTTCAGCAGGCGCAGCAGCAGTTACTTATTCCATCCTCGCAGTAGCAGGAGCAGGTGACAACATCGTTGCACAGAATTCCATCTATGGCGGTTCTTACAACCTCTTAGACCACACTCTCCCCACATACGGAATATCCACTACATTCGTTGATATCCACAACCATGAAGAAGTTGCTAATGCCATTAATGACAAGACAAAGGCTATCTTCATCGAGACACTCGGAAACCCTAACTCAGATATCCCGGATATCGATAAGCTCGCTGAGATCGCACACTCACACAAGATCCCGCTTATCATCGACAATACGTTCGGTACGCCTTTCCTTATAAGACCTATTGAACACGGCGCAGATATCGTTATCCATTCCGCAACAAAGTTCATCGGCGGTCACGGAACGACATTAGGCGGCCTCATCGTTGACAGCGGCAAGTTCGACTGGGTATCTTCGGGCAAGTTCCCTCAGTTCACAGAGCCTAACCCAAGCTACCACGGAGTATCCTTCGTACAGGCAGCAGGCCCCGCAGCTTATGTTACATATATAAGAGCGATCCTGTTAAGAGACACAGGTTCAGCTATCTCACCCTTCAACGCTTGGGCACTCATCCAGGGCCTTGAGACACTCTCATTAAGACTTGAGCGTCATGTTGAGAATACCAAGAAGGTAGTAGAGTTCCTCTCTAATCACCCTCAGGTTGCTAAGCTAAACCATCCTTCGCTCCCTGATCACCCCCAGCATGATCTTTACGAGAAGTATTTCCCGAACGGCGGCGGCTCTATCTTCACATTCGATATCAAGGGCGGCAAGGAAGAAGCATATAAGTTCATCGACGGTCTTTCGATCTTCTCGCTCCTTGCTAACGTTGCAGACGTAAAGAGCCTTGTTATCCATCCCTACGATACAACGCATGCCGAAGAGACACCCGAGCAGCTCGCAGCAGCAGGCATTACTCAGAGCACGATAAGACTCTCCATCGGTACAGAGCACATAGATGACATCATCTGGGACTTAGAGCAGGGTTTCGCAGCAGCAAAGAACTGATAAAATATAAACTACAAAAACACTTGGAGGACAACAAAATGGCAGGCATTAAAGAGAATGTTTTGGAACTTATAGGAAACACACCTTTGCTCCGTGCATCAAGATACAGCAAGGCGGCAGGCATCGAAGGCAATGCTCTCCTTGCAAAGCTCGAGTATTTGAATCCTGCAGGTTCCGTTAAGGACAGGATCGCATATGCAATGATCGAAGATGCTGAGCAGAAGGGCCTTCTTAAGCCCGGCGCAACCATTATTGAGCCTACGAGCGGCAATACCGGCATCGGTCTTGCTTCTGTAGCTGCAGCTAAGGGATACAAGGCTATCTTCACACTTCCCGAGACGATGAGCGTTGAGAGAAGAAAGCTCCTCGCTGCATATGGTGCCAAGCTTGAGCTAACAGAGGGCTCCAAGGGCATGAAGGGCGCGATCGCCAAGGCTGAAGAACTCAAGGAATCGATCGAAGGTTCAGTTATCCTTGGCCAGTTCGTTAATCCTGCCAATCCAGAATACCACTACAAAACAACAGGTCCCGAGATCTGGGAGCAGACAGAAGGCAAAGTCGATATCTTTGTCGCAGGTGTAGGCACGGGCGGAACGGTTTCCGGTACCGGCAAATACCTTAAGGAACAGAACCCCAATGTCAAAGTAGTTGCAGTAGAGCCTGCCACCTCTCCTGTACTCTCACAGGGCATTGCCGGTTCCCACAAGATCCAGGGTATCGGTGCAGGTTTTGTACCTGATACATTGGATACAACGATCTACGATGAGGTCATTGCCATCGAGAACGAAGATGCATTTGCTGAAGGCAGACGTTTCGGAGTTTCCGAAGGCATCCTCGTCGGTATCTCATCAGGCGCGGCACTCAAGGCCGGCCAGATACTTGCAGCAAAGTATCCTGACAAGAACATCGTAGTTCTTCTCCCTGATTCAGGTGACAGATACTTATCAACAGCTTTGTTCGGCGAGTAAAAACTGTTAGTCACCTAAAAGCGCCGTTTAAGCAAAGAAACCCTCCGGAGCATTCCGGAGGGTTTAATTATTCATAGAAAATGTCCTAATGCCAGGGAACGGTTTTATGAATCTGCTGTTCCAGATGCCCTATATTCAATAAATACGTCCCTATGTGTAGGAATTTATTATTGAATAAATGCCATGTCTATGTCCTGATTCTCAAGAAATGTCATAGGACCAGGGCACTATTTGTTGAATCTCAGGCATAAGAAAAGGGATGCCGGTGGCATCCCTTGAGTTGTTGGGGTTGATCGAGCATCATCCGCGGTAGACAACGACTCTCGTTCCGTTGCCGCAGTGATCGTATACCCACTTGGCATTATCGATTTCCATACGGATGCAGCCGTGTGACAGGTGCATGCCTACTCTGCCTTCTGCGATCGTGCCGTCCTTATTGTAAAGGACACTGTGCATATAGTAAGCGCCGTGGAACCTGCACGCATAGTGACAATAGAAACCATTGGATGAGACGAAATACTTTACTCTGTCCTTGATGGCATATGTGCCTGAGGGAGTAGGTGTTGTGTCAGCACCGGGTCCGACGTCAAAATACTTGATGAGACGCCAGTTGTTCTGGCTGCCTTCGAAGATTCCGCACTTGGAGTGAGTGTAGTCGATCATGATAAGGTACTGGGTCTTGCTCGTCTGGGATCTCGCACGGTTCTCCATGTTGATGCGTATCCAGGAAACGTCATGTGATGTAAAGCTCTGGTTGCTCTGAACACCTGCTACAGTGGCAGGGCTTGCAAAACCCTTGCGGACGAGAACGATCTGGATCGCCTCTACTCTGAAGGAATCCTGAATAGTTCCTGATGTCTGACCGTTCTTTGCCCAGTTAAGCCAGCCGAATCCCTGACAGTGGGTACGGTAATAAATGTCATAACTGTTAGCTATATTGCCTGACAGGACGATCTCTATCGCCTCAAGTCTTAATGAACTGCCTGTCGTTCCTGCTGTCGCACCGTCGGCAACGGGATTCTGCCATCCGACGTTCTGGCAATGAGCCTTATATACGACGCCGCCGTCACAGCCGTCGCTCAGCTTGATCTGGATGGACTCGACCCTTAAGGATCTTCCTGTGGTTCCTGAAACGGATCCGTCGGAGCGCCAGTCCTGCCATCCGATATTCTGTACGTGTGTGCGGTAGTTGACAGAAGGATTTGTCTGGACCTGAGAGGTGGGTATGATCTTTACCTGGATTTCCTCGACTCTTAAGGATTTTCCTTCTGTGCCTGCAACTGCGCCGTTGTAGACCCAGCCCTGTGCATCGCCATAGTTCTGGACGTGAGCTCTGTAGACAACTGAATAGTAGTTTGCCAAAGCTCCTGTGAGCCTGAATTCTACAGCTTCGATCCTGAGTGATCTTCCGACAGTGCCAATGGGCGTGCCGGCATTAGCCCAGTCTGTCCATCCGATATTCTGGATATGAGCCCTGTACTGGAGATTGCCCGATACTCCTGAATTATTCTTCAGGTCGATGCCGAAAGCCTCGATCCTTCTTGACAAGCCTCTTGTGCCGAGTACTAAAGCGCCGTCAGAATTAACTGTCCCCCACTGGTCGCCTACGTTCTCGATGTGAGCAAAACCCTTAAGCTCGAATTCCGCTTCGGCATTGACCTTCGAAGCGGGAATAGCGATCATTCCGAGTGCGATCACTGCTGTCAAAAGAATCGAGATGATCTTGTGATTCTTAAGCATAAAAGTTCCTTCCATTTCTTCAATAAGTTTCTTTCTTATTAATTGAACACAGTTAGGATAACATATTGTCAAAAATAAGTGTATTATTGTTTTCGTGAGTAAGGAAATGTCAAAAAAGAATATCGGACGGATAATAGGGATCGTAATAACTACGCTCCTGTTCTTCGTCTTATCACTGGTCATTACGTCAATGCTCTGGTGCCTTGATGTATGGCGCGAGATCACGGCATCTGAGATCGTCTACCATCTGACGGCTCCTCTTACGGGAACTTCTTCGGATGTGATGAACGACTTTTATTTAAGGGCTCTTCTCCCTGCAGTAATATTGACGCTCGTCTATCTTATAGTCAGGCTCATCCTGAGGAAAAAAGATAAGATCAAGGCGCTTAAGATAGTGACGGCAGCAGTATGGATCGCGCTTTTGCTCGGCCTTATACTCACGGGACTTAAGTTCTGCATAAGATACGGGGTAGTCAAATACGTCGTCTCGCAGACCATGTCATCTGATTTCATCGAGAAGAACTATGTCTCGGCTGATGACGTTAACATCACGTTCCCCGAGAAGAAGAGAAATCTCATCTACATCTATCTCGAATCCATGGAAGACACCTATTCTGATAAGGATAACGGCGGCGCTTTTGATGAGGATGTAATACCTGAACTGACAGAGCTCGCTCTCGAAAACGAATGCTTCGCAGGTGATTCAGGAACATTAAACGGAGGTCTGGTCACTACGGGAACTGACTTTACCATGTCAGCATTAGTCGCCCAGACAGCGGGCATTCCGATAAACAGCGGCATAGGCAATGCGGCCACTTCGTATGCAGACTCTTTCTATCCCGGCGCAGTAGTCCTGGGGGATGTATTGTCACAGGCGGGCTATAACCAGATGTTCATGTGCGGCTCTGTAGCTTACTTCGGAGGCAGGGAGCTCTACTTCAGGTCTCACGGCGATTACACGATCTTTGATCAGACATATGCGCAGGAACACGACTACATACCACAGGGATATAACGTCTGGTGGGGATATGAGGATGAGAAGCTTTTCGAGTTTGCAAAAGATCAGATACTTGAGATGGCTTCCACGGGCGAGCCTTTTAACTTTACGATGCTGACGGCAGACACGCATTTCGAGGACGGATATGTATGCAGGCTTTGCGGCACGGAATTCGATACGCAGTATTCGAACGTCATGGCATGTTCGTCAAGACAGGTCTCCCAATTCGTCGAGTGGATAAAGCAGCAGCCTTTTTATGAGAACACTACGATAGTTATAACAGGCGACCATCTTACGATGGATGCTGATTACTGTACGGCTATTGATACTGATTATGTCAGGAAGACTTATGTGTGCATCATAAATCCTGCCTGCGGGACCGAGCTTGGCACCAGGCGTGAATACTCGACGATGGATATGTATCCTACGACGCTTGCAGCGCTTGGCTGTCAGATCCAGGGCGACAGGCTGGGACTCGGCACGAATCTTTTCTCTTCATCACCGACGCTGATAGAGCAGTACGGGTTTGACTATGTTGATACAGAGCTTGCCAAGAAGAGCCCGTTCTATGAGACGATAGGGCAGTTCGATCCTCTGTCTGCAGGCATAATGAAGCGCCTTAAATACATGGATGTTAACTGCATCTTAAATGAGGACAACACTCTTGATGTCAGTTTCTGGGGCATAGAGAACGGGACACTGAGGATAGATTCCGTCAGAGGAGAATACTACACTTACGAAGGCACGCTTATTGACGCCTGCGAATTTGAACTGACACCTGACAAGGTCTATAAAGCCACACTGGACATGAAGGATACGTCTTTCAGGGATATATTTACGGGGACCTTCAAGATATATGCGACAGACAGTGACGGGGCTGAACATCTGGTCTATATCAATGATGACAACACTTCGCCTCTGGGGTATGAGACGATAGAAGAGTATATCTCAGCAATATCTTCTCTTGAGGATGTGACGGTATTTATCTCAGTCAAGGATGAAGCGTCCATGAACCTGACGGAAGACGTTGTTGATGCATTTGGTCTTCTTGGTCTTGAATGCCCCGTCTATGACAAGTTCCATAATTCGTATGTCGGCATCGTCGGCGACGGCATACATATCGAGAAGACTTCGGAACTGATGCTCAGCTATGAGGGCACTCTTTCTGACGGCAGCGAATATGAAGTGACCAGTGCGGGTTTTGAGAGCGGAAACTGCTGCTCTATAGAGATCAACGATGTTGATTATGCCCCTGACAGGAGAGGCTTTAACTTTGTCATCTACGATAACCTGACGGGCAGGGTGGTTGATAAGGTCTACTACGACCTGTACCTGCTGTCCGTAACGGGCATAATGAAGGATGACACTGTCGATTTTGAATACAGCTACGATGAAGCCAGAGGCCTTCTGGATGTTACCATTACGGGAGAAAGACAGGCGATCCTTACAGGGCGCAATCTCTACGTCTATATGTACATCTGGGACCCTGATGACCCGGCTGAGAATACCAGGGTGGTCTTTACGCGCAAGACCGACGAAGAAGGTTCGGAATACTATGTCTTAAAGGATCTCGATGTCTCAGGTTACGACATCTCGAACTTCGGCATGATGTATTTCTTTAAGAGCCAGGATACCGGATTCATAGACTATAAGACCAGTGTCATGGTCAATCTTTCGGATTACGCAGGATAATGCTATAATCGACATATAACGATAACTATATCGGAGGTGCCGTCTTAATGCCCAGGCCTGTCAGAGTCAGACGCGTTTGCGAGGAACCCAAGTTCACGAGATTTGTTCCGACGGGAGCATCCGGATACGATGCGGTCGTGCTGTCCATAGAAGAATTTGAAGTCATAAGGCATGTTGACTACCAGAAGATGACGCATGAAGAATGCGCCAGGCACATGGACATCTCGAGGACGACAGTTACTGAGATCTATGAATCCGCAAGGTTTAAGGTCGCCGATTCCATCTGCAACGGCAAGGTCTTATGCATAGAAGGCGGCAACTATAAGGTCTGCGAAGGGGCCTCGTTCTGCAAGGTCAGGACTGGCGACGCAGATTGTGATAAAAACGATCCCAAGACTTCAAGATGACGGGGATCTTAACTAAATATCATATGTGATTCTCCAAATCATCCGCAAATCGAGTGCCAATTTGAGAATGGTTTGGAGAATCACAAAGTCAAAAACATTTTAAGTTGCGTTATAATTAATCCGTAATTATTATTTGTGGAGGCATTTATGCTTAAGAACAGATTGCTTGCGGGCGTCCTGGCAGCGGTGATGAGTTTTTCTGTGCTGTCGTTTGCCGCGCCCGCCATCAAAGCGGATGAGACCGGGATCAAGCTCTCCGGCGTCGCCCATGTCCAAGATCAGGGCGATACGCCCGGCAGTTTTGAGAACGAGGTCCTTACGCTCGGAACAAGAGGTCTTGCAAGACGGCTTGAATCCATTACCATCAACCTCGATAACGGCACAGGCCTTGAGGGCGGCCTTGAATACAGGGTCCATGTTCAGAACATCGGCTGGACTGAATGGGTCAAGAGCGGTGAGATGGCCGGTACGACAGGCAGGGCTTTAAGACTCGAGGCTATAGAGCTCCGTCTTACGGGCGAACTTGCCGAGCACTATGACGTCAGTTATGCTGCGCACATCCAGGATTACGGCGATGCCCAGGGATGGGTCAGCAACGGTCTTTCAGCGGGAACCACGGGTGAGTCCAAGCGTGTAGAGGAGATCAAGGTCAAGATAGTCACAAAGTCTTCTGCTACAGCCTATGCGCCTGTTGTAGCTTACAGGACGCACATACAGAATGAAGGCTGGGAAGCCAAGTGGAGCACTAACGGCAATGTCAGCGGCAGCACAGGCAAGTCCCAGAGGCTCGAGGGCATCAGGATCACGTTGTCAGGCAATAATGTCTCAGGCAATATCAACTACAGAACGCATGTCCAGGATATCGGCTGGCAGGACTGGGTGTCCAACGGCGAGCTGGCGGGCACGACAGGTATGAGCAAGAGGCTTGAAGCCATCCAGATCACTCTGTCAGGCAGCATCGCTGACAGCTACAATGTCTACTACCGCGTTCACATGCAGGATATCGGCTGGCTCGGATGGGTCTCGAACGGCGCCTCAGCGGGTTCCGACGGATTTGCCGCAAGACTTGAAGCCATTCAGGTAGTACTCGTTGCCAAGGGAGCAACACCCGATACGACCCTTGCGGGCGTAACGCAGAGGACTTCTTACGGAAGTTTCTCTTCTGCAACTCCGAATCAGCTCATTGACTGCGGCATGTTCAGCGGCTGGACAACGATCGGAAGAAACACCTACTACATCACGAACGGGCAGTTTGCGAACGGCCTTACGACGATCGGAGGCTCCAAGTACCTGTTCAGGGACAACCTCCTCGTTAAGGGTGACAGGATGGTCATTGACAATGTCCTGTACTACATGAATGACAACGGATCGATAATAAGGACCGTTGACGGAAGCAGGCCGATGGTCGCGCTTACATTTGACGACGGTCCGACCGTATACACGGGACAGATCCTTGATACGCTCGAAAAGTATAACTCCGCGGCTACGTTCTTCGTTATCGGATCCTGCGCTGCTGGAAGGAAAGCTGACCTTCAGCGTGAATATGCATTAGGATGCCAGATCGGCAACCACACATATAACCATCCGACTCTTACAAGATGCTCAGCAGAGCAGATCAGAAACGAGATGAAGAGGACTGACGATGTCATTGAGGCTGCAGTAGGCACGCGTTCAACGATAATGAGACCTCCGGGAGGATCGTTCAACCAGACGGTTAAGGACAATGTTGACAAGGCAGTCATCATCTGGTCAGTCGACACAAGAGACTGGGAGAACCGCGACTCGCAGAAGATCATAAACAACGTTCTCAACAACACGAGAGACGGTTCTATTGTCCTCATGCACGACAGGCTCTCATGCACGGCAACAGCCGTTAAGACTATTGTCCCCACACTGATCTCAAGAGGATATCAGCTCGTAACGGTCGATGAACTTGCGATGTTCAGGGGCGGCCTTAAGAACGGCAAGGCTTATTACTCGATCAAATAAAATCAGGGATATATTCATCCCCCGAAGCGCCTTCGTCCTGGACGAAGGCGTTTTGCTGTCCGGTGCTTATGAGATACTCTGTCATCTTTTTATAGTGCTCTTTGGAAAGAGTCTTCTTAAGCGCGGGACCGGCCTTTTCGCTGTTTAGGATATGCGGC
Source organism: uncultured Clostridia bacterium (assembly GCA_946187935.1). GTDB lineage: Bacteria > Bacillota > Clostridia > Saccharofermentanales > Saccharofermentanaceae > Saccharofermentans. Next base: position 58,696 of record CAMHSJ010000009.1, read on the forward strand.
ATCGGGGTATATTGCCCCATAAGGCTTATGTAGATCCTATCGCCGTATCTGGATGTCAGGTAATCGATGATGTGCTTGGTATCGAAAAGCGCCGAGGGCATCATCAGATGTCTTACGATGACGCCTTTTTTGAGCATGCCGTCACTGCCGAGCACGGGCCCTCCCGTGATATCTACCATCGTATCTATTGCCATGCATGCCCTCTGGAAATAGTCAGGCGCATTGCAGTACCTGGAAGACAGTGCGCTGCTGTAAAATTTCATGTCAGGGATGAAGATATCGGCAAGGCCGTCAAAGAGCTTTATGGTATCAGGCAGATCGTATCCTGATGAATTAACGGCAACGGGGATATCAAGACCTCCTGCCTTGGCCCTGGCAACAGATTCTGATACTGTCGGGGCGTAGTGCATAGGGGTGACGAGATTGATGTTATGGGCGCCCATGTCCTGAAGCTTCAGGTAGATATCTGACAGTCCGTCAGCGTCTAAGACCAGCCCCCTTCCTGTCTCGCCTCTTGAAATACCATAGTTCTGGCAGAAACAGCACTTAAGAGAGCACCCTTCGAAGAAGACGGTGCCGCTGCCCCTAACGCCTGAGATTATGGGCTCTTCGCCGTAGTGGAGCTTATAGAGATTGACATTTGGCTCATCCCCGGATCTGCAGTATCCGAAGCTTTCCGATCTGTCCGCCCTGCACATCCTCGGACAGAGCATGCAATGTGAATAGTAGTCCTTCATATGACAATTATATGCCATTTTCCCAAACGGGCGGCATCTTGCGAAATAAAATACATACAATATAACCGCAGATCATTTTATTAGGCGGGGTGTAAAATTCATACATGGCAATACATGAGGAGTGCGGCGTATACGGTATCTTAGGGAGTGCTGATGCATCCCGTGCCTGTTACTATGGCCTTTTTGCGCTCCAGCACAGGGGCCAGGAATCCTGCGGCATCGCAGTCAATGACGACGCTTCCATCAAGTGCGTCAAGGGAATGGGCCTCGTATCAGAGTTCTTTACCAAGGATAAGATAGCGGATCTTAAGGGCGACATTGCTATAGGTCATGTCAGGTATTCGACCACGGGAGAATCTTCGCCCGCCAATGCCCAGCCGCTCGTTACACAGTATGTTAAAGGCACATTATCCATCGTTCATAACGGTAATCTCACAAATGCCATAACCCTCAAGAGCAGGCTCGAAGAAGAGGGCGCGATATTCCACACGACGGTCGATTCGGAGGTCATTGCCTACATGATCGCCAAGGAGAGGACGACTTCGCCCTCGGTCGAGGAAGCCGTCAGGCGGGTAATGAACGAGATAGAGGGCGGCTATGCCCTCATAGTAATGAGTCCCAGAAAGCTCATCGCCGCACGTGACCCTTACGGGCTCAAGCCTCTGGTCATGGGCAGGATCAGAAATGAAGACGGAAGCGACGCCATCGTTTTCGCATCCGAGACGTGCGCTCTTTCCGCAACAGGCGCCGAACTTATAAGAGACGTTGAGCCCGGCGAGATAATAATCGCCGAGGACGGAGAGTTTAAGCCGATGCCTTCAGGGCTTGTCAAACCTTGCAGCAAGTGTGTTTTCGAGTATATCTATTTTGCAAGGCCGGATTCTGTCATAGACGGCATCTCAGTTTTTGATGCCAGGCGTAAAGCGGGCGCTCTCCTGGCCAGGCAGTACCCTGTGGAAGCCGACTGCGTTATAGGCGTTCCCGAATCGGGAATAGACGCGGCATTAGGCTATGCGCTTGAATCAGGGATCCCTTACGAGAAGGGTTTTGTCAAGAATTCATACGTCGGAAGGACGTTCATAAAGCCCTCACAGGAGGAACGCGCCAGGTCTGTGAGGATCAAGCTCAACCCCATTGAATCTGCCGTAAAGGGCAAGAGGGTAGTCATGATCGACGACTCCATAGTAAGAGGCACGACGATCGCAAACATAGTAAATCTGTTAAGGTCAGCAGGCGCATCAGAGGTCCATGTCAGGATCTCCTCACCGCCGTTCATAAGGCCTTGTTTCTACGGAACAGACGTTCCTTCGTGCGACAAGCTCATCGCGTGTCAGCACACCATAGACGAGATCAGGGATATCATCGGAGCAGACTCTCTGGGTTATCTTAAGGTCGGTTCATTAGGCGAGATGCTGGGCGAAGAAGGGCATCATTACTGTGACGCATGCTTTACGGGTGATTATCCGAATATTGATTCCGGGATAGACCTTCTTATCAAGGGAGGATCTGATCTTGAGAAGTAACGGCGGAGAACTGACACATGTACAGGGAGCTAATCTTCCCAAGCATCTTCATGATACACATCATGAGGAGCACAGCGTCCGCGAACCTCACATGCCGGTCCATGAGACCCGTGAGGAGCCCTCATCGGGCAAGTCAAACATAGTATTCGGGATCCTTCTTGGCGTTATAGCCATTCTCGTTATACTTACTTATGTAAGGTACAACAAGTTCATCAGGGATGAATCTTCCAAACTCGTAAGAGAGGTTACAGTTGAGGCGGGGAGCAGCGCGGATTTTTCGATGTTCTGGAACAGTCAGCCTCAGTTTGCATCACTTGTTGATGAGACATTGGACTTTAACGGCATCGACTATTCATATCCGCAGGACATAGTATTCACGGTTAAGATCTTGGATCACAAATACGACTGCGCGCTCCACATAAGAGATACCGTGGCGCCTTCTGCAGCGGCCATCCCGCAGGAGATGACGTCGATAGATGAGATCCCCGATGTCGCATCATGCGTTACAGACATCAGCGATGTGTCTGATTATTCTCTTGAGTGGCTTAGCGTTCCTGATATCTCAAATGGCGGCGATCTTACAGCTCAGGCAGCGGTAACTGATGTCTGGGGCAATCAGACTATCGTCGACGTTCCCTTTACCGTGCATTACGATACGATACCTCCTGTAATAGTAGGAGTCCATGACATCACGGCATATGTTGGAGATACGATCACATACAGAGCCGGCGTAAAGGTCAGGGACAACATGGATGACAACTGTACGCTCACGATAGATAACTCCGGAGTTGACCTGTCTTCTGCGGGCACTTACGAAGTCACTTATATCGCGACGGATTACACCGGCAACCGGTCAACAAAGACAATGACCCTTACCCTCAAGGCGCGTCCTGCCACATATGTTGAGCCGGAACTTGTTTATGCGGCTGCAGATGAGATACTGGCTACCATCATTACCGATGACATGACGGATATGGAGAAAGCACTCCAGATAACATGGTGGTGCAGGTATAACCTCCACTATGTCGAGCATGCGGATACTACATCCTGGACGAGGGCCGCATATGATGCGCTCGTTTACAGGACCGGCACATGCTATTCATTTGCTTATGCCGCCAAGGCATTGTTTACCGAGGCCGGGATCGAGAGCATGATCGTAAAGCGTGAACCTTACACTTACAGCAAGCATTACTGGAACTATATATGTATCGACGGACAGTGGTATCACTGCGATTCCACGCCCAGAAAGCACTATAACAGCTATTTCTTCATGTATACATCAGAAGAGCTGATCGCATTCCACGATCACGGCTGGTACGGCTACAGGTTCGACGAATCCAAATATCCTGAGAGCGCCACAGAATCCGTGCAGAGCAGGATCGATTATCCGCGCCATAGAATTAGGGACTAATAGTGTTATAATTAAGTATTGAACGCTATGAAATAAGAGGTTTTCGAAGATGACCCCTACGCTATATCTTGTGATCCCGTGCTATAACGAGGAGCAGGTCCTGCCCGTAACGAGCAAGCTCTTCTTAGAGAAGATCATGGGTCTCATATCATCCGGCAAGATCGCTGATACGAGCCGGGTATGCTTTGTAAATGACGGCAGCCGCGATAAGACCTGGGAGATCATTACAGGTCTTTGCAAAGAAGATGACCACTTCGCGGGAATATCTCTGGCGCACAACAGGGGACATCAGAATGCCCTTATATGCGGGCTTATGGAAGTCTCTTCCAAGTGTGACATCACTATCTCCATGGACTGCGACGGTCAGGATGACATCAATGCTATAGACGCCATGGTCGATGAATATCTTAACGGTTCTGAGATAGTCTTCGGCGTAAGGTCTGACCGCAGCACGGATACGTGGTTCAAGAGGACGACAGCCCAGTCTTACTACAAGTTCTTAAAGTTCATGGGAGTCGATATCATCCCTGATCACGCTGACTACAGGCTTATGTCTTCAAGGGCTCTTAAAGCTCTTGCAGGGTATAAGGAAGTCAATGTCTTCTTGAGGGGAATAATACCGCAGATCGGGTTCAAGACATCCATGGTCTATTATTCCAGAGCCGAGAGGATGGCGGGCAGCACGCACTATCCTTTAAGGAAGATGCTCGCCCTGGCATTAGACGGCATTACATCATTCTCGATCAAGCCTCTTAGGATGATAACGACTTTAGGCGGCATCATAGCATTCTTGAGCTTTGTCGGGATCATTTACATAATCATCGGAGCTATCATCGGAAACACTGCCGAGGGCTGGGCTTCAATGACCATCCTTTTGTGCTTCCTGTCAGGCGTACAGATGATAAGCCTCGGCATCATCGGTGAATACATAGGCAAGATCTACATGGAGACAAAGGGCAGGCCGAGATACTATGTCGATGAATCAGTTAATCTTCCGGAGGACAAGGAATAATGGACATTCTTTACGTAGTAATGCCGGCTTATAACGAAGAGGAGAATATCGAGGAAGTAGTATCCTCCTGGTATCCCGTGCTCGAGGGCAAGGACCCTATGTCAAGGCTCGTAGTTGCTGATGCGGGCAGCGTCGACAAGACACATCAGATCCTCGAAGATCTTAAGAAGGATCACCCTCAGCTAGAGATAATATCAGACACCGGCAAACAGCACGGTCCCAAGGTTATAGCGCTCTACGACTATGCCATCAAAAATGGCGCTGATTTCATCTTCCAGACTGACTCAGACGGCCAGACACTGCCTGAGGAATTTGACAGCTTCTGGCAGATCAGGAACGGCTATAAGGGCATCTTCGGACACAGGGTCGTAAGAGGCGACGGCAAGTCCAGAGCCTTTGTCGAAAAGGTCGTCTGCCTGCTCGTTAAGATGTTCTTCGGCGTAAAGGTGCCTGACGCCAACGCGCCGTTCAGGCTCATGCATGCTAAGACCGTTGCCAAGTATCTTCCCAAGCTCGACAAGGACTACAACCTGCCCAACATCATGATGACCACTTACTTTGCTTACTACAAGGAAGAGATGACATTTAAGGAAGTAACGTTCAGACCGCGTCAGGGCGGCGTCAATTCCATCAATATACCCAAGATCGTCAAGATAGGCTGGAAGGCTCTCAAGGACTTCAGAGCGCTTCGCAAAGCGATGTGAACATGAAGGATAAGAAAATTAAGATCATCATAGGGATCATTCTGATACCCGTAACAGTGCTGATATTCTTTACTGTCCAGTCTCTTCTCATGCCCAAGTACCAGAAGGGCGTAATAGAAGGGTCTTTTACCGGGGAATACTACAGGGACAAAGCTCCTCATGAGGTGCTGATATTCGGTGATTGTGACGCATATGAGAATATCAATCCCATCAAGATGTATCAGGATTACGGCATCTCGTCCTATATCAGGGGATCGGGCGAGCAGTACATCTTCCAGAGCTACTATCTGCTCGAAGATGCCCTGAGATATGAGACTCCCAAGGTGGTCATATTATCTGTTCATTCGCTTCAGTTTGACCATGCAAGGAACGAGTCTTATAACCGTATGACGCTTGACGGGATGCGCTGGTCTTCTTCCAAGGCTGATGCGGTAAAAGCTTCGATGATGGAAGGCGAGACCTTCCTGTCTTATGTTTTCCCCATCTTAAGGTATCACGACAGATGGAGCGAGCTGACGGCTGCTGATCTCGAGCATATCTTCAACAAAGACATCACATCCCACAACGGATATTACATGAGATGCGATACGGTTCCTTTTACGGGATTTCCGCCCCAGACACCGCTCATCGATCCATCGTTCGGAGATAATGCGATGTATTATCTTGACAAGATATATGAGCTCTGCGAGTCAAACGGCATCGAGCTCATCTTATACCGCGCGCCCATAGATTTCGGGTGGTATGACCAGTGGGATGAAAACGTTGAAGAATATGCCGCATCTCACGGACTTATTTATCTTAATCTCTGCGACTACAAAGAGCAGATGGGGCTTGATATGTCTGTTGATACTTACGACGGCGGCATTCACTTAAACCTTAACGGCGCCAACAAGGCCTCTTCTTTCCTCGGAAGTTACCTTACTGCCCATTATGATCTCACGGACTTCAGAAATGATCCTGAAGTATCGGCCATCTATGATGAGAAGATCGAGTTCTATGACTTCATGAGGGAAGATCAGATGAGGGAGATAGAGCAGTACGGCCAGCTCATAAGTTACGGCGCCAATGCTATCGAACAGTAAAACTATTGTCGTTTCACCCAAAAAAACTTAAAAAGCAATGAGATTTCTTGACTTTATATTATAATACTTACGGCGTATTATAATATAGCTTTATGAATGGAGGTAGATTACATGAACTGTAAAAAGATCTTAGCAGCTGCACTTGGAGCAACCATGATCATTTCCCTTTGTGCATGCAGTAATACATCCGAGACATTATCTTCTGACGTTAATGTCCTCTCATCACAGGCTCAGGGCAGAGTGCTCAACACAGAGCCTCTCGTTACCATCGATGCCAATGCAGCATCATCTAACTATGTATTCACATACAATGGTGTTGATATCGTAGTAAGCACCGCAATGAACGACATCTTAAGCTCACTCAATGCCGCTGCAGGCGAGCCTCAGTACTTTGAGAGCGCTTCCTGCGCAGGCCAAGGCATGAGCAAGACTTATACATACAACGGCGGTTCGTTCACCATCAGCACAAACCCTGCAGGTTCCGATGACGTTATCGCGAGCATCTCTCTTTTCGATGACTCCGTTGCAACAGCAGAGGGCATCTACATCGGTTCCACAATGGATGATGTTCAGGCAGCTTACGGCGAGGCAACAAGCTCAACAGACACGACCTTTACTTATGAGAAGGGCAGCTCAGTCCTCGTATTCATCGCTAACGCTGACGGAGTTGTTACCAACATCATCTACAACGCAAAAGTCTGATAAGGGATGGAATTCATAAGAAAGATCAACATAGCAGATTTAGCAGGATACGTCCTGATGCCCATACTTACAGGCATCGCTTTCGGGGCGTATCTTGCTTTTCGTTTGTATTCAGGTCTGATCACCGATATCGATACGGCGCAGATCCCCGTAGTTGATCTTGAATATGGAAACCCCATTACCATCGACCTTTTCTTTAACGAGAATGAAGTCCCGGTCAATACCAGGTTCATTACCAATGTGAGCCTTATCGATCCGGGGCGTCTTGCTTCTTATGACATCGCGATAGACTGCGGCGGACACGTCGTGCATTCTGTGCTTAATGTAGTAGACAGGACAGCTCCCGTGGCAGCTGCTGTTCCCGTCGAGATGTACTGCGGAGAGGCACCTGCCCCCGAGACACTTGTAACTGATATCTTCGATCTGACCGAGGTCACGATCGCTTATGACGAGGGAACGCCTGATCTTTCGAGGGGCGGCAGCTTCGACATCGGAGTAAGGCTCACTGATACCTCAGGAAACTCCTCAGTAGTATATGTCCCGTTCTACGTAAAAGATGACCATCTTGCACCGACGATAACAGGCGCAGGAGATCTCTCGGTCGTTGTAGGCGATACGATCTCCTACAGGTCAGGCATCACGGTAAAGGACGATTTTGATCCTGATCCCGTGCTCACGATAGACAACTCCCAGGTAGACCTTAATGTCGTCGGGATATATCCTCTGACTTACACGGTAACTGATGAAGTCGGTAATTCGAGGAGCATTACCGTAAATGTTAGTGTCGTCTCAAGACCTTCTGCAGGTGTAACCGGCAATGAGGACAAGGAGACGATAGAAGAAGCTTATGCCATGGCAGAAGAGATCCTTAAGGGCATAATCAAGTCTGACATGACAGATGTCCAGAAGGCCATGAAGATCTTGTACTGGGTCTATCACAACATCTACTTCGTCTCAGGTACTTCAGACTACACATCCTGGGCAGCAGGCGCGGTCAAGGCTTTCCAGACCAGAAGAGCTTCATGCTACGGAAGATGGGCTGCAACAAAGGCGCTCCTCGACTGCGCGGGCATTGAGAACATCTGCGTCACAAGAGACTCCAAGTGGAATCACAGAGTCCACTACTGGTGCCTTTGCAAGCTCAACGGTGAATGGTATCACTGCGATCCCCAGTACTGGAGCACAGCTCCGTATGGATACTTCATCTTCATGATGACCGACGACGATCTTAAGAATGCACAGGGCAATCACGACTTTAATCCGGATCTTTATCCTGAACGCTCGACGACTTCTGTTCAGAACTACGTCAATGTGTTCAATAACTATGTAAGCCCTGATTTCCCTTATGCGGACGGTGACTGATAATGAAGAGGAAGGGTATGTTAAAACTGGATTTCCTTCTCGGAGTCATAGGGCTCATAAGTGTTTCTGTGCTCGCGTCCATTGCTGCTCTTCATAAGGAGGACATCGACAAGCTCGAGAGCAGGTTTGACACATCGCCTGTAAGGATCTCGGATCAGACTGCTCCAACCGGTCTTGTCAAACCGGTTTCTGTCTATCTCGGAACAGAGCTCCCGCTTCCTTCTTCGCTCGTGCAGGATGTATATGACGATTCCGGAAGAGTCTATATCAGCTATGAGACTGAGCCTGACATCAATACTGCCGGAACTTCTGAAGCAAAGATCCGTCTGCAGGACAGATTCGGGAACAACTCCTATCTGACATGCCCCGTTACTGTAATAGACGATCACATCGCGCCTCTCATCTACGGAGCTGTTGATCTCGAGGTTTCGTACGGAGATGAAGAGTTTGACTTTATGTCAGGCATTACCGTTTCCGACAACTACGACGAGGAACCTTGTGTAAGATGTGACACGTCAGCACTCGATCTCTATGAACCCGGTGTTTATGCCATCAAGTACTTCGCATCAGACGATGCGGGGAACTGCAGGATCAAGACGGTAAATGTAACTGTCAAGGCTCCTGAAGACGGCGACATGGATGCTTATCTCAAGCAGATGGTCAACGATATCTACAAGGAGATAAAGTGCCGTTATCCGATCTGGACAGCAAGGGCGATCCTTAATTATGTCCACGACAACATGACTTATGATCCTGCAAGCTGCGGGACCAGTGATATCAATGAGGCAGCATACTACGGCTTTGCGAACCATAAAGGAAACTGCTATGTCTATTACTGCATGTGCAAGGTCCTTTTAGACCGTGCGGGCATTCAGAACATGCCCATCGTAAGATGCCCTGCTAACCCTACAGGTCATTACTGGATACTCATAAGGTACAGGGGATATTGGTGGCACTGCGATGCCACACCGTTCAAGGGTCATGAGGGCGTTTACTTCATGCTCAATGACAACCAGCTCGACCAGTACCATCAGTTCGATCATTCAGCTTATCCTGCCAGATCTCCGTCGGGCTCACATCTTGCGATCGGTGCTGTCTATGGTCAGTCAGGCCAGACAAATGTACCTGCAGCTGATCCGTCTTCCGGTCAGGTGCCTGAAGACAACTTGCCTGAGGCTGATGAACCGGTAATAACGCCCGAGACTGATGAGGATCTTCCTGAAGATATAGAAGCACCTTCTTCTGATCCTGAAGAAGGTGATCCCGCGCAGCCTGAACCTGCGCAGCCGGATCCTGAAGAACCTGCTGACACATCAAGTGAAGGCGGTGAAGACGAACTATGAGTCCAAGATTTGAGAAGATCTTCGGAGCCTTATATCTGTCAGGCCTCGTCATCGCTTCGGTGCTCTTTACGATAAGGGATGCCAACAGAAATCTCGTTAGGGAAGTTACCATCGAAGCAGGAGAGCGGATCAACATTGCCGCTTTTTTCGAGAAGAAGCCTGATGACGCATCCTTCATAACGAACATCGCTCTTATAGACACCAAAGTTCCCGCAACATACGATCTCAGGGTGCACTACAGTGATGTGTTCAAAAAGACGGTCAAGCTCAATATCGTTGACACGACCGCGCCGAAGGGATATGCGGTCCCGCAGACACTTTACACGGTTGATGAAGTCCCCGCGGCATCTGACTGCGTCGGAGGTCTTTACGATATCTCGGGCATTGCTGATATCGAATACAGTTTCTGCCCCGATATAACCACAGGCGGCAGCAAGACTGCAACTGTCGTTGTGACTGACCCTTATGGCAATTCCACATCCATTGATGTTCCGTTTAATGTCATAGACGATCACATCGCCCCTTTGATCTTCGGTGCTGAAGATGTTTATTGCCCGAGCGGAAGCGATATCGATTTTGAGAGCCTTATAACCGTAACCGACGATTACGATCCGGTGCCGCTCATAAGGGTGGATACAAGTGAACTCGACATCGGGACTGCAGGCAGATACCCTGTGACCTATACTGTATCCGACAACGTCGGCAATACCAGGCAGCGGACCATATATGTAACGGTCTGGGTCGATTCCGGAGAGAACAGCTCTATGCGTGAAGGTACGGCAGAGGAATACGAGCGTGCATATGAACTTGCTGACAAGATATTAGAGAGCATCCGCAAGGATACGGATGTTGCAACTGCAAGAGCGATCTTTAACTACGTGCATAACCATGTTGCCTATACCCATGACGGGGCAAACAATTCGATACCCGCGGCAGCGATAAGAGGCTTTACGCGCCACAGAGGAAACTGCTTTGTATTCTATTCGTGCTGCAAGATCCTTTTGGACAGAGCAGGCATAGAGAGCATAATGGTCCAGAGAGATCCCGCGCCCAGGACAGACCACTACTGGAACCTCGTATATCTTAATGGACAGTGGTATCACTGCGACGCTACTCCCTTTGTAGGGCATCCTGGTGTTTACTTCATGCTCAAGGATTCACAGCTCGATTCACGTCATGAATTTAACGGGTCTCTTTATCCCGAGAGGGCAGGGGGATCGACTCACTATCTTAAGGAAGATTGATTATAAATAAGGAAGGTAACACTAATGAAGAAGACGGCATTGATAATAGCTCTTGCAATAATATCGTCCATGATCCTGTCAGCGTGCAGTGAGGAAAACACGGATCCCGTATTGGTATCGGGAGGTTCCCAGACCAGCATAGCGGCTTCAGATACCGCTTTTGCGGAGCAGGGAACAGGCATCACATATGAAGGCGTTTTTATTGCTCCGGGACTTGAGGCAGAAGGTGTCATAAGCAGCATTGATGCCGAATATGATTTCTACGAGGGTGCTTCCTGCGCTTATGTCGGAATGGATAAGACTTACGATTATGGCTTCATGGCCATCTATACATACGATGAGGGCGACGGTGAATATATCAGCATCATAGAAGTCAGAGATGACATGATCGACTGCAGCGGCACCAGGATCGGCGATTCTGCTGATGATGTCATAAAAGTTCTCGGTGAACCTGCGAACACTTATGAGGGCGGGATCAGCTATACGGTGGATGACATCCAGATACAGTATGTCACTGATGAAGACGGAATCGTTACCTTTATCATGTATAGCGAAGCAGAATAAAGCAGAAAAAACGAGAATTTGACAGATTTTAAGAAGATTACTCAGATTTTTTGTGAAAAACCCTTGACTTACATTCTATAGGTATGTATTATTAGCAGGCTGACTTAAGTCGGCGATCAATCATGAAAGAATTTAAGGAGAAAACACATGGGTACATATGTTGCAACCAAGGATTCAATCGAAAGGAAATGGCTCTTGATCGATGCTGAGGGTAAGACACTCGGCAGACTCGCTACAGAAGTTGCTAAGATTCTCAGCGGTAAGAACAAGCCCACTTATACTCCTTTCATTGATACAGGAGATTATGTAGTAGTTATCAATGCTTCCAAGATGGTCCTTACAGGCAAGAAGCTTGATGAGAAGAAGTATCGTTATCACACCGGCTATCCGGGCGGACTCAAGGAAGTTGATTACCGCACACTGATGACAAAGAACCCTGCCAAGGCACTTGAGATCGCAGTTAAGGGCATGCTCCCTAAGAACTCACTCGGCAGAACAATGTTCAAGAAGCTTCACGTTTATGCTGGCGCAGAGCACGAGCAGACAGCTCAGAAGCCTGAAGTTTACACATTTGAAGGTTAAACCGGAGGACATATAAATGGCAAAGAAAGCAGCAGTTTATTATATGGGCACAGGTCGCCGTAAGGATGCGGTTGCCAGCGTTCGTCTCACACCCGGTAAGGGCAAGATCACTATCAACGGTAAGGATATCGACGAGTACTTTGGTCTTGAGACACTTAAGATCCTCGTTCGCCAGCCTCTCGTAGCTACAGAGACAGAAGGCAAGTTCGACATCATCGTTAAGGCGATCGGCGGCGGTATCTCCGGTCAGGCAGGCGCTATCAGACATGGTATCTCCAGAGCTCTGGTAGAGGCAGATGAGTCATACAAGGCAATCCTCAAGTCAAACGGTTATCTCACAAGAGATGCAAGAATGAAGGAAAGAAAGAAGCCGGGTCTCAAGAAGGCACGTAAGGCTTCACAGTTCTCTAAGCGTTAATCGGTTACTGAAACTGATATCAAAGGTCGCTCCGGCGGCCTTTTTTATTGCATGGTCTCCAAATCGTCCGCAAATCGACTGTGATTTGCGGCTAAATTTGCGGCTATGCAACCTTAACTAATGATTTCATAGCTATTGAATTAAGCATAGAGATTATTTGGGTGGTAATACTTTCCGAACTTGGAACATAATCGCCAGTGCCATAGATAAGGATCAATTCTTCATTGGGATATATCCTGTTGTTTAGATATCTGCCGGTCTTCTTTAGAGCAGTATAGGCATAGTCATAGTCGTCTATCATTCCCATGAATTCAATGATGACGCATTGGTCCAGCGCCTCAATGTATACGACAAAATCAGGATGGACGATCTCGCCTCCTACAACTATCGCCGGTTCATATTTATAGGTCAGTCCAAGTTTATCGAGGCAGTCAGCGACTATTGTTTCGGCTCTCGAACGCATCCTTATATTGTTGTGCCGGTAGTCGTTTAAATATTCCCTTCTGTTGCTGCACTCCTTAAGCGAATCAAAAAACCTGCCGTCAAACCTTGATGCGCAAGGTTTGATCTTAAGATTTGTAACGGCTCTCCTTTGTTCAGGAGTGAGTTTTTTGCTGTAAGATCTGATGTTTGTTATTGCTTTTTCTTGCTTAGCCATGATCTTAAGAAATTCTCCGGCCTTAGGAGAAGACGGTAAATATTCTTCCTTTTTGTACTTGCCGTTTTCCTTATAGCTGACTCTTACGACCTGATGATCCTTATGAATGCCTATAGACACTCTTGGAGATGATGCCATAAAGTTTTGCCAGTAAAGGCATTGGATCATGTTCCATTCTTTGCAAAATCTGTCGTCCATAGTTGTCCCTCCTTATGTAAATGATACGCCGCAAATCCGGCGAAAAATGCGACAAAATCATACAAAAACCGACAAACGGGGCAGTTGATATAAATCGGATTGGTATGTAATATTGATAGGAATATCAAATGAGGTGAATACATGCACATAGTTGACGCGCACTGCCACATATACCCCGAGGCGATCGCCCAGAAGGCTATTGTCGGCATCAGCAATTTCTACGGCATCAAGCGTAATGACGACGGTTCGTTTACGGCTGATGAAGTAGGAACCAAACTTAAGGAAGCAGGCTTCTCTGTATCTAATAAGGGAACAGTAGATGACCTTATCGCCAAGGAGAGCAAGCACGGAGTTACGCACTATCTTTGCCACTCCGTCGCGACTGATCCTTCTCAGGTAACTCCCATCAACTTCTTTATCAGCCAGGAAGTGGCTAAGCATCCAGGACTGATTACGGGCTTTGGCACGCTGCATCCTGATTCCGAGACTGTAGAAGATGACTTAAGGAATCTCGCCCGTCTGGGCCTTAAGGGCGTTAAGCTCCACCCCGATACGCAGAGGTTTGAATTAGACGGCGAGAAATCCATAAGGCTGTGCAGGATGATAGCAGACTTAAAACTCCCCGTGCTTGTGCACTGCGGTGATTACCGCTATGATTATTCAAATCCTGAAAGGGTAAAGAACTTTCTTGCCAAACTGCCGGAACTGACAGTGATAGGTGCGCATTTAGGAGGCTGGAGCAAATGGCAGCAGGCATATGAGCTGCTCCCGGGTGTATCGGATAACTTCTATGTTGATCTCAGCTCGAGCCTTTATGCGCTCTCCGCTGAGTCTGCCAAGCTCATGATCAGGAAGTACGGTGCCGACAAGGTGCTCTTCGGAACTGATTATCCGATGTGGGATATAGGTGACGAGATCAAGAGGATGACCAAGCTCGGTCTTGCCAAAGAAGAAAAAGAGCTGATATATTACGCGAATGCAGAAAGGCTTTTGGGTCTTGGTAATTAAGTTTGAGACAACATCATATGAGCAGACCGAGAGGTTTGGCGAAGAGCTTGCGAAAAGCCTCAAGGAAGGCGACATCATAGCGATGGACGGCGATCTCGGGGCTGGCAAGACATGCATGACGAGAGGCATCGCAAGAGGCCTTGGTGTCACATCGCACGTCTCATCTCCGACGTTTACCCTCGTTAATGAATATGAGGGCGGAAGGCTCATGCTCTACCACTTTGACACGTACAGGCTTGAAGGCGAAGATGACTTCATAGCATCAGGTCTAGACGAATACTTCGGAAAGGGCGTCTGCGTTATAGAGTGGAGCGAGGTTATAGAAGGTCTTCTGAATGATGCCATCAAGATCAGGATCACGGGAAGCGGAGATGCCAGGGTCATAGAGGCCGAGACCAGAAATGCCATAAGGGCCTCCAAGATCAGCGAAGCTGTAAGGAAGGCAGGTCTTGCCCTGTTATGAAGATCTTAGTCTGCGATACATCCAATTCAACCTGCTGCGCAGGAGTCTTCGAGGATACTAAGCCTGTTTCATACCGCCTGAGCTTTGAGACCAAGACTCATTCTGAGACGTTTATGCCGCTCGTTAGCGAGGTAATGGAGCAGGCCGGTCTGGAATATAAGGATATCGACGCATACGCAGTCACAACAGGTCCCGGATCGTTTACCGGTATAAGGATAGGACTTGCAGCGGTCAAGGGCATGGCTCTTGCATCGGGTGCTCCATGCGTAGCGGTATCATCCACCGAGGCTCTTTCGAGGAGCTGTGATAATGCCACCAGGACGCCAAGGGAAGAGACTATTATAGTTCCTGCCTTTGATGCGAGGAACAACAGGGTCTTTGCCAAGGCTGAAGAGGATGATACCCATAAGACTTTGATCCATGAAGATGCATACGACGCGGACGATCTGGCGCTTAAGATAACGAAGCTCCCCGAAGTCATCTACAATGCAAGAAGGCAGGTGCTCGTAGTCGGCAGCGGTGCTAATGCGCTCAAGAAAGCGTTCGAGAAACTTGGCGCAGGTCTGAATGTCTATTACGCGCCGGGCGCTGCGATACTCCCTCTGGGGATCGCTTTGTGCGCCATGGACAAGATCACAGGGAATGAGACCATAAGCGCCAGGGACATCACCGCGAACTACTGCGCGGCATCCCGTGTCAAGACACTTAAACAGCAGCAAGATGAGAAGCGCGGAAATAACTGATATTGAAAGCATCATGATGCTCGAAAAGGGTGCCATCGACCACCCCTGGCAGGAAGACGCCATAAGAGCGCTCATTGAAAGCCCCTGCAAACTTGCACTGGTTGAGACCGCTGATAACGGTGATCTCACAGGTTACATCGGATGCGAATGGGTGATAGATGAAGCCAACATCGGTAATCTCGCAGTCAGGCCTGATTCAAGGCGCAAGGGCATCGGAAGACGTCTTCTTAAGGAACTTGAGATACGGCTTAAGAAGGAAGGAATAACCGTTATATTCCTCGAGGTCAGATACGATAACGAACCTGCGTTGTCTCTTTATGAGAGCTCAGGTTACGAGGTCTATAACAGACGCAGGGATTACTATGGCGAGGGCAAAGATGCACTCCTGATGAAGAAGCTCATCTGATGCGATTGTGAATTTAAACAAAAGAAAATGACAAACCGACCCCTTTTGGGTTAAATAGTCGAAATTGCCCTGATACCCCTTTTTTGTGTTGATTTTAAAGGCTTTGAAAAATATACTTATCTCGTAATTCCTGCGGGGGTGTAGAGATGATCAAAGAGACTATTCTTTTTCAGTGTGAAGACGCATTACAGATGAAGGCGGTTGCTGTTCTCGTTCAGAAAGCATCTGCATTCAGGAGCACGATATACCTTATCCGCAACGGAAGAAGAGCTAATGCCAAGAGCTTGCTCGGCGTCATGTCACTCGGTATCGAGAGCGGAGCTTCCCTCGAGATAGAAGCTGAGGGCGATGACGAGAGAGTTGCTGTTGATGCGCTTTCAGCTCAGCTCAAGAATCCTCAGACGTGAGACAAACTAAGCGTAATTTCGACGCCAGACTGGATACAGTACCATTAAGTCCCGGAGTTTATCTTATGAAAGATAACACTGGGGCTGTTATTTATGTCGGGAAAGCAAAGAAATTAAGAAACAGGCTCAAGAGCTATTTCGGAGGCGGCGTTATCACCAGCAACAAGGTTGCTGCCATGGTAAGCCACGTTTCTGATTTTGAATACACTGTAGTGGGCTCTGAATCGGAGGCGCTCCTTCTAGAGAACAATCTCATCAAGCGCTATCAGCCCAAGTACAATATTCTCTTAAGAGATGACAAGGGCTACCCTTATATCTGCATATCCTTGAACGAACCTTATCCCAGGGTGTTTAAAGCGTTCAGGCCTGATCCGAAGGCCAGAAAAGAAGGCGCGGTCTACTACGGTCCATACATGAACAGCGACTGTTTTGAAGTCCTTAACACCATCAATGACATCTTCCCGTTAAAGCGATGCAAGAAGGTCTTCCCGAGAGACATCGGCAAGGAAAGGCCGTGTCTTAATTACCACATCGGCAAGTGCATGGCACCTTGCAGGGGCGAGATGACCGAAGAAGAATACAGGGCGATGACAGACAAGATCGTCATGTTTTTCGAGGGTAAGTATAAGGGCATCGAAGAATCCATAGAAGAAGAGATGCACAAGGCTTCGGCAAGCCTTGATTTTGAGAAGGCGGGCATATTAAGAGACAGGCTCTTCGCGCTGAAAAATGTCAGCAAGAACCAGCATGTGTACCTTAATATCGAGCGTGATGCCGACGCCATCGGACTGTATTCTGATGCAGGCGAGACGTGCGTCAGGAAACTTGAATTAAGACAGGGCAGGGTCGTCGGATCCTCAACTTATTTTGTGAGCGGGACCGAGGATGAGGCAGATGACATACTTAAGAATTTCATCCTGCAGTATTACGAATCAGCGCCCACCATACCGCCCGTGATATTAGTGCCTTTTCTGCCTGATGACAGGGAGGATATAGAGAAGATCCTAAAAAAGACTTCAGGACATAAAGTGAGCCTTCACAAAGCGGAAAGAGGAGAGCTTTATGATCTTGCGAAACTGGCTCTAAATAATGCTCGTGAGATGATGGTGCGCCGCATCTTAAGAGGCGGAAATGCAGGAGCTGATCCTTCTATCCCTCTGAGAGTATTAGAAGAGCTTATAGGCGTTCCTGAAGGTTCGTTCTCAAGAGTCGAATCCTTTGATATCAGTAACCTTGGCAATGACGATATCTGCGCGGGAATGGTCGTCTTTAAGGACGGCAAGCCCGATAAGTCTTCGTACAGGCTGTTTAAGATGAAGAGGGTAGAGACGCAGGACGACTTTGCATCGATGAGAGAGACTCTGACAAGAAGATTCTCACACCTGGGACAGAAGGGTTTCGAGTGTCCTGATCTTATACTTGCAGACGGAGGCAAGGGGCAGCTCGAGGCTGTAAGGTCGATAGTAAGGTCTATAGAAGGAACTGAGAACATCAGGCTGGCAGGCATGGTCAAGAATGACAGGCACAAGACGGCCGGCATCGTTTTCGAGGACGGAAGACAGATATCCCTGGAAGGCAGGGATCTTAATGATTCCGAGATAAGCCTTCTGAGGTTCCTTACGACAGTTCAGAATGAGGTGCACAGGTTTGCCATAAGCTACCAGCATAAGCTTGCGGGCAAGCGCAACATCAGATATAAGCTCGAGGCGGTCGAGGGAATAGGTCCTGCCAAAAGGAAGAATCTTCTTAATCATTTTGGTACAATTAAAGGCGTGGAAAACGCAACGGCAGAAGAGCTCGCTAAGTGCAAGGGCATTAGCGCTGCCGATGCGGATAATATCTTTAGATTCTTTCACGGAGATAAGTAATGTCAGTCTACGCGCTTTCAGATCTGCACCTGTCCTTGTCTAATCCTGACAAGACGATGGATGTCTTCGGGCCTTCCTGGGAAGGCTATTTGGGGCGCATCAAAGAGAACTGGACTGCTAAGGTAAAGCCGGAAGACACTGTCCTCATAGCAGGGGATATCTCCTGGGCAACCTATATCAGCAAGGCCAAAGAAGACTTTGAATTCTTGTCGTCACTTCCGGGAAGAAAACTCATATCAAGAGGCAATCACGATTACTGGTGGACGAGCAAAAAGAAGATGGATGAGTTCTTTTCTTCCAACAGTTTCCCCGGTCTTGAAGTGGTAAGGACAAATCTCGTCACGGCAGAAGACTGTATCATCTCGGGCACCAGAGGCTGGACGTTCTCAAGCTCTAATTCCGAAGAAGGTTCCGATGACAGAAAGATATTTGAGCGCGAGGTATTAAGGCTCGGCCTTTGCATAGATGAATTCGGGAAGGCTGACCCTGATCATGAGAAGACAAGGATACTCATGTTCCACTATCCGCCATTATCGAAGGAAAGACAGGACACGGCATTCACATCCCGGATGGAAGGCAAGGTGGACATCTGCGTTTACGGTCATCTTCATGGCAAGGCACACAAGGGCTTGTTTGAAGGAACGAAGGGCGGTGTCAGGTATATCTGCACTTCATCAGACTATCTGGGTTTTGACCCCGTGAGGATAATCTGATGGAAACCACGGGGCTTAGAGCATATCTTAAAAAACCTGTAAGGGCCGCCATGGCTTCCCTGATGCTTACTGTCATGATGCTTGCCCTCATGATCCTCTTAAAGCCGGCATTTCCTTCCAAATCTGCCGTCTATGCGGTTAACAGGGCTATAGGGACTTATGAGGTCGTGCCGGGCGATTCCGTTGATGTCAGATTCACTCCATATACGGAGTTTAATTCGCTCGCAGTTGCAATAGCAGAAGAGTCACCTCAGAAAGAATACAATGCAGACATCAGCAAAGACGGCGATACATATGTTGTCACCATTACTAACCCCGGGTCTGACACGCTTGAAGTCATAACCCAGGTCCCCGGCTGCTATCCCGGGATCGAAGCCATGGAAGACGGGCAGAAGCTCGATATCGGCATATATAAGGAAGGCAGCAGCGGCAAAGCTGTATACCCGGTCATTGTTTTCCTTACCTTAGCGTTCGTGTTCATATTGAGCTTCGCGGCGTTTACAGAAAGACTCACGCCCTCATTTTTCTATCTCATCAGCGCGATCACTCTTGGACTCGGCGTTTATCCGCTGCTCTATCCTGCGTGGACGACACACGATGCCGACGCCCACTATCAGGCTGCGTACAGGTTCTCTAACCTGCTGCTCGGTCAGGGTCTTGGCTATACCGGAAGAGCCTGCGACAACGAGTTCTACAGGCTTGCCTGGAAGCGCTTTATCCTTGACGGAGGCTTCAGGCCGGATCCGTCAAATGAGATGCTCCTGCCTGTCACGGCAAATGCCAAAGACCTGTTCGTATCAGGACAGGATCTTGTGATCACACAGTCCGAGTTCGGCTTGTATGAGAAGATGGTGTTCTATAACATCCTGAACTATCTGCCCGCATCTTTGGGCATCGCATTTGCAAGGCTCATACATCTTTCTCCGATCTACACGATCGCCATGGGAAGGCTCTTCCAGGGGCTTGCTATCACGGCATTCACATACCGCGCCATAAAGCGTGTCAGGAACAAGACATTAAGCTATGCTCTTGCCGTAATGAACATCTATCCGATGTCTCTTATCTTCATCACGGCATTTAGCTACGACGGCCTTGTGCTCCTTGTCGTAACGAACTGCATCGCTTCAGTCATGAATATCCATATGAGCGAAAAGCCTGTCCGCTCAGAGATAATAGAAGCCGTCATCTGGTTCTTCCTTCTGGGCGCCGTCAAAGGCGGCGGATATCTGATGTTCCTGCCGATGGTATTCATACTCGCGGAAAAGCCATTGAAGTCAAAAAAGAACCTGATACCAATGGCGCTCATACTATCAGCAGTCATATCACTCGTCCTCTTCGATGTGGTGCTGAAGCCTGATGTTGAGTTCTTCCAGTTAGGAGGCGAAGAAGGGCATTTTGAGGCAAGCTTTGCCCTTTACCACCCTCTGAAGTTCGCGTTCCTTTGCATCTGCACGCTCCTCGCATTCTCGGGCGATATGTTCGTTGATGCGATAGGAAGGTGCGAAGGATGGAACGAGGAAGCCGTGCCGGTCTGGATAATACTTGTCATCGCAGCATCTGCGCTTGCCCTCATCCTGACAAAAGAGAAAGACTTCAGGATTACCAGGAAGACTGCAGTATGTTTTATCCTCTGCTGCGCACTGCTTTTGTATCTGACTCCCGTCATGCTCCTTAAGGACACGCCGACTGACTATACGCTGATAATGGGCGTTCAGGGCAGATACTTCAGGCCCATGACTGCATTTGTCCTTCTGCTGATGGCAGGGCTCAGGGACAAGATACTGATCAAGACGGGCAGGACAGGGCTTGTTTCTGACAAGACAAGGGGTGCTCTTAGCCTTGCTTCTGAGATCATCCTCATCCTGGCATCGTCAGGCGTCATATTAGCTTTATCAAGGCTATACTTATCAAGATAGTCACAAAAATTTTTCAAGTCTGCAAAGCCAATAAAATAAGGCGTTTCGGGAACAGCTAAAATAATTTTGATTGCTATTTATTTCTAATGTTTTATAATAAATGAGCATAGAAAAGCCGAGGCAAAGGGGTATCCTTTCACCGGGCTTTTTTC
>CAMHSJ010000010.1 GCA_946187935.1 uncultured Clostridia bacterium
CTTTATACCAAATTATAATATACGAACTGAACTGATAAACAAGGTAGAAAAGTAGAGGTAATATGACTTAACTCAAACTTTTTTGTTAACAATATTCACATAAGGATAAGGTATCTCGATGCCATTTGCCGCAAGAGCTTCCCTGACCCTTGTGTTGATATCGTCCCTTACCTTCTCCGTAGGGCTTGTCACTTCGTAATACACGGAAGTCACGAGTTTAAGGCTGGATTCACCATACTCGGAGAAATAGACCTGCCCGTAATCACCATCCTTAACGTCCTTTTTGGGTATCGAAAAAGGTGATTCCATGACCGCTTTCCTTATTACCTCGGAAGCTTTCTTTGTATCCGTATCGTATGAGACAAAGAACTCCATGACCATGGAGTGGTAAGTCTTGAGATACGTATAGTTTACGACCTTCATAGCATTGATCTTGCTGTTCGGGATGATAATGCACTTATTATCTATACCCTGCAAAACGACATGTCTCATGCTGATATCCTTGACGATGCCCACGGTCTTATCTTCGAGCTCTATCCTGCTGCCTATCTCAAAGGGCTTATAGATGGACATCATAAGACCTGCGAGCACATCCTTTATCGCATCCTGTGCAACAAATGCCGCAACGGCCGAGATGATCGCCGTTCCTCCGAGAAGCGTCCTGCCCAAAGACTCCATTCCGTTGAAGATTATAAGGACGAGAAACACTCCGATGGCGACAATGATAACGCTCGAGACTTTCTCGAAGAAGTAGAACTGCATCTCCTTGCGGCGGGCCTTTATCTTCTTGAAGACTCTCTTATTTATCCTTATGGCAAGCCAAGTGAGAAGGACTACTGCCAGTACCGAGAGCAGTGTGACGAGCACATATATCCAGGAATCCTTCCCTTCGGTAAGTGAATCTACTATATCCGCTGATATGTATCTCAAAACGTATCTCCTTATATCTTGATCTTCTGGTAATAGAAGCATGCAAGCTGCGTGCGGTCTCTTAAGTCAAGCTTGGATAAGACCTGACTCATCATGTTCCTTACGGTTCCTTCAGAGAGGAACATCTTCGAAGCGATCTCTTTGTTTGACAGTCCTTCGGCAACGAGCTCTATCATCTCCTGCTCCTTGGGGCCTATGTCAAACTCACTGTAATCGAAATGGTCCTTCCTGTTCAGGAGTTCAGGGAGCTTGGATACGACCTTGCCCGCGAAAACGATCTGCCCGTCCATTACGGCTCTTACGCAGGAAGCGATACCCGCACAGTCCTGCTTAAGTATATACCCCTTCGCGCCGACGCTCAAAGCCTTATTGATGTATTCGTCATCAAGGAACGTAGTAAGGAATATTATCCTCGCATCAGCGTTGTCTTCCAGTATCTTCTCAGAAGCATCAAGTCCGTTCATGCCATCCATCCTGATATCCATGAGGATGACATCAGGCCTTTTATCCTTGGCGAGGCCGACAGCCTGGCTTCCGCTTGAAACTATATCAGTTACAGACAGCTCATCACCCTGCTTATCGCTCTCTAAGATGACTCTTAATGCCCCTGATACGAGAGGGTCATCGTCGACTATCATTACGCTTATCATTTATGTCTCCTTCGGAACAGTGACGAGCACGGTAAAACCGTCCTTGCCGGCAAATATCCTGGCCTTGCCGCCAAACTTGACCGCCCTGCTCCTTATATTATCGAGTCCTATGCCGCTGCTGTCAAAATCATTATCCGAATAATCATGTTCTTCACAGATGCCGTTATCCCAGACAAAGATCCTCCAGAAAGTGTTGTTCTCGACCACTTCCACCCTGACCTTATCGCCGGACGAGTATTTGCTGATGTTGGTCAAAGACTCCTTAACGATGCCCAGGACCATGTTCTTGAACTCATTTGACGTCGGTGATTCTATGGAGGTTATGAGCTTGCAGTCAAACTTCTTATCCATGCTCTTTATCATGTCGTTAAGTCCTACTGAAAGATCGATGGAATCATCGTGAAGTTCGTGTACGGATTTTCTTATTGAAGACATCGCGTTGCCCATGGATTCGGCTACGGAATCAAGATAAGGCTTGATGTTATCGTCTTTGTTTATCACCTTAACCGCTTCCATCTGGACTATCGATCTTGTGAGTATGTGTCCCACATTGTCGTGGATCTCCCTTGCTATCCTGTTGCGCTCCTTGAGCATCGCAAGATATGCATCGTTCTCGCTCGATTCGATAGCCTTTCTCCTCTTATTCTGCTCTCTTATGACATTCTCTCTTGCCTTGTCGTAATCAGATGTGAGCTGAGTGATCTTTGCTTCGCTGACAGAAGTGTTTACCGCCATATAAGAAGCCAAGGCAACGAGCATTATCACGGGCACTGCAACAGACAGACCTGCAAATACCGATATTCCTGCAAGAAGAGCAGGCACGGCGATCTTTAATGCCATGCTGCGTTTGGGATCTATGCATACCGGATAACACACAGAAGGAAAAACAAATGCAAAACATCCGCCGAAAACAACAAACAGGATCACCGCCAGAGCCAGCAGCGCAAAAGGAAGATATCTGTATCTGACAAGCTCGGTCAATCCATAGACAGACGCCGTTATCAGCACAGTTATGACAAGCAATGTTCCGACTCCGTCCTCAAACCCCAAAACAACGTTGCCGGCAACGGCTATCAGCGTCAGGATCAGTAAGAATAACTTGTCGGCAAAAGTTCTGCTCATATGTTAAAGATAAAGATACTCTTCTTCGCTTTGTGCCGGTTTCTCGAGAAGGCTCGGGAGCGCTTTGCCTGAATTCTTAGGAAGGATGGTCTCCGCTATCAGCTTGCTCTCCTCAACGTTGATATAGATAGCTGACATGTCCGTATTCACCTTGCGTTCTGAGATAAAGGAGATGAAATCCGCGTAGGTCTCTTCATTGATAAATACAAAAGATGATTTTGCACCTTCAAACTGCTCTTTGGCCCAGATATCCGTCAGGAAAACCTCGGACCAGTCCTTGACCCAGCTTCTTCTCGACTCCTCACCTCTGTAAACGGGATCGTAATCTATATAGAAATTCCAGTTTGCAGGTTCAAATCCCTGTACCCTGACCGTAAAATCCCCGCGCCTCATAAAGTTAAT
Source organism: uncultured Clostridia bacterium (assembly GCA_946187935.1). Taxonomy (GTDB): domain Bacteria; phylum Bacillota; class Clostridia; order Saccharofermentanales; family Saccharofermentanaceae; genus Saccharofermentans. The sequence continues at coordinate 3,105 of CAMHSJ010000010.1, forward strand.
GCGTCTTATCATCCTGCCTGCGGTCATCGGAACTCTTCCGAAATTAAACATGTAATCACGTCTGCTAAGCTCATCGCTCATTACGTTCTTTACTGTATTAAGAGTATTCTTCTCACCGTAATACCATTCGGCTGTCTCCGGTTCTTCCGAGACGCGCTGTTCACTGTGGGAATTGGCAGGCACCATTCCGTTCGCCCTCATCAGCATCCTGTAATCGAAAAGGTTCTTATTCGCAGAGTTCTCTATTATCGCTTTGGCAAGGTCCTTGGAGATCCTCCTGGTGATCTTGCCGTTCGCGATGCGCGACAGCGTGGATCCGCTCACATTGCATTCCTTGGCAAATTCTTCCATGGTGCGGTCAGGTCCCTTCGCCAGCTTGATATACCTGGCAAGTGTCGGGATATCCGGCACAAACCTCTCCACATATTCGATCAGAAATTCTTCTTTATGATCTTTGTCGCTCATGTAAGTATCCATTTAAACAACCTTTCAGACACCATTCAAAAAATAATAAAAATGGTTATGAACTATTAAAAAGTCCTATGCAAAGATAATACTACAAAGTTGAAAATTTACAAACAAGCATTTTGCAAGTTCTTGCAAAATCAGAAAGAACACACAAGACACCAGCTTTCTGGACCATCAGAGGGCTCCAGGCCTTTTCCGGAAAGGGATCCACAGAGAAAACCCAATAAACAAAGGCTTTTGGCGTTTGTCAAGGGGTAAAACGCACTTTATTCGTAACAATGGCCATAAAGTCCAAATATATGTACACTCGCAAAAACTCGCAAAAAACATCTGCAAAAAGTATTTACACCACTTGCAAACCGTAGTAAGATACGCTCACAAAATTTTCCCCAGGAGGTAAACCAGATGAATCATTTAGTAGTTGGTAGTCAGAGTCAGTTTGAAGGTTTATCAGAAGAGGAGCTCGAAGAGCTCAACAGAACAGAGCGCGAGTCAGGCGGCTTATCCAATGAGCAGCTCGTAGAACTCGCCAGAACAGATGACCAGGTCATTGACCAGATACTCAGCAAGAACAAGGGCTTTGTTGTTTATATGGCCAAGAAGTACGAATCCCGCCTGAGCAACAGCGTTTTTACCAGGGATGACCTCATACAGGAAGGCAGCATCGCCATTTGCAATGCCGTAAAGAAGTACAACCCTAACGGCAACGGCAAGTTCTCAACCTATGCCGGCAACCTCATCAAGTGGCGCATCCTCAGGTTCATTGCCGACAACGCCGCCACCATCCGTCTTCCTGTATATCTCCAGGATGACATCCGCAAGGTCACCAACGGCTTCAGCGCTCTCGGCCTCACCGATTATGAGGACGAAGACAGCATCATCAAGGTCGCAAGGCACATCGGCAAGACTCCCGCCTTCGTCCGCAGCCGCCTTGCCTATAACGACATCCGCACCCTGTCTCTCGACACCCCCATCCAGGAGGAATCGGATGCCACACACGCAGACAACATCGCTGATGACAACCCGACGCCCGATGAGACGACATTTGAGTCTTCAAACCACGAGGCTATCCGCACCATTATCAACAGCTACCTGTCAGAGAGGGAATCTGACATCGTTAAGCGCCTTACAGGTTTCGACTGTGAGCGCGAGACCCTCGAGGACATCGGCAAGAGCTACGGCATCAGCAAGGCCCGTGTCCACTCCATCAAGACCAAGTGTTTTGATAAGCTCTCCAGGATCCCTGAGCTTAAGGAGCTTCTTTCAGCTTAATTTCTGTCCTCCGTAACAGACCAAGGACAACGGGACGCCAATGGCGCCCCGTTATCTTTTGGTTTGTGTTTATGTCTTATACCGTACGGTTCTTTCTTACGAGCATTCCTGCCAGAGCGAATACAACTGCGCAGAGAAGTATTACTCCTACGCTTACCAGGAGGACCTGGGGTGTGTACTCAAGATCGCTTCCTGAACCCGGGCAGATCGAATCGATCACTCTTACTCCCCAGTAGAAGGGCATGAACTTCGATATGGCCAAAACCTTAGGGTCCATTAGGTACTGAGGTACGAACACACCGCTTATGAAGCTCAGGCCGAGACCGGCGATGTTTACGACCATGGGCATCACGTTCTCAGAGACGTTAAACGATGAGATGAACGAAGCCATTGCGCAGTTGCAGATAACGCCGGCAAGCAATATCGCAAACAATGGGACGGAATGTTCCTTCACCATAGCAGATGAGCTTCCCATCAGTAAGATCACGATGCCCATGATGACCCAGAGGATGAAGCCGCAGATGATAAGTCCTGCCGTGTTGACGAGAGAGATCATGCCCGGCTTTACGGGAGCTGCCTTGATCCTTTCTGCCACCTTGCCTGTGTTGCTCTTTACGAGAACGCCTCCGATGCAGAGCGTTAAGGCAGAGAAGCTGATGTAGATAAAGAACTTGCAAGCCGTTCCTACGACGAAATCAAACTTGTGGTCAGCCGCACTTGCATCAGAACCTTCAGCGATGTAAACAGAAGCCTTGGCATTCAGTTCGAGATTGTCCTTTGTCTTGGCAATGGCATCTTCAGCTGAGAAGCCCATGTCCAGATAAGTGACATAAGTCTTAAGGTAGTTGTTGATCATGTTCTCTATAAGGTAGACCGAAGGACCGTCACCTGCATCTGCAAGATAAGTGATTGCCGTATCGTCACCTGTAATGACCTTGCTCTCGAAATCCTCATCGATAGTTATGGATGCTGATACCGCAGCAAAGAATACCATCGTCTTGATGTTGTCTTCCGTCTTCTCAGACATATCGACCATATCGTTGTTCTCATCCAGATATTCGATAAGAGCCTTAGACAGCGCAGAATCCGAATTGTCGATGTAGCCTATCGTATATGAATCGTCTGCTATATTGGCATTCTCATCTTCACCTGATCTTGAGACCTGAGGGAGGCCGTTAGCCATGAGGACTATTATCATGACTGCGAATATACAACCGTAAATGATAAGACCGCTCTTGTATTTGCTTATCATCTTGAAGAAATTCTTATAAAGATGCATATTTCTGCCTCCTGAGCCTTAATGTTGCGATGGCAAGGAACAATACCGTAAGTACGAGTATCTTAGCCATCTCGATGTAGAAAGTGCTTAAGTTGTCGTAGAAGACAAGCCTGTAGATACAGAGGTTCAGTATCGTTGCAGGGTTGATGTCGTTGATCAGGGGGCAGTATCTTTCAAATACGCCGGGCAGTGATGCGATCATCTCACCTGACAGGAACACAGATACCATGATAATGGCTGTTCCCTTGTTTCCCCTTGTGGTCATGTTGCCTCGGAAGAAGAGTCCGAACATCTGGCCAAGGCTCAGTGAGAAGAGATTGCTCAAGAGCACGAATGCTATAAGCTGCACGGGTCTTGTTCCCAGCGGTACCTTAAACAGGAACTTCATCGCAAGGAGCGCTGCTACTGATACGGAAAGAGATACGATGTATCTTGCAGCAAGTCCTGTCAGGACTATCTTGAGCTTTTTGGTCGGAGATACGGATACTCTCATCGCAGCCGCGCTGATATCTGCCTGAAGGTCTGATACGAGGTTGATGCCTGCCATCGCCTGGAACAAGATGCCCATGACGACTGTCGAGAAGTAATACCAGAGATAAGGATTTGTCGTCTCTATATAAGCAGATCTTTCAGGGCTTACCACATCGAGTTCCTTATCAAGAGACTCCATGACAGCGCTCATCTTGCTCAGATCTCCTGTTGACACCGCATCTTCTACCATCTTGTACTGGCGCATATAGAAGTTGGCAACAGCCTTTAAGATCATGCAGTCTGTATCTGTATAATCAGGCGTCATTACGATATCTATCTCTGACTTGCCTGCTACGAAGAGTCCGTCGATCTCACCTGACTCCAGGAGCTTATCAGCTTCTTTTCTGTCCTTAACTTCAACAACTTCAAGGACAGAATCTTCTTCGTCTTCTATGGAATCTATTACCTTGGAAAAGTTAGAAGCAAAATCACTGTCAGATTCGATAACTACCGAAACCTTGCGCGTATCCACTGAGTTCTCCGCATCGTAGATCCCTGAGAACGCTACCGTAAACAGAGTCATCAGCGCGAGCGGGAAACAGAGGCTCCAGAAGATGAACATCTTATTGCGCAGTGTTTTTTTCAAATAATACTTAAACATCTTTATCGCCCCTTATGATCACTCGTCTCTTAACTCTTTGCCCGTGAGTTCCAGGAACACATCGTTTAATGTCGGCTGCTCGGAGAATACTTTTCTGAGCTTATATCCCTTCTCCTGGAGGATGCCGATGATGTCTACAACATTGTGCTTGCCTGAACCCGCTTCCACCTTCAAGACATTGTCCTCGTAGCTTACGGTGTAGATGCTCTTTAATTCCCTTATCTTGTCTATGGTATCTTCATCAACGCCCATGACTTCGATCCTAATGAGCTCGCTCTTCTTGATCATGCCCTTGAGATCATCTACGGTGCCCTGGGCGATCGCCTGTCCCTTGTCCATTATTATGACGCGGTCACAGAGCTGCTCGACTTCTTCCATGTAGTGTGATGTATAAACGATGGTCGCACCGTTCGCGCGGAGCTTCTCTATTCCTTCGAGGATGTTGTTCCTGCTCTGAGGATCTACAGCTACTGTAGGCTCGTCGAAAAAGATGAGCTTCGGCTTATGCGCGATTCCGCATGCTATATTGAGCCTTCTCTTAAGACCGCCTGAGAGTTTCTTGGGCTTGAACTTAACAAAATCCCTGAGGCCTACGAAATCTATCGCTTCATCTACGAGCTTTCTTCTCTCGTTCTTATCCGGAACATAAAGACCGCAGAAGAAATCAACATTCTCGTAAACTGTATATTCGCCGTAGACTGATACCTCCTGGGGAACGATCCCGATCTTGCTCTTAAGATCATATGCCTTGGGGCTCATCTCCTTGCCGAAGACCTCGACCTTGCCGCTGTCATATTCAAGGAGCGATAAGATGCAGTTGATAGTTGTTGACTTGCCGGATCCGTTAGGACCGAGAAGTCCAACGATCTCGCCTTCGTTTACCGTGAAGCTGAAATGATCAAGAGCTATCAGTTCCTTATATCTCTTGACCAGGTTTTCTACTTTGATAATCTCGGACATATAAAAATCCCTCCTGCTTGTTTGATGCTATTATGCTTCAAACCTTAGGGAGGGATAAGTGAACAGCGTCACTGTTATCACATGACAAATGTCATGTTGTTAACGCCTTCTCCAGGACAGTAAGATTATCTTCCATTATCTTCAGATAGCTGATGCCGGAAGATACTTCAGAAGCTGTTACCGACTGCATTGAATCCAGTGCTTCAACCGTCACGCCTTCAAGTCCGCCTGTCTCTATCACCGTGGAAGCTATGTCGCCGGAAGGACTCTCAGTCGTAAGGATCACCTTGGTTCCTGTCTCCTTAGCCTTGTCCGCAAGGAAGACAACAGTCTCAAAAGACGCCTGAGTCTCAGCGCTGCAGCCGATAAAGGCAGCATAGTAATCAAGACCGTAATCTTCGCTCATATATCTGAAAGGATATCTGTCAGCTACCACTATCGTATCAAGATCAGCAGAAGATACTGCCTCTATATATCTGCTGTCCAGATCCTTAAGTTCTGAAACATACTTCTCACAATTAGCTGAATAGAGTCCTGCGTTATCGGGATCAGCTTCAGATAAGACTTCGCATATCTTCTCCGTTATGACCTCCGCGTTTCTCAAAGACATCCAGACATGCTCGTCATATTCGATCTCTTCTTCGCCTTCCTCATCTTCCTCTTCTTCAGCTTCCATGCCTTCAACAAGTTCCTCTTCCCTTACGGAGTCTTTGAGTTCATCCATAAGGTTTATGATCTTCATGTCAGGATTGGCATCACTCGATATCGCGTCGCTTACCCATGCATCTGACTCGCCTCCGACATAGATGAACACATCGCATGTCTTTATCTTCATTATGTCTTCTGCCGTGGGCTGGAAGCTGTGAAGATCAACGCCGTTATCTATAAGAAGTTCAAGGCTTACGTTGCCGCTGTCACCTATTACCTCTCTTGCCCAGTCGTAGCTAGGGAATATGGTCGCAACCACATTGATCTTGCCGTCATCTTCTTTTGGCGCATTACAGCCCGCGAAGGAAACGAGCATGACTAAAGTCAATAATGCTGATACTAATCTCTTCATATTTGCTCCTCAATTGATAATGATTATCAATTTCAGAATTATATCAGAGCGTGCTCTCCTGTCAACAGTCTTTTCGCGAAAAGAAACCTCGTTAACCTTCCGGGTGATACTCAGCCCTTAAAGCGCCGTGGGCTATGACATTGCCGTAGTAATCAGGATGCCCCCGCTTTATGTAATTCAGGATATTGTAGTCAAGGCCATCGCCCCTGTAGCGCAGTTCCATGATCTTATCCTTGTCAGGTGAAGCGATGTCATCTTTAAGTGCATATACGAACAGCGTGTACACATGACCGTCAACAGGAGTAAATCCCTCATAATGAGATCCGGCCCCGGCTTTCAGATCAAGCTCAGTAATGCCGTCTTCAAACCAGATGGCAGTACCCTCAGTCTCATCGTATAAGTAGATGCAGTAGTGGTCAGCGTCAGGAACCGAAGAAAACGAGACCTGCGGAGACATTAAGCCTATATCATCCTTCCACGAGCCGTCCATGAAACACGCGGAAGATACGGATATCTCCGACTTCTCTAAATAGCCCTCGTAGCTCTGTGCTTCGACCATACTGATCTTGGACTTATAGACATATTCGACCACGCCGTCCCAGATCGAGATGCCTGTCATGCCGATAACAAGAAGGATCATGAGGTCAAGTATGCCCTTGCAAAGGTTTATCCTGACCTTGCGGCTGTCTTTAAGATTCACGTCATCTACATATCTGTCCTTATTCTTTTGCCTAATGAAGACAACAAATGCCCCGGCAAAGGCAATAACATAACCAAGAAGGAAAACAAATGTCGGAGCAGTCTCTTCCATGTAGCAGTAAGAGCTCCACTTAATGATCCTTAATACTATGACAAGGACAAATATAAGAGCGCTAACGACAGACAGGACAGAGAGCTTGATGCTGTCAACTGCATATCTGTTCTCCTGATAGAGACTGTCATCCAAAGGAACGTTTCTAAGGTTATTATCATATTCTTTCCTTGTATCAGGGATCTCAAAACCTATGGTTTTTAGCCTTCTCAGATAAAAAGTACCCGCGATGAGCTTATAGATGCAATAAACGAGAAGGATGGGCGCTATAAACAGGGCCACTGCGCTTATGGAGACATAAAGCTGCAGAAAACCCTTGATATCCGATATCTTCAAGAAAAACGACGGAATACAAAGGATAAAAGCTCCTATCACTGACACTATGGTAATTACAAGAGCCTTGATGCTCTGCCTGGAATACTTGATCGGCGTCATGATCATATCCTCCCTTTGATCTTTCCCTGATTATACACGTCAAATATCAGATTGCAATAGAATTTTATCGTTTTACGATATATTTTTACTGTAACATTTGTTATTACTAGCACTCAAGAAGATAAAAAAAGTAGTGAAATCCTGCCCTTTTAGGTATAGCATATATCTATTAAATAACAGGAGACATACCGTGGGGACGACCGGGAACAAGCATCCGCTGTTTGATAAACCTTATCTCAGCTACTTTCTTTTGTTATTGCTGGTAACAACGGTAATACAGTTCGGCAACATAGGTGATGTCGTGCTGGCTTTCTTTCTGCCTGGCTATGCGATGATGTATCTGTTTGACACAGTTCCCATAGCGGTCGGGATCTTTACGGGCGCATCCGCGCTCCTGCCCATCCTGATCTTTAAGCTGGTATTCACCAAAGAGTTTAAGGGACTGATGAACCCCTCAGGCGTTAAAGATGGCCTCTGGCTCATGCTCCCCGTTATCCTTCTGTCCATAACAGGTTCTGTTGTAGCCATGACATCTTGCGGCGTTACCACTCCTTACGGCATGTTTATCGCGGTCTTAAGATGCATAGCTCCGGGCATCAGCGAAGAGATGATGTTTAGAGGACTCGGCGTCTCCAACATAATGAGATGCGCAAAAGATGAGAAGAGCATATTGAGGATCACGATGATCTCCTCAATACTTTTTGGCCTGTCGCATATGTCAAACATAGTGCTCGGAGCATCCTTTGAGGTCTCACTGATACAGTGCGTCTACGCCATCGGCGTCGGCACGGTCCTCTGTGCGGCATATCTCAGGACCGGAAGCCTTTTGAGCATAATAACGGCCCATGCTCTAATAGATCTTGTAGAGTTAATCCGCGCTGATTACTCCCTGTCCGGCGGCGTCATGACTGGCATCGGCACGGGTGACTGGATAATCCTGATATCAGGTGCCTTAGGCATCTTCTGGGCTCTCTTCCTCATAAGAAAGAGCAAGAGAAGTGATATCATCAGAGTATGGCAGGACAGATGGGGCAAGCCCAACATCCCGCCTTATGAAACAGAAACCGGATTACAAGAAGGAGAAAACTGATATGGATCAAAGACTCAAGGAAAAGATCGGGCTTTTTGCAGCAAACAGGATGGTCATAAGCAAAGAGTTTGCTTTAGATATGGAGATAAGCCATATGGCTGCCGCCCTTCTTTTCGCGCTTCAGGACAAAGAAGCTGATACAGAAAGGCTTAAAGAGGTAAAGAAGATCTTAAAGAGCAAGACCTCCGTTCTGTCTGCATTCAGGGAGAGCTCTGAACCGATGGTCGTTGCCGGAATGGCTCTGTCATCAAACCCCGAACAGTATTTGGATGACCTTATCTGGATCTTTGACATAGTTAAGAAAAAACACGCGCTTGAGGAAAACTACGCCCTCCTTTCTTCCATGATCATCTTGGACAGCGGCCGCAAAGCAGGGACCGAGACCATCAAGGAGAAGACCGAAGCGATCATGAAAGCCATGAGCAAGGAGCACCCCATACTGACTTCATCAGAGGACCTTCCGTTCGCGACACTTCTCGCCATGACAGACAGGAACATAGATGTGATCATCTCCGACATGGAGGAATGCTACACCTATGCCAAAAAGGAACTTAAGATCAAGGCGGATGCGGATTCCATCCAGGCCATAGCGCAGATCTTCGCGCTCTCTGGCGGAAATATAAGATCAAGATGCGATAAGATCGCTGATCTCTTCGACAGCTTCAAGGCTCACAAGGCAAAGTTTGATGGCGGTCTCCTGTTCCCTGCCCTTGCATCCCTCGTAGACATAGACATGGACACCGACGCGCTCGTGGAAGAGATAATCGAGGCCGCTGATCTTCTTAAGACGAATAAGGGTTTCGGTAATTTCTCTTTGGAAAACAAAGACAGGCTTATGTTTGCTGCTGTCCTCGCAAGCGAAGTGTTTAAAGCTGACACCGGCGTCTTTGGCAGCAATGTCAATCAGGCCATAATGACGAACAGCGTTATCAGCATGATAATTGCAGAAGAGGTCTGCATGATGTGCGTGATGTTCATGATGATGTCATCTGCAAACAACAACTGATGTGACAAGGGGACATGCCTTTTGTCACATATAGATGCAACTTGAAGAATCAAGGAGCTTGTCGCCTGTGTAAGTGAGTTTTAAGGTAAAGAAACTCTTTTCGCCTTTAAACAAAAGATCGAACATCTTCTTATCGCCTTCCCAAATCGGGAGGGCGTTTATCTTGTCCATACTGACCCAGACGAGTTCGCCTTCATCACAAGAGGAGAGTTCTTTTTCTTTGTTTTTGAGTTCTGCCGTAAAGACATGCATGTATTCGTTGCCATATGTATCGTTTACAAAGGTAACGAGCCCCCTGAAGCTAAACAGATCAAGGTCATCCATGGTAAGACCTGTCTCTTCTCCAAGCTCTCTTATGATGCAGTCTTCGGGTGATTCGCCTGACTCAAAATGGCCTCCGATGCCGAGATACTTGGCATAGTTAAGATCGCCCTCACGGGTCTTCCTTATGAAGAGACACTTATCCCCCGAGGTTATGTATATAAGCGTAGTTAAGTCTTTGGAACGCAAGATCAGGACTCACAAGCCATCTCAGGCTCTTTTGTAATGGTGAGTTCGCCTGTTGCAAGAGCGATGCGGTAATTGACCCTGTAGATGAGATAAGAAGAGATATCGACCTTGAATGTCTCACAGAGAGCGCACCACTTGTCTGCCAGGCAGATGATCACTGACTCCCTGAAACGGGGCAGGAACGGTGTCAGTGGGAACATGTGCTTACAGATGATATCCTTCTCGATGTCGTTGAGCTTAAAATCAGCGCTGGCATTCTTCAATGCTGCATAGGGATGAGTAAATCCGTGCAGTCTGTGTGAAGGATCTGATTCATGCCAGTCGTATAAGAAATAATCGTGCAGAAGAGCTCCTCTTACAAGGCTCGTCTTATCGCACTTAATGCGCAGCGTCTTCTCTAAGAAATAGGAAAAAAGGAGCGAATACTTGGCGACCGAAACGCAGTGTTCGAAAACTGATGTAGTGCCATGCTGGGTGAACTGCTTCATCTGCTGGCCCCTGTCGCTTAAGATGATGTCACTACCACGGGTGAACAGATCCTTGGCGAGCTTGTATTCAGTAATGTGCTTAGGTATGCTTAACGCCATTGTTTCTCCAACTTAAACAGCCTTTTTGCTTTGCCAAAGAGATTATACTATTAAAATCAAAGAAATCCACCATCAAAATATTAAATAACCAAGGCATTTGACAGAATTTTTATATCAAAGTCTTAAAATGCCTTTATATGTCTACAGTAACGTCAAAAAGCACATCATCAGTCGATATGACAAAGGGAAATGAGCTCAGGGTCATCCTCGGGTTTGCCATACCATTGTTTCTGAGCAACCTCCTTCTTCAGTGCTATTCATTGACGGACATCTCGATAATCGGACACAGATTAGGAGACGATGCCCTGACCTCGATCGGTTCTGTCACGACTATCGTGGACCTTTACAATTCGCTGATGTGGGGCATGAGCTCCGGCTTTTCGGTCGTGATCGCCAAGATATTCGGCTCGGGAGACCAGGAGCGCCTCAGGAAAGCAACTTTTAACACGGCAATACTGTCTGTGATCTGGGCTCTGGGCATCTCAGTCCTGGGAGTCGTTACCCTGAAGCCCGTGATGAGGCTTCTTAACACACCTGAATCCGTATTTGAGACCGGATACGCTTATGCGGTCATAATGATATCCCTTATCGGCTTTATGTTTGCCTATAATGTCTTATCCTCGCTTCTCAGGGCCATAGGAAACTCCAGAGCGCCGCTTTACTTCCTTCTGTTTTCCGTGATATTAAATATCGCCCTGGATGTCTTGTTCGTCTATGTCTTTGACTGGAAACTGAAAGGCGCGGCCGTCGCGACCGTCCTCTCCCAGGCAGTCTCTTCCGCAGTCTGCCTGATATACATAAGGCTCAAGATCCCTGAACTGCACTTCGGCAGGAGCGACATGAAGATCGACGGCAGGCTCATGTCAGATCTGTTCTCCGCAGGATTGTCATTTGCCTTGATGTTCTCTGTGGTAAACGTCGGCACCATCGTCCTTCAGGGCGCCATTAACGGGCTTGGCGAAGACATAATCGCTGCACACACCACCGCAAGAAAGATCTCGTCGCTCTGCATGATGTTCCTCGGAACGCTCGCCAATTCCATGGCAACGTTCGCAGGCCAGAACCACGGCGCGGGCAGATACGACAGGGTTAGGACCGGTCTCAGGAAGACCCTCTTTGTGAGCATGGGCGTGGCAACTTTTGAGATAGTAATGATCTATCTGTTCGGCGGAATGCTCGTCAAACTGATATCAGATTCTGACAATCCCGTGATACTGGGAACAGCGGTCTACTACCTGAGATTCGACCTGCCCTTCTACTATGTCCTTGCAGTGATACTCATTACGAGGAGTACTCTTCAGGGCTTAGGATCCAAGATAGCGCCCATCATCGCATCTGTTATGGAGCTTTTGCTCAAAGTCTTTACGGCAGGCATCCTTGTCGGGCTTTTCGCTTATACGGGGGTCGCGATGTGCGAACCGCTGATCTGGAGCGTGTGCGCAGTCTATATACTGATCGTGTTCTTTATGGATAAGAGGATCAAACAGGGTAAGACTTCCTCACGCGAAGATCCCACCATATCTTCCAGGTGTCAGTAAACATCTTGAAGACGTCTTTGAACCTGATCCTGCCAAATGAAGTGTTCCTGGAATAATCGAGTTTTACAGGCATCTCTATGAGTGTCTTGCCGCCCCTTGAAGCCAGGGCGAGCATCTCGATGTCAAAGGCATATCCCTTTATCTTCTGAATGGGCGCGACCTGCCTTATCAGTTCGCCCCTGTATAGTTTAAGCCCCGTCTGAGTGTCGTGGCACTTAAGGCCGAACAAGACCTTGAGCATCACATAGTATCCGAATGAAACGAACTTGCGGGCAAAGGGATACTCGAGCTCGGAATCCTTATGCATCTTAGACCCGATGACGATGTCTGCCCTGTTATCCTCCATGGCTCTGACATAGCCTTCGATAAGGTCCGGGGAAAGATCCAAGTCGGCATCGATAAAACCGACGATGGAGCCTCTCGAATGCCTGACGCCTTCACAGATGGCGCCGCCCTTGCCCCTGTTTGCCTCATAGCCTGCGGGGACTATGTGGCTGTCTTCAAGACAAGCCTCTTTGATCTCCTCGCCTGTCTTGTCTTTGGAACCGTCGTTAACGGCGATGATCTCATAGTCATCACCTGCAAAGCTCTTAAGCGCTTTGCTTATCTCGGCCAAGTTATCTTTGATATGTCCTGCCTCATTATATGCAGGGACAATGATGCTCAGCATTGACAGTTCCCTTCCGCTTTAAAATAAACAGAAGGTATTGTATCACAGATAGCGCTTAAGGCGCTACTTCCGAAGCTGCCCTTAATACCGCAATGGCAAGCTGGTCGGCACATGAAGTGTTCTTGAATCCACAGGTATTGCCCTTAAGCTTGCCTGCGATCTCATCAGCCGTCATGCCGTCGCAGAGCTTGGAAATGGCTTTGAGGTTGCCGTTGCATCCGCCCTGGAACGCAATGTTCGTGATCTTCTTATCGGGCGCGATGTCAAACTCAATGCCAAAAGAACAAACGCCCTGGGGAGTAAACTGATAGTGCATATTGCCTCCTTAACCGTATGTGAACCCTATCGTCGGGTCCCTGTATTCCTTGCATCTTAACTCGAACGATTCCATGGACTCCTTCTCGAAAAGCGGCCTTGCCTCAGGCAGTCCCATGAACTCCAATGCCTTTTTGGTAAGAAGAGGATTTAAGATAAACAAAGGTCCTATGAGATAGGTCGCCATGAAGTTATTGAGCCTGTAGCCTTCTTCCTTTGTCGTCTTGTTTATGCCGTCACCGCGCTCAGCCGTGAACAGTCCGGAAGGCTTAGCGAAAACGCTCGTCCTCTTGTCCTCATCGATAAAGAAAGACAGTCCGAAAAGACTCTTATATCCGACCACATCGATATCCTTAAACTGCCCTATCCAAAGAGAATTATAGCGGTGCATCATGTGGCGCTCCGCATATGTGGGGAACAGTCCGAGACAGGGTATCTTAGACCCATCCTCTAAGAGGATATATTCGCCGAAGATCTCAATGGCATTGCCTGTAATGAGGAAGAGCTGACCGTTTCTTATAAGCTCGGCGATCCTGTCCTTATAAGGCGTAAGAGCCTTTACGGCAAGTTCCTGACCTGCTTCGGTCGTAGTGCCCATGTAGATCATGGCGACGTCATCGTGCCTTGCAAAATAAGGCTCGGACTTAAGATCCGTGTTTATCACTTCGATCTTCCCTTCAGCAGATCTTCTTAAGTATTCGACATTCTGCAGTTCTGCATAGAGGCAGCAAACTTCAGGAAATAAAACTTCTATCTTCATTTGCCATCTCCTATTCCTTCGATCTTGCGGCAGCGCTCTCTTATGATGTTCTTGCAGTCATCCACGAGATCAAAAGCATCTATGCCGCAGAAGATATAGACATCGTCTCCTGATCTGAGCTCAAATTCCCTTGCTGCCCTTCTCTCGTCGATGTCACAGTGGATCTTCTCCTCGGGAACTCCCGCATAGAGAAGTCTCAGCTTAAAGTCCAACGCCCTCGGACCCGTGCAGACGCACATATCTATGAGAGGATCGTTCATCATCTCGAAGTCGCAGTCATACATCCAGCAGGTGTTCTCGGACCAGTCCCTCTTATCCGTATAGCAGGATATAAGAAGGAACAGCCTCTTGTGACCGGGAAGAGTCCTAACGTAATCCGTCGCCCTGGTAACGGCAAGGGCGTTCATCTCCTTAGCCAGCTGCTGGGTGACAGACATGGTGCCTATCTTCTCCCTCGAGAATCTTGACTTCGGAACTTCTATCTTCTGCATCATGGCCACAAGCTCACTTACAGGAGTGCCAAGCTCTCTGAACAGAGCTGCGACCATTACGGCATTATAGATATTGAAGATACTGTCATTAGGGATGTGATAAGTGCCCGTTCCCTCTTTGTCCGTGATCTGCACGGTCATGTTCTCAAAGTCTATATCGTGGCCTGAGTAATCGTAATCAAAAGACTTGAAATCGCAGTCCGGGCAGTGTGCCTTGCCGATGTGGTGATATCTTCTGTAATCGTAGACCAGCTTACTGCCGCACTTGGGGCAGATCCTCATGTCGTTAATGAGGTTCTCGCATTCGATGACATCGGTCGGGAGCTTCTCGATGCCGCAGCATACTCTCTCATTACCGGGTGCTACCCTGCTCGAGATAAGGTCATCTGCATTGACTATGAGCTTGCTCGAGGACGGTATGTTCTGAGTCAGGATCCATGCGATGTAGTCCGGGTGAGCGTTGCGCATGATAGAGTCCCTGAACAGATTGGTGATTACTATATAGTCAGGCTTAACATGCGGGAACACCCTTGGGGCAGATCTCTCATCAAGCTCTATAACGGCGATGGAAGCCTTGGACTTGCCGCTCAGCCCGGCGCCTTCAAGAAGACATGAACATATGCCCTCTTCGAGGTTCGAGCCGTATCTGTTGCCTATGACCTTTTTGCCCTGTGCGGCAAATGCATCGCATATCATGTTGGAACAGGTGGTCTTGCCGTTTGTGCCCGTTACGCATATTATCAGTTCCGGCTTGCCTATCCGTGACAGAAAATCAGGACATATCTTAACCGCCAGCTTGCCCGGGAAATTAGTCCCGTTATGCTTTGTTATCCTTAATGCCAGGATGGAGAGCTTCGCCATCCAGAGCGCTGTGTAAAACTTAAACTTACCCAATTATTCGCCTCCGAAATATAACAGGTTCATTATACTAAATAAACTCTGTTTTGCACGAGGCTCTTTGCCGGATAATTGTGATTTACAGATCCAACGCCATGCAAACGGCGCCTTCCAATTTGTCATATGGAGGGTAATTTCCGATAAGCATGTATCCTCTGCTCTCATACAGACCAACAGCATCTTTCATGATGGGTCTAGTTTGAAGGATCGCTCTTTTATAGCCCAGCTGTCTTGCTTTATCTTCTATCTGATCCATCAGCTGAGTTGCAATGTGTTTTCCCCTGCACTCAGGCTCTACCCAGACACGTTTGATCTCAACATCCTGATCGGAATACCTTTTGAGACCTGCACATCCGACTGCTTTATCATCAACATAAGCTATAAGCACATCAGAAATGCTTTCGGACAGATTGTATGGAATGAAACCCGCTCTGTTCTTTTTGCCGCCTACGATCCTGCTGTAGTATTCTTCGGTTTTAATATAGAACTGTTCGAAAACCTTATCGTCACCTTTTGTCCATCTATATTCAATGTTCATATAGCTGCCTTCACAAATACATTGAAAATCTTTTGACTGTTTGAATCCGTCTTATAGGAGAATTCAGGATGCCACTGAACCGCCCATAAGAATCTATGTTCCGGCATACAAATTGCTTCTGTCAGTCCATCCGGAGATACAGCCATTACGCTCAGACCGGGCGCAAGATCTTTAATTGCCTGATGGTGATAGCTGTTGACTGATATCTCTTCAGCTTTAAGACAATCATAAAGAGGAGAATCTCTTACTATTGTTACTTTATGAACAGGAACATCATACGGAGGACTCTGGTGATGCTCAATTTCAGAAGGATGCTGTGTCGGAATATCCTGATAAAGCGTCCCGCCAAGAACGGCGTTTATAAATTGAATCCCTCTGCATATCCCAAGCACCGGCTTATCTGAATTAATCGCACTTTCGAGAATAACAGATTCCATCTCGTCGCGTTCTTTGCAACAAATAACAGATTGCGAAATTGGTTTTTCGTGATAGATCTCCGGCGAAACATCGTGTCCGCCGGTAAAAAGATAACCATCACACATCCCGATAATCTGAGACAGATCATCTTTATCTGTCGTCATAGGAAGTATTATCGGCACTCCTCCGGCATGTTTTATTCCTTCAAGGTATCCGGGCAACATCCAGATACTGTTCTTATCATCATCCCATAAAGGCATAACTCCAATTACAGGTTTCATATCTTTCACATCCTTAAGATAAAAAAAGCAGACAACGACACCGCAAGGCGTCATTGTCTGCATACAGGTGCATTATAGTCTAAATCCTGCTTTTTAAGCAAGCATATTAAAACAAAAGTGACAAAGCATGCGCTCTGTCAGTTTCAATTATATACTATGCCTTGTCGGCATTTTGCGATTTTTCTGCCTGATCTACTTCTGCATTGAAAACATTCGTCCCGCTTACCTTATTTATATTGAAACTGCTGTTTCTTACCGTTCCATCAACACTCTGTATTCGGCGGTGCCTTCTTCAAGCTTTCTGTTACCGGTAATATGAAATCCGTGAGATTCATAAAACCTTATTGCGTTCGTGTTCTTTTCCAATACCCACAAACAGTTAACATCATGTTTCTCTTTGGCAAATTCAATTAACTGCGCGCCTATGCCCTGATGCTGGAAGAAATGATCGACATATAACTCAACCACTTCCTTATCCGTTATCCGGATAAGTCCCTTGACAATGCCTTCAGATTTATAGACCCAGATATCTTTAAGGATCTCCGGATCAGAATACTCTTCAGCGACGGGGAGCACCCGGATCTCTCCAAATGAAACAGCATCATCTTGAAAGATGGAGCGGTAGTTCATTCTCTTAACAAAGACCAGGATCTCGGCTATACGGGAAATATCTTCAGCCGAAGCCTTTCTTATCAAACCTGTCTCCTGATCATCCCCTGAGATCATTGTTTTTGCTGATCCTTGCTGTTTATTCATCTTTTCAAGATATTCTTTAACCTTTTCTATAACTATGACTGTACCCGGCGACAGGTTATCAGGCAGATCACCTATCGGAAAAAACGCCTGCTCGATAACTTCTTCTTCCTGAATCTTCATCTCACCTGAATAGTCAAAACAGATGTAGATCAAAACGGCAAAATACACCTTATCCTGATTAGGATATTCGTAGTAAGTATTCTTGCCGGACCTGATCATCAAAAGCTTAAGATCACCTAACAAAAGACCGGTTTCTTCCCGGACTTCTCTTCTGGCACACTCTTCAAAACTCTCAGCAAGCTCCATCGATCCTGCAGGATAGGCCCAGTATCCGTTGTCGGCACGCCTGCCCAAAAGGATCTCATTCTTCTCGTTTATAACGGCCACGCCCGCACCCGTAAGAATGATCGGATCATGACCCAGTTTCTTTCTGATGTCTGAAATATATCCCATTTAGATTTCCTCTCCAAACCTGAATCTACTTACAATACATACAAACAGTTACTTGTGACAGTTTAAGACCTTTTTTCTTATCATAGCAATCACCTCGTGTGCTTCACAAAAATAAGATCGCCACGCTCATCATTATTAGATCTGATCTTCCGGTACCAGCCACTGATTCATACCGGCACCCGCTTCTTCATTCGGGCGTTCAACGAATCCGAGTTTTGCATAGAAAGGCTCTTTGCCCTTAGCGGAATTGAGGTTCAGATTCACAATATAGCCGGGCTTCATATCATCCCTGATCCTTTGGATCACAGCTTCGACCAGTTTCTTACCTATCCCCTGCCCCTGATATTCCGGAGCAACGATAAGATCCGACAGGAAAGCAACATATCCGCCGTCCCAGGACAGTCTCACAACGCCGACAGCTCTTTGACCGTCTCTTGCGCAAAGGACCATATAAGCGTTTTCTACGCAATTCTTTGCTTCCCCGAGCGGGAAAAGCCTCCATCCGACCGTTTTGCGCAATTCCAGATATTCTTCAGGAGAAATATAGTCGCCGTATCTGATCATAATAACCTCTTGCCTTTTACTGGCCTGCTCTAAAAGAATAAATATTGCTGTCATCGATCCTGCTGACTATAGTTATGCTGTCGCCATCAGATCCCAACCCCGGGATCGTCAGTACTCCTTGTAATTCTTGATCTGAGACCACATAGCCTTCTATCTGCTGAAAGATCGAATCAGTAACAACTATAACCATCTGATCTGAAGTAAGATACACATGATACTCTTGAACAGTATCGTATTTTTCGATCGATTCATTAAGATCGCTGCCGGATGGCGCTGATCTCCCTATATCAGTCATGCTGATCGATAAAGGTTTTTCTGTATTCTCATTTGAATAATTCCCGTTTACGATCTGTGCTATATCCGAAACGATATCAATACATTTTTCTTCCGATGGTTTATATCTGCAGGATGCCGGCAACAGACCTATGCACAGGCAAAATATCACTATCTGCAGTTTACTAAACACTTTTGTTTTACTCATCTTTAACCTCAGGATCACTCTCTGCTTTGGATGTATGATTCTTCATAAGATACTCAGTCAGAGCCTCCCTGGCAGGATCATATCTTGATATGCCTTCTGAAACCAATTCAAAATTCTCACTAAGCAGATCAAACTCATACCATTCGGTTTCCTTGCGATAGAAAGCACCCAGACATGCAGCAATATCACTAGGCAGCATTTTGTTATTAACAAGCTGATCGTAAAAGAAATCGATGATCCTGTTCTTAACATCATCCTTATTAATAGATTTAGCGTTAACAAATGAAAGATAAAGTGTACGCTGCAGCTCGTTTTTATCTCTTATAGTGTTGTAAAGATCAAATACCAGGCTGCTTACTTCCTCATCCGAATCAAAACAGCCGGCTAAATAGTTCCCGAGTTCGTCTTTAAATCCGAGAGAAACCATCAGCCAGAAATAATAGCGTTCTTCTATTGATAAGTCTTTTATCTTGCTTTCCATATTGATATAAGGCTCTGCTGATCCTATTGATCCTTATTATTCAAATAATCAGATCTTCTGCCGTCCCAATAACACAACACGCATCTTCCGTTCTCGAATACATGGCTGCAATTAGGATAACCGTATAAGGCATGAGCACATTCAGGACAGAGGCTCTTCATTAACGAAGAACCGGAGTAATACTCACTTCCGCACTCATCACAATTTGAAATCTTCATATACCTGATTATCCAAGCCTGCACCGGTTAATGACATTATACCCTGTTATCAAAAAACTGTTTACAAATCCGCATCTAAAGTTTATAATCCGCTCATGATGAATATCTGGTCTACAAGCTTTAACTTTTGGTTTTTTGCCTTTACGTAAAGACAATTTACTTTTCACTGCTTGTAGATAAAAACTAACGATAATAAATACATTATTGAGCCCTGCAGTGAAAGCTGCGGGGCTCATTTACTTGAGGAGGACATTATGACACAGAAAGAATCGACTAAGAGGATCGAAGAGATCGACCAGCAGATCGCAGACCTGGTCGAGGAGAGATTAGGCATCAGCAAGATCGCTGACGAGAACCTGACCAAGTCTGAGATAGCGCTCAAGTGCAGAAGATACGAGAGAGATTTCTTATCTTCCCTGGCCAGCAAGCACAAGCCTTACGACAACTACGAGAGAGTCCTCTTCTCAACACTGTTCAGCCTCAACCATTCTTATAAGAACACAGATTACGGTGCCAACACCGAGCTTGCGGAGAAGATAGCCCACGCGTTGGAGATCACTCCCAAGGAATTCCCCCAGTCCGCCATGGTAGCCTGTCAGGGCATCGAAGGCGCTTATTCGCAGATAACCGCAGACAAGATATTCAAGAGTGCCAACATAATGTACTTCAGGACATTCGACGGCGTTTTCCAGGCTGTTGAATCCGGTCTTTGTAGTTACGGCATCCTCCCCATCGAAAACTCCTCATACGGCTCAGTCACACAGGTATACGACCTGATGCTCGGCCATAATTTTCATATAGTTAAGGACTATAAGCTCAGGATCACTCACAGACTCCTGGCCAAACCAGGCACAAAGTTCGAAGACATCAAGGAAGTCTACTCCCACAGCCAGGCGATCGGCCAGTGCTCACGCTTCCTCAAGGAAAACAGCAGCATCAAGGTCACCATAGTCGAGAATACCGCTGTTGCCGCAAGGACAGTCGCAGATTCAGACAGGACTGACGTTGCTGCGATCTCATCACCTGACTGCGCTGCACTCTACGGCCTGGAAACAGTAAGAAGCGACATCCAGAATACTGACAATAACTACACAAGGTTCATCTGCATCTCCAAGGATCTGCAGATCTTCCCCGGCGCTTCCAAGACATCCATCATCATGGCCCTGGGTCACACACCGGGAGCTCTGGCTGACACCCTTGCCAAGTTCTCATCACTTGGCCTAAACCTCACCAAGATCGAGTCCAGGCCTGTCGCAGGTTCAGACTTCGAGTTCATGTTCTATTTGGACTTCGAAGCGCAGGTCTACTCCAAGGAAGTCGTAAACCTCCTCTGCCAGTTAGACTCTGAACCTACAGAATTCGCATATCTGGGAACATATATCTGATCTGATAAGAGTCCCTGTTCAGGCTTCTTAAGAAAGATATAGTATAATAAGCCATTATAAAAACGTGGAGTAATACTATGCGCATATCTATTCTTAAAAAAGCGATGACAGGCCTTTTGGCATCAGCTGTCATCATCGGTTCAACACTGGCCCTTTTGCCCCGGAAGGAAGCTTCTGCTTCTTCTCTTTTCGAGCTGTCGGGAACGGCTCATATCCAGGATACCGGTAACGTCACCGCAGAGCAGGACGGCTCAGGTCTTCTTAAGCTCGGCACGAGAGGCCAGTCCAAAAGGCTTGAAGCCATAACCATAAACCTCGTAAACAATTCCGGGGTATCAGGTTCGCTCGAATACAGAGTGCATGTTCAGGACATCGGCTGGATGGACTGGACACCGGCAGGATCAAAGGCCGGCACCGAGGGACAGGCAAAGCGCCTTGAAGGCATCGAGATCAGACTGACCGGCGATCTTGCAAGCTGTTATGCAGTAGAGTACTCAGCACATATTCAGAACTACGGCGATAACCAGGGTGCAGTCTGCGACGGCGCATTGGCAGGCACGACCGGAGAATCCAAGCGCGTGGAAGAGATCCGCATCAAGATAGTCGAAAGAACATCCTATACTTCCATGGGCATCAAATACCGCACACATATCCAGGACCAGGGCTGGGAGAATACCTGGGCTGAAGATGGCAGTCAGTCAGGCACGACAGGAAAGTCCAGAAGGCTTGAGGCGATCTCCATAACACTTACAGGAGCTCAGTATCAGGGCGGAATCAAATACAAGACACATATACAGGATTACGGCTGGCAGACAGATGTGGCCAATGGTGAGATGAGCGGCACACAGGGCAAGTCCAAGAGACTTGAAGCCATCACCATTGAGCTGACAGGAGATGTCGCTGAGCATTACGACGTCTACTACCGCGTACACGTCCAGGACATCGGCTGGATGAACTGGGCCAAGAACGGTGAGAAGTCAGGAACTTCAGGCGGCGGCAAGAGACTTGAATCCATTCAGATAGTGCTCGTTGCCAAAGGCACAGGCAATCCCGGAAATGTATCAGGCATAGCGGGCAACTATTCCGAAGCTTTTAAAGAACTCCTTCCAAACAGGTATCAGTTCTTCGATTTCAGGGCCAGGTACAGAACCAACGGCGCACTGGTCGGCATGGATGTTTCTGCATATCAGGGCAATGTCGACTGGAAGGCAGTAAAGAATGCGGGTGTCGACTTCGTCATCCTGCGTCTTGCAAGATGTTCATCAACAACACAGGTAATGGCATTCGACACATATTTCCTTAAGAACTATCAGGCCGCCAAGGACGCAGGTCTTCTTGTCGGAGCTTACTACTACTGCACCAGAGGCGACTCAGATTCCGTCATAGCTGATACAAATGCGATCTGTGACTTCCTTGAGCAGAACAACATCACTCTCGACTTCCCTGTTGGATTTGACTGGGAGGAATACGAGAAGATGCAGCAGTGGGGCATCCCCGATACCAATGCGCTCAATGCTCTCTGGAAGACCTTTATCGATACTATGGCAGGCCGCGGCTACGATGTAATGATCTACTCCAGCAAATGGTATTTGGAGCACTACTGGAACACCTACGACAAGATGGTCTGGGTAGCCAACTGGGTACCTCAGACTACATACAGGGGTGAATACCACCTCTGGCAGGTAACATCCACAGGTGAGTGCGACGGCATCAAGGGCATCGTTGACCTCGACATCTACTATCCGATGGGCCACAAGGCATATACGGGGTGAAATAGCTGCTATTGATTCAATAAAAAGTTCCATGTAAATGGGCAGTATATGTTGAATCCGGTCGATATAGCTTAAGAATTCAATAAACAGTGCCATGTATTATGGAATGTTTTTGGGAATCTGCTATCGTATGTGCCGATCTTTCAATAAAAAGTTCCATGTACATTGGATGTATTTGTTGAATCCTGATCAATGAGAGCAAAGAATAAGGACTGCCTGATACCAGACAGTCCTTACTAATCTCATTTTGTATCAGAAACTCTTATCTGACCAGTGCTTCAGTCTCCTGAGCGATGGCGAGTTCTTCGTTTGTAGGGATAACGCATACAGTTACCTTGGAAGTAGGCTTGGAGATGATGGCTTCCTTGCCGCGGAGACCGTTGTTGACCTCCTCATCGAACTCAACACCCATGAACTCTAAACCTTCGCACATAGCCTTTCTCATGTGGTCTGTGTTCTCGCCGATGCCTGCCGTGAAGACGATAACGTCAACGCCGCCCATAGCAGCTGCATAAGAACCGATGATCTTCTTGCCCTGATATGCGAACATGTCGAGCGCAAGACGTGCTCTCTCATTGCCCTCATTAGCAGCCTTCTCAAGGTCTCTGAAGTCAGAGGATACGCCTGAAACACCGTCAACACCGGACTTCTTGTTAAGGAGTGTGTCGACCTCATCAGGTGTGAGGTTCTCGTTCTTCATGAGGAAAGGAACGATGGCGGGATCGATGTCGCCTGTACGTGTACCCATGCAGATGCCTGCAAGAGGTGTAAGGCCCATTGATGTATCCTGGCACTTGCCGTCAGCAACAGCTGCAAAAGAAGAACCGTTTCCGAGGTGGCATGTGATGATCTTAAGATCTTCGTACTTCTTGCCGAGGAAATCAGCAACTCTGTGACTTACATATCTGTGGGAAGTTCCGTGGAAACCATAACGGCGGATGGAATACTTCTCAGAGAGCTCGTAAGGAAGAGCATATGTGTAAGCCTTGGCAGGCATTGTCTGATGGAAAGCTGTATCGAAAACAGCAACCTGGGGTGTGCCTGCAGGAAGGACTTCCTCGCAAGCCTCGATACCGATGAGGTTTGCAGGATTGTGCAGAGGTCCCAAGGGGAAGCACTCTCTTATTACGCGCTTAACGTCGTCGTTAACGATAACAGACTGGCTGTAGTACTTACCGCCGTGGAGTACGCGGTGGCCTACTGCTGCGATCTCTGAAACATCGGAGATAACGCCGTGATCAGCATCTACCAATGCGTCGAGGATCATCTGAACTGCAACCTTGTGGTCAGGCATGGGATCGTTGGAAACAAAAGCATCCTTGCCTGCGGGCTTGTATGTGAGCTTGCCGTCGATACCGATACGCTCAGCGTTACCCTTGGCGAGAACGTCGCCTGTATCGATGTCAAAGAGCTGGAACTTGGCGGAAGAGCTTCCGCAGTTGATAACTAAGATCTTCATTATGTGTTTCTCCTTAATTAATATCAGCCGTTAGCGAGAGCCTGTGCCTGAACAGCCGTGATAGCTACTGTACCTACGATATCGTCAGCGTTGCATCCTCTGGAGAGGTCGTTGACGGGAAGTGAGAGACCCTGGAGCACAGGACCGTATGCAGGCGCCTTTGCAAGTCTCTGAACGAGCTTATAACCGATGTTGCCTGCTTCGAGTGAAGGGAATACCAATGTGTTGGCATGACCTGCAACAGGTGAACCGGGTGCCTTGAGCTGACCAACCTCTTCAACGAGAGCTGCGTCGAGCTGGAGCTCACCGTCGACTACGAGATCAGGATACTTCTCCTTGGCGATCTTAACAGCTTCAGCAACCTTTGTGACGTCGTCGTGCTTAGCTGAACCATATGAAGAATATGAGAGCATTGCGACCTTTGCAGGAGCGCCAATGAACTGCTCGAAGGACTCAGCGGAGAGCTTTGCGATCTCAGCGAGCTTATTAGAATCAACATCTGTGTTAACTGCGCAGTCAGCAAAGATGAACAGACCGTGCTCACCTAAGTCGCAGTCAGGAACATCAAGAAGGAAGAAACCTGATACTGAAGAGATACCGGGCTTTGTCTTGAGGAGCTGGAGAGCGGGAAGGATGGTGTTGCCTGTTGAGTGGCATGCACCGGAAACCGCACCGTCAGCATCTCCGCACTTGCACATGAGGCAAGCATAGAACATGTAGTCTGTCTCCATCTTCTCTGCTGCCTTCTCGGCTGTAACGCCCTTCTTAGCTGCAGCATCGATCGCAGCCTGTGTCTCTTCTTCAGAAAGGCCCTTCTTCTCTGCCTTTTTCTTCGCAGCGGCTACCATGGTGTCAACACCTCTGAGCTCTACGAACTTATCGATATATTTCTGCTTGTTGGGATCGTTGAACGGATCTACTATTGTAGCTCCTGTGATGTCGAAACCTTCAGAGTTCTTGGCGATCTCTTCAGGTGTGCCGATGATGATGAGGTTTGCCATGTCTGCCTTAAGGATCTTCTCGGCAGCCTCAAATGTTCTCTTGTCCATTGACTCAGGAAGAACGATGGTCTTCTTGTCGGCTTTTGCTCTGGCCATGATGTCATCAATAAATGCCATAGTTATATCTCCTTTTTAATTATAGTCATAACCTAATGAGTATACTCTTGGGCGGTCCTATTTTCAATTAAGAAGGCTAATAATCAACACCTATTGACAACATTCCAACTCACGACGTCAGAAGTCTCACTGACAGGTTCTCATGCGCGTAGAAGACATACCTGCCGTCTTCTTCCCTAAAGACCATGTAGAGGGCGGCAGATGAGGACCTGCTGGCAACTCTTATGCCTATGGTGTTTGCTATGTCAGTGTAAAGGTCGAGGCTTCCTGTCAGGAGGGATATCTCCATTGCATCAGCCAGGGCATCGTAATCGGCGGCCCCATCGTAGTTTCCAGTCGTTATCCTGTAGTAGGAATAGAGATTTCCGTTATTTACGATGCAGCTCGTAAGCTCGTTAAGATACTGTGATCCAAGTTCGCCCATCTCGGCGAGGTTTCTTAAGGTCTTGGTATTCTCACCTATGTCAAACGCCGCCGTTTCCTCTCCGGAATAGATGTAGACCCAGCCGTTGTCGCCTTTAGAGACCGCGTAGGCATAGAAGGGATACCCTGCGCCTGCAGCCCCGCCCTTTACAAGCGCAAGTGCGTTGTTGTAAGAGCCTTCAGGCAGGAGACTGTTGGCCTCAAGATCGTATATGAGCTTAAGATCTATGTCAGAGAGCTTGACCGCAACGAGGTCCGTCTCCTGCTGTTCTTCCTCTATAAAACCGCTGTCAGATGCGCCGCTCAGATTGCCGTAGATCATCTCGAGGCTCGCATCCTCATCATCTTCTTCGTGACCGTCGTCATCGTCAACGCTGACATAGAGCGTGTCCACATATCTTGCTACGCTTAAAGACTCAGGCTTTAAATATCCGTCCTGATCGAAAAGCACTTCAGTAAGGGTTCTTAATTCATCGTAATCACTGCTGCTCCCGTATACCGCATAGAACTCTATAAATGCATCGAGCCAGTCGATCTGGGCTTCGTTGGTAAAGACGTCTTCCGTGAGATCTTCAGATATGAGAGCCCTGTATCTTCCGTCATCTGTTCTGAACCTTTTGATAACTTCGTTCTTTAAGGTTATGGCTGAGCTCCTGTCACCTGCTTCCACATAGCACTTCAGAAGGAGCGCCTGATCAGACAGATCGTAAACGCCTGACTCTTCAGCCACCTGGGTGACGAGCCTGCCTTCGATCTTGTACCAGGTCGGTATCAGCACGCCGTCAGAAGCACCCTGGAGCATGAGTTTCTTGGTCCTGCTGAATAAGTAATTGGAAACGATATTGTTGTCTGAAGCGGCCTTCTGCCAGTCGTAAGTGTATTCGGCATATGGAGCCTCGTATAATGAGATCTTGACCCTGTTGCCGTATTTGGACGCGTAGTAGAGATACCCCCCGGATACGGCGATAAGGACAACGGCTATTACCGATGCTATGATGATCTGCCTTGTGGAAAAACGCTTCATTGATTAAAGATGCTCCGCTATTTATAATACCAAGTATTATAACAGACTGAGGTAATAGTCTATGCGGGTAATAGGAATAATTGCGGAATTTAATCCCTTTCACAACGGACATGAGTATCTGATCAAGGAAGCCAGGAGGATCTGCGGCGATCCCAGATGCATTGTAATGCCGGTAATAAGCGGGCCTTTTACCCAGCGCGGCATTCCAGCTCTTCTTCCTTCAGAAGTAAGAGCCAGGCAGGCCCTGGCATGCGGAGCGGATCTTGTACTGGAACTCCCCTTCACTTTCGCATGCGCCCCCTCTTCGAGGTTTGCAGCAGGCGGCATCAACACACTGCTGGCAACAGGCGTTCTTACTGACCTTGCATTCGGTGTCGATATCGATAACCCTGAAGTCTTATTAGAGATCGCGAGGCTCGGCTACGACAGTGATCCTTTATATCAGGCAACTCTCAGGATGGGCCTTGGCAATGGCTTATCCTTTGCGGCAGCAAGGAGTGAAGCGATCTGTGCCGTAGCGGGCAAAGATTATTCCAAGGAACTCTCATCCCCTAACGCTATCCTTGCCCTGGACTATCTCACGGCCTTATACAAGGCAGGAATGCTTAATAAAACAAATATCATCATGGTTCCGAGAGCAGGAGCTTCTCATACATCAAGGGATGTAAGCAGGGTCGGAGAGACAAATTATGCGAGCGCTACTGCCCTTCGGGTCAGCCTGATGAACAACTGCGCTCCCGACTTCGGTTCATCCAAGGTAATGAATACGCTCTCAGGCAACATGCCCGATGATGCGCTCGCCATACAGCTTTCTTACAAGACTGCTAATGCATTTAAATACCCTGACATCGGCAAGTTCTTAAGGCAGAGCCTTCTGACCCTTAACTCCATGCCTGATGCCGCTCTTGCTGACATAGCTTATGTATCTGATTCTATATCAGGATATCTCAAGAACTTCGCAAATGACATAAGGCCCGGGGACCTGCCGTCTGACGATTACAGCGGCTCTGTTTTCGAGCATAAGATCGCGACAAAGAGATATGCTCTGACCAGGATCGAGAGGACTCTTGCGAGCGTGGCCACAGGTCAGCCCTTACACATGCTCGGCATATCGAATCCTTCTTATATCAGGGTCTTGGGATTTAACCACGAGGGCAGGTACTGCCTTAAGATAATGGGCAAGTGCTCTTCGCTTCCCATAGTCCACAATGCCTCCGATGTATTGGAGAAAGTATCTCAGGATTTCAACATTAAGGAGACATTTGAGCTCGACATGCGCGCAAAGGCCATATACAGGGAACTCATCGGCCAGGATGTCGCAGAAGACTGGAAGATCCAGCCGGTCAAGGTCTGAGAAGCATTACCCGCTGATATACTTCATGAAACTGTCCTTGTTATCTCTGGCAGCTTCTTTCGGGCGTCCGAGATCCGATCTTGAGCCGAGGGCGCATTTAACTTCTATGAGCGATAAGGCATCCCTTTGCTTTGCAAGGGCAAGTTCCCTGTCAAGACCTTCAAGATCTGATACAGATGCGGCATAAGCATATCCGCACGACTTGGCGATACCCGGGATATCCATTTCTGATGCAACTGTCGGCATGCCTCCGACGGTCTCATGAGCGCTGTTGTTGATCACGATATGAACGAGGTTTTCGGGGCTTTGAGCGCCAATAACGGCAAGGCTTCCCATGTGCATCAGGAATGCGCCGTCACCGTCGATGAGCCATATCCTGCGGTCAGGTTTATTGATGGCAACTCCAAGGGCAATGGAACTTGCATGACCCATCGAGCCGACAGTAAGGAAATCCGTCTCATGCATCAGGCCTTCCCTGTCCCTGAATTCATATAATTCCCTGCTTATCTTGCCCGTAGTCGATATGACGGGATCATCTCCCGATACGCGGGCAATACGGCAGATCACTTCTTCCCTGTTAAGCTCATAACCGTTGGAAAATGAGACCTTGCCGTCAAATTCAAGAGCGCCCTTGCGGATGATGAACGCCGCCTGCTTGCCTTTGGCGAACAATTCATTAAACCCGTCCATCGCTTCTTTGACTTCGGAAACAGCCGTCTCCTTACCTATCACAAAAGTCTTTACGTCAAGGTCTTCCATGAGCCTTATGGTTACTTCGCCCTGGCAGATATGCTGGGGTTCGTCCTTAACACCCGGCTCACCGCGCCAGCCGATAACAAAGAGTACCGGGATGGCATAGACCTTGTCATTTACGAGCGACGCCAGTGGATTTATGATGTTGCCCTCGCCCGAGTTCTGCATATAGACAACGGGGAGTTTGCCAGTTGACAGGTGATACCCTGCGGCAAGACCAAGACAGGCGCCCTCGTTGGCACCTATCACATGGTGTTTCCCGTCTATGCCGTACTTCTCATAAAGACAGGATGTAAGTGCCTTGAGCTGAGAGTCCGGGACTCCTGTATAGAAATCACTTCCTATGATGTTTATTAGTTCTTCTGCTTTCATGCCCGTACCTTATCAGAGCTCGTCAATGAGCCTTATTATGTCTTTGAAAGGCATGAGGGATGAGTCTATCTCGAGCGCCCTGTGATTCTTAAGTATCGATTCAGCTGCCGACTGCATCACGGGGAATGCCGCGCGCATCAGCTGGTTTGCATATATAACGACGTTGACTCCTGACCCGGCAAGTTCTTCTTCCGTTACGGAATTAAACGAAGTCGGCACGACAACGATCGGAGTCTTCTTATCCTTTTTCCTGAACTCTTTGCAGAACTCTATTATCTCATCAGGCTCTTTTTTGCGGCTGTGTATCATGATGCCGTCAGCGCCTGCTTCAACATATGCGGATGCCCTCTTAAGCGCGTCATCCATTCCCCGCTCGAGGATCAGGCTCTCGATACGTGCGATTATCATGAAGGAATCAGACAGCTGAGCCTTCTTGCCTGCAGATATCTTCGCGCAGAAATTCTCTATGGTATCCTGCGTCTGAACGACCTCAGTCCCGAAAAGCGAATTTTTCTTAAGTCCCGTCTTGTCCTCTATGATCACGGCCGATACGCCGATCCTCTCCAAGGTCCTGACGTTATATACGAAGTGCTCCGTAAGACCGCCTGTGTCACCGTCTAATATGATCGGCTTGGTGGTGACTTCCATGATGTCGTTTACCGTACGGAGTCTGGATGTCAGATCCACCAGTTCTATGTCCGGCTTGCCCCTGTCCGTGGAGTCACATAAAGAGCTGATCCACATCGCATCAAACTGATCGATCATGCCGCTGTCATCAACAACGGTCGTCTTCTCAGCAATAAGGCCCGTAAGTCCGCTGTGAGCCTCGATGACCTTGACGACAGGAACCATCTCTATGAGCTGTCTTAAGCGGCGGCGCCTGAATTCGGGCATGGCGAGCTTCTCGTTGATCCTGCGGTCGACCTTGGCAACATTCTCATTGAACGTGTAGGGAACATCTATGATCTTTCCGCCGTATGCTTCGAGCTGCTCTTTTACGACCGACCTCATGTGCGCGAGAGCGCCCTCTTTCCAGTTGTCACCGTGGATTATGTAATCTGGTCTTACGCTCTCTATGACGTCCTTATACATCATGTCGTTCTGGACAACGACCTCAGATACGCCTTGAAGAGATCTGTAGAGCTGCATTCTTTCTTCGAGGCTCTTTGTCGGGAACTTGTTAAACCTTATCTTGGCTGTATCGCTCATGCATCCCACGATAAGTCTTCCGTATTTCTGCGCTTCCCTGATTATGTTCAGGTGTCCTTCGTGGATAACGTCGGTGGTAAAACAAGTGTATACGATCTTATCGGCCATGACTCAAGCTCCTTAGCAGACGTTCTTCAGCAAAGTATAGCCTATGGCAGTTCCGAGGAGCTTATGCCCCTTTCTGTCCAGATGAACGCCGTCAGTCTTGGACGGAGGCGTCACTTCCGCTGCATTAAGGAAAGATGCCATAAGCTTCTTGCTAAGAACACCATAACATCCTGCCAAGTGCTTTGACCTTTCAACTGAACCTGCATCAAAAGAAGCTGCAAAAGGACCATTCTCCACATCTGTAAGAACAACCGGTGATACGATGAGCACTTTGGGCCTAAATCCCTGCTTTTTTTCTAATGTGTCAAGAGCCGAGACGATCACCTTCCCGAGCCCTGACGTGATCTCCTCGGGAGATGCTCCAAAACACGCTTTAAGGTCATTGGTGCCCAGCATTACGACAAAGACGTCAACGGGCCTGTGCGTGCAGACTATGCCTCTTACATAGTCAAGGCCGTTCTTCCAGTCGTCATTGGGATCATCGAAAACGGTGGTCCTGCCGTTAAGGCCCTCTTCTATGACATTGTAGTCACTGCCCAGAATATTCTGCAAGACCCCTGTCCATCTGACATCCTTGGGATACCTCAGTCCCGTTTCCGGATCGTATCCGTAAGTGTTCGAATCGCCGTAGCAAAGGATATTGACCATATATGCCTTAATTCTCCTCGATTATGCCTTCCAGATATCCGCCGTACGCAGAAGACTTCATATCCTGTGCGAGCCTGGTGAGCTGATCGATATCGATCCAGTGGTTCCTGAACGAAGCTTCCTCGGGGCAGCCGATCATCTTGCCTGATCTCTGAGCCGCACGCACCTCGCCTGCCGCCTTGTAGAGACTGTCAGCGTTGCCTGCGTCAAACCACGAGAAGCTGTCGTCTAATGCGATAACGTTCAGCTTGTTCATCTTGAGATACTCGTTGTTTACGGATGTGATCTCGAGCTCGCCTCTTGCAGACGGTCCTATAGTCTTAGCGATCTCAACTACTTCGTTATCGTAGAAATAAAGGCCGGGAACGATGTAATTGCTCTTGGGATGCTTGGGCTTCTCCTCAATGGAGATCGCCTTATTGTTGCTGTCAAATTCAACTACGCCGAAAGCTCTCGGATCGGGCACATAGTAACCGAAGATCGCAGCGCCTCCTGCTGACATGGATCTTGCCTGCCTAAGCTTCTTGCGGAATGAAGGACCGTAGAAGATATTGTCGCCCAAAGCGAGTGCAACGTCGTCACTGCCTATGAAGTCTGCGCCAATGATGAAAGCATCAGCGATGCCTCTTTGAACCTTCTGCTCGAGATATGAGATCTTGATGCCGAATCTGCTGCCGTCACCTAACAGGTTTACGAACGGCTTGGTGTCATCCGGCGGTGTAATTACAAGGATATCATCTATGCCTGCATCCATAAGGACTGTAAGGGGGTAATAGATAAGGGGTTTATCGTAAACGGGAACGAGGGGTTTACATACCGGCATGGTAACGGGATAGAGCCTTGTTCCCTTGCCTGCAGCAAGAATTATACCTTTCATAGTGTGACGCCTCTTTCTTTAGATATTCAAAAATCTTTTTGATATTATACCTTCTTATTCAGGCAAAGTCATTCGTAGACGACATATTCGCCGAAAGTCTTAGTCTTTTCGAAACCGTGAAGGGCAAGGAAACCCAGCATCCTCTCGTCCTCTATATCGCCCCTTGAAATGACCATCCTAACATCATTCGCCTCAAGGTCATCCAAGTATTCATCCATTATCTCAGGCAAGACGTCCCGCCTTGTGTTGTACTCGTATCGCGATGCCGAGAATCTGTCTGAGGATACATAGATATGCACCGCGTTCCCGAAGACAGAGATCTTATCGTCAGGAGATGTGTTTGAATCAATGTAATCTATCAGGTCGTTGTAGTTATAAGAATATGTGTTATAGAACCCCTCAGCGTGCAGAATGATATCATCTCTTAAACTCTTGAATATCCCGTACCACGGGATGACGATCAGCATGAATCCCAGAAGGACCGATATGAGGATCTTTGACGTCAGCCGAGCAAAAGCCTTGCTCCTCATGCTCTTTTGGGCAGCCTTGAATTCGCTTTTGCTATAGGAGAATGGAAATGCCGCCAAGGGATATATCAGCATCGGCATTATGACCATGGCATAGTGAAGATAGTACCTGCCGCCCATGCTGATAAGTGCCAGTGCAGAAAACATGTAAGCAAGACAGACCGCGTCACAGATCCTGATCTCCTTCTTTTCGCCCCTAAAGATCTTAATGATCATCAGGACTAAAGATACGAGAACTGAAGGAAGGACCATGAACTTAAACAGCGTCTCGGCAAAGCTCGAAGAGACTTCCTGATCTACGGCCTTGGTGTACTTAAGATTAAGCACCCAGTAGAACCTTATGAAGTCATCCCAGATCCGGTTAACGGTAAAATAGATGACAAACGGCAATAAGGCGGCTGCCAAGCCTGCCAGGAAGAGTCCCGCGAACTTCAGGAGTTCTTTATATGTCTTGCGGTATAAACCCCTGAAGAATATAAACGCACAGAATACGAACCATACAGGGATCATGTTTGCCCGGAGCATCAGGACAAGTCCCATGAGGAATCCCGATATGGCTATCCTTAAAGACGTGGTCCGGTTGTTATAAAGATAATCAAGGAAGATATAGAGCGCGAAGATCTGTATGGGCAGAGCGTATTCTTCAGTAAAATTCCCGCCCTCGAAGAACTTGGAAAGACCGCCTGTGACGACGAGCACGACTGCGAGGGATCTTTTCTTCCCCGCAAAGAGCCTGGAGGTCAGATATATTCCCCAGGAAGACAGGATCATGAACAGGAACTCGACATACCAGATGCCGTTATAGCCGATCTTCCATCCGAGAAGATTGATGAAATACAGAAGCGGTCCCTTGTGATCAAAAGCATCCCTGTAGGGAAGCCCGCCGTTTGCCATGACCTTGGCGACATAAACGAAGACCGAGGAATCGTACCAGTGCCTGCCATTAGGAGACAACGGATCTACCGTGCTCATCATGACAGCCAGAAGAGATATCAGCACAAGAATGAAGCCGATCACTACATTCTCTTTAACATTCTTCTTTGACAGCAGGGGCTTATCCATTGTCAGGACCATTCACCTTGTTCATGACCTCAAGGCCCATCGTCGCAGGGGTCATGCGGCCGAATATCGAGATATTGACTATCGCTATCCTCTTGTGACGGTCGATCTTGATTATTGAGCCTTCAAGACCCAGAAGAGGTCCTGATGTAATTATGACCTTATCGCCGTCCTTATATCCCACGGACATGTCAGCGACCATGCTGTTGTCACACATCTTCTCTAAGAACTGCTGCTCTGCCTCGGACAGACAAAGGATAGTGTCCTCTGCTTTAAGGAGCTTATGAAACCCCCTGATCTTCTTAAGCGCCAGACTTAAAGCTTCAGGATCTTCCGTTACAAGGAAAACATAACCCGGATAAAGAGGGAGCCTCACCCTGCGCCACTCGGACTTGTACTTGCGCATCCTGACAGTAAGAGGCACAAAGCAGTCAGACAGAACAGAGCCGTCTATCCGGTCCCTGCACTGCTCACACATCTCTCTTTCCTTGCCTGTTGTAACCTGGATAACACACCACATAAGAGGATTATACTACCCTTCTTCTGTCTCTACTATGCACGAAGCCTCAGGATCATCCATGATGAGTTCAGATAAAGACTTTACCTTTATCCTGCCGCTTGAAGGATTCTTGATGCTAACGACCGGAGACACTATATCTGCTTCTACATCTGACTTCTCAAATGACAGATCGCAGTCTTCCATCAGGCAGTTAATGAGCTTAAGCCCCTTGCAGTAGCAAAGCGGCTGAGTCCCCCTTATCGTGCAGTTCTCGAAAACAACATCCTCCGAGTACCACGCAAGATATTCGCCGTTTATCACGCTGTCTTTCACTGTCACGTTTCTGGCGTGCCAGAAGGCATCCTTGGTATCGAATGTGCAGTTAGTAAAGACCGAATCAGTTATGTACTGGAAAGAATACTTGCCGTCAAGCTTCACGTTCTCAAACCTCAGATCAGAAGATCTCATCATGAAGTATTCGGATACGGCGCTGCTTGATGTCATGTCAATGCGATCCACGGACCATCCGAACTCGGGCGATACGATATCGCAGCCTGTTATGGTGACATCTGAGCATTCCCTTAATGCCTTTATGCCGTGCATCTTTGTATCAGTGATCTTTATACCATGTGAATACCAGAGTGCCGCCCTGCAGAGCTCTGTCATCTCTGAGCCTTCTATCTTAAGGCCTTTTACATGCCAGAGAGGATACCTGAGATTAAAGAAGCAGTCCCTGACTGATATGTCAGAACTCTCTTTCAGAGCGCTCTCGCCGTCAGCGGGACCGTCAAAACGGCACGATCTGACCTCGAGGCCTTTGCTGCCATAAAGGGCTCTTTCTTCATCAAATGTCTGATCCTTAATGATCATGTTGCTTCCTCCGCCTTGGCAGGCTCTTTCTTCTTTTTGAAAGGCTTTGTGATGAGAAGATATATCCTGTCTACTACCCACTTAAGGCCTAAAGGACCCAGTATGCCAACGACAACATAAGCGAACTTGAATGCCGGACTGATCTCCCAGTAGTACCACTCTGACTCGCGGAAGTATTCGGTATCGAAGTACAGAAGCGGCGTGATGTTTTCGCTGACAAGAAGGAGTATCAGGTTCAGGATATTGTAGAACGTAATGTGAAGACCCATTATCCAGAATGTATTGCAGGACATGTAGTTAACGAACTTGCTCTCATAGAAGGGCTTGCCGATAAGATCTACAATGGTAAGCCAGAAAGCTATGCCGACGATCGAAGAAACGATGGGCGTAACGATATAAGGGCTCGTAAATCCCGACAGATCGTCTATGGAATCGAATGCAACATCGTATGCCTGAGGCAGATACATGGTGCGGACCATATTGATCAGAAGACAAAGAGTGAGAAGTCCTATCTTGCCTCCCGCAGGCATCGCGGTATGGGGCTTTTCGAGGTAGTTCTTATAGATCGAACCCATCTCAAGGAAAGGAATAAGGAACATCACCTTGAGAGGGACCAGGAGGTATTCCGAGAATTCATAGTTCTTGGCAAAGTAAACTGCAAAAAGGCTTGCGGCGGTAAACAGGACAAGCATCACGAAGCTGTTCCAGATCTTTAGCATGGACAAGAGCTTCTTTAACACAGCATAGATGATCAGTACGCAGAACAGAGAGATGACGAACCACATCGGCGTGGCGATCGGTGTGAACGCGCCGACCGTAACTATCCTCTCCAAGGCGTAGCCATAGAACCATGAAGGTATCGACGGAGTCTCGCCAAGCTTGATCCAGTTCAGTAATTCCTGGAGAGCCAGGACTATCAGGGATACGATAAGATAAGGGAGCAGCAGAGTCCTTAGTTTCTTTACGAAATACTTAAGAAGGTTCGTGGAGGCGTCCACCTTGTTAAAGTATCCTGAAATGAATACGAACATCGGCATGAAGAAAGAGTTGTAAGGGATAAAGCCGCCAAACAGATTGAGAGCGGTAAATGTGTGGTGATCGACCACCATAAAGATGCCGATAGCCGATAAGACCATGAATTTCTTGTTGGATTTGCTCCTAAGTTCTGCCATATAAGAAGACCTCACTCCCCTTTACTGACACTTATTATACACGCAAAAACCGGCTCTACGTTCAATCTGCGGGAATATTATCTTTGATCAGGTGAGTATATGTTCTTATGTTAGAGTACCTGTTAGGATTTTCGGGAAATCCTAACATAAACATGTTAAATAACATGTAAGTGTTAGGATTTTGCAAAGACTCTAACACTTACACTAACAACCACTCAAACGCTGTTTTATGAAGTTCTTAAAAACCCAAGTATCCTGTCATAGAAATCTTTTGCTTCCTCAAAGGTGCCGTGCCCTAACCCCTCATAGATAAATAACTCACTTCCGGCAATGCCGTCATGAAGCTCACGGGCAGCATCGTTTCCTACGGTCTTATCGTCTGACCCTGCGATAACAAGCGTCGGGCACTCTATCCTGCACATGTCTTCTCTTGCATCAAACTCTAATATCGCTTCCGCATTCCTGAAGAAACGTTCGTAATCCCCGGGCCTGGTTAACCTGGCCAGAAGAGGGAACATCCTCCTGTTCTTTTTTAAGTATTCATCAGAATACATCCTCTCAGCCGTATCCGTCATGAGCGATAAGTGATCGCCCTTCTTCGCCATCTCTATCCAAGTGCTGACAGAATCCACGGCAACGGGACCGGCATACGGAGCGGTAACTGCAAGGATGAGCTTTTCGACCAGAGACGGGTTGTCTATTGCAATATACTGCGAGATCATGCCGCCCTGGGATACTCCGAGAACACTTGTCTTCTCAATGCCGAGCATGGAAAGGACACTTGCCTGATCCCTTGCCATTTCCCTGATCGAGTATCCTCCGGGCATCTTGTTCTTTCTGCTGAACATATAGACGGTATATTCATCGAAGTATTTCCTGTAGGGAAGAGACAATACGAGCGCCTTTCCCTTGACCGTGGCAAGTCCGTCAGACAGGCCCGGAAGGACGATGAGGTTCTTCTGCCCCGTTCCGAAAGAGACATAATGCATCTCGGTATCGCCGATCTTAACAGTTCCATTAACCCGTCTTGTCATCTTATCTTCCGGTCAGGATGCTTCAGCTCCTGCTTTATCCTTCCTGTAGAGAAGTAAGTAAGGGACAAAGAATACAGCTGTTCCGAATACTGCAACGAATGCTTCCAGAGCCCAGCCCGACAAGCTGATAACCTCGAATATCGAGAGCGCTGCCACAAAATCCATGGCGGTGTGGAGCGCCACTGCCAGCGGGAAGAGCCAGATCTTTTTCTTCTCCTTGCAGGCATAGAACACTAATATCGAAGCTCCGATGTGGAACAGAACTGCGAAGACCCTCTCTGTCATGCTGATAAGCATGCCCGATGCCGTAAAGGTCAAAAGCGTCTCATAAACGCCATTCAGGCTCTCTGCGGCAGAAGGCATTATCTCTGCGAGCTGATCGACCTTTACCTGAAACTCTCCGGTGTTTATCATAACCGCATACATCAGATACTGGACAGATGCATATCCTAATAAGAGCAATACCTCAAAGCCGCCGTGACCAATGCCGAAAGAGATGGATGTCTCCCTGTTAGTCCTTTTCTTAAGACCAGTCTTAAATGCGATGAATCTTCCTGTCTCCTCGAACACTCCGGGGAACAGTCCTGCCGCAAGCGACAGCAAAACCGGATGAGAGGCCATGAACAGGCTGAGCTTAGTAGAAGGAAGCATCATCGCTTCCGGGAAGAGCAATGCATTCTGAACGGGCTTCTCGAGGATCAGGGCAAATACCAGGAATACGGCTGCACCGATGAGGATCGTCGTGATCTTCTCTTTCTTTTTTACCTTCCAGACTATGGCAAGAGCAAAAGGTGCAAGAAAAGCTATTACTATAGTTACTATAAGAAGCACTATCGTCTGCTGTGGGATCTGCTGATATCCGTCCATTTTATCAGCCCTCTTCTTCCTTGCTGAGAACCTTCTTCTGCCAGCTCTTCTTGCCGCAGCAAGGGCACTTCATGTATCTTGTCCTTCCCATGTGGGGAGCAAGATTGGTGCTCCAGTATGTCGGAACATATCTGTGTCCGCACTCACGGCACTCATAGTATCCGGCCTTCTGCTCGATGCCTACGGCTACGAAAGCAGCAGCGAGCATAACCACAGCGCCAATGACGATCAGCAAGATCCTGAGCCATACAGGCATATCCATATAAGCTGCCATGATCATAAGGATAAGGCAGGCTGCAACTGCGGGAAGACCTAACATGTACTCCATCCTCAGCATCATCCTGTTCTTCTCCTCGATCTCTCTTCTTAATGAGATGAGGTTCTCTTCTGCTTTCTTATCATATCTCTCTGTCATGATCTTTTCCCCGGACAGGAGTTCGTTAACATTGATATCAAGAAGTTTACACAGATCGAGCATTATTCCCGAATCAGGAAGTGACTTTCCTGTTTCCCACTTCGAAACAGCTCTGTCGCTTATCCCGAGTTTCTCGGCAAGTGCCGCCTGGGTCATCCCCTGTTCCTTCCTCCGGGATGATATGAACTTTCCGATCTTGATCTGATCCATGCCGGGTTCCTCCTTTCATGACCTGAGCATATCCCCGTCCTGCCGAAAAGACCACGAACCGGTGGTTGAATCGCTCTCAACCGCTGGTTGAGTCAAGCAAAACAAGGCATTTGAGGAGTATAGCCATGAATAACTGTTTAGGGTTATTATACCTGATTCTCATAAGATTCTGCCCAAAGAAGATCAAAAACCCTTGCCAGAAACCTAAACAGCAAGGGTTAGTAGAAAGGAGATGCACAACAAGTGCAGTTCTATGCTCGAATGTATTATCGCATACTAACGGTACTGATATTGGTACAGTTCTTACGGGGGTATATGGTATATGTGTGCAACATTTTATTCTTCTGTCATGTTTACATGGTATAGAAACCATTCGGAGGATACACATGAAAAAGTTAGTCTCAATAATATTGATCGCAGTAATGGCACTTAGCATCTTTGGTTGTTCCATTACAGGAGAAAGACGTGACCGTGATAAGAAGAAGGAGAGGATCGACATCGAAGAGATCAAGGACATTGAAGGCGATCTTCTCGTAATAACCCGTGTTTCTGCAGGTGATTGCACGATAGAACAATACGAGGCTTCCAGATACACATTGAGAGTCACATATTCAGGTTATGCTTATGTCCCCGGCTCACTTAACGGCGAAGGCGTCAGGATGAGCGACAAGGACCTCAGGACCATCTATGAGTTCTGCGTAAACTCATATGAGAACGATGCATTTGAAGACTACAGCGAGCAGGTCTGTGACGGTTCCACCTACAGCTTCGTTTACTACGACGAAGACGGCGATGCACACACCCTCTATTCAGGCTACTGCTACAGCAACAAGGATCTTCAGAATGTTATCGATATAATCTCTTACTACTGTATCGACGGTTGATGCCTGTCACTTTCTTCCAAGGAAAACGGGAAGCGCCAGTGATACAAGGAAACCTGTAAGAGCATTAAATGCAGTGCCGATAAGAAGAGCTATTACAAGCTGGTGGAATATCACTCCGGCTACGACTGCCACAGCGGCCGGCGTAAGACCGAAGTACAGGAACATTATCTGAATCATGGTCTTTATCGTTTCGCCTGCATTAGCGGGTACTGAAAGCGCTATGAACGTCCCTACCGTTGTTGCAAAGAAGCTGACAGACAGGATAAACAGGAGCCATACCAGCATGACCAGAGGATTTACCCCGAGCATGACAGTTGCTGCGATCATCGGGATGATCAGATCTATTGCTGTTACCGTAAGGCAGCCTAAGAGCGAATAGACGATCTTGGAATAGCCTGATGCGGGAACAAGGATAAAGAACTCGCGCGATGTATCCTCCCTTATGGGATCTCCCAGCGTCCTGTAGAAAGCAACGATGCCCATGGCAGCCGCAGGGATGAAGAAATAATCAGATGGAACCTCAGTATATTTATTGACTACGAAAGATGCGAAGACAGCGATCAGGAGGTAGATGATCATGGTCGTGGAGAAGACCTTGAGCTTGGCAAACCTGAACCTGTTGAAGACTGCCTTGTAGAAGAAGACGTTGGCTCCGCTTCCGTACTTGAAGCCTTCACGGTCGATAGAACCCTTGCGCTCCTTTTCGCGTATTACGGTTGCGCCTGACGAAGCTCTCTTGGCATTTGCAAGCTGCTCTGCCTTGCGCTCTGCTGTGAACATGGCATCCTCGTAGAAATCAGCCTTGATGTTCCAGATGAAGATTATTACCAGGATCAATGCCGCAATGAACAATCCGAGATAGAACAAGGACATCCTCGCATTTCCTGTTACAGCGTAGTAAGTGATGCCTCTGATCCAGCCCCAGAAAGGAACCCAGAGCGTAGAAGGGTTAGCCAGATATCCGAACAGCGCAGCCTTTATGTCCTTGCTGCCGCCTCCTGCCGTTATGTAGTAGATAAAGCCGGCTCCGATAAGACCGTAAAATGCTATAAGGATCTTGTTTATGAGCTCGGGGCCTGCCTTGAGCTTTGACGTTAATGTGTAGAGGGCAACCTGGATAAGTGTTGAGAACATCAATGCCAGCATGTACACGAGAACACAGGACATCGAGCCCCAGAAACTGAGTTTGGCGTTATGCATGAGGTTCGGTATCTGGTACAGCATGAACAGCGATACGAAGAACGAGGTGCCCAGCGAGCACATCAGCCTGAACATCAGGACAGACTGCGGCCTCATGGGAGACGCGAAGAGCATGGGCACGTCGGCAGGCATGAACAGCTTGCCTGAAGACTTGGAATTTGCCACGGTCGTTGCGAGGATGAGAAGGAATGCAACAGACACGGCAAAGTCAACTACATTAACGGTCTCAAGGTTGTTCTCTTTGAGGAAGCCGGCAAAGCCGCCTCCGAAAGAGACCTCTAATTCAACTTCTTCCCCGCCGTCTTCCGTCTGCTCTACAGCCTGCTCAGGAGAAGTGTCTTCTGTGTTTGCAGTTGCCTTGACGATAATGCCTATGATGCCTCCGATGAGAGCGCCTCCGATCATCAGTACGATGAA
Organism: uncultured Clostridia bacterium; assembly: GCA_946187935.1. Classification (GTDB taxonomy): domain Bacteria; phylum Bacillota; class Clostridia; order Saccharofermentanales; family Saccharofermentanaceae; genus Saccharofermentans. Next base: position 44,231 of record CAMHSJ010000010.1, read on the forward strand.
TACTGCCACCCATGTCTTGAGCAGCTTCTTAAGCGTGTTAAGAATCGAGTGGACAGCGTAATAAAAAAACAGTCTCATTTATTACTCTCCTGCCTCACCCTCAGAACTGACGGAGTCCTTCTCTATCCCTTCAGTAACTTCAAAGAACAGGTCTTCCAAAGACTTGCCGCTGCCGTCTATCTCATCACGCGTGACATTGGCCTTGATCTTGCCGCCCTGCATGATGAGAGTCCTGTCCCAGAGCATGTCGACACTGTCGATGATATGCGTACTGATGAGCATCGTCTTGCCGGCCTGGCGCATCTCTTCTATGTAGTTCTTAAGTTCCTTGATCGCATGGGGATCGAGGCCTAACATCGGCTCATCCAGCAAGATGATGTCAGGGTCAGGGAGAAGTCCCAGGCAGAGGTTGAGTTTCTGCTGCATACCCTTGGACAGCTCGTCACCGAACTTCTTGCGCTTGTCATTAAGCTCGAATCTTGTAAGAAGCGTCTCGATCCTGTCCTTATAGTCAGTGAGCTTATAAGCTCTTGCGATAAACTCCATGTGTTCGATCACGGTAAGGTTCGGATAAAGAGACGGAAGCTCAGGAATATAGCCTAAGTACTTTCTGGCTTCGGTCGTCTTGTTGTTTACGCCGTCGACCGTAATGGTCCCCTCGAACTTCAAAAATCCTATTATCGACTTGATTATCGTACTCTTGCCCGCACCGTTGGGTCCCAAGAGGACAGTGAGCGTTCCGGGCTCTAATGTGAATGAGACATCGTCACAGGCAAGATTCTTGCCATAGCGCTTGGTTACGTTTTTTACTTCCAGCATATTATCTACCCCCGTTCAAAGCGGATTTCCTCACATATTCTGCCATTGTCAATTTTATTTATCAATAAGTATAACGACTTGTTGCAGAAATTAATGATAATTGATATTCTCTACACATTACCACTATGAGGAGGGATAAGATGAAGACACTTAAGAAAACACTGGCTTTGGTTATGGCTTTTGCAATGCTCCTGTCACTTACATCATGCGGCAAGGTAAAGGAGTACGATGCTGACGGCATCACTTCCGTACTCGAGGACAAGCTCGGCATCGAGGAAGACAATATCTACATTACCGAGATCGAAGGTTCAGGTGACATACCCGGCGGAACATCCATAACAGCACAGTATGAAGATGCCAGGATCAATGTACTCATTGCAGACGACGCTGATAAGCTTAAAGACCTCTTCGAAGGCTACTATGACGATCTCACCGACACTCTGAATGACGGTGATTTCGACGGTTCTTACAAGAATGCGTTAACTGACAGTTTCGGTTATGTCGTTCTCAAGGGCGAACAGCCCGGATCAACACTGGGTACCAGATTTGCTACAGGTTCGATCTATGCAGGTCTTTACTACACAGGCTCAATGTTCGTAATGATCATCCCTGAAGGTCTCGGCGACAGCAAGGACGGCATGACAGACAACGTTGGCAAAGTGATCGACGCTTTCGGTTTCCCTAACGTCTGATGACCGCAGACAAACAAAGATCTCAGAGGCTGGCCGTAAGGTCAGCCTTTTTTTGCGCCTTTGCAGATTTTGTTGCCAAGATCAGCGATTTGGCACCAGATTTGTGAATAATGCCTTGGGATTCACATTTTTGTTGCGGAAACAGGAAAAACGTGAACGGTTTTGTGAATCCCGGTTATATGTAAGCCATTAAGCACGCCTGACAGACGGACATCAGCCTTTTTTCTTCAGCACCGCCATGGCGCCATAGTGAAGGACGTCAAAACTCTCGGGAGCGATCCTTTCCAGAAGCTCTCTGTGTTCCTTATCCCAACAGGCAAGTTCTTCGCTGCTTAGGGAAGCGCCCACTCCCCTGCACGCGAACATCCTGCCGTGCCATGTCTCTCTTGTGAAGGGGACCTTAAGATCGTATTCTTCGTGATGCTCCATCTCGAAAAAGTCATAAGCCACATCAGGGATCCATATAGGGTGCTTGGTCTCCCTGCCGCCTGACCACTTGGGATTGTACTTGAGCACGAGTTCCTCACTTGCTCCCGCGATCTTATCTTCAAAGGGAAGCCATGCCATAAACAGGATAACGAGCCTTCCGCCCGGCTTAAGGATCCTGTTAAACTCAGGCATCACCTTATCGTGGTCAAAATACCAGAAGCACTGGCATGCTGTAAGCACATCAAATGTTTCAGGGGGAAAGTCAATCTTCTCAGCTGACACTGCCCGGTAATCTATATCCATACCCTGAGCTGAAGAGAGCTTTTTTGCCTGCTCTATCTGTTCAGGCGATATATCAGTTCCTACCCACTTAGCTCCGTAATGGTACATGTTCCTGGGCAGCACTCCAGTACCCGTCCCAAGATCCAAGACATACTGCCCGTCAACACAGAGAGCTCTGTCAGCTACCTTCTGATAGAACTCGGGAGGGTAGATATCCCTGTACCTGGCATACTCCTCCGAAGTCTTGCCCCAGTCAAACGCCTTGCCTTCGTCTATTCTCTTATCCTCTATCAGCATGATCTGTTCTCTCCTTTCTTTACCGTGAGCGTCGCCTTGTAGCTTGCATCTATGAGTCCTTCTATTATCTCTATAGGCACCGTGCCGTCCATCAGGACTGATATCCACCAGCGCTTGTTCATGTGGTAAGACGGGAATATGCCTCCCCTGTGTATCAGTTCGTCGTGAAGGATCCGGTCTGCTATCCTGAGGTTTATGACATCTGTTATCTCATCGCCTTCAAGCCCCAGTCTGTCTCTTCTGACCCTTATCATGAGCGCAAACCACTTCCTGCTGCCTTTGTGCCTGAAGACGGCAGATGTTTCATCGCCCTCCCACGGATAGTCGGGGGCAGCGCCGTACTGCTCTTCTATGTAGTCTGTCAGTTCATGTCTTTGCGTCATGAAATGTCTCTCCCTCCCCATTTTATGCATTCTTTCAAGTCATTAGCAAGTGATACCTCTTATTTACCTGCTATTAATATAAGTGTATTATTATCGGCATGGTCATCCTGAATTATCTGTTTCTTATATTCGTCCAGCCTCTAAGGCTTCTTCTGGAAGCTGTATTTGCTTTTGCATACAGAGGCACTCATAACGCAGGCGCATCTATCCTTCTGATGAGCCTGGCGATCAACCTGCTCCTGCTCCCCTTATATTTCAAGGCAGATACACTTGAAAGGCAGCAGCGCGCCAAGAAGGCGTCCATGAAGCCCTGGGTCGACAAGATAAATGCCGCGTTCAAGGGCGACGAGAGGGTAATGATCCTCCAGGCTTATTACAGGATGGCAGGATACAGGACCACCGACGTTCTCAAGGAATCTATTTCCCTTTTCCTTCAGATCCCGTTCTTTATAGCTGCTTACAGTTTCCTGTCACACCTCGGCATACTCTCAGGCACTCCGCTCGGGCCCATCAGGGACTTAGGTCTTCCTGACGGCCTTATAACCTTGGGAGGCATCAGCATAAACGCTCTGCCGGTCCTTATGACGCTGATAAACATCGCATCAGGTCTGATCTACTCTGAAAAAGGGCATATCAAGGACAAGCTCAAGCTCATAGCGATAGCTCTGGTATTCCTTGTTCTTTTGTACTCTTCACCTTCGGGTCTCGTATTCTACTGGACTCTCAACAACCTTTTCTCTCTTATAAAGAACATCGTGGTCCACTTTATCAAGCTGCCGGCACCGCCTGAAGCAGTAAAAAAAGACAAGGGCCCAGACAAGGACATGCGCCTCATATACCTGTCCTGCACCTGCCTTGCTGTTATTACGGGCCTTATGATACCTGCAGACATCATAGATAAGAATCCTTTGGAACTGGTAAACACTTTTATACCTGATCCTCATTCACCGATGTCATACCTTATGAGCAGCGCCCTTGTCGCCGCCGGCACGTTCATGCTCTGGATCCCCCTGTTCATCTACCTGATAAAAGGGAAACATGGCAGGGTCATCTCATATGCTTTCGTTGCCATTACTACCGTATCCATCGTTAACCAGCTGGCATTTAACAAGGATTTCGGCCTTTTGAGCTACAGACTCATTTACGAAAGACCCATGTCTTACGGTGCCATAGACATAACAGTTAACCTTATCGCCGACATCGCAGTCTTCAGCGTCGTAATGCTGATCGGTCTTAAGAAGACGGAATTCTTAAAGAAGCTTTTGGCCGTGCTCTTGATATCCGTGTTCATCATCCTCGGGACCAGCATCGGCTTCTTTATCTATGCATATCACGGCACCAGATACGAAGACTTCTCTGAGACCGATATCAAGCTCCCGATGACAACGACGGGACAAAATGTCGTAGTCCTGATGATGGACAGGATGATCAGCGGTTATATACCCTATATCTTCAGCGAGAACCCTGATCTTGTAAGGCAGTTTGACGGCTTTACCTATTACCCCAACACTGTCTCGTTCGGCGCTCGCACCAACTTTGCCGCGCCTGCTCTCTACGGCGGATACGAGTACACTCCCGACAAGCTGAACGAGCGCTCTGACGAGCTCTTAAAGGACAAGCACAATGAAGCTCTGCGCGTTCTGCCAACTCTTTTCTCAAACAACGGATGGGCTGTTACAGTAGGAGACGCCCCGCTTGCAAACTATCAGTGGTTTTCCGATAACAGCATCTACGATTACGACGATAACATCCATGCATATAACATCTCTCTTTCCATGAAGAGCGATTCCCTGTCGGAGGTAGGAGACGAGATGGAATACTGCCTTAACAGGAACTTCTTCTGCTACGGCCTCATGAGAACGCTTCCATATTTCCTTCAGCCTCTCGTATACACAGACGGCACGTATAATTCGCTTTCCAGCGGCGCGGGAATGGACAATCTTTACGGAACATACCAGAGAGAACACATGGCCCTGACCTCACTTGATGATCTCGCCCTGATAACAGATGAGGCTCAGGACAGCTTCCTTCTGATCTGTAACGGAACTACACACGACGTATGTCTTCTCTCCGATGAGACATACGATGCTCCGCCTGTCGTAAACGGTATCCCTATGTATCTCGATGACGCGGAAGACTACAAGCATTACCAGTGCAACCGGGAAGCCTTGCTGGCTATCGGCGAATGGCTTGATTTTCTCCGCGAGAACGGACTTTACGACAACACGAGGATAATACTGGTATCAGACCACGGTTACGGCCTGTCTAATTTTGACGATCTTCTGGTATGCGGTCTTAATTTCGATGCCGAGTGGGTAAACCCCGTACTGATGGTCAAGGACTTCGGACAGACAGGATTCACCGTATCAAATGAACTGATGACGAATGCGGATACACCATACCTTGCTCTGAACGGCGTTATCAGCGATCCCGTCAACCCGTATACAGGAATGCCCATAACCCAAACTCCGAAGGATGACGCACAGCTTATCTATATCTCGCATGAGTTCAATGTAACGACAAATAACGGCACACAGTACAAAGACTCCAAGGGATACTGGCTCACCGTCGAAGACAACATCTACGACGATGACAACTGGCACTTGGCAGAGGAAGACGGCTAAGACACATGACTACTATAACGCTCTACATCGACCCCGGAACGGGAAGCATGCTCTTCTCGATAATTATCGGTATTACCGGTATCCTTTTTTTCGCGCTCAGGGCGCTCTGGATAAAGTTCAAGTTCGTCCTCTCAGGCGGGAGAGTCAAAGATACAGAAGGCGGCGTTCTGCCCGTAGCGGTGTTCTCAGAGGGCAAGAGATACTGGAATGTATATGAACCCGTCCTTGATGAATTCGAAAAAAGGCAAAAGGATATATGGTATCTGACAGCCTCATCCGACGACCCTGCTCTTTCAAGGGATTACAAGCATGTTCACGCGCAGTTCATAGGAGAAGGCAACAAGGCCATCTCCAGGATGAACCTCATCAAGGCAGACATAGTCCTGTCCACCACTCCGAGCCTCGATGTCTTCCAGTGGAAGCGTTCCAAGGGTGCAAAATGGTATGTTCATATACCTCACGCCCCTGTGGATCTCAATATGTACAGGATGTTCGGCCTTGACTATTACGATGCCATCCTTGCATCGGGAGAATACCAGATCGATCAGATAAGAAGGCTCGAGAAGATGAGGGAAATGCCTGCCAAGGAGATGGTCCTGACCGGCATCCCCTATATGGACAGCCTTAAGGCAAAGATAGAAAAGCACGCCGGCAAAGACAGGAACAATAGCCCCGTCGTCCTTCTCGCACCGTCCTGGGGATCAAACTCGATCCTGAACAGGTACGGCTCAGAGTTCATATCAAAACTTATAAGCACCGGCTATAAGATCATCATAAGGCCTCATCCCCAGTCATTCACATCAGAGAAGAGCCTCATAGACAGCCTGATGTCAGCTTTCCCCTCCACCGACATGCTCGAGTGGAACCGCGACACGGATAATTTCGGCGTCCTGAATGAGGCTGACATACTGATCTCGGATTTCTCAGGCATCATCTACGAGTTCTCACTTGCATTCGGCAAGCCCGTTATCTATACCAGACCTGACTTCGACCGCTCGGTCTACGATTGTTCATGGGACGATGAAGAGCCCTGGACCTTCACCACGCTTCCCAAGATAGGAAGAGAGCTCACACCCGAGAACTTCGGCAATATAGCTGAACTTATAGAAAGCTGCATAAGCGGCTCTGATTCTGTTGAGCTTTCTGAAGCACGCAAAAAGGCAATTTCCGAGACATGGTGCCATATGGGCGAGGGTGCGGCAAGGACCGCTGATTACCTGATATCCAAGCTCGAAGAACTCAGGAAAGAACCTGACGGGAACAAGAAATAAGTGTTATACTATCCCGGTCCGTTAAGGACTATGGGGGATAGTAAAAATGGAATCAAACACAGGTAATGTGCTCTTTAGGATCACTGGGATCTCAACCATCGTATCGCTTATCTGCTGGCTCATCTTCAGCTTTCTCAAGCCGAGGCTTTCAGACACCAAGGTGTTAAGCGATTACTTTCTTTCGACATTAAAGCTGTACAAGATATGTGAAAGACTGTCGGGCGCCTTTCTCTATTTATTTATCTTCTTGCTGGGAGCGGTCATTGCGCTGTTTCTTGCCGACTATTTTGAACTTCCGAAGCTGCCCGCAGCCGGAGTCATCTGCATCATACTCGGAATAGTATTTTTCATCATGATCTTATCGTACACGATCCCGGTCATCATCAACAAGCCTGAAGTACAAACAGTAACGGTAACCGACACCTACGCTGAATACCGCGGCGCCAAGTTTAAATCCTGGCACTACGGCGTATGTCTTTCCAACGGGACAAAGCATGTATTACCATATGAAGAATACGCTGCCGCACAAGCGGGTGATCAATACTACGCTGTCATGTGCGGTCATCTTAACATCGGGATCTACAAGACATCTGATTACACAGTTCCCTGACAAACATCAATATAGTTTGATATAATACTTCGGGCTGCATTTAGCCCGGAGGTATTATATGAAGATCAGAAAAGCACTTGCCATCGTTGTTGTCCTTGCAATGATGGTGTCAGTATTCTTTACAGGATGCGAGAAGTACGAGTTTAAGTGATCCGGTAAAAACGCATAACAAAAGCCTCCTGCCAAAGCAGGAGGCTTTATTATTAGAGTTAAGATCTACCCGTAGTTCTCCGTGATCTCCTTGCAGATATCAACGAAGTCTATGGTGAGGCGTCTTAAACGGAAAGAGAGGTAGGTCAGGATGAGGTTGATCTTGATGGGGCACGCGTTAAAGACTACGGGGAGATCATCCGGGTAGATGATCTCTACATATGCTTCATCAGATGTGACCGTTGCCGTTTCCGTCCTGCTCTCGTCTGCGATAAGACCCATCTCGCCGAAGAAGGACACTTCTGTTAAGTCCTTGGAACTGTTGTCCTTGTCTGTCAGGCTTACCGTTCCGCCGCGGACTATGAACATGCAGTTGTCCTTATCGCCCGGCTTATAGATGACATCGCCCTTGGCATATGACTTGATCCTGCCTGAACCTTCGTCTGTTATCTTCTCTAATTCTCTTCTGAAATAGTCAGCATCAGGCTCGGGGATATCAGTTTCAGGCGGCTGGTACTGGTTTATGCGCTTCTTGAAGATCGAGAAGAGGGACTTCTTGGATGCGGCTTCTTCCTGTGCGCTCTTAAGAAGGGCCTTTGCCTCATCGTAGTCGCTTATCATCTGCCTTACCTTGTTGCCAAGGTGCTTCATGAACAGGTAGATCTCATCGGGATTCTCCTCGAAATAAGCGTTCATATCGGTCTTGGGGATCTCGGTGACCTTGACGCTGCACTCTGCAACGATCGTGGCGCTCCTTTTGTCAGATTCTATTATCGCCATCTCGCCGAAGTAGTCGCCCTTGCTGAGGAGCGCGACTCTGAAGGGCTCCTTATCCTTTACTCCGTAGTCGGAATAAACGCCGACATTGCCGTCGTTGAGCTTGAAAAAACTGGTGCCGGCTTCACCTTCCCTTATGATGACTTCGCCGCTGCCGAATGACTTTGTAACTATACCCATAGCCATACTTCCTTTCCCGTTTTCACTATAGGTACATTATAACAAGTTGCTTTGACATTTAAAGATGGTGTTGACAGGCTAATTCTGATTAGCTATACTCTGGCTAATTTAAATTAGCCGCCAAGGAGAAGCCGGGATGGACACCAAACACAGGATACTTGATGAGGCGCTGACGCTCTTTTCGGAAAGGGGCTACGCCAATGTTTACGTCGGAGACATCGCAGAGCGCGTCGGCATCAAGGCGCCTTCCCTGTATAAGCACTACAAGAGCAAGAGGGCTATATTCGAAGCGATCATCGAAGAGATGAACTTAAGGTTCGAAGAGCAGGCCAGGTCTCTTAACATCAGCGGCACGTCTGCCACGGAAGACTCCGAGATCTATAAGAAGATGTCTGAGACTGACCTTACCAAGCTCGGGCGCGAGCTCTTTCTTTATTACCTTCACGACGATTACACCAGGCGCTTCAGGAAGATGCTGACGATAGAGCAGTTCCACGACAAAGAGCTCGCAGATATCTACTCCAAGCTCTATGTGGATGACCCCCTGTCTTATCAGGGAATGCTCCTCGGGATGGTGGCAGCTGCGGGACTTCTTAAGACGGATGACGTGGAGATAATGACGCTTCACTTCTATGCGCCTATATACCTGCTCCTTACGGTATGTGACAGAGACCCCAAAAGAGAAGAATACGCTCTTGAGACCTTGGACAAACACATCAGGCAGTTTGACAGATTATACGGGAGGACAGGAAAATGAAGATCACTGTAATAAACGGAACCGAAAAACACGGCGTAACTTACAATCTCAAAGAGACTTTTATCGAGCCTTTCAGAGGCAAGGCGGAAATAACGGAATTCTATCTGCCGAAAGACGGCCCCGGCTTTTGCATCGGATGCACGGCCTGCTTCAGGAATAACCAGAACCTCTGCAAAGACGCGGCATGCGTGCAGAAGATCGAAAAGGCCCTGCTCGAAGCGGACCTCCTGGTCTTCACTTCACCTGCTTACGTTTTTCACACGACAGGCGCCATGAAGGCGATGCTCGATCACTTCGGATACAGATGGATGCCGCACCGCCCTGCAAAAGAGATGTTCGGAAAGCGCGCTGTCATCATCACGCAGTGCCTCGGCGCAGGCGGATCTTCAACCGCAAAGGACATCAAGGACAGTCTTTCCTGGTGGGGAGTGAGCTATATAAAGACCTTCACTTTCAAGCTCATGAGCGAGATCGACTGGGATAAGATCACTGAGAAAAAGAGATCGCAGATGACGGGCAGATTAAGTGCTGCGGCAGTCAGGTTCGCGGGCATCGATTACGGCAAGCCCGCCCGCACGAACCTCATCACGAAAGCGAAATTCTACATGGTCCGCATGCTGCAGACAGACCTCGGGAAGGCAAACCCCGAGTACACGGACTTCAGGTACTGGAAGGAAAACGGCTGGATAGACAAGGTAAGGCCCTGGCATCAGGGCTGATCCCTCTCGTGTTTTAAAACAGATATGGCATAATAAGGCAGGACAGATAGTAATATTATTTTGAGGATTAGATCTGATGGCCGTATTATGCAGGAAATGCTCAGGCAAGCTCATCTTCAATCCCGCTTCGCAGAGGCTGGAGTGTGTATCGTGCGGCAGCAAGATGCCACAGGCTCTACGGCGATGAAGTGGTCAAGACTATAAAGGCCAATAACGTCAAGATAAAGGATTCCATCTACTGGGTGGACAACCTTCTACTGGGACGAGGAAAACCGCTGCTACTACATCTGCGCAGATAACTTCGAAGTGTTTGACTCAAGCTTCCGCAAGATATTCGACATCAAGGACAGCCGCCTTATCGGCATCGATGAAGATACAAACTGCCCTGTCATCATCAGTTGGGGCTACATAGACGATCAGCAGCTCTTCACAGAAGAGTATTGCTTCTTAGTCAAGCCCATTACATACGAAGAGGCAATAGATCTTTCTGATGAGATATTAGACGGGTACGAGCCTGACCAAAGAGTCAGGGAGAAGTATTCTTTGGAGGGCTGATCTTAGCCCGGACAGGCAAAAATGGGATATTCTGCGTAATTACCTTATGGTAATATAATACAGACAGTAAAAAATCATTTATAAAGGAGCAGGCATTATGGCTGTTATCGAAAAGAGTTTCAAAAGAGGCGAGATCATCGTAAAGGAAGGAGAACCCGGTAAGAGTTTCTTCCAGCTCATAGAGGGCAAGGTCGGCGTATATGCTGACTACGACAAGAAGGAGCCTTTCAGACTCGCGATCCTTGAACCTGGCGAATACTTCGGTGAGATGGCTATCCTCGAGGAATACCCCAGGAGCTCGACCGTAGTCGCAGAGGGCAACGTAACCATCTTAGAGATCCCGGGCGGAGATCTTAATGCCTTCTTCAGGGAAGATACGGACAGGATCTATCAGCTCATGCTCCACCTCGGAACAAGAGTCGACACAATGACAAAAGACTATATCGATGCCCAGAGGCTCTTAAAGGAAGCCAGGGAATCTGATGCAGCCAAGAAGAAGTCACTCTTCTCCAAGCTCAAGAAGCATATCGACATGTATCAGGCTAACAAGAACGGCATCTCCGAGCTTGCAGACGAGGGCCTTACAGAGGCATTTGCTTCTATCCCCAAGGAAGTCGATAAGACCAAGACCTACAGCAAGGGTATGATCGTCTTCAAGGAAGGTGAGGTCGGACACTCCATGTACATCCTCCGCGAAGGTTCCATCGGCATGTACAATGATTACCGCAAGAGAGAGGAAGTCAAGACTGAAGAACTTAATGCCGTTGCCATCTTCGGCGAGATCGGCATGATCACGGGTGAACCCAGACCGGCTTCTGCCATAGCAGACGAAGGCAACACCGTAGTAGAGACCATCCATGAGGATGACTTGGAAGACATCTTCAAGAGGAACCCCACTAAGGTCAACCTGATCTTAAAGCACCTCTCATATACCTTAAGACGTCTCAACATAGACTTCTTAAGAGTATGCAAGGAGATCACAGAGACCTACGGCAATACCTGATTCCATAGGTTGCTCCATAATCGGCATACGATTATGGACAGCATTATGGAATTCCATAAATCGCTCCATAATCGATATCAAATTATGGAGCAGATCATGGAATGACAAGCAAACCAAGAGGGGGCTGACAGATGTCAGCCCTCTTATGCTGTCAGGCTGCAGTATCAAAACCGATGCTGCGCTTCTTATCAGCCATTAAGTCAGACGGAATGCTGAAGTCATCTGCAATAAGGACCATATCGTTATCTGAAGGCGTATTGCCGTCGCCATACACCCTGGCTGCGTAGTTAAGGACGGCGTTCTCCACAAGGTTCCTTACGAACCTTCCGTTGCCGAGCTCGGGAACACCTGCTGCCTTGCTTAAGAGTTCATTAAGGCGAATAAGGGCTTCATCTGACAGCTTAAAGCCCTTCCTGCTGACCTCGAGCCCTGCAATACCCACCAGCTCATCACAGCTATAGTCACTGAAATACACAGTGAACGGAACACGTGACCTGAGACCGGGGTTCCTGGAGATGAACTCCTTCATCCTGTCAGGGTAGCCTGCGAAGATGACCACGGTGTTATCACGGTTGTTCTCCATCTCCTGGACGATGGTCGCAATGGCTTCATCGCCGTAGGAGTTCTCATCGTCATCCAAGAGGGAGTAAGCCTCATCGATGAAGAGGACCTTGCCCCTGGCATTCGCAAACACCTTCTTGACCTTCTCGGCCGTCTGACCGACATAGCCGGCAATAAGGTCTGCCCTGCCGACCTCGACAATGCTGCTGCTCTTAAGAAGGCCAATCTCGTAAAAGACTCCTGCAACGATGCGTGCGACCGTTGTCTTACAGGTTCCGGGGTTGCCCAGGAACGCCATATTGAGAGCCATGGAGAGACTGTCGCCCTTATCCTTCTTCAGCCTGGCAAAAGCCGCAAGCCTCCTGACCTGCTCCTTGACCTCAGAAAGACCGACGAGCTCAGAAAGCATGTCCATATAGTTCCCGCCCTCAAGCAAAGCAGGCTTAACTGTATTGCTGTACGAACGGACAATCTCCCTGACCTCGCAGACACTCTTCCATGAAAGACCGCGGATATCCGCGATCTCCTCATCGTTCATGTCCTTAAGCTGCTCAAAGAAATTAATGCCGCTGCGCTTAAGCTGGTTATATGTCCTTAAGGAAAACGCAAACTCCTCGATGGGAGTGCCGTCTTCTTCGGTAAGGCCGGGAAATCCGTCATCAAAGACCTCTTCAAATGCTGCTTCTGCATCACCTGCGGCCGCTCCCTTATAAGAGCAGTACGAGACCAGGTTCTCGAGGAACTCCCCGTAGTAAATAAAAGGCAGAAGCCCTGCCTTTGAATAATCTGACGTTTCCCTGGCGACTGCATTAAATACAGCAAGGGAAATCAGGGAATTCATCCTGAGGGGCATAGCACCCGGAAGGCTGATGAGCAGCCTGCACTCAAGCTGGGCACCGGCTCCCCTGCTTACGGCTGCAAGCTCGATTACCGCGCCTGCACCAAGGAGCATCTGGAGCATCTCCTCAAAATCCTGAGGAGCAATTGCATTCCTCCTGTCATCACCACCTGCCAGATTCTTGCCGGGAACGGGACAGAGGCTGTATACCAGCCTGCCGTCAGAATCCAGAGGACTTAACATGGACTTCTCTTCCATACTTACATCTGCCCTCTTGCCGAAGATCCAGATGTAATCCTCTTCTGTCATATGACATGCATCATCCGAGAAGACGCTGCACTCAGCCTTGCTCAGCCTGAGTGTAAGGGCCTGTCCTTCGGGCAGAAGGTGTGCGAGCCTGAAGAACCTCCTGCTGACCGCATATGCGGCGTTTTCCATGGAGTACTCAGGGCCTGCGCTCTTAAATGTCAATGTTGCTAATGTGAACTTCTTTGTTTCTGAATTACTCATTTGAACACCTCTTAATTAATTCGTTTTACGTTGCTTTTTACTTTCATCCGCAAACAGCCGTATCATTCCCTTGGCCCGCTAAATGCCGGCTTCCCCGGGAACCGTTCCGGTTTCGTTGCGCTAATAGGTTGTCAAGATCCGGTGTTCAGCCGCAACGGAAAAGCCGCTGCCTTGACGGAACTGCAGGCATAGTTATCCTAATGACCTGATCTGCGATTCCGTCAAAGCAGCGGCTTTGACACGAATTAAATTGTAAGCGCTATTCTAATACTGCAAAAATGTATTTGCAAGACCCTTTTTCGAAAACACCGCTAAATTGTCCTAATATTGGTGCTTATCCCTCGATGATAAGGTCACTGACCCTTGTAAATCTGAGCGTTGAGAGGTCATCTTCGAAAAGATCGCCTTCTACATCACCATCATCTTCATCGTCATCTATATGCTCGATATGGTCTGCTTCTGTCCAGCCTGCCGTGTTGATCTCGAGCAGCATGCCGTCGTATGACTCAGGTGCGCGGAGCGTTATCGTCATGTAGCAAATGTACTCAACAGACCATGCCCAGTGGTCGTTATCTGCTTTAGAGCTCGTATTGGAGATCACCTCCATATCAAACGCAGCAGAGACATATACGGTTATCTCTTCTTCCCCGTTATCTATCTTAACGGCTATCTCTTCGCCTTCGTCGTTATAGCTGTTCTCCCAGTCACAGAGGATCGTTCCTGTGTAATAGTCGATGACATTATATTCCTGAGGGTTGCTCGACCAGCTGTCCGTGTGGTCTGAGACATCAAAAGCGATTATCGGGTCGTACGATCCTGAGATGGTGTAATCTATGGTATAAGTCACATATCCGTCCTCATCAGGCTCGCTTGCATCTACGGAAGGGATGGAATACAAAACAGTTTCTTCAACGCCCGAACCTTCGATCTCTTCACCATCCAGAACGGAATAGCAATAGCTTATGGCAGTAAGCTCGCCCACGCCAAATGTCAGATCGTTGACTTCGCCCCAGATGGCGGGTGCAGGAGTGGTCTCGGCAGTTGCCTCAGTTGTCTCGGGAACGGAAACAATAGGCTCCTCAGTCTCGATGAGCGATTCTTCTTCCCCGTCATCGTCACGGCCGCTGTCTTTTTTACCGCAAGACGCAAAGCTGAGCACCATTAAGCCAGAGAGTGCGCATGACAGGATCTTCTTGGTCATCTGTTTCATCCTAATCCCTCCAAAACATAAAAAATACAATAAGATATTACCATATAGTGGCTCTTTATATCCTCAAATTCTGTGATAGAATCGAGTTAGTATAGGAAAGATCAAGGAGATAATCTGGAAAGATTCGACCGGCGAGAATGAATCCAACCGGGTATCTTTCATTGTCCGCATAAACTCTTTCCTGATGTGCATCTACTTCATCATCCTGATGGTCGTATTCGGAATAAAAGGAAGGTTTCCCATAGTCGGAACTTGCCTTATATGCCTTGCGGCATTCGCTTTCTCCGTATATCTGACATATAAGGACAGCAACAAACTGGCTCTGATGGTCTATTCCGTCGTTACCATCATCTGGATGATGCGCTTCGTTATCCAGTGGGGATGGGAATGCAGTGTCCAGCACTTTATCTTTGTCCTTCTGATCCTGGCCTTTATAGGAAACTACGCTCCCCAGATAGTCAAGCTCTGGCTCAGCGCGGGAGTGCTCCTGGTCAGGGTCGTTCTTTATTTCTGGCACGTTACGCATGAACCTCTTGAAGAGATAAGCTATGCAACATCTCTGATGTTCCAGGCCATCAACATCCTCGTGATCTTCATCTCTATGGTCGTCATGCTCTCGATCTTTACCGGAGACAAGATGGAGACCGAGGCCAAGCTCTCCCGCTACAACACCAAACTCAAGGTCTTGTCTGAGCACGACCCTCTGACCAAGCTTCCCAACAGAAGGAGCGTTATCTCTTCCACCATCGCCAATATAATGTCGGGCGCTTATGTAAACGGTGTCTGCGTTGCCATTGGAGACATCGATTTTTTCAAGAAGGTCAATGACACATACGGCCACGACGCGGGTGACGAAGTCTTAAAGCAGCTTGCCTCCGTATGCGGAGACTACATGAAGGATCACGGCATCGCAGCGCGCTGGGGCGGCGAGGAATTCATGTTCGTCTTTAACAACGAGAACTTGGACGAAGCAGGCGTTTCCGCCAACGAACTTCTGTCGAAAATAAGGGAAATGACCGTTAACTATAACGGCACCGAGATCAAGATCACCATGACCATAGGCGTCACTGACGTCAATACGTTCCTCAGCAAGGGCGTTACCGAAGGCGATATCGATGATCGCATCAACGAAGCCGTCTATGCCGCTGACAAGAAGCTCTATATGGGCAAGGCAAACGGCAGGAATACCGTAGTCGTCTGATATTAAAACCCAGGCCGGTTTAGTTGGTATAATAGATAAATATCAGGAGGATAAGACTATGACTGACCCGGTAAGAGAAAGATGTGAACTGCTCGTAGAAAACCGCAGCAATATCCATAAGAGCTTTTTGCTCGAAAAGGAGCTCATGAGCGTTGCTTCCGCCCTTATCTTCACTTCCAAAGGTGAAAAGGCTGACATAGATAAGCTTAAGGAAGCAAGGAAGATCCTTAACAGAAGCGCCGGTCCGACGGTAATAGGCGCATTTACAAAAACGTCAGATGACAGCAAAAAGTAAGATTACAGGCCATACGCTTAACAGGCAGGAATACTTCGCATTCGATGCGCTGAAAGTATTCTTTGCCGTTTGCGTCGTCGCCATTCATTCGGAACTGACCCTTGACTTTCAAAGCGGCACTGCCGTTTCCCTGACAGGTCTTCTGGAATCCATCGCCGTGCCCGGGTTCTTCTCGATATCAGGATTCTTCCTGGCGCAAAAGATCTGCGGCAAAGACAAAGATGAGATCAAAGACACGATCAGAAAGCTAAGGCTCAAATACATCAAGCTGTACTTTCTCATGCATCTTCTGTTCCTGCCGCTGACAGCGGTCGGCATAGCCCAGATGCTGATCACTTATGAGCTTGGTATACGCGAAGTCATCTATGCGCTGTTCCAGGGGCTTTTCCTTACAGGGGAGCTGTTCTATTCCTGGCATCTGTGGTACCTTCTGGCATTCATATATGCGACATTTATCCTTGAACTGTTATCAGGTCTCATATGGCGCAGGGACAAGATAAAGATGGTTATCATCAGCATTATCTTTTTCGCCGTCGGATATGCGATCAACTGCCTGGCCTCTATGGACACGGCTGAAGGGATCAGTGCGCGCCTCCAAGTCGCGATCCTCGATACGATAGGCAGCGGCAGGCTCTTTAACGGCATAGTCTTCCTGCTCCTCGGCATATGCATTTACGATATCAGGATAAGCGCCAAAAAAGCTGGAGTCATCTTTGCCATAGTCTTTGTTATATCGGCGGTATGTGCGGTGATCTTTAAACTTGAGAGGAGCACTGTTTATCTGCCGGCATTGATCTTAGCCCCTGCCCTTATAAAGCTGGCTTCAATGTATCAGAAACCCGAGGAGCCTTCAAAACTGAGAGACCTCAGCAAGTACATATACTTCACTCACATGTTCTTCGTGTTCTTCTGCAGATATAATATCTGGGACATAGAAGGGATGAGACTTAAATACGTCTGCTGCTTTGCATTCGCTTTGGCAGGTTCCGGAATAGTGTATCTGATATCCCTGTTCTTAAGACCGCTCCTTAAAAAGCAGCGTTAGGAAAGAGTTCATTCTGTTTCTTTATTCCCGCCGCAGAGCCCGTTCATATAATCAAGAGCAGCATCATCCAGGGCAAAACCTCTTGACCGGTCAGAAATATAACCATCAGGGCAATCCGTTCCCACATTCTCGATGTGAACGACTGAGCGGTCTTGGACATCTATGACCAGCACTAAAGTAGTCACGAGGGTCCTGTCTATGCCGCCATTGTAGAATTCTTTATCCACCCTTGATACAAATCCGCAATAGACGATCAGGTACTCTGCTTCATCTATGCTCCGGGCAACAGCTTCAGCATCAAGATCTTTATAAATTGATTCAGCAAAGAGCTGTACCTGACCTGTTGGCGTTAAGTGACCCCACACAACTTTGCCGTCTATATCAGGCTGGCTTCCGGTATACTTCTCCCTCACCCCGTCAGAAGAATATGCTATGTCACATTCTGCATATTCACCTTCGAAAAGAAACAGCTCTCCGCCTTCGAGCTCTCCGGGATAAACGTCGCCGTCATCATACATCTTACCCACCGCATCGGCTGCAAGCCCGCTCGCCCATTCGTCAGTCGGGGCCTGCGCAGTTTCCGTAATGTTCTTGAAGTTCTTGAGAACGCATCCTGAGAACGCCGCCGTCACCATTACCGAGGCCATTAATACAGATAAGGATGTATATAGTCTTGATCTCTTCATAATGAGATTATAACATGTCAGGGATTAATTCCGGTCCTGCCTTCTTCCCTCTTCCGCCATAATTTATGATAAATGCCCTGTCACCTGCGGATACTTTGTTATGTGCTTACGGCTGCTTAGCTTCATTAACGGTAATGAACCGCCCCTTGCGCCATTTCTCTGATATAAGCCTGACGAGAGGTCTTGTGATCAGATCATAGACCGTAAATATGACAAAGCAGACCAGATAAACAGCTATCAGGGTTCCTGCCATAAGGATCACAAATGAGGCTGTTCCCGAACGGACAAAGACCTCTATATCAAAACCTGTGATGATATTGATATGGATAAGGTATGTCGGGAAAGATGCTGCCGCAAGTCTGTTGATGACCCTGTTGTTCCTGATCTTCATATTCTTAAACAGCAGGAAGATGATCACGGCTTCGAATATGACGAGCGGATTCTCATAATTAAGAGCGGTCGAATTATTAAGCGGAAGAGTTGTTGCCGCAGATTCGGAATAGATCCAGAATACCATGAGCAGGACATCCGTAACAAGCAGGAATATAAGCTTCCCCGTCTTAAACGTGAGATCCTCATCATCTATTCCTCTAAGACAGCATCCGATAAGATACATCAGGACAAAATTCACGATCGTATATCCTGCGCCGGATCCGAACAATCCTATGGAGCTAAGGCCCTGACTGCCCTCTGATCTGCTCAGTGACCAGAACAGATCAACTGCAGCAGGCTGCACCGAGAACAATAGGAAAGACAAGATCAAAAGGATCTTCTTCTCCTTCTTCCCGAGACCTTTAAGCATCTTGTTTATGTATGGGGATATGAGGTAGAGCGCTATATAGACAAATACGAACCAGTAGCTCGGTCTTAAGTATCCCAGAAATCCCGACAGCGTTAATGCGCTGCCCGCACGAAGATCCCTTACCAGCCATGAGGCTGTCTCGAAGACTATGTACATGGATAATAATTCTACAGGCTTGAGAAGATCTCTTCTCATGGAGTCTCTCATGAAATAACCCGATATCAGAACGAATATGTTGACTGCGCAGATGCATATGGATTCAAAGAGGACCATCAGGAACTGTTCGATGCTCCCGAAAGCTACAGAATCAAAACCGCCGCACATGGCAGGATTGTTGAGATGGAGAACGACCACGCCCAGCGCGGCAAAGATCCTTAGAAGTTCGATATTAGATTGTCTGTTTTTTCTATCAGCCATGAAACGGATTCCCGGGAAGCTATGTCTTCATCAGATTGTACAACAAGTATTACCCCTTCGCTACCTGATCACGGACCGTAAAGAAAAGGCCTGTCGCGTTGTGATATCATTTGGGTGGACCGGACAATTTTGTCTTATCCTTTAATTCGCTGTTTATGTCGTGTCCTTATCACGGGCTTTACGCTAAGCTCGGCATGGAAGGAGGAAACAGATGGACCAGAAGAAGATCGGTAACTTCTTAAAGGCACTGCGTAAAGAAAAGAACCTTACGCAGGAACAAGCCGCAGACAGACTCGGAGTATCAGGCCGGACTATATCAAGATGGGAGACAGGCGCATATATGCCTGACATTTCCCTTCTCGTGGATATAGCCGAAATGTACGGCGTGGATGTCCGTGACATCATAGACGGTGAAAGGAAAGACATAAACATGAACAGCGAAGTAAAAGACGTGGCCGTAAAGATGGCCGGTTACTCAAACATGCAGACTGAAAGCATCAAGAAATGGATAAAGACAATGAGCGTATCGCTCCTTACCGTATCAGTATTCCTCGTGATAATGGAATTCTTATCATCACTGATGATGATAAGACTTACAGGTCATTCGGACGCGAGGGTTAATACGATGCAGATCATCACAGGGCTTCTCGGTCCTGCATCGATAATGGCATATATCACAATGGCACTATCTGTTATGGGCATTGTTTTCGCGACCGGCAAGCACAGACAGTTAGCCTGCAGTCAGAAGGCAGGCTCCCTGGTAAAGGCCGGCGTTATAGTTGCGATCCTCCTCGCGGTAATAGCCCTTGCAGAAGTCGCATTGCATGTGGGGATGCTCTCAACCATCACCCCTGCCGCATAACCAAAGAACACAGAACTCATAATATTTAACGGATCTGACAGAGCTCATGCTTTGTCAGATCTTTTTTGAAATGCCTCAGATCATCTTCTCAAGACGGTTCCCGTATTCATAAACAGTTGTGGGCACGTCCTGGCATAAGTTGGACCAACCTTGGCGTATTTTTCGGCGTGAATGGCGTGACAGCGGAAACGTACTGCACACATATGTAGACATATGTGAGGAAACACCCGGGCAGGCAGTTCAGTCCTCCAGACAAAGGGATATTGTGTGAGATGATATAATTCTATTTGTGAGGAAAACCTTAGAACGAAGAATTTTAATATTAATGAATATGACAAATCGGGATTTGCGGAGGTAAAGATGGTAATAATTTTAACGGGAGCATCTCATGTCGGGAAAACGATTCTGGCACAACGGATGCTTGAGAAATACAAATACCCTT
>CAMHSJ010000011.1 GCA_946187935.1 uncultured Clostridia bacterium
GGAACATTATACTGAACAGTGTTCAGTTTTGCAACCGTGTATGTTGAATATACTGTTTATCAACCCGACCAAATATTAATACTTATAGACAAGCAGAATTTACTAAATCATTTTTACCTGTTCATCATTAAAACCTTATTTATCCATTGTATGGTTTGCTCAATAACATCATTTGCTTTAGATTCGTTAGGCATTAGAACATTAAAAGTATGATTGGAGTTTTTTACGATTACAGTCTTGCTGTTTTCATTTTTGCTGTTTTCCACAATTTCTTTTGCATGATAATAGGGAACCAGTTCATCTTTGTCGCCAGCTATAGCCAATATAGGACCTTCGTACATTCTCAATCCCATCATTGGAGTTGTATCACGAATGTCATCAAACCATTTTTTTGAAAGCAGCAAGTTCTCTCGCCAAAACATCGGTATCTTTGCATAACCGTTTTCCAATGCTTCTTGATAATACTCATCGAACCATCCTTTGAACACTCCTATACCATCATGACATGCACCAGACCAACTTATCGCAAATTTTATCGAATGGACTTCTTTTAATAGCTCTGCCATTACACGGGCTCCTTGACTAAATCCTAAAATACCAATATTGTTACAGTCAATAAAGTCCTGCGTGTAAAGATACTGATAAACTTTTTTTGTATCATTCACTTCTCCACAAAAGCTTAATTTCGTTTGGCAAGCCTTACTATCACCGCATCCTGCATAATCAAGACGAATTGAAGCAATGCCGATGTTCAATAATCTTTTGGACATTTCTGCAAACAAATTACCGACTTCATTTTTTTGTGATCCTGTTCCATGGCATAGAATTACCGCTGGCATTTTTTCGTGTTGTTGGGAATAAGAAAACACTGCTGGGATAGCGTATTCTGAATTATATATTGTAATTAGTTTTTCCATATCTTGTTCTCCAATTTTTTGTCTGTTTTATTCATGATCATCTGTCCTTTATAGTACTTTCTATGATTTGCCTGGCTTCTTCAAATCTTCTGCTGTCAGGATCATCATCATAACCTGCAACATATCCGCCTGAGATATTCTTGGCATCAGTTGTCTCAACCATAATATAGTAACTCGATCCGTCGTCGATGATATCCTTTGTGGACATATCCTCATCCAGTTCCATGAAATTAACTCCGGTTAGAACATCTGCCATGCCGATCCATTCAGAATCAGATACTTCAAATTCAGTGATCTCATATAAGCCCTCAGACGGCAATTCTCCCGCAAGATAATCGTAGTGCTTATCGGGTTCAGGTTTGATGCTGTATTTTTTCGCTTTGAGATCAGATGTAATGATATACATGTCAACATTCGGCAGACCGCCATAATAGACAAGATAAGTGACTTTCTTTACATCCAAAGGCTCTCTTGAGATTTGAGCCGTTTCAGAAGTCCCGCCTGAACTTTGAGGCTGGATCAAATTACTGCACGAAGTCAGCGCGAATAGCCCGGTCAATAAAACAAGTACTGCAGCAATTGAATTTTAAGCCTTACCATAAATGATGTTCCCTTCATGCCTTTCAATTGTATTCTTACTAAAGATACAGAAAAGCAGATGAATATGTTGCATTTCTTCCTGATCAGCTTTCTTAAGAGATGACATGCTTGCGCATAAGCAATTCATGATAAAAGGCTTTATTCGTTCGACCCGTTCTCGAAGCCCTCTTTGAGATACGCCTCCAGCATCTCCATCAAAGTGTCATACTCTCCAAGATCCTTGTTTCCAGCAAATCCGATCCCGTATTTATGATCAATATCATCATATATAAAGCAATCATCATCGACACACCCCAGCCATATAGAGCGTTGAGCGTCATCTTGCCACCATTCAAAAAGTCCTCTGTCATCGCAGGTAAAGTAGCCGAAAAAACTCTTATTCTGGCTATAATACTCGGCCAGTTCATCGACAATGCGTTGTTCAACATTATATTCCGCGCATAATTTCTTAAAGCTTTCCAGTTCTTCTTCTGTGGCCGGCTCAAGAGTAACGCATTGTCCATGAACTACATATTCGCCATCAAAGAGTTTGCAATACTTATCAAATAATTCCTTGACCGTCATTACCTTTTTACCTCCAAGAAAAACTCAGCTGATAGCCCCTGATTTTTTATGAGCCTTGTATAGAAAACTGTTGATTTTCACGACTAGGAATCCTTACTTAGCCGTATGCCAGTATTATATCAGTAAATGTCAATATTTCGTGCTTTTTATGCTTGTCCTCAAAAAGGAGTCTCTATGTCTTCTTTTAGACTCATACGCTTGATTCTATCCTCAAAAATATCTCGTATACTAACGAACCAGTAAGATGATATTTACGCATTCAAATAAACTCTTGACTCATTTTGATTGCGCCCCTATTCTCTTGACATAATCCCTGTTATAGCAACTCGGAATGGTTTAGCAAGCAACGTATTTGTACGCACAAATACATAATGCTTGTTAGGGTGCAGCCCCTAAAACCCCGTGATGTTCTTACGAACAAAGAACACTCCAGGCGAGTGTAGCAAAAGGGTCTCAGGGAATCCCTGACAAGCTCTCCCATGCGTTTGTGTACACAAACGCGTTGCTTGCAATTCCATTCCGAGGTCGTAAGACAGGCTTGTGTCAAGAGTAAAGCCCGGTCTATGTAATGATAGAAAAAGACCGACAGGATATGTCAAATCCTATCGGTCTCTGTAAACTGATGCTATGCTCTGTTTTTGCATTACTGCCTTATCCGCATAAAGCAAATGCTTACGGGACTTTCTTATGGAGTTTATTTTGTTTAATCGACTACCTGGCAAACTGAAATACAAACAGATTCTCCGTCAGCCGTATCAATAGAGATAACATAGAATCCGGGATCGATCTCTCCCTGGTAATCGAAGTGGTAGTAGTAACTGCCGTCTTCTTCAACAGGCGTAACGGTACCGCTATAGATTATTGTTGACAATTCTCTTTGGGAGAACATACTGTCGCTGCTGTAGAAATAAGTGTATTTGTATGAATCATCGGCATCACTGCCTACTTCAAAAGTGAAGGACAGAGCATCTGTACTTGAGTAGTAAACGGAGTTTTCCTTGATCTGGCCGTTATATGAGATCCAATCGCATTCAGCATCTGATATGCTGCATTCTATGTCATCGAATGATACATAGCCGACCATGTTCGTGGCATCTATCGTGCCTTCATCGTAGTCGCCCCTGTCTGTATCGATCTCATAAGCAGGAGTGCCGGGCCTTGCAGGCAGATAGTAGTCGTTGTTGTAAACATCGTAGATATCCAGTCCGATGTAACCATCTACACCGGAATAATCCACTTGTGAATACTTGTAATCAGCTACAGCGGTTTCATAAGAGACAGCTGAACCGAGTTCCATATACTCCATGGTTTCAGATTCGATTACATAGTACTCCTCGATAAATACGATCTGATCATCTTCAGTAAACTGATATGCAGTATCTGAAGTTATCGTGTCGTTGATGATATCAGCAGTGTAGTAACCGATGATGCTTCCGTCAGGATCATCAGTACTGAAAGAGATCACAACATAGGCTGTCTCGCCGTTTACCAGAGCCTCGGCACCAAGATACTTATACCACTTGCCGTCTTCACCTACTTCGTACATAAGGCACTCACAAGTAACGAATCCGAAGCCGTCAAAATAAACCCACTTGGTAGGATTCTGGAGGATGATGTAACCGTTGCTGTCAACTGCATACTGGTAGTCAGAACCCATGAAATAGATGTTATCCGGATCATCATCGAGCATATAAGCAAGTCTTACCTTAACTTCACGGATAACATCCCAATCTTCTTCATGCAATTCGATAGCTTCATAACCGTCCATCTGTACAACGAGATTGGTAATGTCATATGTGTTTCCAGACTCGATATTCACAGCATCTGCAGGCTCGATATACCAGCTGCCGGCATATTGAGTGGCATCAAGGATATAGAGTTCCTTACTTACGAATTTGTCATAGAACTTAATGGTTGTTTCGCTATAACCTAAAGTAACCAAACTGTTTCTTCCTTCATCGTAATGATCAGGATAAAGGAAAGGAGCATATGTTGTCATGCCATGAGCATATGTATAAGAGTTATTGCTCTCTGTGAACACGCAGTTGCTGACTTCATTGATAAGTGAACTTGCGGCCTGCTCGATCGCAGTGTCTCCGCAGTTGATGTATTTGCCTGCAAGTGTTGTAAGGTCTACAGAGTCGGTGGATTCGAAACTTCCGCAGTCATCTCTTAACTGAATGTATTCAGCATAGCCGTCCTGATCGAATACTCTTGTATCCAATGCGGCTATGAACTCTTCATACGCTTCAAATACTTCGTCTATGTTATCGGTATCGATCGAAGACATACATGTGTCAATGCCATAGAAACCTGTTTCGTTCTGAGTGTTTTCGACACTGTTCATATAATCTCTTACAAGGAACTTGCCGTAATCAGATGCATCTCCGTCAAAATCCTGAGTGATATAGTTGAGGAAATTCGTATAGTTGATCCCGACATCGTAGTATGCGCTTCCCCATGTAGGGCTCTCAGCAGCTACGATATAATCTGTATACGGATCGAGGGCCATTGCAACTTCCAGGGAACCCATAAGGCACGCATTGAAGACAACGCACTCGAAAAGAGTGTCACTGTTCCTGATGGCCTCTGCGATCTCAACATCGGTAAGTGTTCCGTCGTGGATCTCATCCATGCCAAATCCCAACGGAACTCCGCCGCCGTGATCCCACATAACCAGGATGTACTTCTCAGCAGGGTAATTTGTTTTTGCAAACTCGATAAAATCGGTCAATGATTCAGTCTCGACCATGCTGACATCGCCGAGATTCTCTAATTCCGTGATGTTTCCGCCGGCGATGGAAAAGCGCTGCGTACAACCATCCTGCATATATGTGTTCTGGAAATCAGAGCAGCCGCCTGTCTGCAAAACAATATTCAGATCATCGCTTGGTGTTGCTGTGAGCATTTCCTTTACATCAGCTGTCAGGCAGGCACTGTCGGATTCCAGGTCTGTTCCGATGGCATAGACCATGATCGTCCTTGCTGCAGGGTCCTCAGCAACAGTTGTAACCTCTGTAGGCTCAACGTCATCATCAGTATGCCTTGAACGCTTAGTATCATGTTTCGCATTGGCAAACAGGAATATGATCCCTATCACAGCTCCGATAACTACAACCAGACCTGCTGCCGCAATGCCGATAATAAGACCGGTTTTCTTCTTCTTTTTCTTGGGCGTTTCATTAGTTTCCGGAGCCTGAACTGTGGGAGCCGGAGCAGGTGTGGGGGATTCCGGCGCTGTTTGTGGTGCAGGCGCGGCAGCAGATTGCTGCCACAGCAACGAAACATCCAAGCCGCATTCGGTACAAAACCTCAGGTTCTCATTAAGTTCATTTCCGCATCTAGGACAAAGCATATTCAGACCTCACTTTATTAATCAACAAATATTATACAGTTATTCAAATTATCAAATAAACATATCTATACTCAATAT
Source organism: uncultured Clostridia bacterium (assembly GCA_946187935.1). GTDB lineage: Bacteria > Bacillota > Clostridia > Saccharofermentanales > Saccharofermentanaceae > Saccharofermentans. The sequence continues at coordinate 5,515 of CAMHSJ010000011.1, forward strand.
CTTTTATAAAGGGGGAATACAAATAAGTCAACTTAAAAAGCCTTCAGTTATGGCAAAGAAAAAGGACTGTGATAACCAGGATCAAACCTGAGTGATATCACAGTCCGTTTTTGGAGCCATTTGTGGGACTCGAACCCACGACCTGCTGATTACAAATCAGCTGCTCTACCAACTGAGCTAAGATGGCATCTGTCGTATCGACGCTATGGCATTATACAGAATAAAAAATGCAAAGTCAACAAGTAAATCTAATTAGGCATCCGCAAATTAAAGAGCCGGCCATGCGGCCGGCTCAGTTGATCAGATTGGTTGTTCCTTAAGCCTTTTCCTTGAGGAGATCCTTGATCTCTGTGAGGAGCTTGACTTCGTCAGAAGGCTCGGGTTCTGCCGCGGGCTCTTCTTCCTTCTTCTTGCCAAGGTTCATGAGCTTGTTCATGCCCTTGAGGAGGAGGAAGAGAACGAGAGCTAAGATCAGGAAATTGATGATCTGTGTGAGGAAATCACCGTAGTTCAGCTTCAGTGCCAGAGCGGACTCTGCATCAAGAGCCGAGTAGTCGACCCAAGGCAGCTTGATCGTGCCTGCGATCTCTGCGCCGCCGATCGAGTTGATGAGAGGGTTGATGAAATCTGTTGTCAGAGCTCCGACGATGCCTCCGAAAGCACCACCGATGATGACACCGATCGCCATATCCATAACGTTGCCCTTAAGGGCGAATTCCTTAAATTCCTTCATGAATGACTTGAACATAACGTGCCTCCCGCTGTCAGATGTCAGATGAACTTCTTAACGTCTTCAGGAAGCTTGTCTGTCTCGCCGCTGAAGATGAGCATTGCCGTGCAGGGTGAATCCTTGAAGAATTCGTCGAGCTTTGCAAGGAAAACACCGAGGTTGGTGTAATCGTAGTCGTCAGCTACCTTGCAGATAGCATCTACGTATATATGAGTGAGGTCGTAATCCTTGGAGCAGATTCCGCAGATGAAAGCCAGGATCTGGTCAAAGCCCTTAACAGGGTACTCTTCGATGTTGATGAGACGTACGTTGGGCTTGAGGAGCTGGTCCAAACGTCTTCCGCGTTCGATGCAGACTACGTTGGAATCTGTTAAAGCGACTTCATTGATGTCGTCTACGAGTTTTGCTGTTTTGCCTGTGCCCTTAGGGCCTGCAATGAGTTTGATCATAAACAAAATCTCCTTTTTATATAGATAAAATTATTTTACTGTAAAGCCACCTCAAAATGAACAGTAAATTGTTAATAAAATTATAAGAAATTTTCTAATTGCAGTAAGAGCGTTAAAGTGGTAGTATATACGCGTTCTTAAGATTTACTTTTAATGAACGGACTTGGCAAAAGTCCGTTTTTTGTTGTAAGGAGTGAAAGTTTTGGGAAAAAGGTCAAAGAAAGCGCAGGAGGCTTTTGATCTGGCACTGCCCGTTGCTCAGCAGATGGGTTATGACCTGGTCGACTGCGAGTACAAGAAGGAAGGTCAGGGCATATACCTCAGGCTCTTTATCGACAAGAAGGGCGGAGTCGGGATAGATGACTGTGAAGCCTTCTCGTCAGCGGTAGATCCGGTCATTGACAGCGGAATGCATTCTGATGCGGATTTCTTCGAAGTTTCTTCCCCCGGACTGACAAGACCGCTCGAGACGATAGCAGACTATGTCAGATATGAGGGCGAGAAATTGGACATCACTCTTTACGTTGCAAGAGATGGTGTTAAGGACTTCACCGGTGTGCTCGCCGGACACGGAGAGGACAACGTGGTGATAAAGGCAGCAGACGGAACAGAATATGATTTGGCATTAAGCGATATCGCAAAAGCCGTTAGACATATTGATTTTTAACCAGGAGGCATAACATGGCAAAGAGAAAGCAGGAAGAGGAATCCAGAGAGTCCTTAGTTGAACTTGTAAAGGTGCTCGCCAAGGAGCGTGACATCAACGAAGAAGAAGTATTCCAGGCAATAGAGAGCGGCATAGTCGCAGCTTACAAGCGTGAGTTCGGCAGCAACAACAAGGAAGCTAAGATCAAGAACGTATTTGCCGAGATCGACAGAGAGACAGGCGAGATCTACGTCTATAAGCTTGCTGAAGTCGTTGACGAAGTCTTGGATGAACTTAACGAGATCTCTCTTGATGATGCAAGGGAAGTAGGATATGAGGATGTTGAGATCGGAGACGAGATCGAGCTCGGTATCGACGTTGAAGACCTCGGACGTCTTGCTGCAGGCGCAGCCAAGAGCGCTATCAACCAGAAGTTAAGAGATGCTGAAGGCGAGAAGATCAAGAACGAATTCTCCAGCAAGCTCCACGAGATCACAACAGGAACGATCATCAGAAGAGACAACAATAACGTTTACGTTAACATCGGCCGTGCAGAGGCAGTCGTTAAGCGCGACGGCCAGATCCGCAACAACAGGAACGAGAGATACGATCAGGACCGCAAGATGAAGTTCTTCATCGTAGGCGTTAAGGAAGAGAACGGCAGACCTTCCGTTATCCTCTCCAGAACGGCTCCCCAGCTCGTATCCAAGCTTTTCGAGCTCGAGGTTCCCGAGATCAAGGACGGTGACGTCATCATCAAGGCTGTTGCAAGAGAGCCCGGCTCAAGATCCAAGATCGCTGTTTACTCAAGAGATCCGGATATCGATGCAAAGGGTGCATGCGTAGGACAGCGCGGACAGCGTGTTCAGCAGGTTATGACTGAGCTTTCTGATGAGAAGATCGACATCGTTGACTGGAACGAGGATCCCGCACTCTTCATCTCCGAGGCACTTCAGCCTGCAACGGTAAGCCGTGTCGACATCGAGATGACAACAAAGGAAGACGGCACGATCGAGAAGCATGCCAAGGTAATCGTACCTGACCAGCAGTTCTCGCTTGCTATCGGCAGGAGCGGACAGAACGTTCGTCTTGCAGCCAAGCTCACAGACTTTAAGATCGACATCAAGAAGGAATCCGAGGAGAGCGACGAAGCTTCCAAGGCACTTGTTTCTGACTTTGAGGTCGTTGAAGAGGAAGGCGGCAGCGAAGAATGAAGAAGCAGCCTCAGCGGCAGTGCGTCTCCTGCAAGGAGCGTAAGGATAAGAAAGACTTGTTAAGGATCGTGGCGATGCCTGACGGAAGTCTGGCATACGATCCTACGGGCAAGCTCCCGGGAAGAGGTTCTTATCTGTGCCGCAGCAGCGACTGCATCAAGGCAGAACTTAAGAAAGCATCCAAGCTGTCAAAAGGATTAAGACGTCCTGTGACCAAGGAAGAGATCGATCTTCTTGCAGAGGAGATCCTTAAACAAGCGGAGGCTCAATGACGGCAGAAGATAAGATCTACGGAATGTTCGGACTGATGCAGAGGGCAGGCAAACTGGTGTCGGGTCAAGATGCGGTGAGAGCTTCCCTTGAATCAGGAAAGGCAAAGGTAGTCGTCGTAACTAAGGATATATCTTCTAATACTTTGGATAAGATACTTAAATCAGCATCTGATTCCGCGAAGAATGCACCTGCTGCCATGTACAGGTTCGGCGATTCGGAAGTGTTGGGAGACAGGATAGGCAAGAGAGCAAGGACGTGTGTGGCTGTGGAAGATGAAGGTTTTGCCACAGGGTTAGCGCAAATGCTGGATGGATATAACGAGGAGGACGAAGCATAAATGAGTGATGAGAATGAGAAGAAAAGCGGTCTTACTGTAGGCGGCGTTTCCGGTAATAAGAAGATGAGGCTCGGAAGAGTCCACAAGAAGAAGGCTGAAGCTCCGGCAGAAGAGCCTCAGCAGCAGGAAGCTCCTGTTGCTGTTGTTGAGGAAAAGGCTCCCGTAGCTGAGGAAAAGCCCAAGAAGGTTACTAAGAAGGCTGCTCCTGCTAAGGAAACAGCAGAAGAGAAGCCTGCCAAGAAGACAACAAAGAAGGCAGCTTCCGAGACAGCTGAGGAGAAGCCTGCCAAGAAGACGGCAAAGAAGGCTGAAACAGCAGCTGAAACCAAGGAAGAAAAGGCAGAAGAACAGCCTGCCAAGAAGACTGCCTCCAAGAAGGCAGAAGCTCCCAAGGAAGCTGAGCCTGTTAAAGAAGAGCCCAAGAAGGAAGAAGTTAAGCCCGAGAAGACAGAGGAAGTTAAGCCTGCTGAGGAGAAGAAGCCTGCTCCCAGGCTCTCATCCGCAGTCGTATCTCTCGGCAATGTTCCCGCAAAGGGCGAGACATACAGAAGCTCTACGATAATCACATATAACAAGGACCGTAAGGGACCTTCCAAGGGTAACGGCTACTACAACCAGTCACCCCGTCCGCAGGGCCAGGGAAGATTCCAGGGCTCATCATTTGATAAGGATAAGGACGAAGACGGCGCTTCAAGGCAGCCTGCCAGAAGAGCTCCCAAGCCGAAGGCAGCTGCTCCCATCGAAGAAGTCAAGAAGAGCAGATCCTCTTATGCCGAGAAGTCTGCGTTCGATAAGAAGCACAGCGATACTGACAGAAGAGAGAATGCCAAGGGCAGCGCAGATAAGCGTAAGCAGAACAGGAGCCAGTTTACGGGCAGGGTCAGCGAAGACGGTGACTACGATGAATTTTCTTACAGAAAGAAAAAGAAGAAGCAGTCTGAACAGTCTTCAGAGAGAGAACAGCAGGTGATCACCGAGATCAAGATCCCGCCTTTCATCACGGTCAAGGATTTTGCCGAGGGCATCGGCAAGAAGAGCTCTGAGGTGATCATGGAGCTCATGAAGTTAGGCGTAATGGCTACGATCAACCAGGAACTCGACTTCGATACGGCGTGCCTCCTGGCAGATGCTTTCGGCATCAATGCAGAGCTCCTCGAAGAGAAGACCGAAGAGGATATCCTTTTCGAGAAGACAGCCGAGAAGGAAGAAAACCTCGAGGGCAGACCTCCTGTAGTAGTCGTTATGGGTCACGTTGACCATGGTAAGACATCCTTGCTCGACAAGATCCGTTCCACGAGCGTTACCGCAGGCGAGGCAGGCGGGATCACGCAGAAGATCGGTGCTTACACGGTAAGGCTCAAGGGCCGTCAGATCACGTTCCTTGATACTCCGGGTCACGAAGCGTTCACAACGATGCGTGCAAGAGGTGCGCAGTTCACGGATATCGCGATCCTCGTTGTAGCAGCTGACGACGGCGTAATGCCCCAGACGATAGAGGCCATCAACCACGCCAAGGCTGCCAACACCGAGATAATCGTTGCAATAAACAAGATCGATAAGGCAGGCGCTAATCCTGACAGAGTTAAGCAGGAACTTACCACATACGGTCTCGTATCCGAGGACTGGGGCGGTTCGACCATCATGGTTCCGATCTCAGCCAAGCAGGGCACGGGCATCGATGACCTTCTCGAAAACGTTCTCCTCACGGCAGACGTCATGGAACTCAAGGCTGACCCTAAGGGTCCTGCAAGAGGAGCCGTGATCGAAGCACAGCTCGACAAGAACAGAGGTCCTGTTGCTTCCGTTCTCGTTCAGAAGGGTACTTTAAAGCAGGGCGATACGGTCGTTTGCGGACCTATCATGGGCAATGTCCGTGCCATGTACGATGACAAGGGCAATGCGATCAAGAAGGCCGGTCCTTCGATCCCTGTAGAGATCCTGGGTCTTCCTGAAGTGCCTGAGGCAGGCGAGCTCCTCTATGCCGTAACAGACGATAAGATGGCAAGACAGCTCGTCGAAAAGCGTAAGATCAAGCAGAGAGAAGAACAGCTCAGAAGATCTTCCAAGATGAGCCTCGAGTCACTTGCCGCACAGATGGCTGCAGGCGATGTCAAGGATCTCAACCTCATCATCAAGGCAGATGTACAGGGTTCTGTCGAAGCCGTTTCACAGTCCCTTACCAAGCTCAGCAATGAAGAGGTCAAGGTCAATATCGTTCACGGCGGCGTAGGTGCGATCAATGAATCTGATATCGTATTGGCAGACGTATCCAATGCCATCATCATCGGCTTTAATGTACGTCCTAACCAGATGATCATAGACAAGGCCAAGGAAGCAGGCGTTGACATCAAGCTCTACAGCGTCATCTACAATGCGATAGAGGATGTCGAGAACGCCATGAAGGGACTTCTCGCTCCGAAGATCGAAGAGGTCATCTGGGGTCATGCCGAGATCAGGCAGCTGTTCAAGGTATCCGGTATCGGTACTATCGGCGGAAGCTATGTAACAGACGGTAAGATCCTGAGAAATTCAAGCGTAAGAGTCATCAGAGATGACGTTGTCGTTTACACAGGTGAGTTAGGATCTCTCCAGCATGAGAAGGATTCCGTCAAGGAAGTCCTCTCCGGTCACGAGTGCGGTCTTACTATTGCCAAGTACAATGACATCAAGGTCGGCGACATAGTCGAGGCCTTCGGTAATATCGAGGTTGCAAGAGACTGATGAAGAGAAGAAGACCCGAGATCGTAGGAGATGAGCTCCAGAAGATAATATCCAATATTATCTCCAATAAGCTCAGGGACCCGAGAGTCCCCCTCATGACTTCCGTCACGGGAGTCAAGATGAGTTCTGATCTGACGCATGCCACTGTCTTTGTTTCTGTTTACGGAGACGATGAGACCAAGAAGGGCGCGATGGATGCGATCGAGCATGCCAAGGGTTTTATCAGATATGAGGCAGTGCAGCAGATAAACTTAAGGGTTGCTCCCGAGCTTCATTTCAAACTCGATACGACCCTTGACGAAGCTAAGCGTATGGAAGCACTCATCGCCAAGACGATAGAAGACGATGAGCGCCGCCGCAAGGCAAGAGAACAGGATCAGGAAGAATGACAGATCTTTATTCGGCATCTGCTTCAAGGATGGCAAATAACCTTCTTGAAGCATCAGAGTATGTTAAGAACAACGATGGAGCAATGCTCATATTCCTTCACAGGAGTGTTGACGGCGACTGCGTGGGTTCTGCGTGCGGCATGTGCAAGGTGCTCCGTGACCTGGGCGTAAATGCTTATGTCGCAATGCCTGAGCATCTCCCCAAGGACATGGAGTTCATGGGAGTCGAAGATCTTCTGTTCAACATCTTTGACGAAGAAGATAAAGATGTCTTTAACTTCAGATCGAACAGGACCATCTATGGCAAGCCTTATATCCAGGCATTATCTGTTGATATCTCAGAGCCCGGACGCATGGGCTGCTGCGGGGAATTCTTCTCAGAGTGCGATAAAAAACTTACCATAGACCACCATGCATCCATCACCATGCGCGGTGACAATATGTGGATAGAGCCAGATGCATCTTCCACTGCTGAGCTTTGTTTCTATGTCACTGAGAAGATCGCTGAGCAATTGGGCAAGGAGCTTAGTGAAGTACTCTCTTCTCTTGCAGCCCAGTGCTTCATGACGGGGATCGTAACTGACACGGGCAGGTTCACATATAAGAACACCAGACCCGAGACGCTCGATACGGCGGGTAAGCTTATGCTCCACGGAGGAGACATCACTTCTGTAAGCTATAACCTCTTTGACCGCAAGGCTCTTTATAAGTTCAGGGTCTCGGCTGAAGCCAGGATGAGGGTCAAGCTCTATTGCGGCGGCAAGCTTGCTATCACCACGGTCCCCATGAGCCTTTTCGACAAGCATGAGGCGCTGCCTGATGCAGTTGACGATGTGGTTTCTGCCATGAGAGACATCGAAGGTGTTGAGGTCGCGATCGTATTAAGAGAACTTTCCACAGGTGAGATAAGGGCAAACGTCAGATCGGTATCTGAGTTTGACTCTGCCGCCTTTGCTGCCAATTACGGCGGCGGCGGACATGTCAGGGCTGCAGGTTTTACTGTAAACGATCCTTCCATAAGCATCGAAGATCTCGCAGAAGACGTTATAAAGAAGGCTGCTGCTCTCTTATGAATCCTGATGGAATAATACTTGTTGATAAGTCTGAAGGCATGACGTCATTCGGGACTGATATGGCTATGCGAAAGATACTCGGCACTAAAAAGGTCGGGCATCTTGGAACATTAGATCCGTTTGCTACAGGACTGCTTCCCGTATTTGCGGGCAAGGGATTAAAGTATCTGAGGTTCTGTGAGGGTTTTGACAAGAGCTATAACTGCAGGGCCTTTTTCGGACAGGCAACTGATTCCATGGACAAAGAAGGCAATGTCATAGCAGAGAACTTTCCTTCAGAAGGGCAGATGGAAGAACTCATAAGCACTGACTATAGAGTCGTAAGGGAAGCGTTCTGTGAGATCTCACAAATCACTTCGCAGATGCCTCCAAAGTTTTCAGCCAAGAAGATAGGCGGCAAAAAGGCATACGATCTTGCAAGGGCGGGAGCTCAGTTTGAGCTTAAACCCACAGATATAAAGATCTATTCCATTGCTGTAAATTCCATAGTGACCGAGGGCAGAGGCTTTGTCGTTGATTTCGATGTCAAATGCTCCAAGGGAACTTACATAAGAACGATATGTGATGATGTGGGTAAGATGACGGGCTTTGGCGCTCACGCCATATCCTTAAGGAGAACTTCAGAAGGACCGTTCAGGGTCTCTGACGCGCATACGATAGATGAGATCCGTCAGATGGCAGAAGAAGGCGATGAGAGCTTTATCCTTCCCGCCTCACTTGCGTTAAACGATATGCCTTCCATAGTTCTTACATCAAAGCAGGCAAAGGACCTCAGATTCGGCAAGAAGATAAGCTGTGAAGCTGATCTTGAAGAAGGAAAGCAATACAGGGCTGTGTTTGAAGGCAGGCTCATTGCGGTCGTTTATCCTGCTGCGGAAGACGGCAGGAAGATACTAAGGATTGAGAGGCTGTTTGCAGGTGATTAAACCTATACAGAAATACTATCTCGATACTTTGCCTTATGACAGGGACGGCCGGGTAGTCGCCCTGGGCATGTTTGACGGCCTTCATGAAGGCCACCGCAAGATAATCGCAAAGGCGGTCCGGAAAGCAAGATCAAACGGCCTTAAGTGCTTAGTCCAGACATTTACGGGACTTGCCAAAGAGGGAGGCGGGATCATCTATACTGCCGATGAGAGGATATCTATCCTCGAGACTTTGGGTGTTGATGAAGTCCTGACCTTAAACTTCAGGGATGTAAAGGATATGTCTCCTGATGACTATCTAATGAGGATAGTCAAGTTCGCTTTGAATTCACATACTGTCATATGCGGTTTTGACTACACCTTCGGCAGCGGCGGAACAGGCGGTGCTGACCTTCTTAAGGATTTCTGCGGTAAAACGGGTATAGATATAGAAGTCGTTCCCGAATTAAAGCTCGAAGGAACAGACAGGAAGATATCTACTTCTTATCTTAAGGAGGCTCTTTCTTCGGGCGACATGCAGCTTGCAAGAAAGCTCTGCGGCGGCATGGACTTCTTCTATTCAGGCTATGTTGCCCACGGCAAGAAGATGGGAAGGCAAATGGGTTTCCCTACGGCAAACCTCAATATAACCGAAGAGAAGTTCAAGGTAAGAAGGGGAGTCTATGCCGTAAGGGTCACTCTGGGCAGCAGGGTATTATACGGCGTGGCAAATGTCGGCAGGCGTCCCACCCTGGAAGATGCGGCTAATGACGTTATAGAGACATTCATATTTGACTTTGACGAAGATATCTACGGCGCGTTTATCAAGACCGAGCTGCTCTCATTTTTAAGACCCGAGATGCAGTTTGGTTCGCAGGAAGAATTAATGTCTGCCGTTGAAAGGAATAAAATTGAGGCAAAGGCTTATCTTGAAGCGCAAGGTCTTATGTAATGTGGTAATATAGCATCTAGCTTTTAAGGAGTGACAGATATGGTTTTAGGTGAGAAAGTAACCTTCCCGGGATTGGGCTGGGAGTTTAATGTAGATAATGTCGCATTCAAGATCGGCAGCTTGGACGTTTACTGGTACGGTATCTGTATTGCAGCTGCGATACTCCTTTGCGTCGGACTTGCCATATATCAGAGCAAGAAGATCAATTTCCCTGAAGGCCTTGTCTATGACATCGTCCTCGTCTGCATCCCCTGCGCCATAGTAGGTGCCAGGCTCTACTACGTGTTCTGCGAATGGGATTACTTCTCCAAGGACCTTAAGATGATATTCAACACCAGGGAGGGCGGCCTTGCCGTTTACGGCGGTGTCTTAGGCGCTGTCCTCGGCGCATACATAATGTGCAGGATCAGGAAGATCCCTTTCACCGCTTTGGCTGATTTTGCCATGGTCTACATTCCCTTGGGACAGGCAATAGGAAGATGGGGCAACTACTTTAACCAGGAAGCTTTCGGTACTACGACGACACTTCCCTGGGGCATGACATCTGACAGCGTGCAGTCTTATCTTGCGCGTTACTGTCCCACTCTCGTATCAACTCAGCCCGTGCATCCGATGTTCTTCTATGAATCAGTAGGAGACCTTATAATTTTCTTTATCCTTCTATGGGTCAGGAAGAACAGCAAGCATGCATTTGAGACGAGCTGCGTTTATTTTGCCGCATACGGTTTCATGAGATTCTGGCTCGAGGGTCTGAGGACGGATTCCCTGTATCTTTTTAATACATCTATAAGGACATCACAGCTCCTTTCACTGATCCTTGCCGTAGCTTCGCTTGTATGCATCGCCTATGTGCGTTATAAGGATATAAAGCGCAAGGAGATACCCGCGAGATTCTACGAAGAGAAGACTGCCGCTAAGACTAATGGATAACAGGACAAACGGATTAGTTAGATTAAGAGGCAAGACCGGACTTAAGAGTGTGGACTACTTTCTCGTGGTCCCGATCCTTGCCCTTACCATTATAGGACTCTTCGTTCTTCAGAAGGTCTTATCCCATGGCTATGCCGCTTATCCGGGCAATTACTACAGGCAGATAGCTGCCACTGCGGCGGGGATCTTCTCGGTAATAATACTTGCAGTCTTAGACAACCAGTTCTTAAAGCTCGTGGGCAGGGGAATATATGCAGTATCTATCCTCCTGCTCCTTTTGGTCCCGATAGACGGATATTCGCTCAAGGCCACATGGGGCGCGGACTCCTGGCTCAATCTCCCTGTCATAGGAAACTTCCAGCCCTCTGAACTTGCCAAGATAGGACTCGTTCTCGTGGCGTCCGAGATATTCGAGGCGATGGCCGAGAAGAAACTGACGCACCTTAAGGGTTTCCTTATAATGGGCGTGGTCTATGCATTCCCGCTGCTCCTTATCCTTACGCAGCCTGACTTCGGTACTGCGATGGTAATCATGTTCACCTTTGTCTGCATGCTCTTTGCATGGGGCATCAAGTACAGATATTTCCTTCTGGCAATATCTTCTGTAATAGTCATCTTCGTTCCTGCGGTATGGACGTTCTATCTTGAGGCTTACCAGAAGGAGAGGATCCTGTCTTTGGTATTTGAAGGCTCAGATCCCAAGGCGGAGTACAACCTTGTCCAGTCAAAGGCAGCGATCGCATCAGGCGGTCTTGCAGGAAACAAGACGGGCATCCTCACATCAGTGCCCGTTAAGGAGAGCGACTTCATCTTCGCTGCTATCTCGGAGCACCTGGGCTTTATCGGAACAACGGCGGTAATAGCGCTCTCATTCTTCTTTATCTGCAGGTGTCTTTATGTTGCGGGCAAGGTATCTTCCAAGGCATCGGCATTTACGCTCACCGGTCTTGCAGGATATTTCGCATTCCACTATATCGAAAACATGGGCATGGCCGTAGGCCTTCTGCCCATCACGGGCATTCCTCTGCCTTTCATCAGTCTTGGCGGTACGGCGATGCTCATCAACTTCCTGGCGTTCGGGATAATACTGAACATTTCCATGTCAAGAAACAGCACTTGATCTTACATAGAAACTTATATGTTTTTAATGGACCGGTCCTTTGTTTGGACCGGTTATTTTTTGCCCTGAAGACTAATGTCCAAAAAATTTAATAAATTTCAAAAAAACCCGCTAAATACTATTGCATTAAAAAATAGTTACAGTTAAAATACAAACGTGTGGTGAATTTGGGAGGAAAAGTTACAGTTGGTGTTGATTTGTGTCAGTAACCGACATATTATCCTCCTTAAGCAAATAAATCAAGCGGAGACATAATTTGGCACGTGACACTAAGAAAATAGATGCTAAGGGAAGATTCTTCATTCCCACAAAGCAGAAAGCATCGATGGGCAGCGAGCTGGTCGTAACGAACAGCTTGGATGTCGGTTATCTCTGTGTCTATACCAAAGAGAATTTCGAGAAGATCAAGGCTCAGATCAAGAGCTTTAACTCCATGAACAAAGATGTCCGTAAGATCCAGAGAGCCATCATCGGTGAGCGTGCCGAGGTGACTGTCGATTCCCAGGGAAGGATCACCGTTAACTCCGAGCTTTGGGAGAACATCGGTGCCAAGCCCGGCGATGAGATATGTGTGTTTGAGTGTGAAGACAAGCTCGACATCTGTCTCAAGTCCACATACGAGAACGAAGACCACGACTTAAGCAGTATTGAAGGATTGGATACACTCTACAATGTTGAAGGACTCTGAATTTAAACATATCTCCGTAATGCCGGAGGAAGCGATAGAGGCACTTAATATCAAGCCTGACGGCATCTATGTGGACTGCACTCTGGGCGGCGGCGGTCATTCCGCGCTTATCGCTTCCAGGCTCAATATGGACGGCATCCTTATCTCCATAGACAAGGACGATGCAGCTCTTGCTACCAACATGCTCAAAAAAGAGCGTTTCGAGATGACGAACTGGATGCCTGTTAAGTCTGATTACGGCGAGATCGACAACATCTTAGATTCCATGAAGCTCGGCAAGGTCGACGGCATTCTTGCTGACGTAGGCGTATCTTCTTACCAGTTAGACAGCGCAGAGAGAGGCTTTTCGTATATGAACGACGGCCCTCTGGACATGAGGATGGACCTGTCTGAAGGCCTCAACGCTGCAACCGTGGTAAACACATATTCAAGGGATGAGCTCGACAGGATCTTCAAAGAGTACGGCGAGGAGCGCCACTCTGGAAGGATCGCTGACGGCATCGTAAACAGAAGAAAGACAAAGCCTTTTACATCAACGGTCGAGCTTGCGGAAGCTATCAAGGAATACATGCCCGGACACGGAAGAGGCGAGGACCAGCATCCTGCCAAGAGATGTTTCCAGGCGCTGAGAATAGAGGTAAACCACGAGCTTCGTGGTCTCGAGAGACTTGTAAATGACGGCGTAAGGCATCTAAAACCGGGTGGAAGGTTCGTGGTGATCACGTTCCACTCCCTGGAAGATCGGATCGTCAAGGAAGGCTTCAGGAGAGCGGAATTCCCATGTACATGTCCCAGAGATTTCCCCGTGTGCGTATGCGGCAAGAAGCCTTTGGGGACGGTGATCACCAAAAAGCCGCTCGAGCCGACTGAAGAGGAGACAGAAGCAAATCCCAGAGCGAGATCGGCAAAGCTCCGGATATTCGAGAGGAACAACAACGAACAATACAACTGATATGGCGGGTTAGGTTATGGCAATCAAGGAACGGATCAACTTAGATAAGGAATTAGACGAGACACTCAAGGCACGCAGGACTAAGCTTGCGTTAAACGGCACTACTGTCAAGACCAGAAGAGATGACGTCATTGTCGAGGAGAAGCTCGACATTGTTCCTAATGCATTCGTTACCAGTGAGGACGTACGCCGTCAGGGTCATAACTTTGCTTCCAGATTTGAGGACGAGAAGATGCGCAAGGAGCAGAAGCGAAAGATCGCAAAGCTCACAGCCCGCAAGTTCTTCGAGACCTTCCTGTGCGCAGGCATAATCATCGCCATCGGCGCTATGGCAATACTTCTCATGTACCCCCAGACTGAGATCTCGGAGATCGCAAGAGACAATTCCAACCTTAAGGATGAGATCAGCTCTCTTAAGACGCAGATCCTTGATGCTGAGGAAAATGCGCACGGCGTAACAGACATGGATACGGTAAGGGCGCAGGCTCTCGCACTTGGAATGCAGGATCCTAACCAGAATCAGGTAGTAAGTCTTCCTGTTCCGAATAACGATTCTCTCAAAACAGTGGTAACATACAATATGGACGGTATTAATGCCGAGGCACTCGAGAATGCCACGAATGCCCTCGCAACTTACTATGCCGAGCATCCTTAAACTTTAAGGAGACCTTATTGATGGATAATGAGAGTAAGAGGGCCAAGTACTCTAAGTATGCTGTGGCCGGTATCTTTGTGCTGGTCCTTCTGGGCTTCGGATACCTGACATATAAACTCTACGACATAACTGTAAATAACTACGAAGTATTTGCGCATGCCGCTGCCAACCAGCAGTGGTCGCTCATGACTTATTCGGCCGACAGGGGAATGATCTACGATGCCAACGGAATGCCGCTGGCGTCAAATACTTACGACTATACCGTTGTCTGCTCACCGTCACTGGTTACTTCGACTGAGCTTACAAGAGATCAGATAATAGATGCGTGCGTTGCTTATCTCGGCGTAACATACGAGAAGATGGACAGCATCCTGCCCATAGATCCTTCTGACAGCAACGACCCCAAGAATGCCGTAAAGGGCTGCGACGTCATTAAGAACGTGCCCGCTGAGTCCAAGGAAGCATTCGAGTCTTACTGCAGGGAGAACAAGATCAAGGGCTTCGGTTATGTTGCCGTTCCGCAGAGATACTATAATTACGGAAGCCTGGCATCACAGGTCATAGGCTATGCGAGAAATGACGGCGAGTCGCTTAAGGGCGTATATGGCCTTGAGGCCTACTACAATGGTCTCCTGTCAGGTACGGACGGCTACAGATACTCAGAGACTGATGAGATCACGGGCGGAGTCCTGCCTTACTCGGAAGCCACTGTAGAAGCTGCTTCTGACGGATATAACATTGTTACGAACATCGATCTGAACGTTCAGAGGATCGCGGAGGAAGCCTGCAGGGAAGCATACCAGAAGTACAATCCGATAGACGGCGTATGTGCCATCGTAATGGATCCTTATACCGGCGCGGTGCTGGCGATGGTATCGCTTCCTGACTACGATCTTAACGATCCCTACGGCATGCCTTACGGTATGGGAGAGCTTGAATGGCAGATGATGACCGATGAAGACAGGGTCAATTACATAATGGCCAACTGCTGGCGCAACCGCTGCATATCAGATACTTACGAGCCGGGCTCTACATTCAAGTCTCTTACGACATGCATGGCGTTTGAGGAAAACCTCACGACCGAAGACGAGGTCTTCAGCGATGCTCCCGTAAACATCTCCAATTATGCGATCTCATGCTGGCTTCAAAAATCCAGAAACTACAACCATGGTTCGGAAACTCTCGTCAAGGCGTTCGAGAACTCCTGCAACCCGATCTTTGCACAGCTTGCCAGAAGGATAGGCATCAGCAAGTACTATTCATATGTAAGGATGCTCGGTTTCTACGATATTACGGGCATCGACCTGCCGGCTGAAGGCAAGGGCATCTTCCACTCGGATCCGCAGGAACTCGATATGTGCTGTCTTTCTTTCGGCGAGTCAGCTACGGTTACCCCCA
Organism: uncultured Clostridia bacterium; assembly: GCA_946187935.1. Lineage (GTDB taxonomy): Bacteria > Bacillota > Clostridia > Saccharofermentanales > Saccharofermentanaceae > Saccharofermentans. The sequence goes on from CAMHSJ010000011.1 coordinate 20,947, forward strand.
TCCAGCTCATAATGTCTTACTGCGCCATCATAAACGGCGGCGACCTCATGGTCCCCCACATCGCGCACTACATCACGGATTCTGAAGGCAATGTTGTCGATGAGATCGAACCTGAAGTAGTAAGGACAGTGTTCTCTGATCAGACCTGCGCAAGAGTAAGGACCCTGATGGAAGGCGTTGTATCTGACGGTACAGGTTCCGCAGGACGTGTCGCAGGTTATTCCGTTGCAGGTAAGACATCGACATCCACGATTGAGACAGGCCCTTTGAGAGGCTGCCACGTGCTCTCATTCTCGTGCTATGCGCCTTCCAACGATCCTAAGATCGCAGTGCTCGTAGTCATCAACAAGCCTGCCGATCACTCCGTAGGTTCATCTTCAGCGGCTTCCACTGCAGCCAAGATAGTTGAAGGCACATTGACATACATGGGCGTTGAGAGAGTATTCACAGCTGATGAATATGACGATCTCCTGGTTCAGTACTACGTTCAGAAGGTCGACGGAATGACAGCTTCAGAGGCTGCTTCAAGAGTATCCACAAACGGTCTTTCAACCATCTACGGAACGATAGACATGACATCTGATACCATCGTTGCAAGAACATATCCGAGTTATACAGAGACCCTTTATAAGACAGGTGTCGTCATCCTTTATCCTGAAGGCGTAACGGAAGATCAGATGCTCACCACGCGCGTTCCCAACATGGCGGGAATGTCTGCCATAGAATGCATCGAAGCATGCCTTGACCTTAACCTCAACTGTAAGATCTCGGGTGAAGTAACAGGTATATGCACAGGCCAGAGCGTAGCTCCGGGCACGCAGGTCCTGGCAGGCGAGATAATCAATGTAACGCTTGAATTCAATGCTCCCATAACACAGACTTCGGCAACGGAGACGACTGCTTCGGGAGGCGGTGTCATTACTGAGGATGGTGTCGTCGTAGATGCCACGACTCCGCCTGCCGTAAACAACGGTGACGAAGAAGGCGAAGGGGAAGGGTAATGCCTTCTTAGCGGTATCAACCAATATTTTTCCGTGCTTCAGGGATTTTTCCTTAATTTGCCATAAAAATATTGCACGGATTTCGCATATTATATTTATAATATATGCAAAGAGGGGAAGGAGAGGTGCCGATGCTGCTTTCTAAGGTCCTTGAAGGAGATAGATATAACACCATCACAGGCAATGCCGGTGAGTGTGACTTAACAAGAGTTGAATACGATTCCAGGAAAGCAGGTCCGGGCAGTGTATTTGTCTGCGTCATAGGTTTTGAGACCGACGGCCACAAATACATGAGAAGCGCTATCGAGAACGGCGCTTCCGCTGTTATAGTCTCCGGAAAGAGAACAGGCTTTGATACAGATGAGATAAGAGCCATGGCTGATGGTCATGATGTGACCGTCGTTGAAGTCGATGACACCAGAAGAGTCCTTGCATCTGCATCGAGCGCCATACTCTCACATCCTGAGAAGGAACTTGATATCTACGGAATCACCGGAACCAAGGGCAAGACTACTTCAACATTCATGCTCAAGCAGATATTCGATCAGGCCGGCAGGAAGTCAGGTCTCATAGGAACGGTCTGCAATTACATAGGCGATAAGAAGATCCACTCAGAGCACACGACTCCTGAATCAAGAGATCTCTTTGACATGATAGGCGAACTGCGGGATGAAGGCGCGGACAGCCTTGTGATGGAAGTCTCATCACAGGGACTTAAGCTCGACCGTGTCTATGGCTTAAGATACAAGTGCGCATGCTTCACTAACCTTTATAAGGATCATATCTCCGCTAATGAGCATCCCGACATGGAGGATTATTTCTCCTGTAAGCTCAAGATCTTTGATAACTGCGTAACGGGTATCGTAAACATTGATTCTGACAAGGCAGAAGAAGTCATAAGATACTGCGAAGGCAAGTGCGGTGTCCTGACCTACGGACTTAAAGAGGGCGCAGATATAAAGGCATCAAACCTCAGGAAGGTCAGGAAGGGTCATATCACGGGAACAGCATTTGACCTTACGAGCCTCTCATATAACGGCGAGATATTTGTTGCTCTGCCGGGTGAATTCAATGTCCATAACGCTCTTTGCGCAATAGCCTGCGCGATGGTTGCGGGCATAGATCTTGAGACAGTCAAGAAGGCTCTTGCTTCATGCAGTGTTCCCGGAAGGCTCCAGCCTGTCCCCAACAGCTTAGGCATCAGCATCCTTGTCGATTACGCCCACAACGCAGCTGCATTAGACAGTGTTCTCGATACTCTAAGAGAGTACACGGAAGGCAGGATAATCACGGTATTCGGATGCGGCGGAGACAGGGCGAAGGACAGGAGATTCGAGATGGGCGAGGTGTCAGGCAATAAGTCTGATTACACTGTCATCACCACGGACAATCCGAGAACAGAAGACCCTGATCAGATAATCGCAAATATCGTGACGGGCATCTCGAGGACAGACGGCAAGTACGAGGTCGTAAGCGACAGGACTTCTGCCATAGCGCGCGCCATAGAGATTGCAGACAGCGGCGATACCGTTCTCATTGCAGGCAAGGGTCACGAGGACTACCAGATCTTCGGCAAGACCAAGACACACTTCGACGATTACGAGACCGCTCTTAAGGCAGTATCTGAAGCGGAAAGCAGGATTTGATGGGTAAGTTTACTTTAGACGAGATAAAGAACGTATTAGGTGTAGAGAGGATATCAAGACTCCCGGATCCGGTCTACAATACGGCAGTCGAGATAGCTGATGTCTCTACTGATACCAGGACGATCGGCAAGGGCGACATATTCTTTGCGTTAACGGGCGAGAACTTTAACGGCAATGAGTATGCAGCAAAAGCAATAGAGCTCGGTGCCGCCTGCGTTGTCGTTAATAATGCATCCTACATTCCCGAAGGCGGCATAGGCTTTGTCGTGCCCGATACTGCCAGGGCTCTTGCAGACATTGCAAAGCACTACAGGATAAAGCTCGGCCAGTCCGGCTGCAAGGTAATAGGCATTACGGGTTCTGTCGGCAAGACATCAACGAGAAATCTCGTAAGGGATGTCCTTAAGACCGGCTATAAGGTGCATGCCACAACGGCCAACAACAACAATGAGATAGGAATGAGCAAGGCCATACTGTCTGCTCCTTCTGATACAGAGATCCTCATCCTCGAGATGGGAATGAGGGCATTAGGCGAGATCTCATATCTTACGAACATCGCTCTGCCTGATCTTGCTCTTATTACCAACACGGGTTATTCACACATAGGCCGCCTGGGAAGCCGTGAGAACATAATCAAGGCCAAGTTCGAGATAGCTGAAGGCCTTGCTGACGGCGGGGTCCTCGCTGTCAACGGCGACGATCCGATGCTCTACGAATATGCTGCATCCAAGATTCCGTTTGGCAAGATGGTCACGGGCGTAGCGGTCAAGCCGGGCGAAGACATCTGCCCCACATGCCCCCTGTTCATAAGGGCTGATCAGGTATCAGAAAACGATGAGGGCACAAGCTTTGGTTCCGTCATCGAAAAGCAGGATTCCACGGAGAGCTTCATATCAGGGATCAGTATCCGCCAGCATGGCGATGCTGCCATAAGGAATATCCTTTTCGCGCTCTACTGTGCATACCACTTCGGCCTCGGAAGATCGGAAGAGTCCGTGGATGCAATAAGAAAAGCAATATCTGATTTCTCCGCAGGCGCGGGAAGAGGACTTGCGACAGATACAGGCAGATACCTCATAGTAAACGATGCATACAATGCATCCCCTGAGTCTATGGCAGCCGCATTCGAGAACTTCAAATACCAGTCCAAGGGAAGAAGGGCAGTGCTCGCATTAGGCGGCATCTTGGAACTCGGAGACTATGCTCCCGTGCTCCATGAGATGGTCGGCAAGAACTGTGCCAAATACGGATTTGACAGGATATTCGTGACAGGTGATAACGCAGATGACTTCATTAAGGGTGCGCACAGCATAGATATCAGCCTTACGGTCATCAAGTGTGCTGACACGGAAGACATGAGAAGAAGACTTGAAGAATACTTAAAGCCCGGAGATGCAGTTCTGTTCAAGGCATCACATTCCTTCGGGCTCGAGAAACTCTGTGAGTATTTTATCGGGAAGGATAACGCATAAGATGACAGGTACCGACAAAGACATAGAGAAGCTGTTAGAAGTATCAGAAGCTGACGCGTCAAGAAAACCGGACGGAATGCTCAAGGCTCCTGTGCGCAAGTATCAGACGAACATCCCCATGATCCTCATGGTACTCGTTTTGCTCTCGTTCGGTATGGTAGTCTTATTCTCCGTATCCGCTCCTGACGCCTATGGTCTTTACGGCGATTCCGCTCACTTCCTCAAGAGCCAGTTGTTCTTTACCGTTTTTGGTTTTGCTGCTTGTCTTGCTGTGGCATTCCTGCCGCCGTGGCTGTTTAACAACAAGTTCGTTATGATCGGTTCATATTCCGTGAGCCTCGTTCTTGCGATCGTAACGCTCCTCTTCGGTGCGGGCGGTGCAGAGCACGGTGCGAGCAGATGGCTTACCATAGGAAGCATCCAGTTCCAGACTTCAGAGGTCATCAAGGTTGCTCTCGTTATTGCATTTGCCGGCTGGAGATCGATGGTCTGCAAGCTCAGGAGCAAGGGTAAGATCAAGGACGACAAACCGGGAAGACAGATGATCCATGATGCCTTCATTGATTTCATAATCCCTGTTTCTTTATGTATCCTGGTCGATGGCGTTATCTTGCTCCAGCCTCATTTTTCCTGTTTCCTTATCATAGGAGCAGTCATCTTCATGAGCGCAGTGAGTTCCGAGATCGGGATCAAGTCCTGGTTAGTCGGAAGTCTTATCGTATTGCTCTTTGCTGCGGTGGCAGGCACTGTCATTCTTGCCGTTACCCCCGCGGAAACAAGAGACAGATATCTTAACGGCAACTTTGCCCACGTTTTTAAGCGTATCGCGATCTTCAATGCTGATGATGAAGAGGAGAACGAAGAGATCACGTCAGACGATACCAGACAGATAGACAACGCTATGAACGCTCTTGGTTCAGGCGGAATGTGGGGTGTCGGCATTGGCAATTCCAGAGCTAAATACAACTATGTTTCCGAGGCACAGAACGACTACATTTTCTCGATCTATGTCGAGGAGACGGGTTTTGTCGGAGGCCTCGTGCTGATACTACTGTACATGATCATGCTGTTCATGTGCATGCAGGTCATATGGCGGGCGGACAGCGTATATGCCAGGACCGTCGCGACCGGGTGTACCACGCTTATCTTTGTCGAAGTGTTCATGAACCTGGCGGTTGAACTTCAAGTCATCCCTTCGACTGGTGTAACGCTGCCGTTCATGAGTTACGGCGGTACGGCGCAGGTATCTCTTCTTATCGCTTACGGATTCATCCTCCAGATCTCAAGATATGCGACCAAGCCCAAGCAGATAAAGGAGGCGAAGAGCTGATGAGCGCCAGGTTCATAGTTACAGGCGGCGGCACTTCAGGCCACATTAATCCTGCGCTTGCTATAGCGGGTCTTCTCAAGGACTGCTATGCCAAGAAGGGTGAAGAGTGCGAGATAATCTTTACGGGAAGAAGTGAAGGCCTCGAGGGGGAACTTGTCCCCAAGGCAGGCTACGAATTTAAGGCCATAACTGCAATGGCGATGCCTCTTAAGCCTTCCGTTAAGTTCTTCAAGGCTCTTATCGCAGTAAACAAGGGCAAGAAGCAGTGCATTAAGATCATTAAAGAGTTTAAGCCTGATGCGGTGATATCTACGGGCGGCTACGTCAGCGCGCCTCTTCTCTATGCTGCCAAGTCTCTTAAGGTGCCTGTCATGATACACGAGGCAAATGCTTTCCCCGGCAGGGCCAACAAAGTTTTATCCAAGGGTGCTGCGCTCGTAATGACGGGTTTCCCTGATCAGGAGAACGTATTCCCCAAGGCGAAGCTCGTAAGGTGTACGGGAAACCCTGTAAGAGACATCATGTTCGGCAACACATACGAAGCCTCAAGAGAGAAACTGGGGCTTAAGGATACTGACAAAATGGTCTTTACTATGGGCGGTTCCCTGGGCGCCAAGACGCTTACGAACTTCATCTTAAAGACTGCAGCAGACGAACGCTTTGCTGATATCAAGTTCGTACTGAGCGTCGGAAAGCATAATGCCGTAGAGCTCCCTCAAGTATTGCCATCAAATCTTCAGGTAATGAGCTACATTGATGAGCCTAACGTTTATCTGTCAGGCAGCGATGTAAGCATCTTAAGGGCGGGCGCGGTAACCTGCGCCGAGATAACAGCGACGGGTGCCTGCGCGGTGATGGTTCCTTATCCTCATGCGGCTCACGACCACCAGACATATAATGCCAACATGATCGCTGAAGGCGGCGGAGGCATAGTCATCAGCGATGCTGATGTTGAAGCGGGGAAACTTACAGACATCCTTCTGGATCTTTTGTCTGATGACGACAGGAGAATGAACATGAGGAAGGTGGCACAGTCCAAGGCGGTATGTGACACAAATGAGCGTATAATCGAAGCGGTCAGGGAAGCATTGGAAAAGGATTAATGGACGATAACGAACTCGACAAACTGTTTGGTGTAGAAGACGAAGATGCCAAAGAAGAAAGCGCTTTATCAGAGCCCATAAAGGACTCTGAAGATAATGCTGCGCCTGAAGAGAACTTTACTGTCCGTGAGGCGGCAGAAGAGCCTGTTGTTGAGAAAGAGGAAGAACCAAAAGAAGAGGCGGGAGAGCCTGAAGCTCCTGTAAAGAGAGAAAAGCAAGAGGTCAGAAAGAGAGCTCCTGCCAGGCCGCAAAAGCCTTCTGAGGCACCAAAGCCTGAGTTTAATCTTCCCAAGATAGACCTCCCTGAGATCCATCTCTCCAGGACTGCCATTCTTGCCATAGCGCTTGGCTCTCTTGTGATACTGGTGATAGGGCTTATCGCTTTCCATCCCGCATTCAGGGTAAGAAACGTTACCATAGACGGCAACATCGTGCTCTCTGACGAGGAGATCCTCGAGATGACGGGCCTGGAATACGACAGACATCTCATGAGCGGCGTAAGCGGGAATCTCTGGGATATCATATGCCTCAACTACGGCAACACGGAGAAGAAGATCAAGGAATCAAACCCTTACGTAGAAGACATAACGATCTCCATAAGGATCCCTTCGACCGTTTACATCAAGGTCAAGGAAAGAAGCAAGATAGCTTATATCAAGACTCCCGACGGTTATGCCGCATTAGACAGGAACGGCCTTGTCTTAGAGCTCGAATCAGGCCGCGATACCAAGGACGTAAGGCCTCTTATCTGCGGCATGCAGCTTGACAGCATAAACCTGGGCAAGACCGTGGAGATCAAGAACAAGAACGATTACAACAAGGCGATAATAGTGCTCGGAGCCATCCTTGCTGCCGATAACGCTTCTGTCAGGGGCGATTACAGCATGTTCGAGAATACAAAGGAAGTCAGGATACTGCCCAGCGGATATATCTTCCTTTCGATCTATTCTCCGTCAGGAAACCTCATACAGATCAAGCTCTCAGATACCGAGGACATCAACGAAGACATGGCCTGGCTCTTATATGCCATCAATGCCAACGCCTTTGATCAGGTGGCAGGTGACGGCGCCCTGGACATGACAGGCGACGAGTATATCTACGACGAATTCTGACGCCTGCTTGATGTTTTTTGGCAAATTACAATATTTTTTTATTGTTTTCCGGATTTAATGTTAAAATAACAGTGAGGTTTTTTTACAATTGTGCAATAAAAATGTTGCATATATTGAATGAACCCTGTGTTTAGGTTAAAATTCAGAATGATTAATTGTTATTCTTTTAATTATAAACAGTAACAAAGAATTTGATATTTACGGAGGGCAAAAGAATGTCTGAGAGCAAGCATAGCTATTCAATGGACGAGTCAAATGTCGCAGCTATTAAGGTTATTGGCGTAGGCGGCGGCGGAAGCAACGCAGTAAACCGAATGGTTGAGAGCGGCGTCCAGGGCGTTACTTTTATTGCGATCAACACTGACAACCAGGCTCTTGCCAAGAACAAGGCAGAAGTCAAGATCCAGATCGGTGAGAAGGTCACCAGAGGCCTCGGCTGCGGTGCAGACCCCAGCGTTGGTGAGAAGTCAGCTGAAGAGTCAAGAGACGAGATCGCAGAAGCCATCTCCAACACAGATATGTTGTTCATCACAGCAGGCATGGGCGGCGGTACAGGTACAGGTGCTGCTCCTGTCGTAGCTCAGATCGCAAGAGATCTCGGCATCCTCACAGTTGCAGTCGTAACGACACCTTTCACATTCGAAGGTGCCAAGAGAGCTGCCAATGCTGAGAGAGGCATCAGGGAACTCCAGAAGGCAGTCGATTCACTCATCGTTGTCTCCAATGACAAGCTCTTAGACGTAGTTGACGATAACACGAGCTTCGAAGAAGCATTCAACATGGCAGATCAGGTCCTCAAGTTCGGTGTAGCCGGCATCTCAGACCTCGTAGCTATCCCCGGTCTCATCAACCTCGACCTTGCAGACGTTACAAGAGTCATGAAGGATGCAGGCATCTGCCACATGGGTATCGGCAGAGCAAGCGGTGAAGACAGAGCTCAGATCGCTATCAAGCAGGCTATCAACTCACCTCTCCTCGATACGACAATAGAAGGCGCCACAGGCGTTATCGTTAACTTCACAGGCGGACGCGGAATGAGACTCTCTGAGATCGATGCAGCATCTTCCATCGTAAGGGAAGAGGCTTCACCTGAAGCAGAGATCATCGTAGGTGCTGTCATCGACGATTCCTTAGAGGATGAGCTCATGATCACAGTCATCGCATCCGGTTTCGAGAATACAGTAAATGCATCAGTAGGACACAGGGCAAGCACATCAGTTCTTTCCCGTGAGAATGCTACAATCATCACAAACAGACAGCCTCAGGCTCAGCCTCCGAGAACAGAGTATGCTCCCAGACAGCAGGCACAGCCCGAGCAGCCTGCAGCTCAGCCTCAGGCAAGGCCTCAGCCCGGCTTCAGGTTCGGTGATGAGTCAGTTAATAACAGACCTGCACCTGCTCCCCAGCAGCCGGCAGCACAGCCCCAGGCTCAGCAGCCGGTAGCTCCTATCCAGCAGCCTGTACAGCAGCCGGTTGAACCCGCACCTGCACCTGCAGCAGCTCCCCAGGCTCCCCAGATGGGCGGCAGACCTCAGACAAACGTTTCTCCCAACGTTGAGGAGAGACCTGCTCAGAAGTCCGCTAAGCCTTGGTTCATGTTTGGCAAGGACGGTCAGTAATTAATGATTTGCCCCGCTTGCGGATCCAGTAATGACAGAGTGCTGGATTCCCGTGCTTCTTCTGACGGTTTTGAGATCAGGAGGAGAAGGGAATGCGGCGATTGTAATTACCGTTTCTCAACGATAGAGAGGATCGAGGGTTTGGTCCCCAAAGTCGTTAAGAAGGATGGCGTAAAGCAGGAATATAACGAGACTAAGATCTTAAACAGCCTTATGGTTGCCTGTTCTAAGAGACCGGTCACAAAAGAGGAAATGCAGGCTATCGTTTCCAACATAACTGACAGGGTCAACAACAATCCCAAGAGGGAGATAAGCAGCCGTGAGATAGGTGAATACATAATGGAGCAGCTCTATAAGAAAGATAAGGTTGCTTACGTTAGGTTCGCATCAGTCTACAAAGACTTCACCAATCCGGAGTCATTTGCAGAGGAAGTTAAGAAAATAGCCGGCAACGGCTGAAGATACAACTAAATAAAACATAAGATAATAGGAATCTGATGTTGTTTTGAGGGGTGATCAAATGGCAGCAACAAAAGTATTACTTGTAGATGATGATGCGAGCATTATCGAGGTCCTGAAGCTCTATTTCGAGAAAGAGGGTTATCAGGTCTTTACCTGTATGCAGGGTGACAAGGCGGCAGCAACTTTCGAAGCAAGCCAGCCTGACATCGTTATCCTGGATCTCATGCTCCCGGGCAAGGACGGCAACGATATCTGCCGTGAGATCCGCAAGACATCAGATACTCCGATCATCATGCTCACTGCAAGGACAGATACGTTAGACAAGATCATCGGTCTTGAATTAGGCGCAGATGACTATGTCCCGAAGCCGTTTGAACCTAAGGAAGTGCTTGCGAGAGTCAAGGCCGTATTAAGACGTACGGAGAAGAAGGAAGCTCCCGCTCAGGCAGCTGCTGAAGTACAGAGCCAGGACATAATCACATATCCCGGTTTCTCAGTGGACAAGGTCCGTTACGTTGTAACTGTAGACGGCAAGGAGATCTACATGCCGCCTAAGGAATTAGAGCTTCTGTTCTTCCTGGCATCCAATCCCAACAGGGTATTTACAAGAGAGCAGCTCCTGGAGAATGTCTGGGGTTACGATTTCTACGGTGAATCCAGAACAGTCGATGTTCATATCAAGAGGATCAGGGAGAAGATAGAGAACCCTGAAAGAGAAGATAACTGGTGCATCAAGACAGTCTGGAGCAAGGGCTACAAGTTCGAGACAAAGTAATAGATGGCACCCAAGGTTGAAGGCAAAAGATTCTCTTCTAACTTTGCCGTGTTTATCATTTCTTTCCTGGTATTCACGACAATAGTTGTTTTTGCTGTTCTCCTGTTCCTTTCCTATGAGAATATGTACAACACTCTCGTTGCCGAAGTCGCCATCGGTACGGATAATGCTGCGTTCTCGTTATCAGAAGACATAAGATCAGTCATAGCACCCGATCCCAAGGGCTTCGTTTACACGCTGGATAACGACGGTTCCGTCAACTTCTCGAATTCCAGGATGGTGGAGCGTCTCATCAATTCGCAGATGTTCCGTGAGAGCGGCGCCATCTACCTTGTGGATATTGAGGGCAGGGTATACTGCAGGAGCTACTACACAACAGAGACCAACGACATCCTTCCCACCGTGACAGTAGACGGAGGCAAGACATATATCTCGGATGAAGATGCCTTATCGCTCATCAAGGATATCTCCCTTGGCCTTGATAACAATTTCCAGACCAAGAATGCACAGGTCGTGACTGCGATGTCGTGCTATAAGATCCCCGATACTGAATACTACTGTCTCGTCCACAACTATGAGACGACTTTCAGCACGAGGGATGAGTATCTGCACCTCATTTTCTTCCCGGCGATGATAGCGCTTGTCATATCGATCATACTCTACGCGGTATTCGTCTATATGAGCCTTGTGCCGATCAAGGCGATATCCCAGGCCATCTCCAAGGTCGCAGAGGGCGATCTTACGGTCAGGGTCCCCAGAAGATACGCAGAGCCCGAAGACTACACCAATTTCTCGGTCTCATCCGAGTTTTCGGACATGGGAAAGACCGTTAACAATATGATCGAATCCTTAGAGAACCAGGAAAAAGACAGGGAGATGTTCATCTCATCTATTGCCCATGACATCAGGACACCTCTGACATCCATAAACGGCTTCGTCACGGCGATGTTAGACGGCACCATCCCGCCCGAAAAGACAGACCACTACTTAGAGCAGATCAAGCATCAGGTCGGCCGTATCCGCACACTGGTAACGCAGATGACAGAGGCATCTTCTTTGTCACATGCCGATACCTCCATGATGGAGAGCTTCAACATAAGCGACATGATAAATGACATAGTCGAAAACCTCGAAGCCCAGCTGACAGATAAGAACATCACGGTGATAAAGTCACTTGACCCCGGTCCCGGCATCGATGCCTACGGCGAAGCCCAGCAGCTCTGCAGGGTCATAATCAACATCGTGACCAATGCCATCAAGTTCACGCCTGCAGGCGGCAAGATCAAGATAACCACATTAAGCGACAAGAGACAAAGAAAGATCTGGATATCAGTCGAGGATTCAGGCGCAGGCGTCGAAGAGTCCAAGAGAACGAGGATCTTCGAGAGCTTCTTCCAGGCAGATCCTTCTCGCAAGGTCGAAGGCTTCGGCTTAGGTCTTTATATCTGCAAGCAGATCCTTGCCGGCCACGAGCAGACTATCACCTGTGAGGAGGGCACGGAATTAGGCGGCGCTAAGTTCGTATTCTCATTCCCTTTCCCTCCGGAAGAGAAATGATATGCCGCGCATCTCAAAAGCCGTTTTGGCAGAGCGTACGTTCAGCGCTTTAAAAGAATGCTTTCCTGATTCAGCATGCTCTCTGGATTTCGATGAGCCTTATAAGCTTGCCATAAGAGGCATATTGTCTGCCCAGTGCACGGATGTAAGGGTCAATATTACTTCCGCAGAACTCTTCAGTAAGTTCGGAACTGTAGACAGCCTCAACGAGGCTCGCTTGGAAGAGATAGAAGAGATGATACGGCCTTGCGGTCTTTATAAGGCCAAGGCTAATTCCATCAAGGTCTTTACGGACCTCCTGGCAGGTTCCTGGAACTACGAGATCCCGAAGGATACAGAAGAGCTCATGAAGGTCCCCGGGATAGGCAGAAAGATCGCAAATCTCATTGTGGGGGAGATCTATTCCGTACCCGCCATCGTCGTCGATACGCACTGCAAACGCGTCATGAAGCGCATAGGGATAACTTCTTCTGATAACCCCGTTAACTGTGAGCGTGATATGATGAAGGTATTTAAGAAGGAGCAGTGGATCGCGATAGGGCATCTGAGCGTTGACCTCGGCAGGACTTACTGCACGGCCAGATCCCCCAAGTGTGACAGCTGCCCGCTTAATTCTTTCTGCAAGAGGAGTATCTGATGGCAGTGATAAAGCTATCAAGTCCGGTCACTTCGATAAACGGCATAGGCCAGGCCGCTGCCGACAGGCTTGCCCGGCTTGATGTAACCACAGTCTACGATCTTATAAGCTTCCTGCCTTTCCGCTATAACGACTGGAGCCGCGTGGGGAGTGTTTACGATGCTTCAGAGGGCGATGAGATATCTTTCCCGTGCACGGTCATGACGGCTCCCAATACGAATATCAGGAGCAAGGCAAGACCTACCACGTTCTTTGTGGGAGACGGCCACAGAAGGATCCTTCTGACATTCTTTAATTCACCCTACATAACACGCAAGTTTGCCGTAGGAGACGAGTGCTTTGTCCATGGCAAGGTCACTATGTTCGGAAGCAGGCTTCAGCTCGTAAATCCTTATATAGAGAAGAAGTCCAAGGTCAATCCCGAAGAACTGATAAGACCCGTCTATCACATGACGGAAGGGCTGAAGCCCACATTCCTCCCAAGATGGATCAAGACTGCGATAGATCTTTGCGGAGACCAGCTGATAAACGTCATACCTGAAGAGATAATGACAAGGGAGGGATTCGTATCTCCCAAAGAGGCTTACTATAAGGTCCATTTTCCAAAGGACCTTGAAGAAGCAGAGAAAGCCAGACGGCAGATAGCATATGAGGAGCTCATCCTTCTGGGCATCGGCATGAAGCTCATGGCCCAGGGCCAGTCTGAAGGCGAGAAGGCGCCTGCCATCATCCCTTCAAGCTCAGGCGCACTGAGCGATCAGGTCAAGGCTAGATGGAAGGGCATAACGGGCAATCTCGGCTTCACGCTTACAGATGACCAGATCAAGGCGATAAAGGAGATCCAGATGGATCTTCAGAAGAACAGGCCGATGAACAGGCTCGTTCAGGGCGATGTAGGTTCAGGCAAGACTGCCGTTGCGATCCTAACGATGGCAATGACCGCTCTGATGGGCAAGCAGTCCGTTCTCCTTGCTCCGACATCGGTCCTGGCAAAACAGCATTACGACACGGCAACCAAGCTCCTTAACGGCAGCGGCATAGATGTTGTTCTCCTGCTCGGCAAGACAAAACAGTCGGACAAGACCGAGATAAAGAAGAGATTAAGAGACGGCAAGGCGGCCGTCATAATAGGGACGCACGCCCTTCTTACAGATGACATCGAGTTTAAGGACTTAGCGCTTGTCATAGCAGATGAGCAGCACCGGTTCGGCGTTAAGCAAAGAGAGAAGCTACTAATTAGGAAGGACGATCCGGCAGGCATCAACAGCGTCCACAACCTCGTCATGACCGCAACGCCGATACCGAGGACATTGGCTCTCGTCCTCTACGGAGACATGGCAACATCTGTCATAAGGCAGAAGCCTAAAGGCAGGCAGAAGATAACCACATGGTTCGTTCCTTCCAAGGATTCTTCTGACATCACCGATGTTATAGTAAAAAAGCTCGAAGCAGGTGAGCAGGCCTATATAGTCTGCGCCAAGATAGACGATGACCAGCTCGATCCCAATGCCGTCACGCAGTATTCGGATGTTCCGGATTCAGGCATCACCAGCGTGTTCCAGATGAAAGAAAAGCTCGATCAGACAGGCCTTACGTCCAAGTACGATACAGAAGTCTTATTTGGCTGCATGAACGAACAGCAGAAGCTAGGTATAATGGAGCGTTTCATAAACGGTGAAGTCAAGATCCTTATTTCCACTACGGTAATAGAGGTTGGCGTTGATAATCCCAATGCCAATGTCATGGTCATAATGGATGCTGACAGGTTCGGCTTATCAACACTGCACCAGTTAAGGGGACGGATCGGCAGAGGGTCTTCCAAGGCTTTCTGCATGCTCGTATCAGAATCAAGATCAGAGCTCGCCTTAACAAGGATGAAGATGATGTGCGAATCAGACGACGGTTTTGAATTAGCATCCAAGGACCTTGAGTTAAGGGGTCCGGGAGACTTCTTCGGAACAAGGCAGCACGGCATCCCGCAGCTTAGGGCTGCCAACCTTTATACTGACATGAGCCTTGCAAGTGAGGCTACTGATGCCGTTAACCGTGTTTTCGAGCGGGGCGGGGAAGAAGCGGAAACACTTAAGGATGCAATAGGCAGGATGTACGAACTGAGGTTCGCTCATAAGATGGAGGCTTTGTGATATGCCGAGAGTAGTTACGGGTCAGTTCAGGGGAACCATCCTCGAAGCGCCTAAGGGCGATAAGACCAGGCCGACGACGGATAAGGTCAAGGAGGCCTTGTTCTCGATCATTCAGGGCAGAGTCCCTGATTCTGATTTCTTAGACCTTTGTGCGGGTTCGGGACAGATAGGCATAGAAGCTCTTTCAAGGGGTGCAAACAGCGTAACTCTTGTGGACAAGGCAGGAGACTGCGCGAGGATCATCAAGGGAAATATAGCTAAGATCCACATGGAAGATTCTGACTCCATAAGGTTTATCAAGGGCAGCATAATCCCCACGCTTGAAATGCTTGCTACAAACGGCTCCAAATTTGATATTATATTTATGGATCCGCCATACAGGCTCGTGCCTGATCTGGCGAAGCAGGCTTCGGAGGTTATCCTTCGCGGGGGGCTGCTTAAAGAGGACGGCATACTTATAGTGGAACACGCTAAGGATATGCCTCCTGATGAGTCCGCCATGGCTCTTCTGCAGTTTCGTTCTTGTAGTTACGGGCTTACAGTGATAACATTTTTTAAGAATAAACAATAATGAGGGTATGTTCTTGAAGGTAATGCTTTTCCCGGGCACTTTCGATCCTTTTACCAGGGGTCACAGAGATATCGCAAGGCGCGCATCAAAGCTTTGCGATAAGCTCATCATCGCCGTTATGGAGAATGCCAGCAAGAAGCCCATGTTCACTCCCGAAGAGAGAGTTGAACTCATTAACAGATCTATAGCAGGCGAGGATCTGCCTAATGTTGAAGTAATGCACTGGGCAGGCCTTTTGGTCGAGCTTTACAGGAAGATGGATTGCTGCGCATGCATCCGTGGCATCAGATCAGAGTCTGACTTCAGATACGAAGCCGAGCTCGCTCTTGCCAACCGTCTCCTTTATCCGGAGTACGATGCGATCCTTCTGCCCTGCAGAGACGATCTCTCGCTTATCAGTTCGTCCATTGTAAAAGAAGTCGGATATTACGGCGGCGACATCTCTAAGATGGTACCTGCCGAGATCATTGATACAGTAAATGATAAATTAATGAAAGGAAGGCAACAATAATGGAGAACAGCAATATGGGTCAGGGAGGACAGCGTTACGACGCTATCAAGCACATCGATTACCTTATCGATACTATAAGGGATGCATCAAGCGTACCGTTCTCTGACAAGTGCTCTATCGAGAGAACAGAGACTATCAATTCGCTTCAGATCCTCAAGAACAATCTTCCCGGAGCTGTAGCACAGTCCAATGATATCGTTGCCAGAGCTCAGGACATCATCTCCACAGCCCGTGACAAGAACAAGAAGATCATTGACGATGCCAACAGGATGTATGCCATGAAGGTCAACGATCACGAGATCACAAAGGGCGCCAGGGAAGAGGCAGCCAAGATCATCGCCAATGCCGAGGCTCAGGCTGAGGAATTGAGGAAGAACGCACACCTTTATGTTAAGCAGCTTCTTGAGGGTGTTGATGAGATGTTAGGCGAGAGCCTTGCCAAGATCCAGACAAACCTCAAGGAGATCGATACAACGATCGACGGTGAGTGATAACAAGCTTTAATAAGTTAACTTACGGCCGCCTGATCTGTTTGGGCGGCCTTTGCTTTAAACACAGGGAGGATCTGATATGCTTCTCGGATGCGAAATAACCAACTTCGATGTATTCGATAACGACAAGGCGGGTATCCTTATAGAAGAGAGCAATGAGGCTGTTAAGAACGGTGACAAATCACTTCTGAGCCTTAAGAACCTCAATGCCCTGATCGGACGTAACTCGACAGGCAAGACATCATTTATGGGCTGTCTGGCATATCTTAAGGACTGCCTTACACATAACTGCGCTGACGCCTCCATAATCAAGGGAAGACCCGGCTATCTTAATCTCCTCATAGAAGACAACAAGCCTTCCGTCTTCAAGATGTTCTTTAAGATGGCTGATTCGAAGACAGGCCTTCCCAAGTACATCCAGTACGAGCTGACGTTGGATGCGAGCAAGTACGGCAGCCCTTTTATCAAGGAGGAGAAGGTCCTTATCTCCATCAAGGACGATAACGGTGAGTACGTGATCCTTCCGCTCCTTGACTGCAAGGAGGGAAGAGGCTCCATAGCATCCCCTGACAACATCAGAAACCTCATGCCTTTAGACGTTAACGACGAGCACCTTCCGGCGCTCTCGCTCTACGGCAAGATCACTCAGTATACGGATCTTTGCGACCTCTATAGAGAGATCAGCACATGGTTCTTCTGCACTTTCAGTTCTGAAGAGCAGAGTTCGTATTTTACCGAGGGCAATGCCCCGGGCGGACACAAGCACCTCAATTCTGCAGGCACGAATGTTATAAATGTCTTGGAGTATCTCAAGCTGTCTGATCCTGACGGATACGACCAGACCATAGAAGACATCAGGTCACGCATTCCCGCCATGAAGAAAAAGAAGAAGAACCTGCCTGTCGATCTGGCGGAGTCACCTGACAAGCTGTTCTTATATCTGCTCCTTCTGAGGGACAGGGATCCGAGATCAACGATCTTTATCGAGACGCCTGACATGGGTCTCTACCACGACATGGTGGATGTCCTGTCAGATGAGATGCGCGACTACTCGATAAGGAACCGCTTCAGCCAGATAATCTTCTCGACTCACAATCCCTACATAATCGAGACCTTATCACCTAAGGAGATATGGATATTCGAGCGTTCATTCGAAAAGGACGAAGGCGACGTGTCCATAAGATGCGCGGCTGAGGATGAACTTGTAAACGAACTGTTCAGGCAGGGCGTCGGAATGGGCGCCATCTGGTACGGCGGACACCTGGATAAAGAAGAAGGCTGACATGCTTATTGAGATCTTGTGTGAAGATAAATCCGGAGCCGTTGTCGTAAGGCGCTCTGCCGAGAGGATCACAAGGGAACTTGGCATTCCTTCTGATATCAATGTCAGGCCTCACAGGGGCTGCGGCAGTTTTCCTAAGGACATGGCGGCCAAGCCTCCCAAGTTCGCAAGTTCGCTCCTTGATCTTCTGCCTGCCAAGCTGCGTGCGTACAACAAGGTGTACAAGGGCACACCGGTAATCCTGGTAATAGTCCTGGATTCAGACAACAACGATCCTTCAAGCTTAAGGAGCAGCATCTATGCCTGCGCCAGGGAATACGCGCCTGACATAAGGAGCGTTGTGGGGCTCTGCACGGAAGAAGTCGAAGCGTGGCTCTTAGGAGACCGTCAGGCGATACTGCAGGCTTATCCTGATGCCAGGAGCTCTGTCCTTGATTCGTATGAACAGGACAGCATCTGCGGGACATGGGAAGTCCTCTGCAGAGCGGTATCTCCCGATTCAGGAAGGATAATAGAGATCGGCTATCCTGCCATAGGACACTATAAGACCATATGGGCAGACAGGATATCAAGATACATGGATCCTGAACGAAACATATCGCCAAGCTTCAAGACATTTAAATATGCGCTTGAGACGGCTCTCAAGAACCCTGTACCGATCTTAAGGAAGAGATCTTTCTGATGGGCAGGCATATCTATGTCCATAACCCTTTCTGCATAAGCAAGTGCCCGTACTGCGATTTCTATTCATGCCCAAACGTCAGCAAAGGTAAGATACAAAGATACTATGAGACCTGCGTAAACGAAGTCAGGTTTCTTGCTGCAAATAAAAAGAGCGCAGAAGACGATCACATGGACACCATCTATTTCGGAGGAGGCACGCCGTCTTATCCCGATGCTGAGCATATTACAACGCTCCTTAAGACGATCTTAGAGGAGTTTGGCATCAAAGAAGCAGAGAAGACCATAGAGGTCAATCCGTCTTCACTTGATATGGACAAGGCAGGAGCATATCTTGATGCAGGGTTTAACAGGGTCTCAGTCGGTATTCAGTCTCTTGACGATGAAGTGCTTAAACTCCTTGGAAGACGCCACGACAGAAAAGGCGCCATAGATGCGCTTAAGATCTTAAAGGATGCGGGATTTGAGAATATATCAGCTGATCTGATGACAGGCGTTCCCGGACAGAGCGTTGAGGGAATAAAAAACGACTGTTTGACGCTCGCTTCATTAGGCGTCAAACATATAAGCACATACTCCCTTGCAATAGAAGAAGGGACTATGTTTTTCGAGAAGTACAAAAACACCATAGAAGACATAGTATCCCCGGACCTTGAAAGAAAGATGTATCACGAGACCTTAAACTGCCTTGAAGATCTGGGCTACAAAAGATACGAGATCTCAAACAGCGCGCTTCCGGGTTTCGAGAGCAGACACAATACCTGCTACTGGGACGGGGCAGAGTATTACGGCATAGGCGCAGGCGCACACGGATACCTGGAAAGCGTTAGATACGGCCACAAAGACGACATAGACGGCTATATCAAAGACTTCAGGGCAAATGTCTATACGGAAGAAGTAATGAGCGAAGAAGAAAAGATGAGAGAATATCCTTTTCTCGCATTAAGGACGAAAAAGGGAATTGACACCCAAAGATTCAAAAAGCGTTTCGGTAAAGACATACACGATGTCTTTTCTGAAGCGATAAATAAGAATGTATCTTCCGGATTGTTAGAGGATGAGCCCGGCTTTATCAGGCTTACTCTGAAAGGGCTTGATCTTGCGAATCAGGTATCAGAGGACTTCTTGTAAACAGCGCTTCAAGCATACCGATGTAGTTTTTATAGCTGTTGCTTATTACAAGCTGAAGCATCTTATCCTCGGATGTTACCTTGATAAAGCGTTTGTGCTGCTCCACCACTGCGGGTTTATGCTTATCCAGAAGATCTCCGAGGGGAGTATCTTCATACCTGAACCATTTTTTCTTAAGAACGCGGTGATCGGTCTTGTTTATAACCAGCCAGAAGCAGCCTCTCTTCTTGATGCCCCTTACGCCGTATAAGACGAATACAGGGAGCGCAAGATCGATCTCGGGATAGAGCTTTCTGATCTTCCTGGGGAGCTTCTTGTGGACAAGGCGGGTCTCCTTATTGTGCTTAAAGATAAAGTGTGCAACGGGGTTAACATAGACTTCCTTATAGTAGAAGGATATCCTCATTATCACCCTTACGAGCGCGACGCCTGAGATGGCGATCAGTATGCTCAGAGCAAAGCTGATAGCAGGAGCGAAGATCTGAAGCAGGATAAGGCCTGCATGAAGGATGGCCTTTACTATCTGCTCAATGATGTTAAGTCCCTTAACGGGAACGGCAGCCAGGATAAACCCGAAGTTATCGACGCAGTCGTATACGCATGAATAGACTATGCTGGTAATAAGAATCGTCGCTACCGCAACGACCCAGAAATACCCGGGAAGCATGGCTCCTGCCTTGACGATGAACTTGCCGCCTTTCTTGTAATCGAAGTTATCGTTAGTGACAAGGGGCAGAAGAGAGATCATCACGGTCGAAAGCCAGCCGACGAACTTGTCTATCTTGTCTATTGAATAATTGCTTACGAGCTTGCACTCGCTTATGGAGTGCAGGACTATCATGGTGGCAGCTATTAGCGTAAGGAATACGGCAGCATATGGATTAGAAATCGGAAGGTTCGCAGCCTCTCTTATAACGGGAACATTATTCAGGAAAGAAGCTATCCCCATGAAGAATGCATTGTCGGGCGAGTAGTAAGAAGCCTTCTCTATCGAACCCAGTATGGACAGCACGGCCAAAGTCGCAGTCGGGTTGACGGACGTTGTAACCGCAGTGGAGAACACGCCTGAATAATAGGACAGTCCGTTGCCTAATGCTGCTACAGGTGAGAGGTTTATCACGTGCATTGCTCCTTATCCCTTATGATTCTTCAATATACCATATTTGCTATAATAATGTGACAAAGGGACATGCCTTTTGTCACACAACACTTCAAAAGAGGTTAGAGATATGTACAGATTAGAATATGGCAAGGTCTTCAGAACATTAGGCATACTTGCATTTGTACCAATCCTGCTTGCCGGATGTAATGCTGTCTCTGAAACGAGTGCAGAAACCTCATTCACGTCAGAATCGGTATCATCTACGACTGAATCAACAGTTGAGACTACCGTATATACAGATGAAACGGCTGTTATCGTTGATTATGAACCTGTTGATTATCTGGTCCTTGATGAACCGTTGGAAGACTTCCATAACTACAACCAAGCTTATGAATTCTTCTGGGGTTCGGGTTTTCAAAGAACTGATGTATGCACAACCTGGTGGAGTGAAGTGAGTTCAGCGGCTGAAGCCCGAGGAAACGGTTCTATAAAAGAAAATGAGTTTCCCGTTGTCATGGAGTATTTTGATGAAAACTCATCCTCATTCACTTTTGGTATGGATGACCCGCATATTTATGAAGCCATTACAGAAGGGTTTGATCTCGGGGATCCGGATACTGTTGCTGCTGATACATTTGATTTCTTTAATGACTTTCAGCATAGTATTTCTGACAGGCGTTTCAGTTACTCTGACAAAACCCTGGAACGAATGGCAAGTGTAGATAACAGACTTTCAAGAGCGATACTGGTCTCTTTGGGAAGGAGTTTCTTTACTCAAGAGATTCCGTATTCTTTCTTTGAAGAACACTTCTTTAACGACACATATACGATGCTTGATGATGAATGGTATATAGACGATTATGAATTTCTTCCGTTAATGGAACCATACTATTCGAGAGATGATATGCTTTCCGATTTTTACTCTACTATGAGACCATGGAAATATGACAGCGTAGATAATGTAACAACTTGGGAAGACATGCGTGCAAGAGTCGCAAGAGGATATGAGTTTTTTGAACTCGATCCCGTGGACACGATAAAGAATGGGGACATCAGGATTCGTATGAGCTTTCTGACACTTACGGCGCCTGTTTTAAATTACCCAACAAATAGCGAATATTTTGATGGCCATGATTACTATACATTTGAGATCGAACCAGTGGAAGCTGATGATAATCCTGCTTTGGGATATGTTGAATTTGACAGTCCGGCGTTATACGACTTGGCTTACGAGAATCTTCCGGACATAACTGTGGCATGCTTAACTGCAGCCAGATACAATAACCAATTCTACGCAGGATGCCGTTATACATCAGCAAATGTAAATCTGTACAGGGATCTTAGTAATGGCGCCATAACCATGGATCTTAGCGATGAAGATATGGCTGCAGTAGTTACTGCATTTGAGAATGCAGGCTATCCTCTCATGACAGATGAAAACGGAAGGATAGTTCCCGAGTCTCCTGCACACTACCGTGAAGTCTATGGTGAAGAGTATACAGATGTTCTCGCAGAGTACGGTTTGATCTGAACATTTAGTTGTGACAAAAGGCATGTCCCTTTGTCACAGATAATACTTGAAAAGAATTTTTAATTAACTTAGTCTTTCTTTCAGGACGTCCAAATCTTAACAATGAGAGAGGATCAGTATGGATAGAAAAGACCTTCATGAGCTAATAGCAGAGGGCACAGGTAATGCCGGCAATATATGCCAGATATGTGCTTTTCGCGATGGAGAGAATATATATGAGGACAGCTGGCGCGGATTTAAATCAGACGATGCCGTCAACATTAATTCCGTAACAAAGGGCGTTATGGCGATCCTTGCGGGCATTGCAGCCGATAAGGGATTGTTTGGCGTAGATGACAAGGTTCTTGATTTTTTCCCTGATTATCAGGTGAGGCGCGGTGAGAAGACGATATACGATGTTACCATAAAGCACCTTCTTACCATGACCGCTCCTTACAAGGGAAAGTCAGAACCGTGGAAAAAGGTATGCACTTCGCCTGACTGGACTGTTTCCGCGCTTGATCTCCTCGGCGGCCGCAAAGGGATCACCGGAGAATTCAGATATGCTACGCTCGGGATCCAGATCCTGTCAGGCATCATTGAGAATGCGTCAGGTGAGAAGTGCATTGATTTTGCCAACAAGAATCTGTTCATACCGTTGGGGATACCGGAGCATTCTATTCATGGAGACAGCAGCAAAGAAGACCAGTTTGATTTCTTCATGAATAAAGGCCCAAGGAAGAATGAGTGGTACTCTGATCCGCAGGATACGGTTACTGCCGGTTGGGGATTGTGCCTGACGGGTATGGACATGGCCCGGATCGGAGATATGGTCCTTAATGAAGGCAGATCCGGCGGCAGGCAGATCGTATCAGCTGATTGGATAGGGGAGATGATCAAGCCACGCCTCAAGCTTGGCAGGATGTTCGGCAATATGGAATACGGATATCTATGGTATAAGCCGTATGAGAACAAAGAGGTATATGCAGCGATAGGCGACAGCGGCAACATAATCTATGTAAATAGAGAGATGAATATTTCAGTAGGGATCACAGGCACATTTAAGCCCCGCATATTCGACAGGGTTGAATTCATAGAGAAGACCGTGCTGCCGGTTTTGCCGGAAAAATGACCGCGTGTGTATTAAACGCTTTGATATCCTAATGTGACAAAAGGCATGTCCCCTTGTCACAAGGCAAAGACAAATTCCTTTTGACTTTTATTGACTTTTGAGAAGAAAACGAGTAGTATTCTTTTAGCACTCAAAAGTGTAGAGTGCTAATCTGTGGAAAGGGGATTTGCGATATGCCTTTGGATGACCGCAAGAAGCAGGTGCTTCACGCCATAGTCGATGACTATGTATCTACCAACGATCCTGTCGGATCCAAGGCTCTCATCGAGCGCCATAACTTTAAGGTCAGTTCTGCTACCTTAAGGAATGACATGGCTGAACTCGAGAAGTTGGGTTATATCGAGAAGCCCCATACATCCGCAGGCAGGATCCCTTCAGATCGTGGATACAGGGAATACGTTGATTCGCTCATGACAGTCGAGAAGCTCTCTGATGAAGAGCAGGAAGCTATTAAGTCTCATATAGATTCGAGCATTGATGAGGTAACGGATCTCATTAAGAACGCTACGCAGACACTGTCTGAGACAACGGGTTTCGTATCTCTGTCCATGAGTCCCAGGCTCAGGAAGAGCTTTCTTACCCAGCTTAAGATCCTCATGATAGAGCCAGGCAAGGCGCTGGTGCTCATGGTCTTATCTGCGGGAGTCGTTAAGGATAAGATCGTAAGGATCCCTAACTACATTACAGATGAGCAGATCTTTAAGATCTCCAACAGCGTTGAGAAGCATCTTACGGGCAAGCCTTTAGATGAGATCACGCTTATAACAGTTGAGTCATCTGTTGATAATGTGGAATTACCGCAGCCTTTGCTCAAGCAGATACTGTATGAAGCATATTCAGCGATAAAGCAGGCCGATGAGCTCAACATCTACCTTGACGGCGAGCACAGGATGCTCCAGCTGCCGGACTTCTCGACGATGGGAAGGGCAAGAGAGCTCCTCGGAACGTTGTCTGATTCGAGCATGGTCGCAGGATATGTCAATGAGATAGCTGGTGAAGAGCATTCAGGTGACGGCTCGTACATGATAAGGATAGGGCAGGAGATCACTCTAAGCGGGCTTGAGGATTGCTCCTTCATCACCGCGACCTACAATCTTACGGATTCGATATCGGGCAACATCGGTGTCATCGGTCCTAAGAGGATGGAGTACTCCAAGGTCATATCGCAGATAGATTTCGTAACCACTACTCTTAACGAGAATATAAAGAAGCTTAATTAATTAGGGAGGTAAAGATAATGGCTGAAGACAGCAGCGAAGAGATCGTTTTCGGGCAGGATGATGAACCTGTAAAAGCCGAAGATATGCAGGAGGCGGCAGAAGATGCAGCTGCAGCCGACATGAAGCAGGCAGAAGGCGAGGCCAAGGAAGAGCCGGCTGAGCCTGAGGCGCAAGAGGCTGAGGAGAAGGAAGACCCCGTAGCCAAAGAACTCGAAGAAACAAAGACGCGCTATATGTACCTGTATGCGGAGTACGACAATTACAGGAAGCGCACGACAAAGGAGAAGGATAATCTTTACTCTGATGCAGTCGCAAAGGTGACGGGAGAGTTTTTAGCGGTCATAGATAACATAGACAGGGCGATTGCTTCAGCAAACGGCGCGGACGCTGATTCGGTAGAGAAGATAGTCCAGGGCATAGAGCTCGTAGGCAAGCAGTCCTATGAAGTGTTAAAGAAGATCGGTGTCGAAGAGATCCCTGTAGAAAGAGGCACCAAGTTCGATCCTAATCTCCATGAGGCGGTAATGCATATCGAGGATGAGGAGTTAGGAGAAAACGAGATAGCCCAGGTATTCCAGAAGGGTTATCAGTACAAAGACAGAGTGATCAGACATGCAGTAGTGCAGGTCGCAAACTAAGTAATAAATTTTAAAGGAGATAAAAACATGGACAACTTAAGATCAAGCTTAGTCCCTACAGTAATCGAGTCCACTAACCGTGGTGAGCGTGCATACGACATCTATTCACGCCTTCTCAAGGAGAGGATCGTAATTCTGTCAGAAGAAGTCAATTCAGTAACTGCAAGCCTTATCACGGCTCAGCTCCTCTTCCTTGAGGCAGAGGATCCGGACAAGGATATCCAGTTCTACATCAACAGCCCCGGAGGATCAGTATCAGACGGTCTCATGATCTACGATACGATGAAGCTCATCAAGCCTGACGTTCAGACTATCTGCATGGGTATGGCAGCTTCAATGGGTTCAGTCCTTCTTTCTGCAGGCACAAAGGGCAAGAGATGCATCCTGCCTAACGCAGAGGTCATGATCCACCAGCCTTTGGGCGGTGCACAGGGCCAGGCAACTGAGATCCTTATCGCAGCAGACCACATCAAGGATACGAGAGTAAGACTCAATCAGATCCTCGCAGACAACTGCGGCAAGGATCTTGAGACACTCATGAAGGATACGGACAGAGACCACTGGATGACAGCCCAGGAAGCTCTCGAGTACGGCATCGTAGATAAGATCCTTGAGAGCAAGAAGTAACAGCAAACTAAGTTAACGGAGGAAATATAAAATGGGAAAGATCATAGGTATCGATTTAGGTACAACAAATTCATGCGTAGCAGTTATGGAAGGTTCGGAGACAGTAGTCATCCCGAATCCCGAAGGTAACAGAACAACACCTTCTGTTGTAGGTTTTACAAAAGACGGTGAGCGTCTCATCGGACAGGTAGCAAAGAGACAGGCAGTTACAAACCCTGACCGTACGATCCAGTCCATCAAGCGTGAGATGGGTTCAAACTACAAGGTAACGATCGACGATAAGGCTTATACTCCTCAGGAGATCTCAGCCATGATCCTCGCTAAGCTCAAGAGCGATGCAGAGGCATACCTTGGACAGCCTGTAACAGAAGCAGTCATCACTGTTCCTGCTTACTTTACGGACTCACAGCGTCAGGCTACAAAGGATGCAGGCCGTATCGCAGGCTTGGACGTTAAGCGTATCATCAACGAGCCTACGGCAGCTTCACTTGCTTACGGTCTTGATAAGGACGGCGATCAGAAGATCCTTGTATTCGACCTTGGCGGCGGTACATTCGATGTCTCCATCATCGACATCGGTGACGGCGTATTCGAGGTTGTAGCTACAGCAGGTAACAACAGACTCGGCGGCGACGACTTCGATAACAAGATCGTTGACTACCTCGTAGAGACATTCAAGCAGTCAGACGGAGTTGACTTAAGAAACGACCGTATGGCTATGCAGAGATTAAGAGAAGCAGCAGAGAAGGCTAAGATCGAATTGTCAGGTGTTACGACATCTAATATCAATCTTCCTTACATCACAGCTGATGCAACAGGTCCTAAGCACATGGACGTTACACTTACACGTGCAAAGTTCGATGAGCTTACAGCTGACCTCGTAAAGAACACAATGGATCCTGTTAAGAGAGCCATGAGCGATGCAGGCATCTCAGCTTCTGACATCGACAAGGTAATCCTCGTAGGCGGTTCAACAAGGATCCCTGCAGTTCAGGATGCAGTTAAGAACTACTTCGGCAAGGATCCCTTCAAGGGCATCAACCCTGACGAGTGCGTTGCGATAGGCGCAGCTATCCAGGGCGCTGTCCTCTCAGGCGATTCCACATCAGGCCTCGTTCTCGTAGACGTTACACCTCTTTCACTCGGTATCGAGACAATGGGCGGTGTCTGCACAAAGATCATCGAGAGAAACACATCTATCCCTGCCAAGAAGAGCCAGGTATTCTCCACTGCAGCTGACGGCCAGACACAGGTTGACATCCACGTACTCCAGGGTGAGCGTGAGATGGCTGCACAGAACAAGACTTTGGGCAACTTCATCCTCGACGGTATCGCACCTGCACCCAGAGGCGTACCTCAGATCGAAGTTACATTCGATATCGATGCCAACGGTATCGTTAACGTATCCGCTAAGGATAAGGGAACAGGCCGTGAGCAGAAGATCACTATCCAGTCTTCTTCCAACATGAGCGAAGAGGATATCCAGAAGGCTGTCAAGGAAGCAGAGATGCACGCCGCTGAAGACAAGGCCATGAAGGATAAGATCGAGACCAAGAATCAGGCTGAGTCAACTGTCTACCAGGCAGAGAAGACCCTGAAGGATGCAGGAGACAAGATCTCCGACGCTGACAAGGAGCCCGTAAATGTTGAGATCGCCAAGCTCAAGGATGCCATCGCAAAGGACGATCAGGAAGCAATGAAGAAGGGCACAGACGATGTTCTCCAGGCTCTCTACAAGGTTTCCGAGAAGCTCTATCAGCAGGCAGGCGGCGCTGCAGGCGCTCAGGGACAGGCTGGTCCTAACCCCGGTGAGGATTTCGCAGGCTACGGCACTGAGAATCCTGACGGAACAACAAATAACGACGGATTTAAGAACGCAGGCGGAGACTTCTGATGTCAGCAGATTATTACGACATATTAGGCGTCGGCAAGAGCGCTTCAGATGACGAGCTCAAGAAAGCCTTCAGACAGAAAGTAAAGCAGTATCACCCGGACCTCCATCCGGGAGATGCTGAGGCTGAAGCCAAGTTCAAGGAAGTCAACGAGGCATACTCTGTCCTTTCCGACAAGGACAAGAGGGCAAAGTACGACAGGTTCGGCAAGGCCGGTGTTGACGGCCAGGGCTTCGGAGGCGGATACAGCGCAGGCTTCGAGGACATCGACCTGGGCGATATCTTCAGCTCGTTCTTCGGAGGCGGTGCTTCTTCGAGAAGAAGGAGAAACGGTCCTTCACAGGGCGCCAACCTCAAGTACGGCATGAGCCTCGAGTTCATGGAAGCTGCTTTCGGCTGTGAGAAGGACATTACGATAACCAAGCAGGACAAATGCGTTTCCTGTAACGGCTCGGGAGCGCAGCCCGGTACTACACCTGAGACATGTCCCACGTGTAAGGGTGCGGGAAGGATCCAGGAGCAGACGCAGGCGCTCTTCGGCATGACCATGTATTCAAGGACATGTCCTACCTGCCAGGGTAAGGGTACTGTTGTAAAGAGTCCCTGCCAGGCATGTCACGGCAGAGGCAACACGACAGTCACCAAGAAGCTCCATGTCAAGATCCCGGCTGGCGTTGATTCAGGCGACATGCTCCCTATAAGAGGAGAGGGCGAACCCGGAACAAACGGCGGTCCCTACGGAGATCTGTACATCCAGTTCAGGGTCAAGAAGCACGAGCTCTTTACAAGAGACGGCATGAACACTTTCTGCGATGTCCCGATCACATATGCGCAGGCAGCTCTGGGCGACACGATAAAGATCCCTACGATCTACGGCAATGTCGACTATAAGCTCAGAGAGGGAACTCAGCCCGGCGAGACCTACACGGTCAAGAACAAGGGTATCCCCAACAAGAACAACGCCAACATCAAGGGCGATCACATCTGCAAGTTCGTCATTGAAGTTCCGACAGGTCTTACCAAACAGCAGAAGGACAAGCTCAAGGACTTTAACGATACACTTACCGACCGCAACTACTCCAAGGTAAGCAAGTTCATGCAGAAGTTAAAGAACAAGTTTATGTAACTGTAACAAGCAGTAACGATCTTAAAAGGCACTTCGTCGAAGTGCCTTTTTTGTTGTTAATATTTTGGTAACAATTTCATTGAAGTGGCAATATGTCAGTTGATATAATCAATTAATTAAATGTGGGACCAGAGGTGGGTTATGTTTGACAGGGCATTGAGTACTAAGAAGTCTAAGATCATTTTGTGTTCTCAAATAGCAGCAGGTGCAGTCATTGTCGCAGCATTAATACTGTGCGCAGTAATGAACAGGGTAGATGCAGCAGGCAACCTGCGCCCCACCACTGTTTCGACACCTTCCAGTAGCTGTGTATTGGTTGAGTTAGATGGTTCTTTTGATGCTACTACAAAAGAAGCAATACTTGCCAGGATCAATGAGATCCGTAAAGAAGCTTATGACGAAGGACTTGCAAGCAGCTATGTTCCGATCAAGTGGTCTAATGTTATGGAGCAGATCGCCATGACACGAGCAGCCGAAGGTGCGCTTGGCGGTCTTACTCTTGCACATAACAGGCCTAATGGCAGTTCTTGTTCAACCTGCACTTATTCGGGAAAGTATGCGAACGGCGGAGAAGTGCTTTCATGGGGCTGTGCGAATATTATTGGTGATATCAACAACTGGTACGAAGAGAAAGAAGACTACATAAAAGAGAAAAACGGTCAGGATCATGGTCAGACAGGTCACTATAAGGCAATGATCAATCCTTCAAATACTTATGTCGGAATGTCTCACTTTGGTAATTGCGGATCGGGTGAGTTCTACAGAGGCAGCGGTCTGTCTGAAACAAAGGAAAATGTTTCCCAGTATACAGGTCAGATCGTTGAGGTTGCCAAGAGCAATATAGCTTCTGATTCTGCTACTATTGTCGGCGCTTCATCCTGTGAGTTTAAGGGCGGAAGCGAAGGGTACTACGTTACAGTTGACATGGGATATGAAAAGAGTTGGTGTTACTACTACTCAGGCGTCAAACTTTACGAGCCCGGAGCCACATGGACTTCCTCAAATACCTCAGCTGCAACGGTTAACAGCAGCGGCGTTATCACCGGAGGCAACAGTACCGGTACGGTTACGCTTACATATAAGTCGAGTTACGTAACTCTGACCAAGACTGTTACGATCACAAAGAAACAATTATCAAAAGCTGCCGTTACATTGGCACAAACGAATTACACATATAACGGCTCAGCCTGTACGCCGGCCGTAAGCAAGGTCGTTTATGGAAGTACTACGCTGTCTTCGAGTTCATATACGGTTTCTTATTCGGATAATATCAATGCGGGAACTGCTACGGTAACGGTCACGGCGAAGAGTACGGATGCTAATTATACCGGATCCAAATCGGTTACATTTACGATCGCAAAAGCCATTCCTTCTTTCACTGTTAATAATCAGGTCTTGACCTATAACGGCAGTAACCAGAGTGTGGCTTTTGTTACAGTTGCAGATTCTTCGGCTGCTTATGCAACTTATAAGGTCAGCGGCTCTTCTTATTACACGCAGAACCCAAAAGTTAGTAATGCCGGGACCTATACCGTCGAATATAAAGTCTATCCCCAGGGTACTGCAACAAGTAATTACCAATCGACTTCGGGTTCATTTACCGTAACGGTCAATAAGGGAACGCAGGCAGCGCCTACGATCAGGAATACGGCACTTACCTATACAGGCAGTGCCCAGAGTCTCGGAAGCGTAACTCCTAAGATCAGCTCCACTGTTACTTATTGCCTTACCCAAAACGGAACATATTCAACTACGGTTCCCACAAAGGTAAACGTAGGAACATACAGAGTCTATTACAAGATTGCAGCTACTTCGAATTACAATGAGTACACGGGTTACTACGATATAACGATCAACAACAAAGCACAGACTGCTCCTACGCCAAACAATACTGCGCTTACTTATACAGGAAGACCTCAAGCTTTAGGATCTGTTACCAAAGGCACAGGCGGAAATCAGGTTACATACAGTCTTTCTGAAACCGGTACATATTCTTCCAGTGTTCCCACAGGGACGGATGCCGGAACTTACACTGTTTACTATAAGATCTCGCCTCTTGCAAATTACAGTGAGTATACCGGGTCTTACAGGATCACGATAAACAAGGCTAACCAGCCGGATCCGACTTTCAATATAAGTCCTCTGACATACAGCGGATCTTACCAGAGCCTCGGAAGTGTTACACCTGCTATAGGAACGGAAGTTACTTACAGCAGGAATCAATACGGTTCATATTCAACAACTGTGCCTACAGGTTTATCTGTAGGTGAATATACCGTTTACTTCAAGATAGCCGGAAACACGAATTATAATCAGCTGACAGGTTCGTATACGATCCACATAAACAAAGCAAATCAGCCTGAACCTACGATCACCAATACAACACTTGCTTATACAGGAAATGCCTTAAGTCTCGGAAAGGTAACACCTAGATACTCTTCAAGCGTTGCTTACTGCAGAACTCTGAATGGTGAATACACGACTACCATACCTGCTGCTACAGATATCGGAACATATATCGTTTACTACAAGATAGCCGCAACAGCTTCTTACAATGAATATTCAGGATATTACTATGTAACTATCGGTAAGGGAGTTCAGCCTAATCCTACCATCAGCAACGGTTCATTAACCTATAACGGCAATCCTCAAAGCCTTGGAAGTGTTACTTCTGCAATAGGAACGACTGTAACTTACAGCCTTAATCAGAATGGCACATTTTCGGCAACGGTACCAACCGGCACAAATGCAGGAACGTATACTGTTTACTACAAGATTGCAGGAAATACGGATTACAGCGAACGTACCGGTAATTATAAGATTACGATCAATCCCAAATTCCAATCAACACCTACAAGAAACATTCCTTCATTGACTTATAACGGAAGCGCCCAGTCTTTGGGATCTGTTACTCCGGGTGAGGGCGGAGGAGCTGTTACTTACAGTCTTGACGGAACAAACTATTCGTCAGCTGTACCTACAGGAACTGAAGTCGGTGAATATTGTGTTTACTATAAGATCGCCGGACTGCCAAATTACAGGGAGTATTCAGGCCGTTACTATATCCAGATCTATGGAATGAGTCAGGGTACTCCTACGGTCAATAATACGGTTCTTTACTACACAGGAAGTGCGCAGTCTTTAGGATCCGTTACTCCGGGCACAGGCGGAGGCGCTGTAACTTATAGCATAGACAGAACAAACTATTCATCAGCTATACCTACAGAAACGAATGTCGGCCAATATAATGTTTACTATAGGATCGCCGGTCTTGAGAATTACAGGGTTCACACTGGCGTTTACACGGTTCGCATCAATAAGCTGAACCAGCCTGAACCCGAGATCACAGGAACAGTTCTTTCTTATACAGGGAATGAGCAGGCTCTTGGTCATGTTACCTCAGCGATAGGGACATCCGTTACTTACTGTTCTTCAAGATACGGCACTTATTCAGATACTGTTCCGACAAAGATTGCTGCAGGAACATATACCGTATACTTTAAAGTGGCCGGCAATGATTACTATAACGAGTATACCGGTTCGTACAGCGTGTCTATCGGCAAGCTTGCTCAGCCGGCTCCGACGATCAGCAACGGCAACCTGACTTATAACGGAACTGCACAGACTCTGGGAAGTGTTACTTCTGCTATAGGCACGACCGTTTGCTACAGCACATCTCCGGATGGTTCATATTATTCGACAAGCATACCTAAGGGAACAAATGCGGGTGAATACACTGTTTATTACAAAGTCATCGGCAATGCGAATTATGCTGATATTACCGGTTCATACAAGGTGAATATCGTCAAAGCATCACAGTCGGCTCCTTCATTTGGCAGCACTTCCGCGACGTATTCAGGCCAGGCGATATCTCTTGGCAGAGTATATCCTGCCAATTCAGGAACTACGGTCTATTACAGATTAGGCACAACAGGAGATTACTCAACATCGATCCCTACCGGAGTAAATGCAGGTACGTATGCCATTTACTACAAGATCTCGAGCTCAAACTACAATGACCGTACAGGTTCTTATAGTTTCACGATCAATAAGAGAGTACAGACGGCTCCTGCAGTAAACAGCCCCGCTCTTACATATAACGGTAATCCGCAGGCTTTGGGTTCAGTTACCAAGTCTGCAGGCGGGAATGCCGTTACTTACTGCTTAGATCAGAACGGCACTTATACTTCAACGGTTCCTACCCGTACCAATGCCGGAACATATACCGTTTACTATAAGATATCAGGCCTTGCCAACTATCAGGACTACAGCGGTCATTACAGCGTAACCATAAGCAAGGCTGATCAGCCTGCTCCTACGATAAGCAATGCTGATATGAACTATAACGGACAGGCAAGGCAGTTAGGAAGCGTAACGCCTAAGATCAGTTCAACCGTAACATATTCACTCAGCAGATACGGAACATATACATCTTCGCTTACTGCGACTGTTTGCGGTGAGTACACGGTTTACTACCGCATAGCAGGAAACGATAACTATAATGCGTACCAGGGTAGCTACAAGATCAGTATCCTGGGCTCTGACCAGAGCGTGCCTGTTGTCAATGCACCTTCCGGTCTGACATATACGGGCGCTGCGCAGAGTCTCGGTTCGGTTACAGGCGGCACAGGGAGCAGCACCGTTACATACTCTCTTACAGGTCAGCAGGGTTCTTTCACATCAGCGCTTCCTGTTGCAGTAAATGCGGGAAACTATACGGTCTATTACACTGTTAACGGCGCTGCCGGATATAACCCCTACAGCGGCAGTTACAATGTCACAATAGCTAAGGCTGTTCAGTCAGCTCCTTATATCAGCAATGCTTCTGTTCCGTTTAGCGGCAGCGGCGTATCGCTCGGCAGAGTTACACCTTCCAATACAGGAACGTCTGTAAGCTACAGCCTTAACGGAAGCACTTATTCAGCAAGTGTTCCTACGGCAGCTTCTGCAGGAACATATAAGGTCTACTACAAGATCACGGGCGCTAACTATTACGATTACACCGGTTCGTACGATGTTACTGTTGTTGCAGGAAGCTATTCACTTTCAGGTGTAGCTCATGTTCAGGACTATGGTGACAGGAACGGCTTATTCACTGAAAGCACGGGCACATTGAGACTCGGCACGAGGGGACAGAGCAAGAGGCTTGAGAGGATAACGATAAACTTCGTAAACGACACCGGCTATTCCGGCGGAATGGAATACAGGGTTCACGTCCAGAACATCGGCTGGATGGACTGGGTTCCTGCAGGACAGATGGCAGGTACGTCAGGCAGGGGATTGAGGCTTGAAGGCATAGAGATCAGGCTGACAGGAGAACTTGCCCAGCATTACAGCGTACAGTACTGCGCACATATCCAGGACTACGGCGACAACCAGGGCTGGGTAAGAGACGGCGCACTGGCAGGCACTACGGGCGAGTCCAAGAGGGTAGAAGAGATCAATGTTAAGCTCGTTCCTCTTGATCCATCTTCTTCTATGAGCGTATGCTACAGAGTGCACAGACAGGATTACGGCTGGGAATCTAACTGGGCAGTAAACGGAGCAGAGTCAGGAACCGTAGGTCAGTCCAAGAGGCTTGAAGGAATAGAGATCCATCTTGCCGGCAGCCAGTATTCAGGCGGCATCATGTACAGGACGCACGTACAGGATTACGGCTGGCAGGGTTATGTCGGAAACGAAGAGATGAGCGGAACTTCAGGCGAGTCCAAGAGGCTCGAGGGAATTGAGATCTATCTTACAGGCGAGATGGCAGAGCACTACGATATCTACTACAGAGTCCACTGTCAGGATTTCGGATGGCTCGGATGGGCAAGGAACGGTGAGATGAGCGGAACCTCAGGCATGTCCAAGAGGCTCGAAGCGATACAGATCGTTCTCGTGCCCAAGGGAGGCGCTGCTCCTTCGGCTACATACATGGGCGTGACGCAGCAGTATAATGAACATTGCCTTGTAGGGTAAGGGAGGCTTTTATACATGAGATGGGCAGAGATAACGATCAAGACAACTGAAGATGCGGCTGATGCCATAGCAGAGATGCTCGCACAGATCGGTGCAGACGGCATTGCGCAGACGGATCCTTTTGAGTTCAGGAGAACGATAGAGGAGGATCCTTTAAGCTACTGTGATGACGGGACCATCGAGTCTTACGGCAGTGACGTTGTTATCAAGGCTTATTTCTCTGAACTTGATGACGGTTTTATCCGCATGGGACCCAAGAGCGAGGAGTTCATCGATCCCAATGGCGTAGGCATGATCTACGGCAACATAACCGACAAGACACTGACAACGGAAGAAGCGATAGAATACATCAAGTCACGCTTAACGGAGATATCTTCGTTCCTTCCCATAGGTCAGGGATATGAAGGCATGCAGTATGTCAAGGATGAAGACTGGGCCAATAACTGGAAGAAGTACTACAAGGCCTTTAAGATCTCTGAGAGGGTGGCGGTATGTCCTTCGTGGCTTGATCCTGATGAGATAGATTCGGAGTTTAAGATAATACTCGATCCGGGTTCCGCATTCGGTACGGGAACTCATGAGACCACATCCATGTGCGCTGAGATCTTGGATGAGGTGATAACTCCGGACAGCAAGGTCTTGGATCTCGGAACAGGTTCGGGCATCCTTGCGATCATTGCCAAGCTCCTTGGAGCAGGTGAGGTCGAGGCAGTAGATATCGATAAGCTGGCGGTAGATGTTGCTGAAGAGAACAGCAGGATCAATAAATGCGAGATCGAATGCTATCAGGGAGAACTCAGTACGGTCAGGTGTTCTGACTACGACATTATAGTTGCCAACATAATAGCAGACATCATTGCAGCCATCGCCTGTGATGTGCCCGCGAGACTTAAGCCGGGAGGACTCTTTGTCTGTTCAGGCATAATAAACACCAAGAAGGACAGGGTCCTGGAGGCTCTTGATAGGGCGGGATTTGAAGTTATATCTTCACGCACCAAGAACGATTGGTGTGCATATGTCTGCAAAATGAAATAAACAATCTGTTAATTTCACCAAATTTATCTTGTAAAACTGTTTTTTTAGTCTGTGGAAATAAGGCGCGCTGTCCCTTATTATCTACGTATGCAGATACTTGCCATATCAGATTCAATTGCAAATACTCGCTTCGACGTGAGACGTAAAGCCCTGACACTCAAGGCTTATAAGGCTGCGCCTATACTTGCTGTTCCTGAATTTGTAACTCCCGAAGGCTCTGAGAAGACCGATATCAGTGAGTGCCTGGACTACTGTTTTACAGAGTGTCCGCCTGACGCTATCGCTCTTGGTCTGGTAAGGGATGCTGATGCCATCAGGCTTATCGCAGATAAACTGGCAAACAATAAGCATAATGCTGTCGTATCAGAGATCTCACTTATCTCCGATGAAGGGGAAGTATTAGTAAGCTCTGATGTCTATAATGCGGTGATGCAGTATCTGATGCCGCAGATCCAGTTCTTATCGATCAACATATACGAGGCTGAGCTCCTGTCACAGATCTCCTGCAAGGAGGACAGTGACATCGTTAAGGCCGCACAGATGATCTCATCCAAGTACAATAAGATAGTCTTCGTAACCGGCTCAGCTAGGACCGGCTGGAAGGAACTCTTGTATATGGGCAGCAATGTTATCTGGCTTTCCGAAGAGGATACATGCCGTGAGTACCAGAATGACAAGTGTCTTCTTATAGCCATAGCGTGCGAGCTTGCTTCTGACAAGCCGATCGCAGAGGCTGTCAAGGATGCCAGGCTTTATAACACTGGACACAAGAAGAAGGAAGTCAAGGTCAAGAATGAAGTAGCAGTTGCGCCCAAGGCTGAAGTAGCTGCAAAGGCTCCCGCTGCAACTCCTGCAATGTACAGACAGCCGACCATATCCTTTACCGCAAAGGCTGCGCAGAGAAGGGCAGAACAGGCCAGACAGGCTGAAGAGGCAAAGAAGAAGGCAGAGGAAGCTAAGAAAGCTGAAGAAGCCAAGTCCGAGCCTGCACCTGTCCAGAACCTCGTATCTCCCGCCAAGAGCCTCAGGGATATCGCCAGGAATATCGAGGGCAGCGAGAATGCGGCTGAAGCTTCTCACGCCGTAACAACAGGCATTGAAGAACCCGTATCAGGTCCCAAGGGCACAGTATCAGAGATCAAGGAGCGCGAGGTCAGATCCTCGGCTGATTCCATATCAGAGCTTAAGGCGATGCTCCAGCGCATGAAGAATCTCTCCGAAATGTGAGTTTTCCCAACTTTATTGTCTCTTTCCAAGGTTGTTTAAATCGGCAATCTGCTCTATAATTACGCGTGTTCTTATTATAAAAGGAGATCTACCAGATGAAGTACAGTGCACAGAAGGGTACGAAGGATATCTTGCCTGCTGACATATTCAGGTGGCATAAGGCCGAGAAGGTCTTCTCTGATGTATGCCACAGTTTCGGTTACGAAGAGATCAGGATCCCGACATTCGAGCAGACGGAGCTGTTTGCAAGAGGCGTCGGCGATACGACCGATGTCGTTACCAAGGAGATGTACACCTTTAACGACAAGGGCGGCAGGAGCATAACATTAAGACCTGAGGGCACTGCGGGTGTCGTAAGGAGCTACATTGAGAACGGCATGGCATCACTGCCTTCACCGGTCAGGATGTACTACAACATCACATCTTTCAGATATGAGAATGTCCAGAAGGGCAGGATGAGGGAATTCCACCAGTTCGGTCTCGAGTCTTTCGGAAGCACGGGTCCTGTGATCGATGCGGAGATAATAAGCGTTGCCGATGTCTTCTTCAAGAAGATCGGTCTTAAGAACATCAAGCTCCGCATCAATTCCATAGGATGCCCCGCTTGCCGCAACAAGTATAACGAGATGCTCAAGGACTATTTCAGGCCTCATGTCTCATCAATGTGTGAGGACTGCCAGGCACGGTTCGAGAAGAACCCCCTGCGTATGATCGACTGCAAGATCGACGGCGGCAAGGAAGTCGTTCAGAATGCGCCCAGGCTGATAGATCACCTCTGTGATGACTGCAAGGCTCATTTCGAAGGCCTTAAGTCAAGGCTCGATGCAGTCGGCATCAAATACACGATAGATCCCAACATCGTAAGAGGTCTTGATTACTACACCAGGACGGTCTTCGAGTTCGTATCAGAGAACGTCGGCACGCAGGGAACCATCTGCGGCGGCGGAAGATATGACGGCCTCGTCGAGAACTGCGGCGGCGCTCCCACACCGGGCATCGGCTTTGCGATGGGCGTTGAGAGGCTCCTTATGGAGGCCGAGGCACAGGGCGTTCTTTTCGAAAAGAATGACAGCGTCAGGATCTACTTCGCGGGCATGAGCGAAGCTGCTTCCCAAAAGATAGCTGCGATATGCTACGACTTAAGGCTTAAGGGTATCGGCTGCGAGACGGATCTCATGGGCAGATCCTTCAAGGCTCAGATGAAGTATGCAGGCAAGTCGGGCATTCCGTACCTGTCGGTCATCGGAGACGATGAACTTAAATCAGGCGAAGTCAGGATCAAGTGCATGGCAGACGGATCTGAGGAAACAGTTAAGATCGATGCCATAGGTGAATACCTGACGGATAAATAAGACAGAATAAGATAGCATTGCTGGAGGTAATATATGCAGTCACGTACACATACATGCGGAGAACTGAGATTAGAGGATGCGGGCAAGAAAGTACAGCTCGCAGGCTGGCTCGAGAATTTCCGTGAAGTCGGAGCAGAACTTGGATTCGTCGTCATCCGTGATTTCTACGGAACGACTCAGGTGGTAATAGAGACAGCTGAGATGATGAAGACCTTTAAGGCCATTACAAAGGAATCCACGATCTCTGTAGAGGGAACGGTAAGGGAGAGAAGCTCCAAGAACGCCAAGATCCCTACAGGCGATATCGAGGTCGTTCCCGATAAGGTGACTGTCTTAGGACGCTGCCGTTATAATGAGCTCCCTTTCGAGATCAATCACAGCAGGGAAGCGGACGAACTCACAAGACTCAAGTACAGATATCTTGATATCCGTAATCCCGAGGTCAAGAAGAACCTCATCTTAAGGAGCAACGTCATCTCCGCATTAAGGAGTGCCATGATAGAGCATGACTTCATGGAGATCACGACACCTATCCTTACGGTATCTTCACCTGAAGGCGCAAGAGACTATCTTGTTCCTGCAAGAAAGCATCCCGGCAAGTTCTATGCACTGCCTCAGGCACCTCAGCAGTTCAAGCAGCTCCTGATGGTATCAGGCATCGACAGATACTTCCAGATCGCTCCCTGCTTCAGGGACGAGGATGCAAGAGGCGACAGATGCCCGGGCGAGTTCTACCAGCTCGACATGGAGATGTCATTTGCCAGCCAGGATGATGTTTTTGAGATCATAGAGGATGTGCTTCCTCCCGTATTTGCCAAGTACGGCAAGTATGACAGGGCTTCCTCATCACCGTTTGTCCGTATCCCTTATCTTGAAGCTATGGAGAAGTACGGCACGGACAAGCCAGACCTCCGTATCGATCTTACGGTAACTGACGTAACGGATCTTCTGAGGACTGAGGAGTTTGCTCCTTTTGCCGAAGGCGAGATCAAGGCCATAGTAATCTCAGACTTCCATGAGAGCCGCAAGTTCATCGACAAGACGATGGAGGAAGCGCAGATCCAGTCAGGCCTTAAGGGCTACTGGTTCAGGATGGACGAGAATGGCGAGATAGTCGGCGGCATATCCAAGTTTGTCGCTCCCAGGAAGGATGAAGTGATCGCCAAGCTCGGACTTGAGCCCAATACTCTCGTAGTACTTTCAGCAGGCAATAAGGGCGCTGCACAGAAGATGGCAGGCGTTCTCATCAAGACATTCGGTGCTGCTGTTCCCGGCCATATGGACAAGGAGCAGTATGCGTTCTGCTGGATCGTTGATTTCCCTATGTATGAGATCGGCGAGGAATCAGGCGAATTAGAGTTCTGCCACAATCCTTTCTCCATGCCCTCAGGCGGACTTGATGTCCTTCTCAAGGCAGAAAGAGGTGAGATCGATCCTCTGTCCATCAAGGCAGACCAGTACGACCTCGTAGTAAACGGCATCGAGCTCTCATCAGGCGCTGTCCGTAACCACGATCCTGAGATCATGATCAAGGCATTCGAGCTCGTAAGACTCGGCGAGGAAGACGTTAAGAGCAAGTTCCCCGCAATGTACAATGCATTCTGCTACGGTGCGCCTCCGCATGCAGGAATCGCTCCCGGCGTAGACCGTATGGTAATGCTTCTCTCAGGTGAGGAGACGATCCGTGAGGTCATCCCGTTCCCGATGAACAAGAACGCCCAGGATGTCATGATGGACGCACCCGGATACGTAACGGACAAGCAGCTTGAAGAACTTAATATCAGGACTGTAGCTCCCAAGACTGACGGAGAGGAAGCATAAATAATGGAAAACAACTCCGATAAGATAATCTCGCCTGAGGAGATCGAAGCTCTCAAGGAATTAAGAGAGCAGAGAAACACGGAGCAGGGTGAGAAGATAGACCGTAATGTTAAGACCAGGACCAATGCCGAAGAGCTCTTGGACTGGCT
Source organism: uncultured Clostridia bacterium (assembly GCA_946187935.1). GTDB lineage: Bacteria > Bacillota > Clostridia > Saccharofermentanales > Saccharofermentanaceae > Saccharofermentans. The sequence goes on from CAMHSJ010000011.1 coordinate 61,264, forward strand.
CCGTACGATCTGTATCGGTGTAATAGCAGGCGTTCTGCTCGTAGTGTTCGTTATCCAGCGCGACAACGTCTACGGTGAGTCCATGATGCCTACTCTTAATTCGGGAGACGTCATCTTCACACAGAAGATCTCCACATATTTCCACGATTACGACAGGGGAGACATCGTTGTCTTAAACGGCAAGGACATGCCGGGCTACAACCACTCCGAATATCTTATCAAGAGGGTCATAGGACTTCCCGGCGAGACAGTTAAGATCGCTGACGGACAGGTATATATAAGACCTGCAGGCGAAACTGATTTCTATGTCCTTGAAGAGAGCTATCTGCCTGAAGGCGTATATACCACAGTAATGGATACCGGCAGGGATAAGGGCTACGATGAGATCACTCTGGGCGAGAACGAATACTACTGCCTTGGAGACAACAGGCCCGTATCCAACGACTCACGTTCGTTAGGACCATTTACCGAAGACCGCATCGTTGCAGTTGCAGTCATCAGGTTATATCCCTTTAACGCAATAAGGACACTTTGATCAATGAATAAAGAAGACCAGAAGTATATCCGCAATTTCTGCATAATAGCGCACATCGACCACGGCAAGTCAACTCTTGCCGACAGGCTCATAGAGCATACAGGCGTAAAAGAGAAGCGCGAGATGCAGTCTCAGATCTTAGACAACATGGACATCGAGCGTGAGAGGGGCATTACCATAAAGTCCCAGGCCACGAGGCTTCCTTATAAGGCCAAGGACGGCAAGATCTACATGCTCAACTTAATAGACACTCCCGGCCACGTGGACTTTAACTACGAGGTCTCAAGAAGCTTAGCGGCATGTGACGGCGCTATCCTCGTAGTCGATTCATCCCAGGGCGTTGAGGCGCAGACTTTGGCAAACGTATATCTTGCAGTAGATGCAGATCTTGAGGTGCTTCCGGTAATAAACAAGATCGACCTTCCTTCGGCACGTCCCGAGGAGGTTAGACGCGAGATCGAAGATGACATCGGCATCGATGCATCCTATGCGCCTCTTATCTCGGCCAAGAGCGACATCAACATAGACGAAGTCTTAGACAAGGTCATAGAATACCTTCCCGCACCCACGGGCGATCTGGACAAGCCTTTAAGGGCTCTGGTCTTCGATTCCAAGTACGATCCTTACAGGGGCGTTATCGTTTCCGTAAGAGTAAGAGAGGGAAGCTTAAAGCTTGGTGACCGTATAAGGACCATGCATACAGGCAAGGAGTTTACCGTCACTGACATAGGATACTTCCATCCCGGTGAACTCGTTCCTTCAGGCACACTTGCCGCAGGCGAAGTAGGATACATCTGCGCATCCATAAAGAACGTAGGTGATACCGCGCCCGGTGATACGATCACACTTGCAGAAGATCCCGCAAGTGAACCTCTCATCGGATACAAGGGCATACAGCAGATGGTCTTCTGCGGTATCTATCCTGTTGACGGCGCGAGATACGGAGACCTTAAGGATGCATTAGAGAAGCTCCGCTTAAACGACGCCGCGCTCTCATTCGATGCTGAGACATCGGCTGCCTTAGGCTTCGGTTTCAGATGCGGTTTTTTAGGCCTTCTTCACTATGAGGTCATCCAGGAAAGACTCGAGAGGGAATTTAATCTCGACCTTATCAGCACCGCTCCGTCGGTAATCTATAAGATCCATCTGACCAACGGCGATGTTGTGGACTGTTCCAATCCTACGAACATGCCGGGTCCTGACAGCATAGACTACATGGAGGAACCCATCGTTAAGGCAACGATAATGCTCCCCAAGGAGTATGTCGGAAACATCATGGAGCTCTGCCAGGACAGGCGCGGCGAGTATTCAGACATGAAGTACTTAGATGAGAAGCGCGTCATGCTCCACTACAACATGCCGCTTAACGAGATAATCTACGATTTCTTCGATGCTCTTAAGTCGAGGACCAGAGGCTATGCCTCCCTGGACTACGAACCCTCGGGTTATGTGAGATCCAAGCTCGTCAAATTAGACATCCTCTTAAACGGTGATCCCGTAGACGCACTGTCCTTTATCGTTCATCAGGACAAAGCTTATGCAAGGGGCAGGAGGATGTGCGAGAAGCTCAAAGAGAACATTCCGAGGCAGCAGTTCGAGATCCCCGTCCAGGCTGCCATAGGCGGCAAGATAATCGCCAGGGAGACCATCAAGGCTTACCGCAAGGACGTTACCTCCAAGTGTTACGGCGGCGACATCTCGCGTAAGAAGAAGCTGCTCGAAAAGCAGAAGGAAGGCAAGAAGCGTATGCGCCAGGTAGGTTCCGTTGAGGTTCCCCAGGAAGCCTTCATGAGCGTTCTAAAGCTTGACGACGAGTAATGTGACAAGGGGACAGTCATATTGTCACATATGAATCCTATTAAGATCGATGATATCAGTGCGCCGGAGATGGACCTTTTCGCGAGGGCGACAGAGAACGAACTGCGCACATACGAAGGCACAGGCCTGTTTATCGCAGAGAGCGCATATGTTGCACTCCGTGCATTGGAAGCAGGGTATGAACCTGTAGCGATGCTTACGGAAACTGACAGGGCAGAAGCTGAAGCTCTTCCCGTTTTTAATGCTCTTGGAAAAGGATTACAAGATACCGTTCCGGTCTATATGGCAGACCGGGAATTGATAGAGAATATCACAGGACATAAGCTGGTAAGAGGTCTTTGGACTGTGTTCCGCCGCAAACCTGAACCGGACACCATTGATTTCCTTAAAGACAAGAAGAGGATCGCTGTCTTAGTGGATGTTGTAAATGCCGCTAATGTCGGAGCCATTATCCGCTCAGCGGCAGCTTTGGGTTTAGACGGAGTCCTTCTTACACATCCTTCTGTCGATCCCTATACAAGAAGAGTCTTAAGAGTCAGCATGGGTACGGTCTTTCAGATACCATGCGCCAAAGCTTCATGGGAAGAGTCACAGTCAAACGCTCTTATGGACCTAATTAAGTCCAACGGTTTTATGACAGTCTCGCTGGCCCTGACCGAAGATTCCATACCGGGAGTCAGCAGTGAGATCCGCAGTCAGGAAAGACTTGCCCTTATCCTCGGAACTGAAGGCACAGGCCTTCCCAAACAAGTGATAGAGGCAAGTGATTACCGCATCAGATTCCCTATGCAAAGAGGCGTTGATTCCCTGAATGTCGCCTGTGCTGCTTCAATAAGTTTTTGGGAACTGATGAAATAAGTTGTGCTATAATACATTAGCTTAAGCGCCTGTGGTGGAATTGGCAGACACGCCAGATTTAGGTTCTGGTGGGAGACCGTGCAGGTTCAAGTCCTGTCAGGCGCA
>CAMHSJ010000012.1 GCA_946187935.1 uncultured Clostridia bacterium
GGTCGTGGGTTCGATTCCCACCATTGGCTCCATGAATATGAGGCTGTCGCAAAAAAGCGATAGCCTTTTTTCTTATAATTCAATAAATCCGTCACTGCCATGTGGTCACTTATATTGAATTTTTGCCTATTCATGATCCATATTCACAACAACTGTCCATGTAATGTGGTCTGATATATTGAATGCTGAAGGAATCATAGTTTTTTTCTGTTTATTATTAATACTTTGTTATTTTGTCCTTAAATACAGGTTTGATATAATTGTGAGTAGGGAGGTGCGCCGTGAGAAAAAGCTTTGCTCTTACGATCTTAGTAGCTTTTGCGTTTAGCATGCTCTTTGCAGGCTGCACCCGTCAGAGTGACAGTTTTCCCAGCCTGCCTGAAGAATATGAGACTTCGCAGACTGTTTCATCTTCTGAAGAGGCTTTGCCAAATTCCGGTATCAGGTCTTTGACCGTTGCGCTTCCTTATTCGTCTGATACTGTCGATCTTCTTGCCAAGATGTACTATGCCAAGGAGACGGGGCTGTGGAATGATGCTGATACAGGGCTTAGCGTAGATCTTGATCAGCTGGACTCTATTTCCACCAATATCGTTATCAACACTGTAGGCGTACCATTTGAGGGCGCCGATCTTGCAAGCCTCAGGTCCTGGGATTCTTCAGATAACATGCCTGATGTCTTCTTATCTTCAGACTCTATAAGCGCTTATGAGAGCGGCTATTCGATCTCGCTCAATGAATATGTCTACGATTCTTCATATCTTGATGCTTCGGCTATATTAAGCGATGCTCTTTCTTATTGTTCTGTGGGCGGCATGCTCTACGGGCTTCCTCATTATTCCTCGGCAGTCCTTATCTTCGGAAACTCAGATTATCTGCCTGATACGGGCAGGCTTGCTTCCAAGTGCAGCCCTAATGAACTCAGGGATTATCTTTCTTTGATCTCAGAAGAATATGAGGGCATTATCCCGTTTGCTTCTGTTTATCAGATGACGCCTTACCTTGGTTCCTGCTTTAATTCGGACAGCAAGGTCTCTTATATGCTTAGAGATGAATACCTTGAAGATCGATCTTCTGTTGATGATCTCGTTAAAGGTCCTATAGACTATATCGCTTCGCTTTATGAAGACGGCCTTGCATCAGATATTGACGGTGAAGGCGCTGATCCGGTCTATTCCAGAACAGCTGCGATGTGGATAGGGTCTTCTTCGCAGATAAGGATGTGGTCTGAATATTATCCTGATAAGCTCTATCTCGTGAGGATCCCCGGCAGTGATGTCTCAAACGCAGGCGTAGCATACCTGAACTGCTATCCTCTCTGTGTAGCAAGAACTTGCCAGGATCCCGGTTTTGCTGCTGATTTTGCCTCCTTCCTGTCATATGACAAGGATGCCCTCATGCTCATCTACCGCCTGGAGGATATGACGGGATTCCTGCCTGTCATAAGGAATTCCGAAGCCTGGGACGCCGCCTGCGAAGGTGACGGCATCTGGCCTTCGATTGCTCAAACGATGAGACAGATAATGGATAATGCGGTCTATTGTCCTTCAAGCTACGACAACAAGCTTTATGCCAATGTGAACGATTACTTCTCTTCTTATTACATGGCGGATGATGAATTCTCTCCGGAGGCTGTCTATGGATAACGGGATCGTACTTTCAAAGGTTTTGGTAGGCGATGCTTCCGCTTTAAGGTCAGCTGGCTTGATGCAGGGCACGATAGGCGCCGTCGAAAAGGATATCAGGGGCTTTGCCCAGTCCGGTTCTTCCAAGGCTCTTCTTGCTACTGAGGATGATAAGGTACGCGCCATGGTAAGGCTTTATTTCTTTGACCGCAAGAACTGCAGGGTACACCTGAAGTTTAACTTTACTTCTGATTCCGATATAAGCATCCGAAAGCAGATAGTAGATGAGACTTTAAGATACTGTTTCATGAATATCTGCTGCCACAAGGTTACCGTTATCTGTCCTGCTTCTGACAGTGATCTGGAATTCCTTCTTACAGGATCAGGATTCATTCAGGAGGCCGTGTTAAAGGACGAAGTCAGGATATCTTCAGGTTTTGAAGATGCAGGTCTGTTTACGGTCACAAGTCCTTACTACCAGGGCTATAACTATTCTTTTATCCCCTTTGAGAAAGGCGTTGCAGTAATAGGCGGCAATAATGAATATGTGGACAGCCTTAAGCTCTATCATTTCGGCATGAAGCCTGATGAGGGCCTAATGGCTAATGTTGCCGGCAGCCTTGGGCTTCTTGATGATAAGGGCGCATTTATATCAGATGAAGATGCTTACGCAACAGACGAAGAGCAGCTTGAGTATCTCCCGGCTGAGGTTTCCAAGGCTTCCAGGGAGCTTATTGAGTATTTCGGAAGGGCAAGAGCCGTATTTGATATCAACTTCAGATTTACACACGGGACCGAGTTCCAGAAGCAGGTATGGAAGAGCCTTAGTAAAGTCTGCTATGGAATGACGGTCTGCTACGAAGACATCGCATTGGATCTCAGCGGAAATGACAAGATCCAGGCCAGAAAGATTACAAGAGCTGTTGGTGCGGCATGCTCGGAGAATCCCATAGCCATCTTTATCCCGTGTCACAGGGTAATAGGCAAGGACGGAAGCATCGTCGGCTATTCTGCCGGCATCGATATAAAGGACTATCTGCTCCTTCTTGAGACATTCTCTGCAGTAACACCGCTCATCAGCTGATCAGGAGGTATATATGGGCAAACACGAAAAGACAGACATTGGCGTATCAACGATACTTAACCCGGTACCGGTCGTAATGATATCCTGCGCAGGCAAGGATCAGGCAAAGCCTAACATAATGACTGCAGCCTGGGCAGGAACTATTAATTCTGAGCCGCCCATGCTTTCAGTATCCATAAGAAAGTCCAGGTATTCACATAAACTCATTACCGAGACTGGCGAGTTCGTTGTAAATCTCGTATCCAAGTCTCTTTGCAAGGCTTGTGACTATTGCGGAGTAAGATCAGGTCTGGATGAAGATAAGTTTAAGACCATGGGGCTTACTCCCGTAAAGGCATCAGGACTTGAGTATGCATATGCCATAAAGGAATCGCCTGTATCGATCTCATGCAAGGTCAAAGACGTACTTGAGCTTGGTTCTCATGACATGTTCATTGCGGACATAGAGGCAGTCACAGCTGATTCATATCTGCTCGATGACAAGGGACGTCTCTGTCTCGATAATGCCAAGCTCGTAGCATATAATCACGGCGAATATTTCTTATTAGGTGAGAAACTGGGTTTCTTCGGTTATTCCGTAGCTTCAGAAGAAGTATTGGCAAAGAGGATGGGCAGGAAATGAAGTTTAAAAAGATCGAGAAGAAATACGAAGGCCGTTTCATAAGCATGTACAATGCGCATTATGAAACAGAGAAAGGCAATGAGAAGATCTATGAGATGATCTCCAGAGACAAGGACATCAAGGATCTTGATGGCATTAACAACGATAAATGTGATGCGATAGTCCTCATTATGGAGAGCGAAGATCACAAGAAGATCCTTCTTTCCAAAGAATACCGCATGGCCGTTGGCGGCGTTGCTGTAAATTTCCCTGCGGGGCTTATCGATCCCGGCGAAACGGCTGAGGTTGCCGCAAGACGCGAGCTTAAGGAAGAGACCGGTCTTGATATCGTGTCTATAACAAAGATCCTTCCAATGAGCTATTCAGGCGTTGGCATTACCAATGAGAAGAGCTGCTGCGTCATAGGTGTTGCCAAAGGTGAATTTACTCCGAGCACATCCGATGAGGAAGAAATAGAAGCAAGATGGTATACTAAAGAGGAAGTCCGTGAGCTTTTGACAAATACGAATTTTGCAGCCAGGACTCAGGCTTATTGTTACTGGTGGTCCAAATGAAGAAGAACAACCTCAGGTTAACGCAGATAGTATACTCCGCCATTATCGCGGTTGGCGTTATCCTGATGTCGTTAATAATCTCTTCAGTACTCCTCAGGTCATTAAGGCGTACCACAGAATCAGAGATATCTTATTTTATTGCGGCAGATGCGCACCAGATGGAGCTTAATGTCGACAATTACCTTAATAACGTTCAGCAGGTAACGGCCCTTCTGTTTTCTGATAAGGATTATTATCTCTATGATGCTACCGATGAATCACTGAGCGATTACCAGAAGATACAGAGCGAGACCAAGATCTTAAACAGGATCGTAGATCTCGGCATGATGAACAATTACTGTGACTTCGGCATCGTCTATGCCAACGACAAGTCAGCCGGCTGGATATCACAGGTCACAGGACAGATGTTTAAGGATGGCGGCATCTATGATTACTTTTCATCGCTTATCCCTGAGGATAATCTCAAGCAGGATGCCTGGAGCGTAAATGTCCTCGGTAACACTAACAGGATCTATTATGTTAAGAGGCTCAATCCAAATGCCATATGCCTTGTGTCTTTCTATATATCAGAATTAGAGAGCGTTCTTGATGTTCCTGCGGAGCTTTCTGAGATGAACATCAAGCTGATCGCTAACGATAACTATGTAGTTTACTCCACAAACAAGCATGAGGAGTCCATGCAGCTCGATCCGTATATCCTGGGCATTATTGGCGATGCGGCAGGCATCACTGCGGTAAATGATGATTATCTCATTACTTCCAACCGTGTATCAAACGGCTGGAGAGTCGTTTGCACCATGCCGACGGATACGATAATGGCAGAGCAGGTTGCGGCTACTAAGACGCTTGTTCTTCTAGTATCCCTGATTACGATACTTGTGCTTCTTACCATAATCCTTGTCATGACCAAGCTGAATTACTCGGTCAAGGGTTTTGTTGACGATCTTGACTATCAGGCCAAGAACGACCAGATGACAGGCCTTCTCAATAAGTCTGCATTCAGGAGCGTTACAGAGAGCGATCTTGAGACGTATAACGGCAAGCAGGCTATAGCATTTATCATGCTGGACCTTGATAACTTCAAATCTGTAAATGATGTTGCAGGACACAAATTCGGCGATGAGGTCATCAAGAGGATGGGAGATCTTCTAAGGGAGGTCTATGGTGTTGAAGGTGCATTCATAGGGCGAATAGGCGGCGATGAGTTTGCTGTCTACAAGTCTTATAATGACATTTCAAGACAGGAAGCTGAGAAGAGGATACATGATCTGACTAACAGTCTCTATGATCTTTTCGATCTTCATTTCAAGGATGAAAAAGAAAAATACGGTCTTTCTGTATCAACAGGTGTTCTGGTTACGGGAGCAGGAGATTACAGATTCGATGATCTGTATCAGAAGGCGGATGTAGCCCTCTATATCTCCAAGCGTAACGGCAAGTCAAAACCGACATTTATCTGAGGTAAGAGCTGATGCGTAAACATATAAAGACATTATCTTCTGTTATTGCGATACTGATGCTCTTATCAGCATTGGCTTCATGTTCTTCTGATGTATCCAAGGTAAGGATCAGTTCCCAGGACCAGGCTGTCGTCATCACGATGTCCTGGTGGGGCAACGATCCAAGACACGAGTATACGCTCGAGGGGCTTTCATTGTTCCATGAGAAGAATCCCGATATCGCCGTTGATCACTCTTATGGTGTGTGGAACGGATATGAGAGAAGATATCTCATGCAGATGGAATCCCATAACAACTGTGATGTAATGCAGGTAAATTATGCGTGGCTGTCACAGTATTCTCCTGACGGCACAGGGTATTACGATATCAATCAGCTGTCTGATTATATAGATCTTTCGCAGTTCAAGGAAGAAGACCTGGAGACCGGCATGAGAAACGGCAGGCTCAATGCTCTTCCTATCGCATATAACACTGTTTGTCTGTTCTACAACGCAGACATGTTTGCGAGCTATGGTCTTGAGATCCCCAAGACCTGGGATGATCTGTTTGACTGCGCCAGGGTCATGAGCAAAGATAACATCTATGTGCTCGGAATGATCAACAAGCACCTGGTTCTCTTCATCAACGCCTGGTTTGAGCAGTCTACCGGAAGAAAGCTTTTTGACATTGACGGCAATTACATAGGCACCAAGGAAGATATCGCTATGATCCTCGAGTTCTATAAGGAGCTGACTGACAGCAAGGTAGTCATGCCTTTATACAGTTTCGAAGTAAGCAGTTTTGAGAACCTGGCGACGGCAGGTACCGCATGCTGGGCGAGTGATTCCATAAGATACTGCCAGCCTGCTGTTGATGAAGGCATGAATGTCGTTATCGGAGACTATTTAAGGATAAACGAAGATGATGACAGCACATGGTATATCAAACCTGCCACGATGTTTGCCATAAGCAGTGACTGTGAGTACCCTGAACAGTGCGGACGTCTTGTGGACTTCCTTCTCAATGATCCTGATTTTGCCCAGCTTCAGGGAACTGAGAAAGGCATCCCCGTAAGTGCTTCTGCAAGGCAGGCTTTATTAGAGAATGGCCAGCTCGCAGGTATCGAATACATGGCAGGTGAGTTTATAAATGAGAACCGTTCGGATCTTTTGCTGATAAACCCCATGCTCGAGAACTCGTCTTTCCAGGATTTGTTCAAGGATATAAGTGATAAATACATCTATGACGAAGTTACGCTCGATGAAGCTGCAACCGAACTGCACAGGGCACTTCTCGGACTCTGATAACTGACAAGGAAAAATACTTGACACCATTTCCGCTGTTTGATATTATTCAACAGGTCTTTTGATAAGGAGTATTGTGTCAGTATGAAGGTAAAATCAGTTAGAACAGGTCTCTTGCTTGATTTCTACGGTAATCTTCTCACAGACAGGATGCGCACGACATGCGAAGAGTACTATAACGATGATCTCTCACTTGCAGAGATCGCCCAGGATGAGGGCATCAGCAGACAGGGCGTATACGATACGATCAAGAGAGCCATAAGGCAGCTTGAGGAATACGAGGAAAGATTAGGCCTTCTCGCTCTTTTCGAGAAGCAGCAGAGCAGGGCCAGGAAAGCTCTTGAATTCCTTGATGACAACAAGGCTGACTGTGCCAGGAATGAATTAGAGAAACTTATAGAGGAAATGTAATAACGTGTTTGAGAGCCTGTCAGACAAATTAACGAAGATAACAGCCAAGATGCGCGGCAAGGCACGCGTAACAGAGGCTGACATCAAGGAGATGATGCGTGAGATCCGCATGGCTCTTCTTGAGGCTGACGTTAACTATACGGTAGTCAAGGAATTCGTTAAGGACATGACAGAGAAGTGCCGGGGCGCTGATGTCCAGGAATCCTTTACGCCCGGTCAGCAGATCGTCAAGATCGTAAGAGACTCTCTTACTGAGCTTCTTGGCGGCGCTGAAGGCGAAGACAAGCTCGGCATTTCCCCTACGGGCTTTACGACTATCATCCTCTACGGTCTTCAGGGTGCAGGTAAGACAACTACTGCAGTTAAGCTTGCGAGGCTCCTTAAGAAGGACGGCAAGAAGCCGATGGTGGTATCCGTTGACGTTCACAGACCTGCAGCTGCCCAGCAGCTCAAGGTCCTTGCTGATTCAGTAGGTGTTGACTGCTATATAGATCCGGAAGAGAAGGATGCCGTTAAGATCGCAAGAGACGGTGAGGGCAAGGCCAGGTATATGCTTTGCAATTACCTCATCATCGATACTGCGGGACGTACGGTAGTAGATGAGGAGCTGATGGATGAGCTTAAGGGTATCAGCAGTGCCGTTAACCCCACAGAGAAACTCCTCGTAGTAGATTCCATGATCGGTCAGGAAGCTGTTAATGTTGCTGAGACATTTGAGCAGGCGATCGGCATGGACGGTTTCATAATGACCAAGCTCGACGGTGACGCCAGAGGCGGTGCAGCGCTTTCGATCAGAAGGATCACGGGCAAGCCGATCAAGTTCATCTGTACCGGCGAGAAAGTCGATGCAATAGAGCCTTTCTATCCCCAGAGGATGGCTGACAGGATACTCGGCATGGGTGATGTTGTCTCCCTTATCGAGAAGGCACAGATCAACGTTGATGAGGAAGAGGCAAGGAAGACTATGGAGCGTATGATGAGCTCCCAGTACAACCTTGATGACCTCTACTCACAGTTTGAACAGATGAAGAAGATGGGTTCTCTTAAGGATCTGGTCGGCATGCTTCCCGGAGCTGCAGGCAAGATCAATGACGAGGACTTAGACGATAAGATCGTAGACAGGCAGATGGCGATCATCTCCTCAATGACCAAGAAGGAGAGAAGAGCACCTTCCATCCTTAATGCGAGCAGGAGAAAGAGGATCGCTGCAGGTGCAGGCGTTGAAGTGTCAGACGTCAACAAGCTCATGACCCAGTATGAGCAGACCGCCAAGCTCATGAAGCAGATGACAGGCGGCAAGGGCGGTCTCAAGATGCCCAAGGGCTTCGGCAAGATGATGTCCAAGATGGGCGGCGGCATGGATATGAGTGCACTTGAAGGCATGTCCGGTATGGGTATGGGCGGCATGCGCATGCCTAAGGAAAATAACGGCCCTGTTGGCGGCAGGAAAGACCGCAAGAAGAAGAAAAAGGGCAGAAGATAAGTTCATCCCGCCAAGACTTTTACGGCGATGATCATATAAATAATTAATTTTACGGAGGAAAAGTAAAATGGCAGTAAAGATTCGTTTAAGAAGAATGGGTAAGAAGAAGGCACCTTTCTATCGTGTTGTTGTAGCTGATTCCCGTTACCCCAGAGATGGTCGTTTCATCGAGGAGATCGGTACATACAATCCCTTAGTAGAGGAAGACCAGGTCAAGATCGATGCTGAGGCTGCAAAGAAGTGGCTCGGCAACGGAGCACAGCCCACAGATACAGTTAGAGATCTTCTTAAGAAGCAGGGCATTATCTGATCAGCAAGGAGGTCCGTAAATGGACGATTTATTGGTATATATCGCCAGGGAACTGGTGAATAACCCTGATGAGGTCAATGTTAAGAAGACTGAGCGTGGCAACACGGTCATCTTTGAATTGTCCGTCGCTCCTGAAGATACAGGTAAGATAATCGGTAAGAACGGTAAGAGAGCACAGGCTATCCGCTCCATAATGAAGGCTAAGTACCTGAAGAGCGGCAAGCGCGTTATCGTTGATATCGTAGGATAATGCAGGACTATATCATCATAGGTAAGATCATCGGTGCGCACGGCATCCGGGGGGAAGTGAAAGTCTATCCCCTTACGGATGATGCGCACCGTTTTATTAAGCTTAAGGAATGCTTTTTCTGCAGAGAAGACCTGTCAGACCTTAAGCCTGTCAGTGTCAAGACTTCGCGGCTTGACAGGGGCAATGTCCTTATCCATTTCGATGGTGTTGATGACAGGGATAAGGCACAGGCGATCCACGGAACATTTATTGCCGTATCCAGGGAAAATGCCGTTCCTCTCAAGAAGGACAGCTACTACATAGCCGATCTTATAGGCCTTAATGTCATCGACGATGAGAAAGGTGATCTCGGCAAGGTCTGTGACTGTTATGAGACAGGCGCCAATTATATCCTTGAGATAAAAAGACTGGGAAAGAAAAAGAATCTTCTCCTGCCTTTCCTTAAGATCTATTGTTATGAGGTAAACCCTGAAGAAGGCTATATCAAATGCGTTATGCCTAAGGGTCTTTACGAATTATACGAATAAGAAAAAGCAAATGTTATAATTAAGATCAATTTGGATAAGGGGGATCTTAATATGGGCAGAGGTGGCGGCGGAAGCCATTCGCATTCACATTCACATCATTCGAGCAGTCATTCGCATCATTCAAGCGGTGGCCACAGGAGCAGTTACAGCGGAGGGTCTTCCAGATCTTCACACAGGTCTTCGTATCACCATTCCGGCGGCAGTTATAGTGGCGGCTCCGGCGGTGGCGGATGCTCAGGATGTTTTTCATCCATTATCGCTCTTATGATGCCTGTAGCCTTGTTTGCGGTATTCTTTATATTTTTCGCGGTCAAGACAGGCAATGCAGGCGATCTCGGAATAGAGCGTTCTACTATCCAAAGAGAGCCTCTTCCTTCTTCCAAATGCGATTATGTTGATGAATGGTACCGGGACGACTGGGGTGACTGGATAGATGAATCCGGTGAGAAAGCATCGCTTATCTCCGGTATGAGAGAGTTCTACGATGCTACAGGCGTTCAGCCTTATCTCTACATCATGGGCGAGGAAGGCAAGGACTATAAGTCTGAAGGAAGCCTCGAGGAATATGCTGAAAATAAATATAAGGAATTGTTCGGAGACGACGAAGGACATCTTCTCGTAGTCTTCAGGGAATATCCGAACGCTTCCAGTAATTATATCGTTACCGTCACTCCCGGACACGATGCCGAGGCTGCAGTAATGGATGAGCAGGCAAGAGAGATACTCTTAGACTACATTGACTATTATTATTCCAACCAAAGTCTTAATGAGGGCCAGTTCTTCAGCAGGTCTTTTGAGAAGGCTGCTTCAAGGATCATGACAAAGCAGATGTCTCTCAGAGCCATAGTAACCATCATTGTCATCGCTGTGATCGTTGGCATTGCGCTTATCATCGTCATCTCAGTTGTCCGCAAGAGCAAGGAGAAGGTCGCAAAGCAGAAAGCCCTTCAGGCTAAAGAGCAGGCTGATAAGGCCAGGAGCGAAGCAGATAAGGCTCAGACTGAATTCAGGCAGCAGCAATATTACGATGAGCTTGAGAAGGAATATGTTGCCGTAACATGTCCGAACTGCGGTGCTGCAGGCAATAAGATCCGTAAGCTTACCGTAGGTTACTGCGAGTTCTGCGGTTCTGCCATAAAGGTAGACGAGAACGGCAATCCTTATACTGTAACGCCTGATTCTACAAGTGATAACGGACCAGAACTGTAATGGATTTCTACGTTGCTACATTATTCCCGGAGCAGGTATATAACTACTTAAATACCAGCATAACCGGCAGGGCTATGGCGAAGGGAGCAATATCTCTTAACTGTATACAGATGAGAGACTATGCCCCAAACACCTATGGCAGGGTTGATGACACGATCTACGGCGGCGGCACCGGCATGATGATCCGTCCAGAGCCTGTCTACGGCGCTTTCGAAAAGGCAAAAGAACTGGCAGGCCACAAGCCCTATACGGTCTATATGTCTCCCAAGGGCAATGTCTTTAATGAAGCAAAAGCCAAGGAGCTGTCCTTAAAGCAGGATCTTCTCATTATCTGCGGTCATTACGAAGGTATCGATGACAGAGTCATAAGAGAGATCGCAGACGAAGAGATATCCATTGGAGACTATGTATTAACGGGCGGTGAGACAGCTGCCATCGTAGTAATAGATGCCGTATCAAGACTTGTCCCGGATGTTTTGCCCAATGAAGAGGCTTACACGAACGAATCCCATACTGACGGCGTCCTTGAGGCTCCGCAGTACACCAAGCCTCCCGTATGGCACGATACCGAGGTCCCTGATGTGCTCAAGAACGGCAACGATGCGCTCATAAAGGATTACAACAGGGCAGCTGCTCTGTATGATACATGGAAGAACAGGCCGGACATGCTCGATAAGCTTGATCTGACCGAAGAAGACTGGAAGAAAGTACTTGCCTTCAAAAAAGGCTTGTGATAAACTCTTTCAGTTATCAGGGTGGTCCTCTGCCAAGATCCAGGCAAGAACATCTGCAGGAAAGAGAGGAACATACAATATGGATTTAGTTAAAGTTATTGAGAATGAGAACTTGAATAACAAGTGCACTGAAGTAGAGATCGGTGACTATGTTAAGGCTCATCTTCTCATCAAAGAAGGTAACAAAGAGCGTATCCAGGTATTCGAAGGATATGTAATCGCTCGTAAGGGCTCAGGACTTTCTGAGAGCATCACTATCCGCCGTCTTTCTTACGGTGTAGGTGTTGAGCGTATTCTCCCTGTTAACTCACCCAAGATCGATCACATCGATATCGTTAGAAGGGGTAAGGTTAGAAGAGCTAAGCTCTACTATCTGCGTGGCAGACAGGGTAAGGCAGCTAAGATCACTCAGAAGATCTGATCAAACGTTAGCTTATTCATTGGACCCGCCGGTTTTCCGGCGGGTTCTTTGTTTGTCGGTTTTTGTATGATTTTGTCGCATTTCTGGCGTTTTTTTGAGCGTATCATTTAGCTAAGGAGGAAATGCTGATGAAAGAACTATTTTCTAGAGCGTGGATAATGCTCCAATACCTGTATTACCAAGAGCTGCTTAAGAGCACTCCCAGAGTGGCCTTGGGTTCTCGTCACAACAGACCGATCGTAAGAGTGAATTACAAGGATAATAATGTTTATAGACGAAAAGAGTTTTCGTTAAACACCCCCAAAGGTCAGAAGTATTACCAAATTGCTCAGGAAAGAGATACTGCTCTGGCTTTTATAAGATCACATGATAATGAGTTAAGTGCTGAGGAAAAACAATTGATCTCAAGTCTTAAGATCGTTTTGCTCAATAAAGCTCTCGACGGAAAATTCTACAAGAGCATTAAAGAATGCAGTAATCCAATGGTCAACAGTAGTAATTACAAGTATAAGAATTATCGAATGCGTTCCAGAGCTGAAGTTGTGGTTGCTGAGTGTTTAGATAAACTCGGACTTAAATATAAATATGAACCCGCAGTTCAGCTCGGCAGTGAGATCATTTATCCGGATTTTGTCGTGTATATTGAATCTCTTGATTATTGTTTCTTTATTGAGTATTTGGGAAAAATGAACGATTACGATTATACTCATAAAACAGTTATCAGGATCAATAACTATACTGACAGCGGTGTGTATCCATATGAATCCATCCTTTATCTTTACGGATCAAAAGACTATATGCCTAGTCCTGAGTTTATAACTAATCAAATAATAATCATGCTGAACTCAATTGCCGTGCATTCTCTAAAAGCTAAGATTGCTTAGTCACGAATCGATACACGAATAGTTTCCGATTCGTGAGCTGAATCGTGAGTATCACGAATCAATGCACTAATTACTGGTGATTCGTGAGTCAATTCGTGAGTTGGAGGAAGAATATTGTATGCTTGTGGTACAATTTAAACATGGCTAATGACATCAATTGGTTTCCCGGACATATGCGAAAGGCTCTCAACGAGATGCGTGAGAGGCTTAAGCTCGTTGATATCGTATACGAGACATGCGACTGCAGGATACCGTTCTCGAGCAGAAATCCTGAACTGGATAAGATCATAGGCGGCAAGCCCAGGATAGTGATCCTCAATAAAGCTGATCTTGCTGATCCCGTAAAGACATCTTTATGGCTTTCTTACTTCGAAGAGCAGGGCATTAAGGCCGTTGCCATCGAAGCTTCGCATAAGAAGGGCGTAGATAAGCTGTACCAGATGACTGAGGATATCCTTAAGGACAAGCTGGCAAATGCAGCTGCAAAAGGACGCGTGGGGCGTCAGATGCGCGCAATCGTAGTAGGATGTCCCAATACAGGCAAGTCTACTCTCATTAATGCTCTTGCAGGCAAGAAAGCCGCTGTTACGGGAGACAGGCCGGGAGTCACCAAGGATTTTAAGTGGGTAACTACACCAGGCAGACTTGAACTGATGGATATGGCAGGCGTATTGTGGCCGAGGATCGCTACGAGAAGGTCTTCCTTGTGCCTTGCCATGTGCGGAAGCGTTAAGGATGATGTCTCTGATATAGTATCTACCGCTTTTGATTCCATGAAGATACTTCTGGAATTATATCCTTCACTCATTTCAAGCCGTTACTCTGTCGAATTGCCTGAGAGTTTTGAGACTGAAGATATGGGGTATTCTGATCCTTACTACGATCTCTTCCTTGAGATGGGCAAGAAGAGAGGCTGTGTCATGAGCGGCGGCAGAGTAGATGAAGACAGGTTTGCAAGGCTTCTTCTTAATGATTTTAGAGAAGGCAGGATCGGAAGGATCACTCTGGAGGTTCCCTGATATGGCAAGACTTACACTAGAGCAGCTTGAAGCAAAATACGATGAGCTCTATGAATACGAACGCAAGGCTCTTAGCGAAGGGCATAAGTTTATAGGCGGCATTGATGAAGCAGGCAGGGGCCCTTTGGCAGGTCCCGTCGTCGCGGCTTGCTGCATATTAGATCCTGAGGTAAAGATCTTGGGACTCGATGATTCCAAGAAGCTAAGTGAGAAGAAAAGGGAAGCCCTTTTTACCGAGATCAAGGAAAAGGCGCTGGCGTATAAAGTCGTTGCCATCGGTCCTGATGTTATAGATGAGATCAACATCTTAGAGGCTACCAAGAAGGCGATGAGACAGTGCGTAGCTGAGATCTCAGTAAGGCCGGATCTTCTCTTGGTCGATGCGGTCAAGCTTGACTGCGGCGTTCCTATCATACCGATCATAAAGGGTGATGCCAAGTCTGATTCCATTGCTGCAGCGTCTATCCTTGCCAAGGTCACAAGGGACCATATGATGGCAGAATATGCTCAGGAGTATCCCGGATACGGGTTCGAAAAGCATAAGGGCTACGGCACCAAAGACCATTATGCGGCTATAAGGGAACACGGAATGACCCCGATCCACAGAAGGAGCTTTCTTAAGGTCATTCATTAAGAATAAAGAAAATTGCCGTAAATGCTTGACTTTATGGTTTCTTTTGCTTAATATATGCAAGTCAATAAAAGAAGGACATCTGTTTCTCACCTCCAGCGGCCAAGGCCTGTAAAGAGGTTAATAGTTTAGATTACCCACAGAGGGGTTGCCTTATTATCTTAAGGCAGGGCTGTTATGAGAGAACGGATGCAATCCGTTCTTTTTTATTTTGAAGGAGGTGTTTACTATCTCGAAAGCTAATGACAATCAGATGATTAACGATGCAATTATGTTTGCAAAGGTCCGCTTGATCGACAGTGAAGGCGAGATGGTCGGTGTCGTACCGATCGAGGAAGCCAGGAAGTCAGCGGAAGAGGCAGGTCTCGATCTCGTCTGCATCTCACCCAATCCGGAGAATCCCGTGTGCAGGGTAATGGACTACAACAAGTTCGTATTCGAGAAGAAGAAGAGAGAGAAGGAAGCTAAGAAAAAGCAGAAGGAGACCGAACTTAAAGAAGTTGGACTCAAGCTTACGACTGATGTTCACGATATCGAAGTCAAGCGTAAGATGGTCGTTAAGTTCTTAACTAACGGCGACAGGGTCAAGGTTAACATCAGATTCAGAGGCCGCGAGATGGCATTCCAGAACAAAGGCTTCGAAGTAATGGAGAAGTTCGCCGAGGGCGTAAGCGAATACGGATCAGTTGACAAGACGCCCAAGATCGAGGGAAGAAACATGGTAATGTATCTCTCACCCTTAAAGAAAAAATAATTTTTAGGAGGATAAGAAAATGCCTAAGCAGAAGACACACAGTTCATCTAAGAAGAGATTTAAGGTAACGGGTTCCGGTAAGGTTCTTCACAAGCAGGCTTTCAGAAGTCACATTCTCTCCAAGAGACCTACTAAGAGAATGAGACACTTAAGACACAGTCAGGTTTGCTCTGATTCAAATGCAAGAATCATCAAGAAGATGATCCCTTACGCTTAATCGCTTATTAGTTAGGAGGACAATAACATGTCAAGAGTTAAAAGAGGAATTCGTACAAGAGCTCGTCACCATAAGGTATTAAAGGCTGCTAAGGGTTACTGGGGTCATAAGAGCAAGCTCTTCAAGGTAGCTAACCAGCAGGTATTAAAGTCAGGCAACTATGCTTACCGTGACAGAAGAAACAAGAAGAGAAACTTCAGAAGACTTTGGATCGTTCGTATCAATGCAGCTTGCCGTCTTAACGGTATCAGCTACTCAAGATTCATGAACGGTCTCAAGAAGGCTGGCGTTGAGCTTGACCGTAAGGTTCTTTCTGATATCGCTATCACAGACGGCAACGGTTTTTCCGCTCTCGTAGAGCAGGCTAAGGCAGCTCTCTGATATCAGAACTACTAAAGATCTTATAAGGACTGTTTCAATTGAAGCAGTCCTTTCTTTTGTTTATAATCAGGATATGGTCATAACTGGCAAAGACAATCCTAAAGTTAAATATCTTGCCTCGCTCCATAAGAGTTCTGTTTCAAGGAGCGAGGGCGTAGTTTTCATAGAGGGCGTCAGGCTCTGCTCTGATGCTGTATTATCAGGCGCTGAGGTCATTACTGTCGTTAAGTCTGAGAGTTTTAAAGATGAGACCGGCACATTTGACGGCCTTGCGACTGATCCCATCATCCTTTCAGATAATCTGTTTAAGAAGACGGCATCAACTGTAAATCCCCAGGGGATAGCTCTTGTTGTCAAGAGACCTTCTTATGACAGCGGCATACCTTTCCGCGGAGACGGCAAGGACATCTATGCAGTATTAGAGGATGTTCAGGATCCGGGAAATCTGGGGACCATAATCAGGACAGCTGATGCATTTGACTTTACGGCAGTCCTTATAAGTGACTTGTCGGCTGATGCATATTCTGAGAAGACTTTAAGAGCATCCATGGGATCAGTCTGGCATGTTCCGGTCATAAGACTTCCCATGTCAGAAATAATATCGTTTCTTGACAGTAAGATGATAACCAAGCTTGCCATGCATCTTAAGGGTGAGAGCCTGGACAGGGAAGAAATCTCTTTGCCTTGCGCTTATTTTATCGGCAATGAAGGAAAGGGGCTTTCTTTAGACACTTCAGCCAAGTGTGACAAGCTCGTCAGGATAGACATGCCGGGTAAGGCGGAATCGCTTAATGCGGCAGCCAGTTCGGCAATAATCGGTTATGTGTTATCAGGTAAAAGACATTAAAGGATCTTAATAGATTGTTTTCTTCGGCATGTCATAAATGTGTTAGAATCAAGCTATGGATGACAAGGATCAAAGATGGGTAAATATAATACACGGCCGTGAAGCTTCGTGGCTGTTTGATTGCCGTGAATATGGACTTGCTGTTTTTTCGCGCAGCGGAAACCTGTTTGAGTTCAGCTTTGACATGTATGATACTGTCAGTTCTCCGGTTTTGTTCCATCTGGATGATGTTCCTGTCACTTCCTGTTGTGACCATGAGTTTTCCTTTATGGCGGTCGGTAAGAACGAAGCTCATATCAAGCTTCGTTTTATAGCAGGAGGTCAGGTCGATTCTGAGTATACCATTCAAATAGATAAGGTCAGCCAGAGACACAGGGTCAGATACAGTCCTTCGGAAATGGCTGTTAGATCCGGCTTGGTAAGGATTGAATTTGATCTAAATGGTGACCGGATATCACCTGTGATAACGCTGTCTGACATGTATTTTACAAGGTCTGAGACCGAATCTGACAAGCGCAGGGTCATCGCCGTCTGCGGTGTCTGGGAGGATGCGGATAATTACAATAAATTCCTTAACACCATAATCAGGCCTTCGATCACCAAGGATTATGTTGTTGCCAGTTTTACATTTACTGCGCCTTACATGAATGATCTGAATCTTGAGCATGAGCTTAGCTTTGCGAGGATCATCAAGCTGTTTGATCTTGCCGCCATGGTGCTTTTCGCAGAAATGCTCAAATATCAGGAGATCATAGATTACCTTATTGGAATTGCACGCGAAAAGAACATTCCCGTCTTTGTCATCGAGAGAAGGATCAAAGGCACTGTCAACGGCATGTTCAATTACAGCAGAGGTTTTGAAGCTGTTGTCAGGCATGTTATAGAAGAACACGGCATAACTGATGTCAAGATGGTCGCAGGTTTTAAGGATAATCAGTATTCGTTAGAACGTGAAGAGATCTTTAAGAAGGTTATGAGCGAGAAAGGTCTTGATGTATCAGATGACGATATCATCTATGGCGATTTCTATGCAGCCAAGACCATACGTGTTCTTGAAGCCAAGTTCAGCGCAGGCATGAAGATGCCCAAGGCTTTTATCTGTGCCAATGACTCGATGGCCACAGGAGTTGCAGATCTGTTAAAATCAATGGGCAAGCGTGTGCCCGAGGATGTAATAGTTACCGGTTTTGACGGTGCATGGTGCGGAAAGTATCACAGTCCTGCCATTACAACGTGTGAGCCGGACTTTGAAGCCATCGGTGATGAGATCCTTAAGATCCTCTCTGATACTTCGATCAAGGATTACAGCACGCTGGATTATGTTTTCGAGATGAATTACAAGCTTGTCCTTAGTGCCTCATGCGGATGTCATGTGAGGACGATAGAAGAGTGGGAGGAAACAGTTACCGATCTGTCTCTTGCTTATCAGGACTATGTTTTCCATGACTCGGAGATCGGCATCTTTATTACTAAGAGGCATGATATCAAGAACATCGATTCTTCTGTAGACGGGATCGAGAAGTCTTTGTGGCTCTGGCCTTATCAGTACTTCTTCATTGGTCTGAGCACAGGACCCGAGTATGTTCATTCCCTGTTCAGAGGCAATTCCTACGACAATTACTTTAAGGAGAAGTTCTATAACGTAAACAAGCCTTTCCCTGAGATCGATCAGATGCTCAGAAGAGACAGCGGTATCAATGTCATTCTCACCAGACAGATAAGGGCTAACGGCAAGTCCCACGGTTATATCTGTACTGCATTAGAGAAGCTGCCGTTAAGAGTTCAGCAGAGATACGAGGAATTCGGAACATATGTCTCTTCCAGTGTTGATTCTGTCAGAAATCTTACCAATCTCATGGTTGCCAACAAGCAGATCAAGAGCATGAGCGAACTTGACTATCTGACTGGTCTTTATAACCGCAGGGGATTCCTTAATCTGTGCGACAAGATCATCCTTGATCCTGCTAACTACGGTAAGGTGTTTACACTATTCTCTGTCGACATGGATGGTCTTAAGTTCATTAACGATAATTATGGTCACGCTGAAGGTGACAGGAGCCTCAAGATACTTGCCGGAGCATTGTCTCATCTGACTGCTGATCAGGGATTTGCAGCAAGATACGGCGGTGATGAGTTTGCAGTAGCGATAATCACTGATCATGATATCAGCCTGACGAAAGAACAGATACGCTTAAGATATAAAGAGCATATCGCCAGGGAATGCAGTAAACAGGGACTTCCTTACAGTGTAGGAGCAAGTTTTGGTTTCTGCAGCTCAAGGATTGACAGCAGCATTAATCTGAATCTCATCATGAAGAATGCAGATGAAGACATGTATAACGATAAGAAAGAACGTAAGCAGGGAAGAGATAAGTAAATCCCAATAAAATCAATATTTCTTGCTATTTCTCCTCAAAATGTTAAAATAATTTATATTTTATCGTGGGGAGGCAGGATCATGTTCAGTAAGAAATGCTGCATATGCGGTTCTTCTTGTAAGGTCTTCAAGAACAAGAAGATCGAGATGAGATCCTACCTTTGTTCCAGATGTGAGAAGCTCTGCAGTAGTTTTATAGATCCTGAGAAATATAGTGTAGACGCTCTAAGATCTCACATAGAGCTCATGAAGCGTGAAGATAAGATCTACAAAGAGTATTTTGAGGGCAACAAGAATATCCCCGTTTTTCCCAGTCTTACTAAGATCGAATCAATTATGTTCAATGACAGTATAGGGATGTTTGCGGTCAGGAGTAATGATGATGACGAAGGCAGGGTAAAAGATGTCTTCAGATACGATGAAGTCGATTCTTACACAAGATTTGCACAGACTGCTGATAACGGAGAGGGAATAAGAGTCTTTAAGTCTGACGGGCTATTAATCAAGTTCAAGTATCCGCATTATGCCAAAAACGGTGTCAGGATACACATGAGGACCAGGGAGTCTGAACACGATTATGTTGATGAAGTGATGAGCAGGTTCGACCGTATCCTCGGCAGAGTCGGTGATGCTGCCAACGGTGAAGACGGCTTGGTCCTTTTCACGCATGCTGCAGACAGCGTTTTGGCAAAATACGATAAATAAAGCTATAAATCTTCTGATACTTCCTGTGATTTAGAAAAAAAACAGGCGTTTTACCATGTGATATAATAAAACGCAGAATTACAGGAAGGGTGTTTTGTTTATGGATAAGCAAGACAAGGATCTACTTATTAACAAGCTTGCCGACGTGGCAAGTGTAAAGTCTCATATCAATCCGTCTTTGTACAGCAAATACAATGTCAAAAGAGGTCTGCGCAATAACGACGGCACAGGCGTTCTTGTCGGACTTACCGAAGTCGGCGAGGTAATGAGTTATATCGTTGATGACGCGGACAGGATCCCTGTAGAAGGCAAACTCTATTATCAGGGTTATGATGTTACCGAATTGGTCGACGGTTTCTTCCTTAACGGCAGATACGGCTATGAGGAGACTGCTTTCCTTCTTCTTACAGGTGACCTTCCTACGGAAAAAGAGCTTAAGAAGTTTAATGACCTTCTTACGAGCGTACGTCCTCTTCCTGATGGTTTTACAGAAGACATGATCCTCAAGGCACCTTCGCCTGATGTCATGAACAAGCTCGCAAGATCCGTTCTTGCCATGTATTCTTATGACGACAATCCGGATGCCACTGATATCCCGAACGTCATCAGACAGTGCACGGAGCTCATTGCAAGATTCCCCGTGCTCATCTCTTACGGCTATATGGCCAGAAGACACTACATCGAGAAGAGGGGTCTTTTTATCCATAACCCAAAGCCTGAGTACAATACTGCTCAGAATATCCTGCACCTTATAAGGCCCGATGGTAAGTTTACTGACCTCGAGGCACGGATATTAGACCTCATGCTCGTTCTCCATGCCGAGCACGGCGGCGGCAACAACTCAACCTTCGTTACTCATGCAGTTTCTTCCACGGGTTCTGATACATATTCAGTAATAGCTTCAGCTGTTGGTTCTCTTAAGGGTCCCCAGCACGGCGGCGCTTCAGGAAAGGCCTATGCCATGATGAAGGAACTTCGGGATACCGTAACTGACTGGGAAGACGAGGATCAGATCAAGGCATACCTTACTAAGATCCTTAAGAAGGAAGCTTTCGATCATTCAGGTCTTATCTACGGCATCGGACATGCAGTCTATACTTTGTCTGATCCGAGAACGGTAACCATCCGCAAGTATGCAGAGCTCCTTGCCAGGGAAAAGGGCAATATGGCACTTTACGATCTTTACTTAAGAGTCGAGAGACTCGCGCCTGAGGTCTTCCACGAGGTCAAGAACTCAGATAAGATCGTCTGCGCGAATGTAGACTTTTTCGCAGGTCTTGTTTATTCGATGCTCGATATTCCGAGCGAGCTCTACACTCCGCTCTTCGCATGCGGAAGGATCGCAGGATGGAGCGCTCACCGCATTGAGGAGATCGTCTCAGGCGGCAGGATAATCCGTCCCGCATTCAAGTGCGTTAACAAGAGAAGACCCTATCAGTCTCTTGAAGAAAGACAAGATATCTTCTAAACACTTGCGTTAGCTTTTTGCTTGTGGTAATATACACGGGCAAAGTTAATCGGCCCCATGGTCAAGTGGTTAAGACGGCGCCCTCTCACGGCGCAATCAGCGGTTCGAATCCGCTTGGGGTCACCAGATGTTATTAAGCTCCGGTCATTCGGAGCTTAATTCATTTATGCGAAGATTCATTTTATAAATCGTGGTATAATGCTTTGACTAAATAAGGGCATACTATGGAAGAGAATAAATATATAAAGATAAGGGGCGCCAGAGAGCATAACCTTAAGAATATCGATCTTGATATCCCCAGAAGGGATCTTGTGGTTCTGACCGGACTCTCGGGTTCGGGCAAGTCGTCTTTGGCTTTCGATACCATCTATGCCGAGGGCCAGAGAAGATATGTTGAATCACTCTCTTCCTATGCGAGGATGTTCTTGGGCCAGCTCGAAAAGCCTGACCTCGACTCGATAGAGGGTCTTTCGCCCGCAATATCCATTGACCAGAAGTCCACTGTCGTAAACCCCAGATCGACTGTAGGTACGGTCACAGAGATCTACGATTACTACAGGCTACTTTATGCAAGGGTCGGAGAGGCTTTCTGTCCTGAATGCGGAAAGCCCATCAAGAGACAGACTATAGATCAGATAATAGACAAGCTTTCAGGTTATCCTGAAGGGACTAAGATGATCGTATATGCCCCCATGGTCAGAGGCAAGAAGGGCGAGTTTGCCAAGCTCTTTGAATCATTCAGAAAGCAGGGCTTTGTAAGGGTCAAGGTAGACGGCATCATGTATGAGCTTGATGAGGACATCAAGCTCAATAAGAACAACAAGCACGACATAGAAGTAGTAGTTGATCGTATCGTCTACAAAGAAACAAATAAGACCAGACTCTACGATTCCTGTGAGACAGCGCTCAAGCTCTCTGACGGTCTCCTGCTCGTTGAATGCCAGACCGTTAAAGAAAGTGATGACGGAAACAGGGAATATGAGACAAATGATGAGTTCTTCTCGCAGAATATGGCTTGTCCTGACTGCGGCATCTCTTTCCCTGAGATCACCACAAGGAGTTTCTCCTTTAACAGCCCTGAAGGTGCATGCCCGAACTGTACGGGTTTGGGAAGCCTTGTAAGTGTCGACCCCGAGCTTTGCATAACCAACCCCAAGCTGTCGATCAATGAAGGAGCTGTAAGAACGGCAGGATGGAACTTTGACGATCCCAAGAGCTGGGGAAGGTGTTTTATCGAAGCTCTGGCCAAAAGGTATGACTTCTCACTTGATGTTCCATACTATAAGCTCCCTCAGAAGGTCAAAGACATCATTCTCTATGGAAATGACGGAGAGAAACTGAAGATCGATACCAGAAATTCCGTTTATCCCAGATCAGGCGATTACTATTCAGCCTGGGAAGGCGTTGTTCCGAGTGTGATGAGACGACACAGGGAATCCATGAGCGAGGAGGCTAGGGCATCCTACGAAAGATACATGAGCATTGATGTATGTCCTGTCTGCCACGGTCACAGGCTCAATCCTACGGTTCTTTCGGTAAAGATAGGCGGCAAGAACATAAGCGAGCTCTGCGACATGTCCGTAAGGAACATGATCGCCTTCTTTAAGGATATTAAGTTCTCAGGCAAGAATAATGAGATCGCTGCTCCCATCATGCGTGAAGTCAGATCAAGACTTGAGTTCCTTTACGATGTAGGTCTTGATTATATTACCCTGTCCAGGTCTTCTTCCACGCTGTCAGGCGGCGAGGCTCAGAGGATAAGACTTGCAACACAGATCGGTGCAGGGCTTCAGGGCGTCTTGTATGTCCTGGACGAGCCGTCTATCGGCCTACACCAAAGGGATAACGATAAGCTCATCAAGACTCTCTATAAGTTAAGGGATCTCGGCAATTCCATAATCGTTGTCGAACATGATGAGGAGACCATGAGGGCAGCTGACCATATCGTAGATATCGGTCCCGGCGCAGGTTCGTTTGGCGGTGAAGTGGTAGCACAGGGCACGATAGATGACATCATCAAGTGCGAAGAGTCCATAACCGGTGAATACTTATCAGGCAAAAAGTTCATACCTGTTCCCAAAAACAGGAGAAGACCTGATCCCAAGAAGATGCTTACGATAAAGAATGCATCAGTTAATAATCTTAAGAATATCGATGTATCGATACCTATAGGATTGTTTACGGTAATAACCGGCGTGTCAGGATCGGGCAAATCCTCACTTATCAATTCAACGCTTGTTCCTTATCTTTCTCATGAGCTTAACGGCGCAAGAAAGCAAAGGGTCAGGTGTGACAGGATAACAGGTTATTCCAATCTCGATAAGATCATCTGCATCGATCAGAGCCCCATAGGCAGGACTCCGAGGAGTAATCCTGCTACGTATATCGGTCTTTTCGATCTGATAAGGAAACTCTATGCTTCTACGCCCGATGCCAAGATGAGAGGCTATGCCGCCGGAAGGTTCAGCTTTAACACCAAAGGCGGTAGATGCGAAGCCTGCCAGGGTGACGGCGTGAATAAGATCGAGATGAATTTCCTGCCTGATATTTACGTTAAGTGCGATGTATGTAATGGTAAAAGATATAACAGGGAAACGCTCGAGGTCAGATATAACGGCAAGAATATCTCTGATGTGCTCGAGATGTCTGTTGATGAGGCTTGTGAATTCTTTAGAAATCAGCAGGCTATCTTAAAGAAAGTAAGGACGCTTCAGGAGGTCGGATTAGGTTATATCAAGCTCGGACAGCCTTCCACGACGCTCTCCGGAGGTGAAGCGCAGAGGATCAAGCTCGCATCTGAACTGTCCAAGCGTTCTACAGGCAAGACGATCTATATCTTAGATGAGCCTACGACCGGTCTTCACGTTGCGGACGTTCATAAGCTTGTTGACATTTTAGAACGCTTAACTGAGAATAAGAACACTGTCGTGGTGATAGAGCATAATCTCGATGTCATAAAG
Source organism: uncultured Clostridia bacterium (assembly GCA_946187935.1). GTDB lineage: Bacteria > Bacillota > Clostridia > Saccharofermentanales > Saccharofermentanaceae > Saccharofermentans. The sequence goes on from CAMHSJ010000012.1 coordinate 24,217, forward strand.
ACAGCTGATCATATAATAGACATGGGTCCTGAGAGCGGCGATGACGGCGGTCAGGTGATCGCGGAAGGCACCCCTGAGGATATCTGCAAGGTTAAGAAGTCTTATACGGGACAGTTCCTTAAGCCCATCCTTGCAAGAGCAAAAGAGAATGGACAGTACAGGGATATCTCTTCATTCATCGATACCAAGAGGCTTGAGGAAGAACAAATGGAAATATTGACCGGACCGCGCGTAAGACGCAGGATCAGGGAAGAGGGAGAAGAATAAATGGCACTTTGCAGCATTTGTAAGACAAGACATGCGATCGTCTTTACGAGCCGTTATGAGAACGGCAGACGCATAGACGAAGGTTTCTGCCTTAAGTGTGCCTATAAATCAGGCATAGCAGGCGTAACTGATATGTTCAACAAGACAGGCATAAACGACGATAACATTGATGAGATGAGCGATCGTGTCGAGAAGATGATCGGATCAGCTGATATGTCAGTAGATCCTTCGGATTTTCTTAAGTCGCTGGCAGGAGGCGAGTTCGACGATCTCATGCCGGATGAAGAGGGATACGATTTTGACGAGGACTCCACGCCGATAAATGTTGCTGATGCAGATGCTGACGGCGATGGTGAGGACAAGAAGAACTTTTTCGAGAAGTTCTGGGGCGGAAGGCCCGGGTCTTCAGATGACTCTGACAAGGATAACAAGAACCAAAGAGGCGAGAAGAAGCTCAAGAACCGTTCGCGCATGAAGTATCTTAATGAGTTCGGAACGAACCTTACTGAGCGTGCGGCAAGCGGCAAGATCGACCGCATCATCGGCAGGGATACTGAGATAGAGCGCTGCATTCAGATCCTTAACAGAAGGACCAAGAACAATCCCGTTCTCATAGGTGCTCCCGGTGTCGGTAAGACTGCCGTAGCTCAGGGTCTTGCAGTTAAGATCGTTGAAGGTACTGTGCCCGAGAAGCTCCTTAATATGCAGGTATGGCAGTTAGACCTTCCTGCAATGGTCGCCGGCACACAGTTCAGAGGACAGTTCGAGAGCCGTATTAAGGGCGTTATCAATGAAGCCATCAAGGCTGAGAACATAATCCTCGTTATCGATGAGCTCCATACGATAGTTGGCGCAGGCGATGCCGAGGGCTCCACAAATGCCGCTAACATCTTAAAACCTGCTCTTGCCAGAGGTGAACTCAGGATCTTGGGTTCCACTACAACCGCAGAGTATAAGAAGATCGAGAAGGATTCGGCTCTTGAGAGACGTTTCCAGAAGGTCATGCTCGATGAACCGTCGCCTGAGGAGTCTTTTGAGATACTTAAGGGCATCAAGGACTACTACGAGAAGCACCATAATGTCACATACTCTGATGAGGTCCTGAGATTTGCTGTTGGTGCATCCAAGAGATACATCACTGACAGATTCCTTCCTGATAAGGCTATAGACCTTATCGATGAGGCGGGTTCTGCAGCAAACCTCAAGAACGTTAAGCTCGTTAAGCTCGCCAACACCAGAAGGGATCTTGAGCAGGCAGAAGAAGAGCATAAGAAGATGGTAGAATCCATGGAGAACTCCTCTCCTGAAGAGCGCGAATGCGAGTATGAGAAGGTAGCAGAGCTCAAGTCCAAGGTCGATAAGCTTACTAATGAACTTGAAGCATTAGAATCTGACATCATGCCCGATCCCATTCAGATCGAGGATATCGCCAGGGTTGTAGAGATGTGGACAGGCATCCCTCTTAAGTCTATCTCCGAGAGTGAATCAGACAAGCTCATCCATCTTGAAGAAAGACTCCACAAGAGACTCGTTGGTCAGGAAGATGCTGTCAAGGCAGTCGCCAAGGCTGTAAGACGCACAAGGGCAGGCTTTACAAAGAAGCATAAGCCTACATCTTTCATCTTTGTCGGACCTACAGGTGTCGGTAAGACAGAGCTCGTTAAGACATTAGCTGAAGTAATGTTTGATTCCGAGGATGCGTTCATCAGGATCGACATGTCTGAATACATGGAGCCGCACTCAGTGAGCAAGCTCATAGGTTCCCCTCCGGGATATGTCGGCTTTGACGATGCAGGTCAGTTAACCGAGCAGGTAAGGCGCAAGCCCTATTCCGTTATCCTGTTTGATGAGATCGAGAAGGCTCATCCCGATGTTTTTAATCTCCTTCTGCAGATGTTAGATGACGGTGTCCTGACTGACAGCCATGGTCTGCATGTCAACTTCGAGAACACCATAATCATCATGACCTCCAATGCGGGCAGCTCTAATAAGGCTGCAACGATCGGATTCTTCTCAGGAACACATGAAGCCATGGAGCAGCATGTTCAGAGTGCTCTTAAAGAGACATTCAGACCCGAGTTCTTAAACAGGATCGATGAGGTCATCATCTTTAAGTCTCTGTCTAAAGATGAGATCAGGTCAATAGTTGACATTATGTTCAAGGATGTCATAGCTTCTTTGGCTTCCAAGAACATTAAGGGTTCCTTGAGCAAAGCTGCAGGTGATCACCTGGCTGAGATAGGATACGATGAGAAGTTCGGTGCAAGACCTCTTAGAAAGGCTATAAGATCCAATATAGAAGATCCTCTTGCTGATATGTTCCTTAACGGCGAGCTTAATGATGTTTCCGAAGTTAAGATCGGCTTTAGACAGGGCAAGTTTGTTTTCGATACCGTCAAGAGGGAAGAGCAGGAATAAACTCTGAACAACTGAATTAAACACCAATGATCAAGCCCCGAAGTTTAAAACTCCGGGGCTCGATCCTGATCGGGCTAAACTGATCAGGTATTACTTCCAGTCAAAGTAGCAGTAGTCGTAACCATAGTGTGATACGGAAGAGGATGTGGATACATATACCGTATAGGTTACTGTTTCTCCTGCAGGGATCATGATGTCATTAGGTACGCCGACATATTTGTTATTGCCGGATGATGTGAATGTGAACTGGTCGCAAGTAACATCTGTGATCTCAGCATCGGATCTTATGGTGATATCGACTTCCTTGAGCGAGAGTGTAAGGCTTGCATCCTTATCAGACTTGTTGGTAAGAGTGATATCGAACTTAAAGCCGCCTGCTGTTGTAGAGAAGTGGTTGAGCTTGGTCTTGAAGTTAGTAACCTTGACACCGCCTGTTGATGAAGAAGCTGTCGTAGTAGTTGTCGTTGCCTCAGCAGTAGTTGTTGTCGTGGTAGTAGCTTCAGTTGTTGTGGCAGTTGTCGTCGCCTCTGTAGTAGTTGCTTCAGTTGTAGCTTCCGTAGTAGTCTCAGAGGTTTCGGTCGTAGCTTCTGTAGTAGCAGTTGTGGTCTCTGTGGTTGTTGTCTCAGAAGTCTCAGGTGCAGCCGTAGTTTCAGAAGGCACAGCAGTGGTCTCTGACTCTTCTGTCTGTTCGATCCTTGTGGGAACGGTCTCAACATTCTTCTTGCCGTTAAACAGGCCTGCGAGCTTCTCAGTATTGTCTAATACCCAAAGGATACCGATGAACAGTACGATAATGACAGCAAGAGTTATGACGCCGCCTTTGCCGGGCTCTCTAACGGGCTTATCTGACTTTCTTCTCTTCTTGTTGACTGCAGGAGTTACAGGTGTGATCTTCTTCTGCTGCTCGTGATCGAGCTGAGCCTTCTTGGCAGCTTCAGCATTACGCTCCTGTCTTGCAGCTGCATTCTCAAATGCAGGGTTTGTAGGTCTCTTGGCAGGAGCAGGTCTCGGACTTGCCGCAGGTCTAGATTCTCCGCCTGCACCGGGACGGTGAGTAGCAGGAGTTGCATTTAATACTCTTCCTGAATTGCTCTGGGGAGCAGGCTTAGCAGCAGTTTCAGGTTTCTGGATATTTGAAGCAGGAGCTGAAGCCTTGACTTCCGGCTTAACAGGTGCTTTTGCTTCAGGCTTGGATTCAGCTGCAGCTGCCGGAGCAACGGGTGATGCTTCTGGTTTCTTTTCGACAGGTGCTTCTTTACTTACAGGAGCAGCAGGCTTTTGAGCAGCTGAAGGCTGAGGTCTGTAAGGTGCCTTAGGCATAACCTTTTCCTGAGGTTTAGCTTCAGGTGTCTTAAAAGCATCCATGCCTGAGTTTACTTTGCCGAATGTCTCGATGGCCTTGTCTTCAGCCTTGGAAGGAGCAGGTTTAGCCTGAGGTGCCTGTGTCTGGGGCTTTTGTGCAAATGGACTCTTGGGCTTATTGCTCTCTGATGTTGCAAAATCAAGATCGTTTCCGCTATTGAAGAGCTTGTCCTTGGAAGGATCTTCAGTATTAAGTCCGCCAAAATCCATCAGGTCTTTATCGTTATCGTCGAAAACAGGGGCAGCTTCTGCAGGAACAGCTTTTGCCTTGTTATCAACTTCAAATGTTCCGTTATCCTTGGGAAATGAAGGGGCAGGGGAGGCAGGCTTTGCTTCGTTAACGGGAGCAGAAGGTTCAGGCATCTTAGCCGCTTCTTCTGTTTTTACTGCCTCGGGCTTTGCTTCAGGCTTCTTGGATTGGACTCCCTCAGCCATCTTGAAGGGGGCAAAAGAAGTCTCTGCCTTTTCCTCCTTAGGAGCATCAGCATTGTTTAAAGGTTTGAACGCTGATATGGACGAATCGAATTCGAAATCGTCAAATTCATCCTTAAAGCCGTCATCGAGGTTGTCCTTGTTCTCTTTGAGCTTGCCTTCAACCGTATTTACGGGATCATTTGATTTAAAGGAGACTGCGAAAGAAGAATCGACAAGATCATCGTTGTCAGATATAGGATTCTCGCCGCTCTTGCTCTCATTGTTATTGTTCTCGTTGGGGTCAAATAACATAGTAATCCCTCCGCTTTTTATTGATTTATTTTATTCTAACACTCTTGTTTTTTATCTTTTATTTTAATTGTGTTACATGTTATGCGGCTGATTACTGATAACTTGACATATGCCAAGTCGGGTGATATTATCATTTGGCGCTCAACGGAGAAGCTCGTGTGGCGGAATTGGCAGACGCAACGGACTTAAAATCCGTCGAAGTAAAATTCGTACCGGTTCAAGTCCGGTCACGAGCACCATATGATATCGCGGAGTGGAGCAGTTGGTAGCTTGCCGGGCTCATAACCCGGAGGTCGTGAGGTTCGAGTCCCGCCTCCGCAACCATTAAAGGATGTCTCAGTATGAGGCATCCTTTGTTTTTGCCTTATTTGGCAGATTTCTTTTTTTTAAGATAATTATGTATAATTAGTATTATTCCTTTCGAGGGAGGTTTTGTTATGGCTAATATTCAAACCGATAACAGTCAGTCTCAGACTGATGTCATGAGCAGACTGTTTAGGATTGTTATATTGATAATAGTATCTTTCCTGATCTCTGTTGCCTCTGTTTCTTTTGCGGTGCATCACATGAGGCTTCAGTTTGAAGATGAGTTCAAAGGAATATCAGATACCAAGGTAAATCAGATCGCTGATATAGTTAAGATCTCCGTTGACGGAGATGAGCTTGAAGCCGACACAGGCGCTTCTTCACAAAAGTACGGCATGATCCTGCAGCTTATGCTCGCAGATACATCTTCAGAAACACTTTCCACTGAGAGCTACGGCCTTTTCGCATATAAGGACGGAAGACTTGATCTTCTCCTGAGCAGCGGAGTAAGCGATGTCTCAGAGTTTGCTGTTGCAGGCCGCAAGATCTCTGACTGGCTTACAGAAGGCAATGGAGTTACAACAGTTGAGGGTGACAACTTCGAGAGCCTTATCGTTCCGATCACAAACAGCGCTGGAATCTGCGTAGGCGTATTTGAGTATAAGGTTGCTTATGACGGCCTTTTCGATGTAGGCAATAAGCTTGAATCCCGCATACTTATAGCTGTTATCATATCTGTTGTAGCGGGAGTTGCTCTGTTTGTAGTACAGGAAGTCCTCATCAAGGTCATGCGCGGCAAGCAGGGCGGAGCCAACGGACGTAATGCCGAGACTCCCAGAGCCAGGGATAAGAGAATAACCTCGACAACCATCGGTTATTGTTTTGCTATAGTTCTTGTAGTCCTGCTGATAATATCTAACCATCTTTCAGGCGTATATGTTCAGGCCTTGGAGAGTGAGAGGGCAGATGCCATGGAGAAATGCGCTATCTCCTCAGCTGCCGCGATCAGCTATTCCCAGATCGAAGAGAACATGAACTATATGCTCCCGATCTACAAATATGCTGAGGATAAGCCTTATATCGTAAACATCTATACGATGGCAGGCGATTCATTCTTGAGGCTCTATACTTCAACATCCAACAACACTACTGAGCAGTACTATCTTACGGGTAATACGGGTGATCAGTACATAAACTGCTTCACGCTTCAGCAGACGGCTTTCCTGTCAAGGATAGAAGGAGGCCTGTCTTATGTCTGCGCGATAGCTCCTATCCTTTCGCCTGAGAATACCGTAGCGGGCGTTCTCGAGATAACTATGCCGAGAGCTGATTTCGAATCCACTGTTAACGGCATGAGCCTCAGCTGGGTATTCACTATCATCTCTATTGCTATCTCTATGGGCATTGTCATCTTCGAGCTTAATCTGTTCATCTCGACAGTTGCCAAGGGTGTATCAGGAAACAGCCCCGTACTCGTAATGTATGGCGAGAATGCCAACAGGTTCCTGTCTTTCTTTATGGCTTTCGGCTCGATCATGGTGCCCGTGACATTCTCGGATTTCTTCAAGAAGAACCTTGAGTTTGACGACATAATAGTCCAGGTTTTCATTGCCGCTGCCACGATCCTTTTCATCATAGGCTTCTTTGGTCTGTCTGATCTTAAGTTCATGATCAAGTCCAAGCTGACTTCAAGGATCGCTGTCATCCTCGTTTCCGCATTTGGCTACTTCCTCATGCTGATCGCAGGTATCCTCGGCAATCCTTATCTGCTCCTCGTACTGGCTCTGCCGGTAGGATTCTGCTACGGAATGCCTCTTAACTACTTAAGAGACTATCGTATCAATGCGGGCAGGTTAGGGTATAAGGACTTCAGTGACAGGAATATCCACAACATCCAGAGTTCTTCTTATTTCCTCGGTGTTTCGGTCGGAACCATAATCGCAGGCATCTGCTTCGAGAGATTCGGTCTCCTTATCGTATCTGTCATATCAGGCGCTGCGCTCATCCTTACAGCCATCGGCATGATAATCTTCATGCAGAACAATAATCCTGTCAGGGAAGCGTCACTGTCTGTCAGCGAATGGCTCCAGATCTCTACGGATAAGTACGCAGGCAAGTTCCTCGGATCTTCGTTCCTCATCCTCGGCATCTGCCTGTCGTTCATGCTCGTATTCATTCCAAACTATCTCGAAAAGGTCGGCATCTCGCTTGCAACCTCAGCATTCTACTTCCTGCTTTGCTGGTTCGTTGCATGCCCTGTATTGCTGTTCGTTAAGAACCGTTACGCGCATCTTCTAAATTCAAGAGCAAGGGTAGTCATCCAGGCGTTATCAGTTACATTAGGACTCCTTTTGTTCGCACTTGCTCCTTCAGCCAAGATGCTCGTTATAACTGTAGCACTCTTAGGTGTTGCTCTCGGAATACACGATTTCTACTATATATATGTCCTGTATCTTATCTGCGGCAAGCGCATCAAGGCCAACCTGCGTAAGGTTGCTGAATATAGCTTCTACTTCGGTCTCGGTATCGCAGTCCCCGTATTCATGACGGCATTCATGCTCGGCAATATCAGGATAGTAATGCTTGTAAGTGCTGCTCTTGTGGCTCTTATCTCGTTTATCTATCCGGCTTCTTCGTTCTCTGCGCAGTTAGATGACAGAGATCCTTCGCTTAAGCCTGTCAAAAAGAAGAAGGCTCCATATAGAAAGCCTGCTTACCAGAGAGCTCCTGAAGCAAACATGAATGCTCAGCCGCAGATGCCCGTTACACCTCAGGCACCTGCTGATTACCGGCAGATCCCTGATGCTGCACCGGTCCCGGCTGATCCTTACAGTGAACCGGGCTATGCTCCCCAGATGGAGCAGCCTGTTATGGATAACAGCAATCCATATGCAACGGATACTTCGTTCCTGAACGATACGCCTGTGGCTCCTGTTGATCCTAACGATCCTAATAACATGGGAGGTGGAAGCTATGTCTGATGAACTTTGGAATGCCAAGCTTACCCGCGAGAATATCTCTGATTTTTACTATCAGACCGTTGTAATGGTCTTCTCATCAGTATTCCCGATCACGAAGGAAGCAACAAGATGCGAGAGGGCAATAGTTAAGTCCTATCTTGATATCTATTCAAGACGCAATACGGTTCCTGCAGAGCAGGTCATCTTTGTTTTCGGTGATATCCTTCTTGAGAATGCCAAGAGCGTGGTAGAAGAGTACCCTCTTCCTTCTGATCTGACATTCCAGGACAGGCTTTTGGATGAATACACCAGGAACTCCATGCTCGAGAAGATCTTATCCAAGATAGATTCCAAGAGCTTCAAGATGGCTGAGTTCATCTCTACTGATGTCAAGAAGGTCAAGACTCCCAAGACAAGGAGCGCAGGTCTGTTCACCGTAACGCCTCTTCTTATTATCGAGATAATCATCCTCGCCATCGTGATCTCTTTTGTCAGCTACGCTGCGATCACTATTCCTTATTCCAAGGATAAGCTGATAAATGAGAGAGACATCTTCGAAGCTGTTTCTGTCCAGGAGCAGTTTATCGGCGCTATGAACTACTATCCGCTCAATGTCAATGTAAGCAAGTCAGCTTACTATAACGATATCATGAATGCTAATGCAGCTTCTGATGAAGAACCTGCAGAGCCGGGTGAATCAGAACCTGCAGAGCAGATCCTGGCTCCGAGCCTTGCAACGACGGCTGAAACTCAGGTTTCTGCAACGAGCGGCTGATCAGTTCTTATCAGGATCGAAACCTGCGAGGGGATTGCTCTCAATTGCTTTGTGGAGCTGTTCTTCATCGACGTGAGTGTATATCTGAGTTGTTGAAACGCTCTGATGTCCAAGGATCAGCTGAAGGTTCCTGATATCGACATTTCCGTATTTATACATAAGGGTGGCAGCTGTGTGACGGAGTTTATGGACTGAATAGACTCTTGTGTCTATCCCCGCCTCAAGAAGCAGTCTCTTTACGGTGATCTGTATCATGTCATCAGAGATCCTGGTTCCGCGCTTGGATATGAATAATGCATTCTTGGCTTCAGGCTTTACCTTAAGCTTGGCTCTGGCATTCATCCAGTCATCAATTGCTTTAAGGCATGCATCGTTAAGGTAGATGGTCCTTTCCTTATTGCCCTTACCGATAACAGTAAGAGTATTGTCCTTGATATTATTAATATCGATGCCGCGAAGTTCAGACAGACGCATGCCGCAGTTGAGGAACAGAGTAAGCATGCAGTAATCTCTTTCATTTGATTCCTTCGGACTCTCATATGCAGTCTTAAGAAGAGTCTGGCTCTGCTCAAGCGTTAGATACTTCGGAAGTCTCTTGCCGACCTTGGGAGTCTCAAGATCGTAAGCAGGATTGTTGTCTATGAGACGTTTCTTGGAGTGAAGATATTTAAAAAAGCTCTTAAGCGAAGCCACATGCCTTGCCCTTGATGCATTGGACTGTTTTCTTGTCCTGGAAAGCCATATTATGTAGGCAAGAAGGTCGTCAGTCGTTACTTTATTAAGCAGTCTAGCATCAACGTCAGTTACATCAATATCTTCAAATTCAGTGCCGGCGGGAACAAGACCGTGATCCTGCTTATAGAATCTGGCAAAACCGATTATGTCGTATCTGTATTCAATAACTGTTCTCTCAGACCGGCCCAAAGCTGCAACCATATAGTTGCAGTAAAGATCAAGAACAGGGAAGGTCTGCATGGTTTTGCTCCTTATCGTTAATTTGCTATATTCTATCATATCCATATATGGGGATTTTTGTTTATAGAGCACTTGTTATACAAAAGTCATTGTGTTAAACTTGTTTTCGCTAGAGATACAAGTGTGCGCGACACACGGACAATCCGGTAAATCAATAAGAGTAGGAAGTATTAAAGATGGATAAGAAATTAAGAGTCGGCGTAATCGGTGCAACGGGATATGTAGGACAGCGTTTTGTAACGCTCCTTGAGAATCACCCCTGGTTCGAGTGCACAGCAGTCTGTGCTTCTCCGAGAAGTGCCGGAAAGACATATGAGGAAGCGGTAGGCGGCCGCTGGAAGCTTTCCATTCCTATGCCTGAATATGTTAAGAACATGATCGTCTTTGGTACTGATAATATCGAAGAGTTCTGCAGCAAGGTTGATTTTACTTTCTGCGCTGTTGACATGAAGAAGGACGAGATCAGAGCATTGGAAGAGAAGATCGCCAAGCTCGAGACTCCTGTAGTATCCAATAACTCAGCTAACCGCTGGACAGAAGATGTTCCCATGATCATCCCTGAGATCAACAGCGATCATGCTGCTCTCATCGATGCACAGAGGAAGAGGCTTGGAACAAGCAGGGGATTCATAGCAGTTAAGCCTAACTGCTCTATCCAGTCTTATGTTCCTGCACTTACGCCTTTCCTTAAGAACGGCATCAAGGCTATCTCAGTCTGCACATATCAGGCAATCTCAGGTGCGGGCAAGACTTTCAAGGATTGGCCTGAGATGGAGGGTAATGTAATCCCTTACATCGGCGGCGAAGAGGAGAAGTCCGAGAAGGAACCTCTCAAGGTCTGGGGAAGCTTTGCTGGTGACCATATCGATCTTAAGGAAGATACGATCATCTCAGCTCAGTGCTACCGAGTTGCAGTTCAGGAAGGACATACGGCCGCTGTAAGCGTCAAGTTTGAGAATAAGCCTTCGATCGAAGAGATGATCGATGTCTGGAAGAATTATGAGAGCGAAGCAGTAAAGCTCGGCCTTCCTTCAGCTCCCAAGCATTTCCTGCAGTATCTTGAAGATGATAACCGTCCTCAGCCCAAGCTCGATGCTGATTTTGAGAACGGCATGGGCGTATCTGTTGCAAGACTTAGAGAAGACAACCTTTTCGACTATAAGTTCTGCTGTCTCTCACACAATACCTTAAGAGGCGCAGCAGGCGGCGGAATGCTCACGGCTGAACTTCTTACGGCTAAGGGTTACATTACTGCTAAATAATAAACATTAAGTGTAACAGCAAAGGCTGCAGGGCATATAAGTCTTGCAGCCTTTTTCGCTTTTGGAAAGCATTCTTGATAATTTCCTTAAGTCAAAAAAACACTTGACTATCAGTGAAGTTATTCATATAATAATCAAGCGCTTTGAGAAAAGCACCGCAAGTGTATAACGTGGGCCTTTAGCTCAGTTGGTCAGAGCATCCGGCTCATAACCGGCGGGTCCTGGGTTCGAGTCCCCGAAGGCCCACCATTTTACACTAACTTATATGGGAAGATTCCCGAGCGGCCAAAGGGAACAGACTGTAAATCTGTCGTCACTGACTTCGGTGGTTCGAATCCACCTCTTCCCACCATAGAGGAGTTATCTTGTAAGGTAACTCCTTTATTTTTTACTTAAAGATCGTGCTGCGCTGTATAATGAGTATTAAAGATGGAGGTTTACTATGTTTTGTTCAAATTGCGGTGCACAAGTAGGAGATAATGACAAGTTTTGCAAAGCATGCGGAACGCCTGTTAATAGTCAGTCAGAAACCGGTTCAGCAGGCAACGGAAGTTCATTTCCCGTTGAGAGTAAAAGTGTATCTGATAAGGATAAAGATCTCAGAAAGAAAAAAGGAACTATACTTGCAATAATATCCATGGCTATTCTATTTGGACTCTCTGCAATTGTTATTCCTTTGGCAGAAACACGTGTTCTTGATGATCAACCTGTGATCGGACTTATTACAGCATTTGTTTATGTTGCTGCAGTGATCACAGCTTATGTAATGATGATTGTATCACTTGTTAAGTACAGAAATGTTCTCGCGAAGGTAATGATCGTTATATATATCATCATTTTGGTTGTCACATTGATCTTAGGTGCTGTTTTGATGGTTTCTATTTTTGTTGACTGCAGCAACGACTTTACGGAATGCGTACATCATTTCTAAGATGCAGATAGATATTCCTGTCTTTACCTGGTCTTTATATGGGCTGATGATCGTCTTATCAGTTCTTATCGGTTTTTTAAATGCCGTTATACTGATGCGCAGATCCAAGATCTCATGGCAGATAATTCTTTTTACTTGTATTCTCACGATAATGTGCACCATTGCGTGTTCCTTAATGGCGTCTGTTTCCATTACGGAAGGCGGAGTCAAGTTCTCATTCTCAGGCCTCGGTGCAGGTGTAGGGATGATAATAGGAGTATTCATTTCCACATTGATCTTTAACGAGAAAAATGATCATATCATGACATCTTTTATCGTATCAGCTCCTTTGATGTACGGTATTGCCAAGATAGGATGCTTTTTGGTTGGCTGCTGTCACGGAAAAGAATACTTCGGTCCATTGGCAGTAACATATCACAATAAATATGAAGGTACGTACTTTCCCATCCAGCTCGTGGAGTCTGTTTTTTATCTGCTTATCTTCGTTATATCCTTAATGTTAGCTTGTAAGATGAAGAACAAGATACATGTTATAGCTGTCATCTTCGCGATCGTTTTGCCTGTAAGATTTGTATCGGAATACTTCAGATACTACAATGATGGTTCGATCATCTCTTCTGAGCAGATCATAGTGCTGATCGCTTCAGTTGTAGCAGCCACATTAGTGATCATAAGACATATCATTTTTGATCATAGTTCTGGTATGCTTGATCAAGGTGAACGATCAGTTCAAAGTCTGAAAAACAAGGACTAGTTTGATGAATCATTGCAAAACAAAGGCTGTGGCTATAGCGCTGATCATGACAATGCTCCTGTGTTCAGGAGGCCTAAGCGGCATCATATATAAGCGTTCCGGCAATGATACCGGTTTTCATCTGATAGGCAACAATGAGTAAAATGACGTCTTCACAAAGTGTTCGAATGCTTTTGGTTTTAGCAGGGATCTCTGTGGGAATCGGTGCTGTTCTGTCTTTTGGATTCTTTATGTTCACTGCATGGCTTTGTATTTCTGCATCTGGCAGAGCCTATGAGTTTCCAAGGTTTTATCCGTTCTCGATAATTACTGTGCTGATCTGCTTTATCTTGTTTGCGGTTCTCTTTGTATTGTGGATAATGACACTGATGAGACAAAAGAATAAGCTGATTTCTGCAGGCGTTTCATTATTGTTTGCTATGGCCGGTTTGGCGATCGGCTTTGTTGCTTTTCTATTATTATCATCTGTGGCGGTGATGATCTGATTCTTCGTTCGATGCTGTAATTTGTTAGATAGTGATAGATTAACCGGATTAATGGGCATAGTGTTATAATTCAAAATATCTGAGTTAAAGCTTTGATGGCTTGTTTTGAAGAGAAGAATAGGGGAGAGTTTTATGAAAGCACTTAAAAAGAGCCTTGCGCTCATTGTTGTTGCGTTAATGATGCTGACTTTAATCGCATCCTGCTCGGCAAAGAAGACTGAAACGGAAGAAAAGATCTATGAAGGATCTTATGAAGAGATAATCAATGCCTTCTACGAAGACCACAAGGATACGGCGGCAGGCGCAATGGTCGGCGTTTTCGATCAGGACGGCGTGGTATTTAAAGGTTATTACGGTTATTCTGATATCGCTAACGGAACCAAGGTCGATGAGGACACGGTAATCGACTGGGGTTCGACAACAAAGACTTTGGTATGGGTCAGTGTCATGCAGCTTTGGGAGCAGGGCAAGATCGATCTTGAAGAAGACATAAGGGAATATCTGCCTGATGGTTTCCTCACTAACTTGAAATATGACAAGCCGGTCCGCATGATCGATCTCATGAACCACAGGGCAGGTTTCCAGGAATACTATGTTGATATGTTCCTTCCTGCGACTATGGAAGCCTATACTCTGGAAGATGCTCTGAAGCTGAAGCAGCCCGCGCAGATCTTCGAACCGGATACTGTCACGGCGTATTCCAACTGGGGAGTAGCCCTCGCAGGATATATCGTTGAGCGTGTTTCCGGCGAGAGCTTTGCTGACTACGTTCATCACAATATCTTTGAGCCTTTGGGTATGAATGATTCTGCCTTGGCTCCTGACCTTATGGATAATCCGAGTGTGAGGGAAAGACGCGATAAGCTCGTTTGCTATTCCGGCACGATTCCTGTCGGCAGTGCATTCTATCTGATCAGCCTCTATCCGGCAGGTTCATGTGTTTCAACGCTTGATGACTACATCAAGTTTGCATCTTGCTTTGTTAAGAATGAGTTCCCGCTCTTCGAGGAGCAGGAAACATATAACGTAATGCTGTCTGCTACGTCTTATTTCGGTGATACAGGTGTTGTTAAGAATGCACACGGCCTCTGGGCGCTTCCTTACGGAGATAACACATACGGACACGGCGGCAATACGCAGGCATGCTCGTCTTACATCACTTTTGACCCTGCAGAACAGATCGGCTGCGTCGTAATGACCAACCAGGCAGGCGAGACGGATTTTAACGGTAAGCTGTTCGATTCGATCTACGGCAGATCCGCATGGCTGTCGTATCCGGCCCGCGATTATAAGAACGGATTGTATCATCCGGCCAGAACTGTGCTTGAGGGAAGCTTTAAGATCATGGGCACAAGCTATGTCACGCCTGATGTTTGGGAAGAGTATCTCTGGACATATAATGAGATAGACGGCATCCCCAAGATCGAGGCGCCTTACGGTGATTATTATCTGGCTGACACGGGGACTCTGATCAGCGACTGTGTTGTTTTCTACGGCTGGATTCTTTTCCTGGTGTTTGCCATAGTAAGTCTTATCGTCAAGGGTATCAGGGCTCTTGTCCGCATTCTGCGTAAGAGCAAGAAGAAAATCATGCTCGGCAAGACAACCGGATTTATTGCGCTCGTTGAGCTTTTGATGGGTCTGTGCGGACTTGGCATCTTAATATCTTTCTCGGTTTGGCTTCCTCACACTATCTACATGTGGATCTTCTATATTATCGGTGTTCTTACGGCGATCCTTATAGCTCTGACGCTTTACGGCATTTTCACGTTTACCAAGACTCCGCGAAAAGACTCGTCCGTCATCCGCAAGATCTATAACATCATCGCTTTCTTAGGTGCAGTTCTTACAATAGTATTCGTCATCTATATGAATCTCTGGCACTGGTGATACTTACTATCCGTCACAGTAATCCCAGGCCGCTCATGTAGCTTGCCCATCCGTTGGAATAATCAGCCCACCCTGAAGGGAGCCACTCTGCGAACCGCTCGAAAACATCGTCTGACGTTGATTCTTTGATGATCTCTATTATCGTATCGTTATCGGTGTCTGTAAACGTGCGTGCTGCCGCATTCTCCGAAAGTGTGCTGACTATATCCGGGCCGTATTCTTCAATAAGGAATGTCACGAAACGGATACCGTACTGATACTCGATCTGATCGCCGCTTCGGTCACAGGTATTTGCTTCGCGGAAAGCCTCTTCCGGATCACTTAAGATAAACGAATCATCGAACATGCAGTGCATGGTGTCGGTATCGATAAACTGGACCATGTCCCAGTAAGGCTCGCCCCGCTCCCTAGAGAAATGGTCTGCTGAGTGTATGGCGATCCCTTCTTCAAGGACCTGCCCGAGAGACGGGCTCTGGCGCAGTCTGAGAAGGTGAGTCAGCTCATGGTAAACGATCCCGAGGCTTTGTGCATCCGGTGTCAGATCAGCATCGAACAGCTTCACTTCATTGGACGTTGACCACTGTATCGTACCATCTCCCACATCCCGGCAGATTATGATGTCGATCTTGCTCTGGTCACGGTTTACTCTGCCGAGAGCATAGAAACCGTAATCTGTCTTCCATTCAGACGGTGCTTCATATCCCTCATTGCCATATGACAGTCCGTAGTATCCCTCAAGATCTGCCATGACGAGCTCAATGCGCAAAGCTATGTCACCGTATATCACCGCGCCCCGCTCGAAATTGAGCACATAGTTATCGCCCTCGTAATAATCATAGTCTTCGAGCGTGATCTGATCCTGTGCTTCGCCGCTTAATATGAGCGGGGGATCAGGCTCGGGCAGGGTCTCCTGTGTGGAAGCTTCCGTTTCCTGAGTCTTGCTCTCCTGAGAGTATTCTGTTGAATTTGACTCTTCTGTTATTAAAGAGCCTTCTGTACTATTACTTACTGAAATATCTTTGTTCTGACATGCGGCCGTAAAGACCAGTGTCATACATAAAAGAGTTGCTGCTGCACGTTTATTCATTGTTTTTACCTCTATATATCATTCAGTTAATAATCATAACAGGAAATTAGATGGGTGTCCTCTTGAATAATAGCCATATCGTGATAAAATGATAATCAATTTCATTTTCTGATCAGAGGCATTATGGCTTATAACACAAAACAGTCCTGCGAGATACTGCAGTTCATGAAGGATAAGAAGGGCACGCATCTTACTGCCCAGGATATCGTTGACCATTTCAGGGCAAAGGGCGTAAACATCGGATCTGCCACTGTTTACAGGAGACTCGACAGGCTCACTACTGACGGAGTCGTCAATAAGTACATCATAGATGATAAATCTCCTGCCTGTTATGAATATATCGGCATGGATGAATGTAATGCGGGTGCCTGCTATCACATGAAGTGTGAATCCTGCGGAAAGCTCCTGCATCTGAGCTGTGATGAGATCAATGCTTTTTTCGCGCATATCAGATCAGAGCATGGATTTATGTTAGACCCCAAGCGCACAGTATTCTATGGCTTGTGTGACAAGTGCCAGGAGGCAAAGGCCTGACATGCCGCCACTTATAAGCTGCAATAACCTTACTATCGGATTTGAAGACCGTGTTTTATACAGGGATCTTTCTTTTGACATCAATTCAGGAGATTATCTGTTCGTCATAGGTGAGAACGGGGCAGGCAAGACGACTCTTATGAAGACGCTCCTGGGATTAAAGAAGCTCCTTGGAGGTGAGATCAAGGTCTCGAGCGGACTTAAGCTCTCTGATATCGGCTATCTTCCTCAGCAGACCGTTGTTCAGCGTGATTTCCCCGCATCCGTATTTGAGATAGTGATATCAGGATTTGCGGGCAAGTCCGGCTTTAAGCCATTCTATTCAGCTGATCAGAAGAAGCTTGCGGTAGAAAATATGAATAAGCTCGGCATAGCTGATCTTAAGAACAAGTGCTACAGGGAACTGTCAGGAGGACAGCAGCAGAGAGTGCTTCTCGCGAGGACCCTTTGCGCGGCTTCGAAGGTTCTCCTTCTGGATGAGCCTGTTGCAGGGCTTGATCCTTACGTTACAGAAGAATTCTATGAACTTATCAGGAAACTCAACGAAGAGGGGATAACGATAATAATGATATCCCATGATATCCCTGCGGCAAAAAAATATGCTTCCCACGTTCTTCATATAACTGATGAACCGACGTTCATGACCAAGCGTCAGTACTTCAGCGAAGGCTACGGCGCTGGATTTGCGATTCTTAAGGATAACGGTAACTGACATGGCAACCTTGATCGAGTATCTATCCTATCCTTTTGTCAGGAACGCGCTTATAGTTGCGGTCCTTATCGCATTCTGCTCGTCACTCATGGGCGTAACTCTCGTTTTAAAGAGGATGTCTTACATTGGTGACGGCCTTTCACATGTTGCTTTCGGAGCGCTTGCTGTTGCTTCGGTGCTTAAGGTTACCAATAATATGCTGATAATACTTCCGGTAACGGTAGTATGCGCGGTAATACTGCTGAGCGCAGGTAAGAACAGGCTCATTAAAGGTGATGCCGCTATAGCGATGCTCTCTGTTGGAGCTCTGGCTTTCGGTTATCTTCTTCTCAATCTGTTCTCTGTGTCTTCAAACCTGGCAGGGGATGTGTGCAGCACTCTGTTCGGCTCTCAGTCTATCCTTACGCTCAACCCCACGGATGTATATATCAGCCTTGTTCTGTCCATAGTTGTCGTTATAGTGTTTATAGTCTTCTATAACAGGATCTTTGCCGTTACATTTGATGAGACCTTCGCCAAGGCTTCAGGTGTTAATGTCAGTTTCTATAACATCCTTATAGCAGTTATCATAGCTGTCATTATCGTTCTTGCCATGAACCTCGTAGGATCGCTCCTTATATCTGCTCTTGTTATTTTCCCGGCAATGGCATCTATGCGTGTGTTTAAGAGCTTTAAGGCAGTTACCATAGCTTCTTGTGTATTTTCTGTGTTCTGCGCACTTCTGGGCATAATGATTGCCATTATCGCAGGCACACCTGTAGGCGCCACGATCGTTGCATGTGACGCTGTCCTGTTCCTTGTGTTCTGCGGGATAGGCGCTTTAAGACCTTCTTAAAGTTTCTTCACAGAAATAATGGTATGACAATGAAAACACAGCCATGTTATTCCTGTTTTGTTGCTAGATATGTAGCTTTTCGCAACATATCATGTAAAGATTGGCCCGTAGTGCTATTTTTGTTGCTGAAATAAGGATTTCGTCCCCAAAATAGGATCCTCTGTTTTCGGTGTGAATTCTCAGCAATTAAATGTAACCAACTGTCATAGCCACAAGAAAAATGTGTGGATTTTTCTTAAAGCATGTTCGAAGGTTTGCTCTCTTCTAATCTTCTCTTCTTTAATACCTGATGTCTGAAGATAATGAGGGCGATTATCACGATAAGAATAAGTCCTGATATGACGGCAAAGCTGATCAGAACGCCTCTTACAGTCGTAAGCTCCGTTCGTTTTTCCGGTGTTATCTCTACGACCGCGGATTTCTGCTCGATCCTGACTGTCAGGCATCCTACTATGTAGTTCTTGTCCTGATAACATTTGCATAGTGGGATATTAATGGTCTGGCTGTCTGCAGATGTGTCGATGATCACTTTGGACAGGTCGATCTTATTGGTGCTTCCGAGCTGGGCTCTGACAGATGTTGTCGTTACATAGTTAGACATCGAGATATTCTGATCCCTGATATAAAGGGTAGTAGTGGCAAGAAGTGCTTCGATCTGGCCTCTTGCTTCATCAACCAAAGGCAGGAATTCGTCCTCAGAGATCTGAACTGTCGTGTAATTTGAGTATCCGTATTCGAAAAGATGGATAAGGTCAGCATATCTTATTGATGAATCCTCAGCATTGAAGACAACGCCTATAAGAGTCCTTCCGTCTTTTCTGGCAGCGGCGCAGAGAGTGTATCCGGCTGTGTCCGTAAAGCCTGTCTTGCCGCCGATATAGTAGTCGTAACCATATTCAGTGGTGGATATGAACCTGTTGGCATTGGTAAGTTCTCTTGTATCGCTGTATTTATTGGTTGCAGCGATCGTATAAGAATATGTCCTTGCTATCTCAGAGTAATTGGTGTTGGTAACAGCTTCGTTTAATATGAGCGCCATGTCATAGGCTGTTGTTACATTATCAGGGGTGGAAAGACCGAAAGCTGACGAGAAATGCGTATTAAGGCAGCCGATGTCATCTGCCTTTTCGTTCATGATGGTGCAGAATGCCTGCTCGGTGCCGCCCATGTACATTCCTAGGGCAAGTGAGGCATCGTTTGCTGACTTGAGGACAGCTGCATAGACCAGGTCCTTGACCGTTATCTCTTCGCCTTCCTGAAGACCGAGCTTGACGTAGTCGTCAGTTATGTTCGCAAAGCCCTCGGCCATGGCAGGAGTAATGGTAACGACTTCGGTCATGTCAAGACGCTCCAAAGCAAGGAGCACTGTCATTACCTTGGTCATTGAGGCAGGTTCTTTCTGGACGTTGTAATCAACGCCTCTTAAGATGGAACCGGAATCTGCATCGTAGAGGATATAAGTCGCTGCAGATACATCGGGAGCGCCTTCAGCGGGCTCGCTGAGAAGATCCGTCAGCTGTTCGTTCTGGGAGATAAGGTTATCTTCCGCATCGTCAAATTCTTCGTTTATCGCAAGTGCCGCATGAGGGATGTTTACGGCAATAAGTATTATGGCAAGCAGGGCCGACACAAGGCCTTTGACAATATTATTCAATCTAAACATATTAACTCCATTTTAAACATAGACTATATTTTAAAATATTATGTAGAAAAATACAAAGTCTTAGATTTTTCTTGTATAATTAGCAGGTTAAGAAATGAGGAAACCATGACTATCGTAAGAGTAGACAGCCTTGATAACAAAGAGTTCGTATCTGCTACAGAGGAACTCCGGGAATACTTTTCTTCGCTTTCGGCATCCAAGGGCCGCAAGCTGACTTATAACGTATTGACTTACGGATGTCAGCTTAATGAGTCTGACAGTGAGAAATTAGAGGGCATGCTCTCAAGTTTCGGTCTTGTCAGGACAGAAGGCAAAGATGAACTGACCATGGCAGACGTTATATTGATGAACACATGCTCAGTCAGGGAGAATGCAGACAAGCATCTGTTCGGCAATCTCGGAGTCTTTAAGAGCGGCGCTTATGAAGACAGAGACAGGATAGTTATCATCTGCGGCTGCATGATGAAGGTTCCTGAGAATGTTGAGAAGATCAGGAAGAGCTATCCGTATGTAGACCTTGTCTTCGATCCCCAGCAGATCCACAGGTTTCCTATACTCTTAAGGGATTCTATAAGATCCAAGAAACAGCTTATTAACATTAGTTCAATAGACTATATAGCAGAAGATGATTATTTCTCTATCGCAAGGCTTCGAAAGTTCAGGGCACTTGTGCCAATCATGTACGGATGCAATAACTTCTGTACTTACTGCATCGTTCCTTATGCAAGGGGAAGAGAACGCTCGAGGGATTTTGAGAGTATAGTTACTGAGCTTGAAAGCCTTAAAGAACAGGGATATAACGAAGTCATGCTGCTTGGCCAGAACGTTAATTCATACGGTAAGAATAATCCTGAAGGCAAGAGTTTCCCTGATGTCTTAAGGGCAGCTTCTGATATCGGCTTTAACCGTATAAGGTTCATGTCTTCACATCCCAAGGACTTGTCTGATGATGTCATTGAACTTATGGCAACAAGGAGCAATATCGAGAAGCACCTGCATCTAGCTATGCAGTCAGGTTCTGACCGCATCTTAAAGCTCATGAACCGTCCCTATACGATAAAGCAGTTCCTTGATATTTGTGACAGTTTCAGGGAAAGAGTTCCCGGTGGTTCACTTACGACTGACATAATCGTCGGATTTCCGGGAGAAACAGAAGAAGATTTTGAACTGACTCTTGAGGCTGTCAGAAAAGCAAGATTTGATGCAGCCTTCACATTCCAGTATTCAAAAAGGCCAGGTACAAAGGCAGCTGAGTTTGAAGACCAGGTTCCAAAAGAGATCGTTAGTGAAAGGTTTTCCAGGCTTCTTGATCTTCAGAACGATCTTGCGTTTAGATCCAATGAGGATAAGGTCGGCTCATCTTATGAAATACTTATAGAAGGTATCAGCAAGGCAGGCTCAGGAACTTACACGGGCAGGACAATGTCTAATCACCTGGTAAACTTTACCATTCCTGAAGAAATAATGCCTTCTGGTTGTGATACCGATCTTGAAGGCAGGCTCGGAATAGTCAGGATAGACAGGGCAAGGCCTTATTCCATAGACGGCGTACTTGAGAGGTTTACTGATGTCTGAAGAATTCCCGATGAGCCTCAAAGATATCAGAAGAGAAGACCTTTCTCCGATGATGCAGCAGTATGCCGAGCTTAAGGAGAGCCTTGGCAGTACCTTTCTTTTTTACAGACTCGGAGACTTCTATGAGATGTTCTTTGACGATGCAGTCAAGGGATCTAAGATATTAGAGCTTGCCCTGACCAAGCGTGACTGTGGCAACGGGATGAGAGCACCGATGTGCGGAGTGCCTTTCCATGCATATCAGTCTTATGCGAATAAGCTCGTCTCATCTGGCTACAAAGTTGCCATCTGTGAGCAGCTCGAAGATCCTGCTCTTACAAAAGGCCTGGTAAAGCGCGGCCTTGTCAAGATAATGACACCCGGTACGCTTACGGACAGGAACAGCCTGGATGACAAGGCTAATAACTATCTCATGAGCATCATGTGCGTAGGATCCCAGTTCGGCGTTGCCATAGCGGATATCTCAACAGGTGATTTCGATGCTACGCAGCTTACATCAACTGATAACGGAGAGCACCTTATAAACCTTGTTGCAAAGTATTCTCCTTCGGAGATCATCTATAATCAGAGCTTTGATAAGACTGCTGAATTTAAGACCATCGAGAGCGCAACTTCGATCGCCTTAACGTTAAGGGGAGACCGGGATTTTTCATCCTCTTCTGACATGAGCTTAAGACTCGTTTATGATGATATGACCTTTAAGGATCCGACTCTTCTTAAAGACGCGTGCGGCGCTCTTCTTGTATATGCCAAGGAGACACAGATAGAAGATGTGGCTCACCTTAACAAAGTCAGATGCTTTACTGTTTCTGATTCTATGGAGCTCGACCACGCGACGAGGACAAACCTGGAGCTGACATCTACATTAAGGAGCGGCAGCAGAAAGGGCTCGCTTATCTGGGCGATAGACAAGACCAAGACTGCCATGGGAGGAAGACTTCTTAGGAAATGGATAGAGGAACCTCTTATCTCGGTAAGGCTCATCAATAAAAGGCTCGATGCTGTAGAAGAAGCTTATGACAAATTCATCGCAAGGCAGGAGATCATTGAAGGTCTTACAGGCCTTAACGATATCGAGCGTCTGGCAGGCAAGGTCTCACTTGGAAGCTGCAATGCCAGGGATATGCTTGCTCTTAGAAACTCCCTTGCCAAGATACCTTTTATCAAGAAAAGCGTTTCAGGCTTTGGTAAGGGTGTGTTTAAAGAGATAAACTTAATGCTCGATCCTCTTGCGGATATCTTTGAGCTTCTTGACCGATCCATCAACGAAGAAGCTCCTGTAACCGTTAAAGACGGCGACATTATCAAGAGAGGCTACAATGCCGAGTGTGATGAACTCTATGAGATCGCGACTAATGCCAAGTCCTATATCCTTCAGATGGAAGCAAAAGAACGTGAGAGGACAGGCATCAAGACTCTTAAGATCTCGTATAACAAGGTCTTCGGATATTACATAGACGTACCCAGGAGTCAGTCTGACAAGGTGCCTGAAGAGTATATCCGTAAGCAGACCCTGATAAATAACGAAAGATACATAACCCCTGAGATCAAAGAACTCGAGAATAAGATAGTATCAGCTTCTTCAAGAAGAGTTGCTCTTGAATATGAGCTTTTTACCCAAATCAGAGATCAGGTCTTTGCAGCATCTGACAGGCTGTTTAATACCGCAAGAGCAGCGGCACTTGCAGATGTCATCACATCTTTGGCAGAACTTGCTTCTGTTGAGAACTATGTAAGACCTGTTGTTGATGATTCTGAAGTAATAGAGATCAAGGACGGAAGACATCCTGTCATTGAGAAGATGCTGCAGTCTTCAGGCGAAGTCTTTGTCCCTAATGATGTCGCCATCAACGAAGAAAGAAGACTTATGGTGCTTACCGGTCCCAACATGGCCGGTAAATCCACATATATGAGACAGGTTGCCCTTATAGTCCTCCTCGCACAGATAGGCTCTTTCGTTCCAGCTTCAGAAGCAAGGATCGGTCTTGTTGACCACATCTTTACGAGGATAGGTGCTTCTGACGATATCTCATCAGGGCAGTCAACCTTTATGGTGGAGATGAGGGAAGTCTCATACATCCTTAAGAATGCAACCCGCAAGAGCCTGCTTCTCTTGGACGAGGTTGGGCGCGGAACATCAACATACGACGGCCTTTCCATTGCATGGGCTGTTATAGAATACATAATCGATCCTAATATCCTTTACTCCAGGACTATCTTTGCTACGCATTACCATGAGCTCAATCAGCTCACAAGGCTATGCCGCGGCATATTCAATAACCATGTCGAGGTCAAGGAAACAGAAGACGGCGTCATCTTCCTTCACAAGATAGGCGAGGGCGGAACTTCTGATTCCTACGGTATCGAAGTTGCAAGGCTTGCGGGCATCCCTGAAGACGTTTTGACAAGATCGGGATCTATCCTTAAAGAACTTGAGAGGATAGGCAAGTTCAAGGTCAAGGGCAACAGGGAGAGCTTCGATGAGACCAGCACTGAGCTTTCATCTGACATAATGCCCGGGCAGGAATCATTCTTTAATCCCGACAATGTGGTCTATAGAAGGGAAGATAAGCTCAGGACTGCCATCAAGGATATAGATGTGACCAGGCTTACTCCCATTGAGGCAATGAACATTCTTTATGAACTAAACCGTATGGTAACAGAGGAAAACGATGGGCAGGATTAATGTCTTGGATGTCAAGACGGCCAATCAGATAAAGGCCGGAGAAGTTATAGAGAGACCGCAGTCTGTCGTAAAGGAGCTTTTCGATAATGCGGTCGATGCAGGCGCTTCGCACATCAAGATCGAGTTTGCCGGCGGCGGTATCTCTCTTATAAGGGTTACTGACGATGGCTGCGGAATGGACGAGGAAGATGCCAAGAAATCTTTTCTCATTCATGCAACGAGCAAGATAAGGAGCATAGAAGATCTTTTTGATCTTTCTACTAACGGATTCAGAGGAGAAGCCCTGGCTTCAATAGCAGCGTGCAGCGATGTTACGCTCATATCGTCCCAGGAAGGCGAAGAGGGCGTTAAGATCGAGTATGAGGACGGTGATCTTAAGTCCTGCTCCAAGACAGTGTCTCCGAGGGGCACTGTTGTTGAGGTCAGGAGCCTGTTTAAGAACTTCCCCGCAAGATATAAGTTCCTTAAGAAGGATTCCACGGAAGGCATGTACATTACAGGTATGATCGAGAAACTTGCCGTGGTAAATCCTGAAATATCCATAAAGCTCATTAAAGACGGACAGCTTCTGTTTACCACCCCGGGATCAGGTTCTATGCTCGATGCAGTATATGCAGTCTATGGCAAAGAAACGGCTAAGGCATTGGTCGAAGTCGATCTTGAGATGGAAGGCTCAAGGATAAAAGGGTATTCCGGCAAGACCGATTTTGTCAGGGGAAACCGCGGTCTTCAGTGCGTATATGTCAACAATAGGCTTATCCACAGCAAGACTGTCACGGCTGCCATTGATGAGGCATACAAGAATGCTGTCATGAAGAACAAGTATCCTGTTTGCTTCCTCTGTATCTATCCCAAGAACGGAAGCGTGGATGTTAATGTCCATCCGCAGAAGTCAGAGGTCAAGTTTGCAAATGACAGCGATATATTCCGTCTCGTGTTTCACGCTATCAGGAATTCTGTATTTGCACAAGGCAGTGCGGGCACAGGTTTCTTTGGAAATGAAGAACCCATAGATGATGCTGAACACGGCACTCAGCTCAAGATGGATCTTGTATCAGCTCCTGTTTATAAGAAAGAGACTCCGGAAAGCAATAAATCCCACACTTTGGCAAGGCCTGCCGTTCAGGGTAATCCCAAGGAAGCAGGTGATCTTCTCAAGATCTTATCGGGCTTTAAGCCTGATCTTGATTCGGTAACTGAAGATAAAGCTTCAGATGCTCCTGTCTATGTGACTGAACCTGTAATAGCTGATCCTGACAAGGAAACAGATGATATAACACTCCTCTCGTCAGGTGATTTCATAGGCATCCTCTTTACGACTTATATAATCATGCAGAATGAAGATAACGTATTCTTCGTAGATCAGCATGCTGCTCATGAGAGGGTTATGTATGAGCGTTTCATGGCTAAGAAGAAAGGCGACGTGGTGACTGATACAGAACAGCTCCTTGTGCCTCAGGTGATAAAGCTCAGCAGTTCGGACTATGCTTTTATCTCATCTGAACTTAATGGCTTTGCTTCAAACGGATTTGAGATCGAGCTCTTAGGAGACAATGAGATCGCTCTTCGGGCCATTCCATTGGGCTCAAAGAATCCTCCTGCGCAGATGTTCTCTGAGATAATGGCAGATCTAAAGGCTGATACAGGCGCTAAGTCCGATATCTGGTATTCGCTTATCCAGACTACGGCCTGCAAGGCTGCGGTGCGTGCGGGTGATGTCATTACCAAAGAGCAGGCACTCGCAATAATCAACCAGCTCTCAGGACTGGAAGATCCATATCACTGTGCTCACGGCAGACCGACTTTCTTTAAGATAAACAAGAAGGACTTTGAGAAGAACTTCAAGCGTATCGTTTAATATGGAAGACATAAGAAAGAGTATCCCTTATTCATATATACCCATTATCACAGGGCCTACTGCAAGTGGAAAATCTTCTCTTGCCATGGAGATCGCAAGGCTGACAAATGGCGCCATCGTTTCCTGTGACTCCATGCAGATCTATAAGGGAATGGATATCGGCACAGCCAAGGATTCGCCCGAAGAACTTGCTGAGATAAGGCACTACATGACCGATATCGCTTTGCCGGGAACAAGGTTTTCCGTTGCTGAATATACCGGTAACTGTTATAAGGTCATAGCTTCTCTTCTCGAAAAGGGCATCCTTCCGGTTGTCTGCGGAGGAACAGGTCAATATGTGTCAGCTCTTTTCTATGGTATTGAATATGGTGAGGACAGTGATGATGTAAGGCAGGCGGTCGATACTCTGACAGCTGAATATGAAGCTTGCGGAATAGATGCCATGTATGAACGCCTTAAGGCTATCGATCCTGATGCGGCAGAGAAGATCCATCCTAACAACACAAGAAGAGTTATAAGGGCACTTGCTGTATCAGAGAACTCGGGAAGAAACTTCACTGATAAGAACGGCGAGTCTATGTCATCAGGACCAAGATATCCGTTTAAGATCTTTATGATCGATCATGACAGGAGCATTCTTTACGACAGGATCAACAAAAGAGTTGATGTCATGCTCGAAATGGGTCTCGAAGAAGAGGTCAGGGCATTGTATGGCAGAGAAGATATAGATAAGGGTTCAACTTGCTTTCAGGCTATAGGTTATAAAGAATTCAAGGATTATTTCGAAGATAAGATCGATCTTGATAAAGTATCGTATGAGATCAAGCTCAGATCGAGACACTATGCCAAAAGACAGCTTACATGGTTCAGGCAGATGGGAGATGACGTTAACTATCTTCCTCCTGTTTCATCTGAAGAGAATGCAGAGTCTGTAATTGGTCTTATAAGCTAATTCACAGAAATAGTGAAACTTTTTAAAAATAAATATATTGATCTGTAATCAATAAGTCAAATATTATTGATATAATCAACGGAAATTATCCGAAAATCCCAACTTGGCATTCAAAAAGCACTTTTGTATTGAAAGTGCTTCTGAACGGACTATAAATTATTGATATATTCTCGCGAGGAAAGGAGTTGCCTATGAAATAGAATAGCGGTGAAGGCCGACTACTTTACCAAGGATCTTACAATTCTCGGTATTGAAGGGGATGGGGGAGAAGTTGTCATTCTCCGGGAAGAGGTAGGGCTGACCGTTAAGCTTGCCGAATCTCTTGACTGTAGCTTCGTCTTCTATGAGAGCGGCTACTATGTCTCCTTCATCACATGACTGCTGTCTTCTGACGATAATGTAGTCTCCGTCAAGGATATGAGCATTGATCATCGAGCTTCCTCTGACCTTGAGCATGAAGCACTCTGAACTGCCTATGATCGATCTGTTTACATAGAAGCTCTCGTCATAGTCTTCATGCGCAAGAATGGGAACGCCTGCGGTGATCTTGCCCAAGCAGTAAAGCTTGCGGTATTCACCGGAATCCGTGTCCGGCGTTATTGCCGGCGCATCGTCGGTATTCTTTAATATGATAGCTCTGCGGATGCCCGGTCTGTATTCGATCTTGCCCAGCTGGTCAAGCTGCTTAAGATAAGAGTGAACGGATGAAGTTGATTTGAGGCCGACACCGGAACAGATGTCTCTTACGGAAGGAGAGATGTTGTTCTCGCGTATGTATTTGCGAATGTAATTATAAACGCGGTCTATTGACTTAGATGATTTGGAATCGCTGCCAGAAGCCATATAAGGTTACCCCCGAACATATTTTTATCTTATTTTATCATTAGACAACACTTTGTCAAACATTTGTTTGATATCCATCGCCGTCACGCGATGTATAGAAAGGAGAGTAATCATGGATAACAAGGAACTTATAGAACGTCTTAAGAATCTGTACGCTGATCTGTACAGCACTGAACCTGAAGCTGAAGCGCTGTTTCAGGAACTTTGTCATCTTTATAAAGGAAACAACGAGAACCTGATGGACGAGTATGCCAAGCTTTTCGCGCCTGTAAAGACAACACCTGAATCGGTACCGGGAAGCGGTAATCCTGTTGACATGACTCAGCTGATGATAGATTTTTCTGAAGGATACAGTGAGTTTGTGACAAGGCTCGAAGGAACATACAGGGATGTTCTAAAGAGAAGAAAGAGCGCTGTCGATCTGTTTTCGAAGATGGTATCGCTGCCTTTCCCCGAAGCGAGGATCCTGTTCATGACTTATTACAAGAAGATGGATCAGGAACAGATACTAAAGAGCCTGTTTATAAGCCGTTCAACTTACTACAGATCAAAGAAGGCTGCTCTGGGCAGTCTTCAGAGAATGATCGACAAAGGGGAGCAATCTGCGATTTAATGCTATAATGGTTAAAAACTTCAGGAGATATTATGGCAGGCAGGAAGTATACAGCTTCACAGTTTTTGGAGACGGTCAGTTTATTCTGGGGGTCTTCTGTAAGAGCTACAAAGAGATTTGTTAAGAATCTTCCTGTCAGGATAAAAGGCTATATCAAGAGGAAGATAAGAGAATACAAGAACAGGCCTCCGCGTAAAGAGATCAATAAGGTATACGTTCTGGTCGGTTATACGACTAAGCAGCAGGTTGACAACAAGTTCAACGCTGAACGCCACATGATCATACTCAGAAGGGGGCTTCTGATACTTATCTTTGTTCTCCTTATGTTTATCAGCATCTCCAGGTTCCTCGATGCCATGAATTATGGCCAGTTAAGCCAGATATTCGGTTTTGACTCCGTTTCTGATTTCCTGGTCAATGATCCTTTTGAATCTCCAACGTCCCAGACTCAGTCCGTTAATGAGTATAGCGGCACGTAATTTGCAAGTTTAAATTTGTAATCTTGCATTTTTAAAATCCTATTGCATAACTGCAGAACTTGTACTAATATAACTGCGTCAAATATCAGCGATGCTTTCTTTGGCATTGCAAAATGACTAAATTTGAAATTTTTGCATCAACAACTTGCAAAATGAAAGGCGGACTTTTATGGATTACACAATTGAGAATGAGTACCTTAATGGTCTCATGCAGAAGGTAATGGCAAGGAATGCTAATGAGCCTGAGTTCTTCCAGGCTGTTTATGAGTTCCTTAACTCTATCGCTCCGGCGCTTCCTGTACACCCTGAGCTTATCGAGAAGCAGGTTCTCGAGAGAATCGTAGAGCCTGAGCGTCAGATCATGTTCAGAGTTGCTTGGATCGACGATAACGGCAAGATCCAGGTTAACCGTGGTTACAGAATTCAGTTCAACAGCGCTATCGGACCTTACAAGGGCGGTATCAGACTCCATCCCTCTGTTAACCTCAGCATCCTTAAGTTCCTCGGCTTCGAGCAGATCTTCAAGAACTCCCTCACAGGTCTCCCTATGGGCGGCGCTAAGGGTGGTTCTGACTTCGACCCTAAGGGCAAGTCTGATAACGAAGTAATGGCTTTCTGCCAGAGCTTCATGCGTGAGCTTTACAGACATATCGGACCTGACTGCGATGTACCTGCAGGTGATATCGGAACAGGCGCAAGAGAGATCGGCTTCATGTTCGGTCAGTACAAGAAGATCG
>CAMHSJ010000013.1 GCA_946187935.1 uncultured Clostridia bacterium
TTGCTTTGTCTCTTTTCCCAAGTCTTTCATTTTCATGAACAAGAACGCATAGCAAGATCAAAGAGAACATTACGCATATCATTACAGCTGAATAGTAATTCATATTCTTTTATCCATTAGTTCATTTAGTTAAATTTTACCGACAAAGGATTCCTTCACTCCTAAGCCGTCATAAGGTAATTATATCATCCAAGCAAAGAACTCATGGGTATTATTAACGCATTTCCAAGTGCAAAAAAAACCCGAATTTCAAAGTCTTGTTGACATAAAAAATTGAAAGCCCCTATTTACGGGGCTTTCAAGCGTTTTGCGATTATTCGTACTCTACCGTTGCAGTCGGCTTGGGCGTGTAGTCGTAGAGGACTCTGTTAATGCCGGGAACTTCGTGCGTGATGCGGTCGGTGATGCGGCACATGAGGTCGTAACTGATGGGTTCTACTGTTACTTCGACTACGTCAACCGTGTTGATGGCACGGACGATGCAGAGCCACTCGAATGCACGCTTGCCGTTCTTGATGCCTGTGGACTTGAAGTCAGGAACAACAGTGAAGTACTGCCATACCTTGCCTGCGAGACCTGCCTTCTCAAACTCTTCTCTTAAGATGGCATCTGATTCTCTGACTGCTTCGAGTCTGTCTCTTGTGATGGCACCGGGGCATCTGACACCTAAGCCGGGACCGGGGAAGGGCTGACGGAATACCATGTTGTCAGGAAGACCCAATGCCTTGCCGACTACGCGGACCTCATCCTTGTAGAGGAGCTTGACGGGCTCAACGAGCTCGAAGTCTAATTCCGGAGGCAGACCGCCTACGTTGTGGTGAGCCTTGATGCCCTGTTCACTCTCTAAGATGTCAGGGTAGATGGTGCCCTGAGCGAGGAAGGAGATGCCTTCGAGCTTGGCTGCCTCTTCGGCAAATACCTTGATGAACTCTTCACCGATGATGTGTCTCTTCTGCTCGGGATCTGTAACGCCTTCAAGAAGATCTAAGAAGCGGTCAGCTGCATCAACGTAGATGAGATTGGCGTTAAGTTCGTCTCTAAATACCTTGCAGACCATCTCGGGTTCACCCTTGCGGAGGAGTCCGTGGTTAACATGTACGCATACGAGCTGCTGTCCTATTGCCTTGATGAGGAGTGCAGCTACTACTGATGAGTCGACTCCGCCTGAGAGGGCAAGGAGTACTTTCTTATCTCCGACCTGAGCCTTGATCTCGGCGATCTGCTCTTCGATAAAAGCATCTGCGAGTTCTCTTGTGGTAATACGTTTCATTGAATCCGGTCTTTTGTCTGCCATATGACGCCTCCGTAAATAAAATATCTAACATATTTTACAATAGATTGGAGTACAATAGTAACAACTTTTCGAAAAGAGGAATAACAAATGCGCAAAACCAAGATCATATGCACAATAGGTCCCGCATCTGCCAATGAGGAGACGCTCATCAAGATGTGCGAGGCGGGAATGAATGTTGCAAGGCTTAACTTTTCGCACGGAACTCACGAGGAACATCAGGAGAAGATCGACCTTATCAAGAGCGTAAGGGAGAAGCTCCGCCTTCCTATAGCGATAATGCTCGATACCAAGGGCCCCGAGTACAGGATCAAGACTTTTAAGGATCACAAGATAGAGCTTCCCGACGGCGGAAAGTTCACTCTTACGACAGATGATATCGAAGGCGATGAGACCAGGGTCGCCGTTACATATAAGGATCTGCCCAGTCAGCTTAAGAAGGGCGATAGGGTACTTATCAACAACGGACTCGTTATCCTTGAGGTTGATACCATTGAAGGAAACAACGTTAACTGTGACGTAGTCGTAGGCGGAGTTCTCTCAGACAGAAAGAGCATGAACTTCCCCAACAAGGTCATGGAAGGCGACTACCTGAGCGAGCAGGACAAGAGCGATCTTCTGTTCGGCATCAAGAATCAGGTGGACTTCGTTGCAGCTTCTTTCGTTTCCAACAAGTCAGATATGTTAGAGCTCCGCTCCTTCCTTGATTCCAACGGAGGCGAGGATATCGAAGTCATCGCCAAGATCGAGAACAGGGCAGGCGTCGAGAATGCAGACGAGATCTGCGAGATCGCATCGGGCATAATGATCGCAAGAGGTGACCTCGGCGTTGAGATCCCGTTCGTTGAGGTTCCGAGCATCCAGAAGAAGCTCATAAAGAGATGCCGTCTTCTCGGCAGAAGAGTCATTACTGCAACGGAGATGCTCGAGTCCATGATCAGCAATCCCCGTCCGACAAGAGCTGAGATCTCTGACGTTGCCAATGCCGTATATGACGGTTCATCAGCCATCATGCTCTCAGGAGAATCAGCTGCAGGCAAGTATCCCGTCGAATCAGTTCAGGCAATGGCAAACGTGGCTGAGTACACGGAGAAGAGCATCAACTACGGTTCAAGATTCCAGAAGCAGGAATTCGAGATCAGGAATACAATTGACGCCGTATCACACGCAACATGCGCCATGGCAATGGACGTAAATGCCAAGTGCATCGTCGTCCACTCAAGATCGGGCATCACCGCAAGGATGGTATCAAGGTTCAGATGCCCTATAGACATCATAGGCATGACGACAAATGAGAAGAGCTGGAGGAAATTAAACCTCAGCTGGGGCGTTGTTCCGATCCTCAACGAGGAGTTCACATCAACGGACGTTATGTTCTATCACGGACTCCAGGTTGCAAAGGACATAATGGAGCTTAAAGAAGGTGACCGCGTCGTAATGACAGGCGGCCTTATCAACGGCAAGGGCGGCAATACCAACACCATCAAGGTGGAAACTGTAAACTGATCTTTCGTTTTTATCTTAAGACGGCTGCGGAGCATTTTTCGTGGCCGTTTTTTAATGTTTTTGTATTTGAGTTCCAATTGACACCTTTTTGCCACATAAAAGGGCAATAATAAACGGTGAGTTATTATATAATCCGCATTGTTGGGAATGGTATCAAGAATTGATGGATAATAATATGAAGACACAGACTCTTAAGACCAATAAAGAGCCCGAGGGTATGAGACCGGGTTCTGTTGCCGGCACTGAAGTCAAAAAAGAGTCCGCTGATGTTCCGTCAGATACAAAGAGATCACCTGCAAAGACAAGCTCCAAAAAACAGCTGCGTTCTGCGGGCAAGCAGCTCACAGAGGACGATCTTAAGGAGATAAAGCGTAATATAACTCCTATAGCAAATACTCCGATCGTACCTTCTGACATCCCTGAATTTGAAGACACACCCGAGAGAAGAGAGAAGGTCGCACTTAGAAAGAAGAGTAAGCTCAAGCGTAAGCTCCGCGACTGGGGCATCTTTACCGGATATCTGACACCGAGCTTTGTCGGCGTGCTGATATTCTTCTTTATGCCTCTTCTCATGCTCCTTAAGACTTCGTTCCAGAAGTCGCCTACGAACTCAGATTTTGTCGGATTCAGAAACTACGAGAGAGTCCTTACTAATGACGCGTTCATGTCAGCTTCGGAGAACACGTTTACTTTCGCTATCATATCCGTGCCGGCTGCCGTTATCCTGGCTTTGCTGCTGGCATTGCTCCTTAATTCCGGACTCCCCGGCAAATCTGTATTCAGAAGTATCCTTCTTAACCCCATGATGGTTCCTGTTGCATCAGTCGTACTCATCTGGCAGGTATTCTTCTCTTATAACGGCGTCATAAACGGCTGGACACTGCAGCTCTTTGAAAATGCCAAGAAGATAGACTGGATGCAGTCTAATTACGCGCAGGTGGTAATAATGTTCCTGTTCCTGTGGAAGAACCTGGGATACAACATGGTGCTCTTCCTCGCGGCGCTGGGCAATATCCCGTCTGAGATCTTAGAGTCAGCGCAGATGGACGGCGCAGGCCCGGTTAAGAGATTCTTCGCTATCAAGCTGCACTATCTTAATCCTACTATCTTCTTCGTAGGCATCATGTCACTTATCAATACATTCAAGATCTTCCGTGAAGTATATCTTCTTACGGGCGATCACCCTTACGATAAGCTCTATATGCTCCAGCACTTCATGAACAACGCATTTACGCACCTGGATTACAGCAAACTCTCTGCGGGCGCGATAATAATGTGTCTTGCCATGATCATAATCGTCGGCGGTCTGTTCTACGCTGAGAGCAAATTCGATTCGGATGTGGAGGAATAAGCCATGGATGCTGATACTAAAAAGCAACGCAAACTGGCTGCCGTAAAGGCGAGGCGCCACATCTATACAGAGACTGTCCAGCCCAAGACTTTCTTTACTCTTCTGTCTGATGAAGAGAAGGACAAGTACATAGCAGGCGAGAGGCTCAGGCTCAGCAAGTCACTTAAAAGAAAGAAGGTCAAGCACAACATCATCACCGCGCTGGGTCTTATCCTCGCGGCTGCGATCTCGGTCGTGGCGCTGGTGCCTATCTTCTTCACGTTCCTTAATTCGTTCATGTCATCGGAGGAGATCGTATCCAATTACTCTGTTATCTTCCAGAGTATGTCGGGTTATGCGTCAAAGGGTGCGACGTACCTTGATAAGATGCCTGTCTTAAAGCTCATCCCTGAGCAGGTAACGATCAAGCAGTACACTACGCTCCTGTTCATGAATCCCGCGTATCTGTTCAAGTTTTGGAACTCTATTGTCCTGACTATCCCCATAGTCGCTGGTCAGATGGTTGTGGCATGCCTGGCATCCTACAGCTTCGCAAGATACAGGAGGAAGAGAAGGGAAGTTCTGTTCTTCTCGTACATCATCCTCATGCTCATGCCGTTCCAGGTTACGCTCGTACCTAACTACATGATCTCGAACGATCTGGGCATACTCAATACTATCTGGGCGATCATACTGCCGGGTATATTCTCGACATTCGCGATCTTCCTTCTGACCAAGTACATGAGACAGATCCCTTCAGGATATATCGAAGCTGCCACATTAGACGGCGCGACCGAATGGCAGATCTTTACAAGGATCGCTCTTCCTTTGTGTAAGAACGCGATCTTCGCTCTTACTATCCTTCTCTTTATTGACTACTGGAACATGGTAGAGCAGCCGCTCGTACTTCTGACCGATGTCGAGAAGCAGCCCCTTTCCGTATTCCTGTCACAGATAAACGAGCCCGAGATGGGCATAGCCTTTGCGGCTTCAGCAGTATATATGATCCCGCCCCTCCTCATATTCCTGTGGGGCGAAGAGTACCTGGTTGAAGGAATCTCCAGGTCAGGTATCAAGTAACGGAGGAAACAGAATATGAAAAGCAGAAGTAAGATCGTTGTCAGGGTAATGATAGCCTTCGTAGCAGGGCTTGCATTGCTGACGTTCTTTTCGAACACGATCATGAATGCCACGATCCCCAAGGTAATGGGTGAATATGCTTCGCGCGGCAATCTTTCTTTTACCAACAGTGCATCGAGCACCATAGTGGTAGAGAACAGGACTGACGTGAAAGGCCTTGAGGGCAGAACGATCGATCAGGTCCTCGTTTCTTCCTACGATGAAGTTTCCAAGGGTGACGTCATAGCCATCCTTAAGCCCGTTGAGGATACGTCTTCTCTTGACGAACTGAAGTCTCAGCTCCAGACCCTTCAAAGAGAAAAGGAATACGAATCACGCACGCCTAACCACGGCACGGATTATTCTTCTTACTACGAAGCGATACAGAGTGCACAGGATACACTGACAGAAGCCCAGAAGACATTAACGGCAGTACAGGGCAGGGATTCCACGATAAGCCAGGCACAGGCTGTCATAGACAGCAAGGCTGCTGACGTGGTCTCACTTGAAGCATCCGTTGCTTCTGCATCTGATACTGTTGAAGATATCAATGCGCAGATCGCAGAGCTCAATGCGCAGATCACTCCTTTGCAGAATCAGATCGATGTTTATGTAGCGCTCGGAACGCCTACACCTACTCCCAAGCCTGAGCCCGGCACAGAAGATCCTGCTGATCCTTCAGATCCCGGCTCGGATCCTTCCACACTTTCTGACATGGAGATCTTATGGCAGCAGAAGTGCGACCTCGAAGATCAGATCGCCATACTCGAAGAACAGCTCGAATCTGCACAGGCAAGACTCGCAGAATACTCAGCCCAGCTTGCAACTGTAAACGGCGAGATCGAAGATGCCCAGGCAAGGATCTCCGAAGCATCCGAGCTTCCTTCGCTTACTTCCGCACAGAATGCCGTTGCCACGGCTCAAAGAGGTCTTAGCACTGCAAATACAAGCCTTAGTGATGCCAGGGCAAATGCGAGCATCGAGGCTGATAAGGCACAAGATGCCAGAGAAGACCGCGATAAGCAGATCCAGGAGCTAGAAGAGAAGATCGCCAAGCTCGAAGAACAGATGGATATTACCGTAATAAAGGCTCCCGAATCGGGATATGTCTATAACGTTGCCGTAAATGACGGCGATGTCATGGAAGCAAACCAGACCATAGCTACGATCATCGCTGTGGATCCAGACGAGAGAAACTGCACTGCCACATTCAGTTTTGATGTAAACGCTGCAAGAAGCCTTTATGTCGGCGGTGAGCTCGAGGTAACATCAGGCTGGAATGATCAGACTGCAACGATAGTCAGCATCAAGCCGGATCCCAATAATCCCAGAGAATCCAGACAGGTCAAGTGCGTCATCAGCGGCGAGGCATGGCCTGACGAACCTATTACCGTTAGAGCAGACAAGTACAATCAGGATTATCAGGCTGTCATCGCGAGCAGCGCGGTAAACGAAGATAATTCCGGTACATTCGTATACGTTATCGTCGGATCTTCAGGACCTTTGGGCGACAAGTACACTGTCAAGAGAGTCGATGTAACAGTCGAGGCAGAAGGCGGCGGATTGTCGGCAATATCAGGAGACGGTCTGGACGACTACAACACCATGATCGTCATCAGAGCCGAAGAACCTCTCGAGGATGGTCAGAGAGTAAGACTCGAAGACTACACGTCGAAGAATAAATAACCCGGAGGATTTCTGATGAGTTTTAAGAGTTCTGTCCGGGAGTATTTCCGCGAGTCAGGAAGGCTTAACAAGAATAGATTGAAGAAGATGGTGCTCAATGCCCCGTTCTGGTTCATCGTCATTGCTCTGGTCCTAATAGGGTTCGGTGTCTGCCGTATCCTGGTCCTGACGGACGCAAGACCTGAGCAGTATATGGCCGAGGTCTGGGGGCAGGGAGGATCCTCATCCTACAGACAGGTGAGCGTGTTCGCCAGAGGCACAAGGGCCACGGGCGAGACATCTCCCATGATGTATGTTGACGAGAACACATCCCTGCGCAAAACGGATATCCCGATCATCAGGCAGTCACTTCAGGATGCAGTCGATACAGGTGTCCAGGGCAGAGCCAAGGGCCTTAATCCCGACGGCAGCCCCAAGGGCTGGGAGGATTGCTATTCAACCTCTTTCAAGGCTTCCGTAAGTCAGTATACCGAGTCCGTTACGGATATAACGACACCTGTAGACGGAGTTGAGA
The DNA here is from genome assembly GCA_946187935.1 of uncultured Clostridia bacterium. Lineage (GTDB taxonomy): Bacteria > Bacillota > Clostridia > Saccharofermentanales > Saccharofermentanaceae > Saccharofermentans. Next base: position 7,447 of record CAMHSJ010000013.1, read on the forward strand.
TAATAGGTGTCGGAGGCAATTTCAAGGCTTTCCACCCGTTCAGATATCTCTCCGGCGGATTCCTTCCCGAGACTGTAGAAGACAGATACCAGGTCGTCCTTAACGATGTGCTGGCATGGAGATTCTTTAATTCATATAACGTTATTGGCAATAAAGTTACTATCAATGGTTTTGACTTCACTGTCGTAGGCGTTGTTGAAGAGGGCACGTCCTCAGTTAACAAGACAGTAGGCGCAACTGAGCCGAGAGCTTATATCTACTTTGACACTATCTCAATAATCTGTACTCCCGATCCTTCTGAGAGCGGGGAAACATCAGAGGACGAGAAGTCAGTAGTCGCCATACAGTGCTACGAGGCTATCCTCCCTGAACTCGTTAAGGGAGTTGCCAAGACTGATATCAAGAACGCTCTTCCGTCTTATTCGTTTAACGATCCCCAGATCTGTGTGGTAAGCAATACCGGAAGGTTCTTTATTACCAACGTCTGGGACTGGGTATACCCTGTAGGCGAGTCATCTGCAAAACTTACAGCATATGAGTTCCCATACTGGGAGATGGCAGCGCAGGTGACTACCGATAAGATCGCCATCGATGCAGTCCTTATAGCAGCAGGTTCAGCGCTTCTTGTTGCAGGCACGTTCATGGGCGTATTAAGGAGCCGCAAGTTCAAAAAAGCTGTCGAAAAAGAAGATAGCGAAAGTAATTCCACCGAAGATAGCTTATAATGTTCTCACATTAATAGACCTTAGGAGGTCTTAACAGTGAGAAAGAATCTAACAAGGATAATATCGTCCGCAATAGCATTAAGCTGCCTGTTGGCAGCGGCTTGTAATAAGGCGCCTGATGACTCCGCCGTTTCCGAAGCATCAGTCTCAGGTGCATCTTCAGCAGTATCAGAGAGCACTGCCGAAAGCACTTCTCCTTCTTCGCAGGAAGGCTTTGAAGGGCTCTATCCGTCATCTTTCCTCGATACGGGCAATCTGACAGAGCAGGGCAGCGGATATGAAGGGATAGAAGGAACAGGCGCTTATAACTACGGCGAGGCGCTTCAGAAATCAGTTCTGTTCTACGAACTTCAAAGGTCAGGTGATCTCCCTGTTCAGGTAAGGTGCAACTGGAGAGGTGACTCCGGACTTAGTGACGGAGCGGACAACAACATCGATCTGACAGGCGGCCTTTACGATGCAGGAGACCATGTAAAGTTCAATCTCCCGATGGCATATACTGCCTCCGTGCTCTCCTGGTCAGTATATGAATACAAAGGCGCTTACGAACAGTCAGGACAGCTCGAATACATATTAGGCGATATCAAGTGGATCACCGATTATCTCATAAAATGTCACCCTGAAGATGAAGTGTTCTACTATCAGGTCGGTGACGCCGGATCTGATCATTCATGGTGGGGTCCGTGTGAGGTCATGGCTATGAACAGGCCGAGCTACAAGGTCACCAAAGACAACCCCGGTTCATGCGTTGTTGCCGAGGCGGCAGCTGCATTAGCTTCAGCTTCCATAATCTATAAGGATGTCGACAAGGACTATTCGGATCTTTGTCTTGAGCATGCCAGGACTCTGTTTAAGTTTGCTAACGATACCAGGAGTGATTCAGGTTATACGGCAGCAAACGGATTCTACGATTCACACAGCGGTTTTTACGATGAGCTCAGCTGGGCGGGTGCCTGGCTTTATCTCGCAACGGGCGAAGATGAGTATCTTACTGTTTCAGAGAGCTGCTATACCCAGGCTTCTCAGGACTATATCTGGGCAATGTGCTGGGACGATGTTCACATCGGTGCGGCAGTCCTGCTGGCAAGGATAACTGATAAGAGCACATACAAGGACGCTGTCGAAAAGCACCTTGACTGGTGGACCACAGGAACTGATGGCGAGAGGGTCACTTATACGCCCAAGGGACTTGCTTGGCTCGATTCATGGGGCTCTCTAAGATACAGTACGACCACAGCTTTTGTCGCATCGGTATATGCCTCATGGAACGGATGTGATAAGAACAAGGTGCAGACCTATATCGATTTTGCCGAGGCACAGTGTGATTACGCTTTGGGCAGTTCGGGCAGATCTTATATGGTAGGTTTTGGAGAGAACCCGCCCATGCATCCGCACCACAGAACGGCGCAGGGATCTTTCTGCGACAACATGAACGAACCTTCTGCGCACAGGCATACTCTCTATGGAGCATTGGTCGGAGGTCCTGATGCAGGTGACGGTTATACGGACGAAGTTTCAAACTACACTAACAACGAAGTTGCCTGTGACTACAATGCAGGTTTTACGGGTCTTCTGGCATATATGTACTCCAAGTACCACGGCCAGACACTTAAGGATTTCGGCGCTGTCGAGCCGGTAACTTCATACGAATATACAGTGGAGGCCTGCGTAAATGCCTCGGGAGATGACTTCACGGAGATCAAGGCAGTTCTTCTGAATCAGACGGCATGGCCTGCCAGGGGCGCTCAGGACGTTGAACTCAGATACTTTGTCGATCTGTCTGAAGTATCAGATCCTTCCGCTATAGAGATAACTTCTAACTATATGCAGTGTGGAGAAGTCGAGGGCCTTAAGGTATGGGACGAGGATAACGGCATATACTATCTGTCGGTCGTATTTAATGAAGGACTTCCTTATCCCGGAGGACAGTCGCAGTATAAAGGCGAGATCCAGGTAAGGCTCAGGAATCCGGGCGGGGCTTGGGATCCTTCTAACGATCCCTCGTTTGCAGGAATGGCAACGGGAACACAGGCTCTCAATTCCAATATCGCAGTCTATGAGAACGGTAAGCTCGTATTCGGAACAGAGCCCGCATCCGGCAGTAATGCAGGTCAGAGCGTCGTCCTGACAGGTGGCAGCAGCGGCACTTCGGAGAGCTCGCAGCCTTCATCGCAAGGTCAGAGCCAGGGCGGAACAGCTTCCTCAGGAGATCTGTCTGTTTCTGTCAGATACGACAGCCAGGGACAGTCAGCCAACAGCATCTCAGGCTCATTTGAGATCAAGAATCTGGGCAGCTCAGATATCTCATTTGCAGATCTTAAGATCCTCTATTACCTTACGAACGATCTGTCATCGCAACTTGCATTTGACTGCTATTATTCGGGAATGAACGGAGCAAACGGTGAGTATTCACAGGTTGAGGGAATAACGGGAAGCTTTGCGGTTTATTCAGGTGAGAATGCCGATACTTGTCTTACGATCAGCTTCCCCTCTTCAGGAAGCCTTGGCGCAGGAGCAACGGTAACTGTCAATTTTGCCATTCATTACTCAGACTGGCAGAACATGAATACCACCAACGATTACTCATGCACGGATCCTTCGCACATAGTAATCACATCCGGCGGCAATGTGATCTGCGGCAGCAAGCCTTGAAACATCGTTCAAACTCTTTCCGGCTGAAATGAGATCTGGCTTTCTAAAAAGTTGGAAACAAAAATACGGACCCGCTAAGATGAGCAGGTCCGTATCTGTTTGTCAGTTTTGACTGATATCAGCCTTCAGCAATGAGCTTTTGGCACTTCTCGAATTCGTCTGTTACTTCCTTCTCCGGAGCCTTGGTGATAAGGCTTACTACGAAGATAACGATTGCTGCGAGAACGAATGCAGGGAAGAGTTCGTAGATCGCGCCTAAGAAGTTTGACAGATCAGTAGGCTGGGCATTTGCACTAAAGCCGTTTACCATGGCGAGCTTGACGATGACGTTATCCCAGAGGAATACGACAAGGCTGCCCGTGATCATGCCGGCAACAACGCCCTGCTTTGTCGTGCGCTTCCAGAAAAGTGAGAAGAGCATGACGGGAGCAAATGCTGCACCGAAGCCTGCCCATGCGAATCCTACGATGTTGAATACTGAAGAGTCGGGATCCCATGCGATGATGACAGCGATGAGGCCGATGATAAGAAGAGTGATGCGTGCGATGAGAACGCCTGTCTTATCAGATACCTTCTTCTTGAAGAAGCCCTTGAGGATATCCTCTGAAACGGAAGAAGATGCAACGAGGAGCTGTGAGTCAGCAGTAGACATTGCGCTTGCGAGTATGCCTGCTAATATGATGCCTGCGAGCAGTGCGAAGATGACTCCGTGTTCACTGATGAGAAGTGAGATCCTTACGATGATTGTCTCAGGATCGCTCAATGTCTCAAGTGAGCCCTTTGCTGACAGTGCATTGCCTACGATACCGATGAGGATGGCTGCGCCCATGGCGATAACTACCCATACGCTTGCGATCCTTCTTGAGAGCTTGAGCTTCTTCTTGTCTTTGATAGCCATAAACCTCAGGAGAACGTGAGGCATACCGAAGTAACCGAGGCCCCATGAGATGGTGGAGATTGTCGTGAGCACTCCGTAGGGAGCAGCTCCGTCTTCGCCGTGGGTTGCAGTAAGCGAGATGTAGCCTGCAAGACCTTTTGCATTCTCAGATACTTGTGCCCAGCCGCCTGCTGTCTTGATGCCGTATCCGAGAACGGCGATGATGGCTATGGACATAACGATGGACTGGATAAAGTCCGTAACTGATGCTGCAAGGAATCCGCCGAGCATCGTATAGACAACGATTACGATGGCGCAGATGACCATTGTTGTATGGTAGTCTGTATTGAATAATGTACCGAATACCTTGCCGCATCCCTTGAAGCCTGAAGCCGTGTAAGGGACGAAGAAAGCAACGATTACCAGAGCAGAGATGAGCTTGATAACATTGCTCTTGTCATGGTATCTGCTCGAGAAGAAACCCGGGATCGTGAATTCGCCGATCTCCTGTGAATATACCCTGAGCCTCTTGGCTACGATGAGCCAGTTTAAGTAAGTTCCTACTGCGAGTCCTGCCGCGGTCCAGAACGGATCGCAAAGGCCGAGTGCATATGCAACGCCCGGAAGACCCATGAGAAGCCATGAACTCATGTCTGATGCTTCTGCGCTCATTGCAGTGACCAGAGGTCCGAGCCTTCTGCCGCCCAGGTAGAAATCGCCGACGCTTGATGTCTTGGAATACCTGAAGCCGACGATTATTACGGCAGCCAGATACAGGACGATCGCGATCATGATGATGATTTGTGCAGATGTCATGTTAATACCCTCCTAGATAAATACAAGAACGATTATACTGTAAAAATCTTTTGCCGTGTTACAATTATTGCGGAGGGATCACTATGAAAAGAATTACCAAGATCATTTCCTGCTTTGCAGTAATGGCATTTATTTTAGGACAGTTAACAGGACCTTTGAGCACTATCAGGGCAGAAGAAACGATGGAGTCTGCCACGGACTTTGTCTCGCACATGAATATCGGATGGAACTTAGGCAACACCTTTGATGCTTACGGGACATGGATCTCAGGATCTTCGCCCAGCTCATACGAGACTGCATGGGGCAATGTGTCCACCACAAAGGCCATGATCGATTCAGTTAAGGAGCAGGGCTTTAATACGATAAGGATCCCCATTACATGGGCCCAGCACATAGACGGCAGCGGCAATATCGATGAGGCCTGGCTTGCCAGGGTCAAGGAAGTCGTTGACTATGCGTATAACGACGGGCTTTACGTAATAATCAACACTCACCATGACGGCGGCGAAGGAGGAGGGGACAAGGTCTCCTGGCTGAGAGCAGATACCTCTGTCTATTCATCTACCAAGGAGAAGTTTGCCGCGCTCTGGATAAACATAGCAAACGTATTCAAGGACTACGATGACCATCTCATATTCGAAGGTTATAACGAGCTTATAGATTCCGGCAACACCTGGGATCATGCATCCAATGACAGCGCATATGATGCTGTCAACAGTTATGCGCAGCTCTTTGTAGATACCGTGAGGGCGACAGGAGGCAATAACGCGGAGCGCAACCTCATCGTTCAGACATACGTCGGCTCATGGACACAGAGCGTATTAGACCGTTTTACGGTTCCTGCTGATGCGGCAGAAGACCACCTGATCTGCGCCGTGCATTCATATACGCCATGGGGTTTTACCGGTACTTCTGCAACGGTCAACTGGACACCTGTTCATAACGATTTCGGCAGTTCTGATAAGAGCGAGATAGATTCCTGCATCAGCCAGATCGCAGCTTTCAGGGACAGGATAGGAATTCCTGTCATAATCGGCGAGTTCGGTGCCGAGAACAAGAATAATGAAGACCAGATCGAGCTCTATGCTCAGTATTTTGTCGACAAGGCAGGCTCGCAGGGTCTTAAGTGCATCTACTGGGATAACGGTATCTTTAATGACGGTACAAAGTCCGAAGGATATGCGATCTTTAACCGTTCAAGTCTTACATGGAAGACAGGCATCACCCAGGCTCTTATAAATGCGGCTGCGCCTTATGTGACTGAGAATACTGAGGCCGTGACAGAGGAGACTTCCGAAACTGCTGCCTCATCATCAGTATCTGAAGAGTCTTCGGCAGATGTATCTCAGAGCCGGTCTGAGACAAGCTCGCCGCCCGCTGAAACGGAAACTCCTGCAGCGGAGCTGTCAGTTCCCCAGGGGCAGGGCGCTTCCAAGATGCCGCCTGTCCTCATGGGTTTCATCATATTCGATATCGTGGCTGCCGCAGCGTTCTTTACGGTGCTCGCCATCTATCTTGCCAAGAAGAAAAACAGTAAGAAAAACTGACATAAATCCAACGGATCGAGTTGACTATCAGCTGATTAGGCTTTAAAATATGTCGCATGCGACATAATGATAAAGTGATAATCGATGATATGCCCTACGGACCTAGGTTTTACCTGGTTTCCAAGGCGTTTAGGCGCAAGATGGACGATAACCTCAAGGACTATAACCTCACCGCTGTTCAGGGTGCGGTCCTTGGGACGGTCAACCTTTTCGAGAAGGAAGGGTTTGAAGAGGTATCCCAGAGGGACATCGAAAGAAGGATGCATACGACCCACGCAACGCTCACCGAGGTCTTAAGAAAGCTCGAAGCTGCGGGGTTTATAAGCATGACAAGGAGCGACTCTGACAAACGATCCAAGGTGATAAAGACGACTTCCAGGGCACATGAGCTCTTTAACAAGATCGATGAGTCGGATAAGAAGATATACGAAGATATGACAGCCGGAATATCGGATGCCGAGATGGACAGTTTCTGGAAGACCTATGCCAGGCTTGTGGATAATATGAACATCTCATCTCCTGAAGGAGGGAATTAAGTGATAAAGAAGATATTAAGCTGCCTTAAGCAGTATAAGAAGGACACCGTTCTTACCCTGGTGTTCATATTAGGAGAAGTGACGCTTGAGGTCCTTATACCGTTCATTACGGCCAGCATGGTCAACGGCATCAAGGCGGGAGCGGACATAGCTGACATCCTGAATACGGGAAGCCTGATGATAGCTGCTGCCATGTTCTCACTGCTCTTTGGCGTGCTGTCGGGCAAGTTCGCGGCATCTGCCTCGGCAGGTCTTGCGGGCAATGTCAGATCTGAGATGTTCTCACGTATCCAGAGCTTCTCATTCGGAAACATCGACAAGTTCTCAACATCGTCTCTCGTAACGAGGATGACTACGGACATAACGAACATCCAGAACGCTTACATGATGGTCATAAGGATCGCGGTAAGAGCTCCTGTCATGCTGATCTTCGCGGTCATAATGGCATTTATCATGGGCGGGTCTCTCGCGATGACATTTGTTGTCGTAATACCTCTTCTTGCTTTCGGTCTTATCATGATCGGCAAGCTCGCGCTCCCCGCATTCAGAGCAGTATTCAAAAAGTACGACAAGCTCAATGAATCGGTCGAGGAGAACGTCCGCGGCATGCGCGTCGTAAAAGGCTTTGCCAGGGAAGGACACGAGACGGACAAGTTTAACAGGGCATCAGAAGACATCATGTTCGACTTTACAAAAGCCGAGCGTATCGTAGGCCTTAACAGCCCTCTGATGGAACTGTGCATCTATTTCAACACTGCATTTATCCTTTATGTCGGCGCGCACCTTGCGATAGGAAGCAGGGGAGAGATAATAGATGTCGGCCAGATATCCGCCATGCTCACATACGGAATACAGATCCTGATGTCGCTCATGATGATCTCCATGATCTACATCATGCTCACGATGTCAGTCGAATCCGCCAAGCGTATCGCTGAAGTATTAGACGAGGAGCCGTCCATAACCAATCCCGAGGATCCTGTCATGGAAGTATCAGACGGCAGCATCGAGTATAAGGATGTTGCATTCAGGTATTCGTCAAAGGCTGAAAGGGATGCTCTTTTCGACATAGATCTCAAGATAGAAAGCGGCATGACAGTCGGCATATTAGGAGGCACGGGTTCATCCAAGACCACGCTCATACAGCTTATCCCAAGGCTCTACGATGTTACTGAAGGTTCTGTGACAGTAGGCGGCGTAAACGTAAAGGATTACGACCTTAAGACGTTAAGAGACTCCGTATCAGTAGTGCTTCAGAAGAACGAACTGTTCTCCGGAACCATCAGGGAGAACCTTAAGTGGGGCAATAAGGAAGCCTCTGACGAAGAGATCATAGATGCATGCAAGATAGCGCAGGCCTATGAGTTCGTATCTTCTTTCCCTGACGGGCTGGACACGCATATCGAGCAGGGCGGAAGCAACGTCTCGGGCGGACAGAAGCAGCGTCTTTGCATAGCAAGGGCTCTTCTAAAGAAGCCTAAGATCCTTATCCTCGATGACTCGACATCTGCCGTCGATACCAGGACGGATGCCCTGATAAGGAAGGGATTCAAGGAATATATCCCCGAGACGACCAAGATCATAATCGCGCAGCGCGTTGCATCCGTTCAGGAGTGCGACATGATAGTCATAATGGACGGCGGTAAGGTTTCGGCAACGGGCACGCATGAAGAACTCCTGAAGAAGAGTGACATCTACCGCGAGATATATGAAGAACAGACGAGAGGAGGAAGCAAGGATGAGTGATCACAGAAGACGCGGAGCAGCGTCATTTTCGCAGATGAAAGAATCCTCAGGCTGCATCATCAAGGCAATAAAGATGTACTTCGGCTTCTTCCCGAAGCTTACGCCCATAGTGTTTGTCTGTATCACCGTGTCGGCCGTAACGGCGCTCATGCCTGCCATCTTCCAGAAACAGATAATAGGCATAATAGAAGAGCATTTTGAGACAGGTGACTGGGAGACGGCAAAGCCTGAGACCATAAGGCTTCTTATCCCTCTGATCGTGCTCTATGCGGTAGCGCTCTTATTCAGCCTTCTGCAGTCGCAGATCCTTGCCTACATGACACAGCGCTTCATGCACAGGATGAGGTCTTCGATGTTCACGGGCATGCAGAAGCTTCCCGTTAAGTATTTCGATACGCATAAGCACGGCGATATCATGAGCCACTACACCAACGATATCGACACCTTAAGGCAGCTCGTATCGCAGGCTTTCCCTGCGCTTATGAGGGCAGCAATCGTTGTTACGGGCGTATTCATCATCATGCTCAGCTACAGCATCTGGATGACCCTGGTCGTCGTTTTGGGCGTCATCGCCATGATAATAATCACCGGCAAGGTCGGAGGCGGATCTGCCAAGTACTTCTTAAGGCAGCAGAAGGCCGTCGCATCAACAGAAGGCTTTGTCCAGGAGATCATGAACGGACAGAAGGTAGTTAAGGTATTTAATCACGAGCCCGAAGTTCTGGATTCATTCGAAAAGCTCAACAAGGATCTTACGGGTGATTCGGGCAAGGCGAATGCATATGCCAATGTCTTAGCTCCTATAATCAACAATATAGGAAACATCATGTATGTTGTCATTGCCGTCACGGGAGGCCTTCTGATCTACTTTAAAGTCCCCAATATCTCGCTCTCAGGCGCCATCTTCGGGATCGACATACTCGTTCCGTTCCTTAACATGAGCAAGCAGTTCATGGGCAACTTAAACCAGCTCACGATGCAGATGAATGCGATAGTAATGGCAGGCGCAGGTGCACAGAGGATCTTTGATCTTCTGGACGAAAAGCCTGAGACCGACGATGGTTACGTAACCCTGGTCAATGCTGAGATCCTGCCTGACGGCACAGTCAAGGAAGCAGATCACAAGACAGGACACTGGGCATGGAAGCACCCCCACAAGGCTGACGGAACCGTTACTTACACAGAGCTTAAGGGTGACGTGACCCTCACTGATGTCGACTTCTCATATGTGGAGGGCAAGCAGGTCTTAACTGATGTTTCAGTATTCGCTAAACCGGGTCAGAAAGTTGCATTTGTCGGTGCGACAGGTGCGGGCAAGACGACTATCACCAATCTCATCAACCGTTTCTATGACATAGAAGACGGCAAGATCAGATATGACGGCATCAATGTCAACAAGATCAAGAAGTCCGATCTTAGAAGGTCTTTGGGCCTCGTTCTCCAGGAGACCAACCTGTTCACGGGAACGGTCATGGATAACATCAGATACGGCAGACTTGATGCGACGGACGAAGAGTGCAGGGACGCGGCGCGTCTGGCAGGAGCATCAGACTTCATTGAGCGTCTTCCTGACGGATATAACACTCTGCTCAGTAACAACGGCTCAAACCTCTCACAGGGCCAGAGGCAGCTCATAGCGATAGCAAGAGCGGCAGTTGCAGATCCGCCTGTCATGATAATGGATGAGGCAACGTCTTCTATCGATACGCGTACCGAGGCAATAGTCCAGCGCGGCATGGATAAGCTCATGGAGAACAGGACTGTATTTGTCATAGCGCACCGTCTCTCCACCGTAATGGATTCCGATGTCATCATGGTCCTCGATAAGGGACGGATAATAGAGCGCGGATCACATGAACAGCTGATCGAAGAGAAGGGCACATACTACCAGCTCTACACAGGCGCATTCGAATTGGAATGACAGGAGATCAGATAACGGATGAGTGTTTTCAGAGCAGTCTATCAATTGCTGATCTATCCGGTGGAGTTCCTGATGGAACTCCTGTTTTCCGGGATCCACCGCCTGAGCGGCAACACTCCTCTGTCCATATTGTTCTTAAGCCTTGCCGTCAATCTCCTGATACTTCCCCTGTATCTCAGGGCCGACCGGATCCAGGCTGAAAGCGCAAAGAAAGAAAAAGAATTAGAACCTGTAATAAAGCACTTCAAGAAGACGTTTAAGGGTGATGAGAGATTTCTCATCACAAGGACGTTTTACAGACAGAATGACTACAGTCCGCTTCATGTTCTAAGAAGCTCGGTATCGCTCCTTCTTCAGGTGCCGTTCTTTCTGGCAGCATATAATCTCCTGTCAGGAAATGTCCTTTTAAGCGGAGTGTCATTGGGACCTATAAGGGATCTGTCCATGCCCGACGGTCTTATCGTTTTAGGAGGCATAAGCATCAATGTCCTTCCTGTCCTGATGACGGCTGTAAATATCCTGTCAGCTTCGGTCTACGGCAACAAGCTCCCCGTCAAGACAAAGGTGCAGATGTATCTTCTGGCAGCACTGTTCCTGTTCCTGCTCTACAAGTCGCCTTCGGGACTCGTTTTCTACTGGACCCTTAATAATCTCTTCTCTCTTGGCAAGAATGTCGTCATGCACTTTAAAGAAAAAGACAAGGCTCCTGTCAAAAACAACGCGAAAGAAGTCAGGAACACACGTGCACACAAGATGGTATTCGTTCTTTCGTGTCTGATCCTTGCGGTCTTTGACGGACTGTTCCTGCCGAGCAGCATACTTGCCACTTCGCCTTTGGAATTCGTAAACAGGAATACCATGAACAATTCGGCATCTTATCTGACGGATCCTTTCCTGGCGTCTTTGGGACTGTTCTTTGTCTGGGGCGGGATACTGTATCTTCTGATGACCGAAAAGCTCAGATACTATATGAGCTATGTGTCTGTTTCCTTAGCCATGGGATCAGTCGTCAACGCACTTCTTTTCGGCAATGACTATGGCCTTATGGCCACCAATGTTACCTTTTTCATAGCCCCTGATCCTCAGGCAAGGGAAATGCTGATCGATCTGGGCATTCTTTTTCTGATCGTTCTTTTGATGGCGGCACTTGTCAGGATAAGCAATGTTGCTTCTGTCATCATCCTGTCCGCAACACTTGCCGTATTCAGCTTCGTTTCGGTAATGAACATCACGAAGATCTATAACAAATGCGAGTATTTCAGGGAATACTATCACCCTGAGGTGCCTGAGATAGAGCTTTCCACGGACGGCAACAACGTTGTGGTCATTATGCTCGATAAAGCCATAGGCCCGATGTTCCCGTATCTGGTCAGCGAAAAGACTGAACTTGCGGAAGCGTTCGAAGGCTTCACATACTATTCGAACACTTTTTCGTACGGATCAAGGACACTGGTCGCCACGCCGTCTCTTTTCGGCGGTTATGAATACACACCTGAAAGGATAAACCTGCAGCCTGACCGTTTAAGGATGGACAAGCACAATGAAGCTCTCATGGTAATGCCTGTCCTGTTCAGCGAAAACGGATACGATGTCACCGTAGTCAACCAGTCATATGCTGACTATCAGAGTTATCCCGACCTCAGGATCTATGACGGCTATGAGAATATCAGGGCATTTAACACAGGCAACGCCTTTGTCCCGGACATCGGTACAAGGAGCGTCATGTACGAGGGCGTCATAAGGCATAATCTGTTCTGCTACAGTTTTTTCAAATCATCGCCTTTGTTCCTTCACAGCCTGCTCTATGATGACGGAAACTACAACAATCTCTCCAACGAGTCAGTCGAGGCCCTGGATACTTTGCAGCATGTAACGAGCCCGTACGAAGCATCAGGCATCCCGCTTCTGTACGAAGAGCAGTACTATGTCCTGGATAACCTGCCGGAGATGACTTCTGTCGCGGAAGGCGATATTGACAATCTGCTTATCCTGACTAATGAGACAACGCATTGCGAGGTATTGCTCCAGGAGCCGGGATATACATTAGAGCCTCATGTCGACAATACGGAGTTTGAGCTTGAGAACAGTTCAAGGTTCACATTAGATGGCGTGACCATGCATATGGACGATGCATTTGACTACGAGTTCTATGATACTAATATGGCGTCTCTTTTGGCCATAGCTGACTGGATCGGATATCTTAAAGAGAACGGTGTCTATGACAACACAAGGATCATAATAGTCGCGGATCACGCAATAGACTGCGGGCAGTTCGATGACCTGATAATAGATGATATCGCTCTTGACTGCGAGGCATTTGCGCCACTCCTGCTCTATAAGGATTTCGGAAGCACGGGACCTCTTGTTACCTGTGATGATTTTATGTCAAATGCGGACACGCCTTATCTGGCATCAAGAGGGATAATAGAAGATCCTTGCAATCCTTTTACCGGCAATGCTCTGACCATGGACGCCAAGTATGACGGACGCCAGATGCTCTTTGCAACTCTCGAGATGAATCCGTCCCACGAGAAATTTGTTTTCGATCCCGGCGAATGGTACTCTGTTGAGGGCAATATCTGGGACAGGGATAACTGGCGGTATGAAGGATATCACTGATATGCTCTTAAGATCTGTATATTTTATTGTGGAGGTTTGACCGTTGATAAGGCTTTACATAGATCCGGGAACAGGCAGCATGCTCTTTACGGTCTTCATCGGCGTGCTCAGCGCGGTGATATACGGAGTAAGGATCCTGATCATTAAAATAAAAAGCGGCGTGGGTGCTGCTGAAGCAAGATCAAACAGTGAAACTGCTTTGCCGATAGTTGTTTTTTCGGACAGCAAGAGATACCAGACAACGTTTGCTCCTGTTTTGGACGAATTGGAAAAGCGCGGGCAGAAAGCCGTGTATTATACGATGTCGCCTGATGACCCCGTGCTCTCCAAAAAGTATGAGTTCATCAAGTCTGAATATATAGGAGACGGCAACAAGGCATTCGCCAAGATGAATCTTCTTAAGGCAGATGTGGTGCTTTCCACCACGCCTAACCTGGATGTCTTCCAGTGGAAGAGATCACCTTCGGTAAGATGCTATGTTCATGTCCCGCATGCTGCAGGTGACCTCTCGCTTTACAGGACATTCGGTCTGGATTATTACGATGCCGTACTGGTAGGCGGAAAGTTTCAGGAAGAACAGGTAAGAGAACTCGAAAAACTGAGGCATCTGCCTGCCAAAGAGATAGTTTACACCGGCATACCTTGTCTTGATACGCTCTATGAGAGAGTCAAGAGCATCCCGCAGGACCAGCCTCACGAGACTACGGTGCTCCTGGCACCGACATGGGAAAGAAGCGGACTTCTCTCCTTATACGGAGAAGAGCTGATCAAGAGCCTGATAGATACAGGATATAAACTGATCATAAGGCCCCACCCACAGTCGTTTACGGCCGAGAAAGAGATGATAGAAGATCTTATGGCCAGATTCCCGGACAGTGACAGACTTTCCTGGAACAGGGATAATGACAATTTCAATGTGCTTTCCGAAGCTGACATAATGATCTCTGATTTTTCAGGCGTTCTCTTTGATTTTGCCCTGGTCTTCGGTAAACCCGTTATCTATTCGTGCAGGGATTTTAAGACTGATCCTTATGATGCATGGTTCCTTGATGAGCAGCCGTGGAATATCCGTTCTCTGCCGGGACTCGGGACCGCCTTTGAGAAAGAGCATCTTAAGGACATGAAGAAGGTCATAGATGACACCTTGAGAGGGAATGCTTCCTTAAGCTCACAGGAGCGTCTTAAGGTCAGGGATGAAACATGGTGCAATATCGGCCATTCTGCAGCTTCCATAGCAGATTACCTTATCAGTAAACTGAATGAAGAGAGCAGCATTCCTGTCAGCGGTGACGGCTTTGACGATGAGCCTTAACAAGTGTATCCTATTGAACTATGGAAGAGACGATGACTAACGAGTGGCACGGGCATACCTTTGCCGTGTGCGCATATAAGGATTCACCCTATCTTGAAGAGTGTTTAAAGTCACTTGAATCGCAGACCCTGAAGACCAGGGTCATCGTCTGCACGTCAACTCCTTCCGATTACATCAAAGATCTCGCAGACAAGTACGGTCTGCCGTATTTTGTAAGAGACGGCAAGAGCGATATAGGAGCGGACTGGAATTTTGCCTACGATTCCGCCCACACGAAGTATGTAACGATAGCCCACCAGGACGATATATATCTTCCTGATTATGCGGAAAACCTCAAGAAAGAGACGGACAAGAGTGAAGATCAGGGCAGGCCGCCCATATTCTACTTCACTGATTACCTTGCCTATAAGGACGGAACTCCGGTAAGGGATGTCAATTCCAGGATAAGAAGATTTCTCAGATTCCCTCTCAAGGTTAAGAGCTGGTCCGGTTCAAAGTTCATAAAGAGAAGATTTCTTTCCATGGGCAATCCGATATGCTGCCCGACGGTGACATACAACAAGGAGATGACAGGAGAGAACCTGTTTACATCAAGATATAAGTTCAATATCGATTGGGATACTTTCCTGAAGCTTTCCTCATATCCCGGCAGGTTCCTGTATTTTGACAAGGTACAGGTCTATTACCGTGTACATCCGGGAGCCACCAGTGCCGAGTTCATAAGAGACAGCAAGAGGGCAGGTGAGGACACCATCATGTTCGCCAAGTTCTGGCCCATGCCCATAGCAAAGTTCATAATGATCTTCTATAAGGCTTCCTACAAGACTTACGGAAGACTCTGATCAGAATGCTATAAGACGGGCTTTCCCTTCTCTGATCATAATGTAAGAAGGTTTTGTATTCTCCTTGGGAATAGAAGGCGAACCGGGATTCATTAACCTTATATTGTTAACTACGGTATCCATTGCAACATGAGTATGGCCAAAGAGAAGGATCTCATTATCCTTCAGTTCTTTAGCAGGGTCTGCGGGGTCTAGTCTGTGACCATGCGTTGCATAAAAAACGCTGTCTCCGGACCTGAGATAAATGTGATCATCCGTGATGGGGAAATCCAATACCATCTGATCGACTTCCGCATCGCAGTTGCCCCTGACTGCAAGAATGGAAGATGCAAGCGGATTAAGAAGCGCTATCACTTCCTTGGGAGCGTAGTGCTCCGGCAGATCGTTCCTGGGACCGTGGTATAGGATATCGCCTAAGATAACGAGCTTGTCAGCCCCGGACTCTTGATAAGCATCGACGATCCTTTTTGCCCAGTAAGCATCTCCGTGAATGTCTGAGACTACAAAGTAATCCATTACTGATTCTCCTCTCCCGGAGCATCAATATCCGATGTCAGGAGCTTAACGGCTATCGCACACTCTATCCTCTTCTTGAAGACCTCGCAACCGTATTCATAAACACCGTTGATGTCGCCTGATGCATGGTAGGAATTAGCGGCGCATCCGCCTGAGCAGTAGAGTTTTGCCCAGCAGTCCTTGCATTCGGGCCTGCTGTATGCGTTGCAGGAGGCAAACTTGTCCTGAAGCTCAAGGTTTTCCACTCCTTTATAGATGTCGCCCATCTTGTATTTCTCGTCACCTACGAACTGGTGGCAAGGATAAAGATCTCCCCAGGGTGTAACAGCAAGATACTCGGTTCCTGAACCGCAGCCTGCGACACGCTTATAGATGCATGGGCCGCATGTCAGATCGAGCATATAGTGGTAGAAGGTAAAAGGTCTTCCTTCCTTATGGCGCCTGACCATGAGCCTGGCAAGCTCTTCATACTGCCCGAAAAGAACAGGCAGGTCCTCTCGGGTAAGAGCTGAAGGGCTCGAAGGATCTGTTACGACAGGCTCCATCGAAAGCTCGGTAAACCCGAGATCGAGCATCTGTTTGATGTCATTTAAAAAGTCTGTATTAAAATGAGTGAACGTGCCCCTCATGTAGTAGCTCTTGCTGCCGCGCTTGGATACGAACTTCTGGAAATTGGGAACTATCCTGTCATAAGACCCATTACCTGCATAATCCACTCTGAACCTGTCATTGACTTCTTTTCTTCCGTCTAATGAAAGAACGACATTGTGCATCTCTTTATTGCAGAATTCAGTGACCTCATCGTCTAGGAGGACGCCGTTGGTCGTAAGCGTGAAGCGGATATTCTTGCCGTGGAGTTTCTCCTGCTCTCTGCCGTAAGCTACGATCTTTTTGACCACATCCCAGTTCATGAGAGGCTCTCCGCCGAAGAAGTCCACATCGAGATTCTTGTGGTAGCCCGAGTTTTCGATAAGGAAATCAATGGCTCTCTTGCCGACCTCAAAGCTCATAACAGCGCGGTCTCCGTGATATTTGCCCTGGCTTGCAAAACAGTAGGAGCAGTTGAGGTTGCATGTGTGGGCAACATGAAGGCACAAAGCCTTGATCTTTATGTTCTTCTTGCGGAAATCGAGAGCGATGTTCTCATACTTGTCAGGAGCATAGAGCTTGCCGCTTTCCTTTAAGGACTTGATATCAGCCATGCATTCATTAGCATCCTCTATCGAGATCCCGTGAACAGACATGGCTTTGTTTATTACTTCCTCTTCGGGAAGATCTTCAAACCATCCTATCATGTCGTATGCAACGGGATCTGTCATGTGTATAGATCCCGAGTAGCAGTCGAGTACGATATTAAGCCCGTCAAACTGGTAGCGGTGTATCATGTGTCTCTCCATTTGTGTAATCATAAAAGAAGGGCCACTCATAAGTGAATAGGTATCACTCTGGCTGGCCCCTCGGTCTCTCAAAAATTAAACTATTATTTTGAAAGCTTCTCGCATTCCTGGTTAGCTACGCCGCAGGATGTCTTACAAGCTGACTGGCAAGATGTCTGGCACTCGCCGCATCCGCCTTCTTTAGCTGATTTCTCCAGGTCGCGGGTCTCGATAGTAACGATACGTGTCATCTATGGATCCCTCCTTAAATAAGATATGTGAATTATACTTTGAAGCCCCCGGATAGTCAAGGTAAGACCCTTAAGCTGCCGTCAAATATGGTGCTTTCCCGCTTGATCTGAGCCGTTCCCGAATTAATGTAATCGAGGGTCTCGGAGGTTATCAGTTCTCCCGGCACGAGAAGGGGGACTCCCGGAGGATAGCAGAACAGGTATTCGCCTGAAATTTTGCCGCATGACTCTTCGAGAGGCAGTTCATCTGCCGTAAGCCCCCTGGCAGCTGCGGTGCGCAGGTCTTCTACAAGGTGAGGTCTGGGTCTTGGCGTTACCTTGATATCGGGCATCTTATAATCGCCCAGTTCATCGATCTTCAGCATGGCACTCACGAATCTTTCGATGCTTTCTCTGGTGTCACCGACGCCTGTCATGGCGATAATGTGTGTTCCAAATGCTGCTTCGACTTCGATGTTGAAGTCTGATCTGAGCTGTTCGGACAGTCTTATGCCGTCTCCTAATATGACAAGCTTGGACCGCTCTTTTACAGGCGCTTTCCATAAACGGAAGTTCTTAAGATCAGACAAGGCATCTTCAGCATATAAGATCCCTTCTTTCCAGGGTGACATAAGGTCCTTTTTGGAATTGATATCCGCGATCATGGAGGATACTCCCTTGAGCAGCACATAAGAGGGTGAGCTGGTCTCGAAGATATCGATGTAGTGCCTTATCAGTCTCTCATCCACTGATAGGGAATCATAGGTAAGCATTACGGCTGTCTGTGTCGGCGCATTGAGAGTCTTATGAAGGCTCTTGATCACGATGTCGCCTGATTGTTCTTCTCCCCAGAAGCTGTCTCCCAATCCCAGATGTGCACCGTGCGCACAGTCGGTTATGAGCGTGGCATCGTATCTTCTGGCTACTTCGGCAATGGCTCTGCAGTCGGATAAGACGCCTTCATAGGTAGGGGAGGTGATTATGACCATCTTGATCTGTGGTTCGCGCATCAGGATCTTCTCAACTTCATAAGCTGAAACAGGACCTGCAAAAGGCAGTTCGGGATCAGTTACGGGCATGAGCGGATGGACTGTTGTACCTGTAAGTTCCAGGGCATGCCAGACAGCAAGATGACAGTTCATAGCGACCAATGCGTGGCAGCCCGGATTAGCGGCGCTTATCACAGATATTGCTGACAGCAGCATGGCCGTAGCTCCGCCGACAGAGATATACGCCCTATCTGAATCATAGAGCTCTGATATGGCAGTTTCCATGTCTTTGATAAGCCCTGTGGGAGCATGCAGGTTATCAAAGCCTGAGATCTCGGTTATGTCTTCTTTGAATGCCTTGGAGATGACATCGGTGTTCCTTTTGTGACCCGGCATATGCATAGGCAGAGGATCTGTCCCGAGATACATCTTAAGGGCTGCGCCCAATCTGTCGTTATTATAATTCATACTTGTCCTTAATTAAGAAACCCTGCCTGCTGCATCAGCAACGGGCAGGGAAAAGAAATGGAGTAAAATGAAAAATAGTTCTTACTTAGGGTCGATTACCGTGAAGCTGTAGCTTGATACAACATCAGGGTTCTCGTAGATCTCTTTCTGCATCTGGAGAGCTGTAGCGAGGAGCAGTGTGTAAGGGCTTACACAGCCGTCCAGAAGCTGCGTGTCAGATGCATAGCTTATAGCCTGTGCTTCGTCGTCTGTAAGGAGCATGTACTGGGAAACGAGGAAGAGTGATCTTACGCCTACGCTCATGTGTACGAGCTTCTTGTTTACAGTATAAGCGGGAGCAGAGCTTGTGGTCGTTGAGAGTCTGCTTGAGAATGAAAGACCGAGAGCTGAGCTTGAGGATGCAGCCGTATTTGTCTCTTCCTGGATGAAGAGAGGCTTGCCTTCAACACCGACCTTACCGACTTCGTGGAAAAGCGCGATGATGATAGCTGTTTCCTCATCACACTGAGGCATGATCGTATCCTTGATCCTCAGAAGCTGCTTAGCAACTGAAACGCTCCTGATGAGGAGACCCTTCTCACAAGCGAGAGGACCCTTAACGTCTGCAGGTGCCGTGAGCCAGGAAGTCCTGTTCTCGAGGAAGTCGATGAAGTGATCGAACTCAGTCTTTCTTCTTACGACTGCTGCCTTGAGCTGACCATAAAGAACATCAACATTGTCCTTATTAACATTGATCATAGGCATGATGCCTGCATTGTCGTTCTTGCCTGTAGCTGCTGCGGAAACTGCTGCTGCCTGGGGAGTTACGGCTGCTTCATTTGAATCGCCGCCGTCATCAGCAGTAAATGTATACTTACACTTTGGGCATCTGATCGCCTGATTGGCAATGACCATACCACAATCCGGACACTTTTTCATAAATATAGACCTCCTGGTATGCGGCGCGGGAATTACAGCGCCATATATGATTTATAATTATAAAACTCGAAATTTTACTATTCAATAAAATTTTAATTCTTTTTGTTGCTATTTACAAAAGATTTATATCTTGACGTTCAAATAACTAAACCAAATATACAAAAAAGTAGACACTGACGAGGGGGTGTCAGTGTCTTAAGGAGGGTGTTATGAAGTAAGGAACAATTACTTAGAACAACCATATAATAACACGAGCCAGGTTTACTTTAAGCTTCAAAAAGGGCAAAATAGTGGCAAAGGATAGTAAGAAATGAGGCATCAGATGAAACTTGAAGGCAAGCTGTTTACAGGCAACCGAATGACCGAAGTCCATGAAGTAACACTGCCTGACACTGACGAGGCGTTTTCCAAACAGTTAGGAGATGCATTGGTCCTCCTGTGCCGCGAGATGGATATCCCTGTGCCTATGTGGATGAAGAAGAATACCAAAGAGTTCGCAGCCTTTTACCAGACCATCTTCTTTAAGGAACAGTATACCGAGAAGGTCAGGTTCGACAGATTCCAGATAAGGATGATCCTTTAATGGACAAAGGCCGCGATCACATCACGGCCCTTGTTCAACAGCAAATTAAGTCCGGAGGACTGGTTAGTCACCATTGACCCTGAAGATAACTTCTCCCGGGTATACCATATCGAGCTGGGCTCTTGCGATACTCTCGATATATGCATCGTCGCCGCCGAATTCTTCCTGAGCCTTTATCTGCTTGAGCCTGTCACTTAATGACTCGGACTGCGCTATCAAAGAGGCATTCTCAGCCTTGAGGCGCTGGCGCTGCTGCATGATGTTTGAGTATTTGGTAATGCACATGATAAGCAATACGACAAAGCAGATATAGAGCATTGTCTTAAAGAAAGAAATACCATGAGTCCTGTGCTTTACCTTGCGCATTTGATCCCCTTTGCCTGATATTTATAGATTAAATATCGCATAAGGGGAGGAGCAAGACAACAACGGAAGGTCAATCGTAAAGCAAATGTAACTTAGACTTTTACGCCGTTCCTTTTGATGAATTCCCTGATAAGCGAATACATCGTGAAGATAGTGAATACATATCCTATGAACTTAACTCTCTCTCCGCTTATATGTATCGTGGGAGAGAATCCTATTATCATCGTGCAGCATACACCGCCCAGGAACAGAAGAGGCATTTCGGGAGCAAGGCGTTCGTCATCTGAGAATGCGGCAAACAAAAGATATCCCAGGGTAAAGAGCATGGTGAGCGCTATTATCACGTTCCATAGACGGTAAGGCATGAAGAAGAAATCCGGTTCATAGAAATCAAAGAATTGATAGAGAGTGTCTATAAGCCAGACCTTGTTGGCGTATTCCACCTTCTTTACGATGATGTTCTCGAGAAAAGCCCCGAGGTAATAAAGATTTACTATGACGCTGATGACCTTGACGTATATTGCCGATTTGGATCTTAATATCAGGGCATTTGTCAGTGTCGCGATGATCAGCATGACGAATGCCAGTTCAAAGGTATAGACGAATACAACGTAGATCGCTCCTATGAGCACTTTCTGGTCTGTAGTAAACATTCCATAACAAGGCATCCATTGTATCGTCTCGGATACTGTCCTGACAGCGTTGCCCGGCATGCGGACAAAGAAAACAGACAGGGCGGAGATGACCAGTGCGAGCACGGGAGTAACAAAGCCCTTGCGCTTAAGATATATCTTGTTCCAGAGGACCATAAATACCGCAAAGACCATGTCAAAAGCAGCGATCTGCTCAAAGCTCGTAGCATAGATAACGCCGGCCCAGCATAAGACCCATTCGCCCGTCTTGACCTTAACGCCCTTTGCTTCGGCGACGAACGGGTAGAGCATAAAGGTGGACAGGGCAGTGCACCAGACATAAAACACGGTTGCGCTTTTCCAGAGGACCGACATGACCAGGCCGGGAATGAAGATGACGAACATCAATACGCCTTCTATCAGCGGCCAGTAAGACTTGTTGAGTTCTTCTCCCGCGAAGGTCTTGTTCATGCCATAGACAAGGAGCAGCAGGAAAGCCGTATTGATAAGCGCGAAAACAGGATTGGGCAGATGCACTATGAGTTCGAATAATGCTGCGGGCACGAGCCTGCCGCTCCACATGGTTGCATCGGCATAAAGCCACTTGAAGAACCCTCCGAAGTTTTCGACTGCCTTCAGATTTGCGACATCATCCAGAAAATTCCCGATCGTCATGTTAAGTATCAGGAGAGTAAAAAAAAGGATGATCCAGTATCTGTATTTTTTGACCAGTTCTTTCATTCGAGCCTATATATCTCCAGGTTATCGTAGGGGTCTGATACGACCATACAGAATCCGCTTTCTCCGGCAAGCTGCCTGAAATCATTGGGAATGTGGGTTATGAAACCGCAGTAATCGTATTCAAGACCGTCGCCTAAAGCTTCTGTCACGTCAGGTCTTTCTATAAGGATGGTGGGGAGCATAACAACTCTGTCGCCATCAAGGAGAGCAAGATGCATCTCGTTATAGACACCGCTTCCGCCTTTGCCCTGACCGAAGTTATAGTAATCGTATGTCCTGCCGGGAATGACAAACCAGCCTTTTATCTCTATATAGCCCGGAGTGTCATTTTGTTCTTCGATGGAATAAGCCGTATCAGATGTTCCTTCGCTGATATCAGACAGATCAATATAAGATACATTGTTCCTGGTGTGCATAGCCAGATGAACAATGCCGTATGAAACGACAAAGGCAAGAACGACAAAGGGGATGATAAGAACGTCCGGGAAACGGAAAAAACCTTTATGTTTGCCTGGCATTTCTCAGGTAACCCCCTCTGAGTCTTCAATCAGTTCATACATGGAAGAAGCTTCCTCCTTGCGCGGAGATTCGGGAAGCGCTAAGACCCTGAACCTGACCTCGCCGTTGCCGAACAGTATGGTTACGATGTCTCCGACCTTAAGTTTGACTGAAGGCTTGGCTTCTTTGCCGTTGACGCTGACCCTGCCCTGTGAGCAGACTTCGTTGGCTACAGTGCGGCGCTTTATTACTCTTGAAAGCTTAAGGAATTTATCGAGTCTCATAGGATATCGTCAGTTCTCCGTAAGATCGACCCTGCCGCGGAGCGCGCTTGCAAGCGTAAGGTCATCTGCATATTCGATGTCAGAACCCATGGGAAGGCCTGATGCCAGGCGGGTCACCTTGATGCCCGAGGGTGCTATGAGACGGGCAAGATAGAGGGCGGTAGCATTGCCCTCTGCCGTCTGATTGGTAGCTACTATGACCTCCTTGATCTCGCTGTGGGATGAAAGCCTTGAAACGAGCTGGGTGATAGTAGTGTCGCCTATACTCTTGTGCTTGAGCGGGTCAAAGACTCCGTGCAGCACATGGTAGAGGCCTTTGTATTCATGCATTCTCTCAAACGTCGATACATCCTGCGGAGTCTCAACGACCATTACGGTCGTCTTATCCCGCATGCCGTCCGAACAGACATAACAGGGGTCACTGTCAGTCAGGTTCTGGCACACCGAGCATCTCTTAACGAGCTTTCTCGCATTATCGATGGACTCGGTAAGTGCCCTGGCTTTCTCGTCTTCCATCGCAAGGATGTGAAAAGCCATGCGCTGGGCAGACTTCTTGCCTATGCCGGGAAGCTCAGACAACTGTACTATCAGCTGCTGTATCGAAGGAGAGTATCTTGCCATATCAGAAAGGCATCTTGACTCCGCCTGTGATCGCGTTCATACGATCGGTGGATTCCTTCTCGAGTGTGTCAGCTGCCTGGTTTACTGCAGCCATGATGAGGTCTGCGAGACCTTCAGCATCTTCAGGATCGATGACGTCCTTGTTGATCTCTACGTTGTAGAGCTTGTGATCACCGCCTAAGACGACCTTTACCATCTCGCCGCCTGCTGTGCCTGTGATGCGAAGTTCTTTTATCTCCGCCTGAGCGATCTCGATCTGTCTCTGCATCTTCTGTGCCTGAGCCATGAGGTTGCCCATATTACCGCCGGGCATACCGCGAAAACCACCTTTTGCCATAAATCAAATCCTCCAATAATTAAATATCGCTGTAATTATATCAATCTTCATCACCAAAATGCACTGTGGTGTTGACCCCCTTGGACTCTGCCAGACGGACCAGATCCTCAGCGCGCTTCTTGACCTGTGATTCCTCGTGTTTCTTAAGTGCAGTCCTGTACTGTGATTCGGTACAGATATAAAGATGCGGAGCAGCGAACGCATCCTTGCAGAGCTTGCCGAACTTCTTAAAGAGGTCAGCTCTCTTGAGGTTGTTTACAACGGTCTCATCCTTGTCATCGAAAACGATATAGGATGAATCACCGATCTCCTTGATGACGGAATCACGCAGCTGGTCACAGATCACGGGGAAGTTCTCTTCCTGCTCATCTAAGAACTGTTCCCATCTGGAAGGTCCGCCTGCGACCTCAGGGTTTACCACCGGAGTCCTTATGCTGCCTGATGCGGCCCCGTCAACGATAAGAGGATTCTTATCGAGCTGGCTCGCAACCTGCGAGATATGGGCTGTCTCTGTCTCCTTAGACTCGTTCCTGTCTGTTTCTGCCATGAGGTCATCAAGGAAAGAATTGTTAAGGCCTGAGAGTATACCTGATGACGGGCTCTTAGCATCTTCTTTTTTCTCAGGCTCATCGTTTGCGGCAGCAACAGCGCCGGTAAAGAAAGGTGATACCGGAGATTCAGGCTTCATGTCAGGCTCAAATGAGAAGTTAAGGAAAGAAGTGTCGCTTTCAGAAGGAGATGCCGTTTCCGGTTCTGATCCGGTAATGCTCCCGTCTTCTTGATCTTCTTCTACCAGAGGAACGTCAAGGTCAGGCTCCTCTTCAGGTTCAGAAGATATCTTCTCTTCTGCTGATCCTTCCTTGGATACTGGTACTGCTATTTCTGCTTTCTCTTCTTCTGGGCTTTCTTCAGGCTCTTTGGTCTCTTCAGGCTTTGAAGGTGCAAGGTGCATCTCGCCTGAAGCAGCTTCAGCCTGCATCTTCTCGAAGTCGGGTATTACGAGAGGAGATACCTCGAGCTTGGACTTCCTGCCGCAGAGGCGGAGCATCATGAGCTCGAAGCTCGTAGGGATGTCAGGTGATGTCTTGAAATCCATAGCTGATTTGGACAGGAAGGATATCATGCCGACAAGAGTGTCTGCGCTTACTTTATTGGCCGTAAGATACATCTGTTTTATCGTATCCACCGTATAGGGCAGGTGCATCAGAGGATCAGCCTTGACCCTTATGACGAGAAGGTCCCTAAGATAGTGAGCTATCTCAAGAGTGACCTTGGTGTAGTCTCTTCCGCTCTCCCTGAGTTCGAAGCAAAGGTCAATGAGTTCTTCAAACCTGCCGTCTATAAGGGCATTGGCTGTCTTAAATAGGAACTGGTTGTCTACTGTGCCCGTGGCCTGCTCAACATCACTGTCCGTGATCTTGTGCCCGCCTGCGCCCTGAAGCGTCTGCATGGTATCGAGGAGCGTAAGGGCATCTCTTAAAGCACCGTCAGACTGGGCGGTTATGAGCTTGATCGCATCGTTAGAGATGTCGATATTCTCCTTCTCGGAGATGTATCTTAACCTGTCGCTTATAAGCTCTGTCGGAATGCGCTTGAAGTCGTATCTCTGGCATCTTGAGAGTATCGTGGCAGGGATCTTATGGACTTCGGTCGTGGCAAAGAGGAAGATCACGTGCTTCGGAGGTTCCTCCAATGTCTTGAGCAGGGCATTAAATGCCGAACCTGACAACATGTGGACCTCGTCGATTATGTAGACCTTATACTTGGTGGCAGATGGGGCGAACGAGACTTCGCTTACGATCTGCCTGATGTTCTCTACACTGTTGTTGGAAGCGGCGTCCATCTCGATGACATCTAATATGGTGCCGTTTAATATGCCCTTGCACGAAGCACATTCGTTACAGGGATTGCCGTTTACGGGATGTTCGCAGTTTACTGCTCTTGAGAAGACCTTGGCTATAGTTGTCTTGCCTGAACCGTGCTGTCCGCAGAAGAGATACGCGTGAGAGATCCTTCCCTCGATGACGGCCTGTCTTAATGTCGTGACCGGAGCCTTCTGGCCTACGATCTCATCAAATGTCTGTGGTCTGTACTTCCTGTAGAGAGCAACATGTTCATCCATAGCATCATCCTCTTATAAAAAAAGCTCATCCCATCTGAACTGCAGTCGGCCAGGCTTACCCCGCGGCACACGCGGCGATCCGCTTACTGCTGCTTCCTTCCGGACCTGACAGGGTTCACGGTGCCCCGTTGCACGGGACCCGAACCGGCTGCAGATCAGATGGGACGAACTGACTATGATTATATCATAAATACTGTCACGTTCTATTATCAAAGTATCTACTCAATCGTAGCAGGACTCAATGAAATCTCTGGTGTAGCCTGCGAGCGTGTAGATTGCGCTTCCCGCCTTGTCGGGAGTTGATGCTTCGCAATAGATGACAAGGGCTATGGGTTCTTCGGCATCTATGAGCGCAATATCCATATATGCTCCCTGCTCGGTATTCCTTCCGAGCATGTGGAGAATGGGAGTATCAGTTCCGAACGCCTCGCTTATCGGTGAAGAGGTCTCGCTTACTGATATATCGTTGATGAGCCCCTGGTATACGTCAGGATCGTTGGTGTAGCCGTTATAGAGATACTTAAGGTAGTTTGCCATGTCGTAGCATGTTGAAAGACCCGTGCTCGAGAACTCGAGGCCGCGGAAATCCTGGTATATCTTCTTGTCATTATAGGAGATATAACCTGAGATCTCATCGACATCCGGTATTACGGATTCAAGGCCGCCCATACTGTCTGTTAGATAACCGAGGGCCAAAGCGTCATTAAGAGCGAGCGCATATCTCTGTATGGTCCTTAAGTAGAACTGTTTTCCGGGAGCGTAAGTTGAAGCGATGTAAGAGGAAACGCCGGAGCTGCCGGATGAACTGTATGTTACTGTCTGGGACATGGAAAGTCTTCCGCTTGAAGCTCTTTCCGAAGCTACGATGCCGATGGGAAGACCCCAGCATGCCGAAGGAATGACAGGATCGAGCTCATCAACGCCAAGTGTCTCGCCCGTGCTGAGCAATACCACGTCAAAGCAGATCCTCATGTCAGGATTATCTTTCTGGAATCTTGTGACCTGCTCTTTGAGACCGTCTAAGAGGACCTGGCGCTCCTGGTAGGATACGGTCCTGTGAGGATAGTGGTTGCTGAAGTGAAAATCCTCTGCTTCCACAAATATATCAGGGGAGTTGTTCTGACTCGTTGCAGGAGTAGACTGCGTAGTCTCTTCTGTCGTTGTCGTAACGATAACGGGCGCAAGAGGAGTCGTCTCTGTCGTTGTGGCCTCCGTCGTGGTCTCGGTCGTCGTTTCGTGTGTTCCCCTGGTATAGCGTTCCCAGGATTCCGTTGTGGAAGTGGCAGCGCCCGCAAGTTCCGGAAAACGCTCACGGTACTTATCCTGCATACTTGCAACAGAAGATATGAAGATTGCGACCAGCACGACTGCAAGAACTGACAGTATTATTATCAGCGTGCGCTTGCGGCGCATGTTCTTCAGGCCTTCAGCCTTCTGAAGGAATGTAGGATTGGGGCGCTTTTGCATTTAGAACAGACCCGTTATGCTTCCGTTTGTATCAATGTCGATATCCATTGCTGCAGGATGCGGCGGCAGGCCCGGCATGGTAACGATGGTTCCAGTCAGGACAACAAGGTAGCCTGCACCTGAGGAAAGATATACATCTCTTACGGTAAGAGTGAAACCTTCGGGACGTCCCAAAGCCTTCGGGTCATCAGACAGGGAATACTGAGTCTTGGCGATGCAGACGGGAAGGTTCCCGTATCCTGCTGCGGTAAACTCATCGATCTTGGCCTGAGCCTCGGGAAGGATGTTAACGTCCTTAGCTCCGTAGATCTTTGTAGCGACCTTGGTGATCTTGGTCTCAAAAGAGTCTTCGAGTTCATATGTGAACTTCGGCGTGGTGGGCTTCATCATGGACAGTACCTTGTCAGCGAGATCAAGACCTCCCTTGCCGCCGTCCATAAAGATGGTGGCAGGAGCAAATGCTGCTCCGAGCTTGGCGCACTCATCCTCGACGATCTTCAGCTCTTCCTCTGTATCAGTAAGGAACCTGTTGGATGCAACGATCGTGGGGATGCCGAAGGAATTAATGTTCTCGATGTGCTTTGCAAGGTTTGCAAATCCTGTCTTAACGGCAGCAGGATCAGGATTGTTCAGATCTGCCTTTGCGATTCCCGCATTATACTTGAGCGATCTTACGGTCGTGACGATAACGCATGCTGAAGGCCAGATGCCTGCCTTGCGGCACTTGATGTCAAGGAATTTCTCAGCACCCAGGTCAGCTCCGAATCCTGCTTCGGTAACCGTTATGTCAGCAAATTTCATAGAAGCTTCTGTAGCATTGATCGTGTTGCAGCCGTGTGAGATGTTTGCAAAAGGACCGCCGTGAACAAATGCGGGTACGCCTTCTATGGTCTGAACGAGGTTAGGGGACAAGGTGTCCTTCAGAAGTGTAGCCATTGCCCCCACCGCGCCGAGGTCAGCTGCCTTTACGAGCTTGCCGTCCCTGGAGTAAGCCACGGCGATATTCCCCAGTTTCTCCTTAAGATCAGACATGTCTTTTGCGAGGCAGACTATCGCCATGATCTCGGAGGCAGCTGTGATGTTGAATGAATCAGCTCTTGTAACGCCCTTGCTGCCGCCGCCGACACCAACGGTGATCTGCCTTAAGCAGCGGTCGTTCATATCCATGCATCTCTTCCAGAGTATCCTCTCAGGATCGATGCCGAGCTCATTTCCCTGGAATAAGTGGTTGTCGATCATTGCCGCGAGGAGATTGTTGGCAGCTGTGATCGCGTGAAGGTCACCTGTGAAGTGGAGGTTGATGTCCTCCATGGGGAGTACCTGTGAGTAACCGCCGCCGCACGCACCGCCCTTGACGCCGAAGACAGGGCCTAAGGAAGGTTCTCTTAATGCGAGACAGACATTCTCGCCCTTGAGCGCTAATGCCTGCGCAAGACCGATGCTCACTGTGGTCTTGCCTTCGCCTGCGGGTGTGGGGTTCATGGCGGTGACCAGTATCATCCTGGCATTGGGATTGGAAGGTGCTTTCTTGATGACATCGAGAGGGACCTTGGCTTTGTATCTGCCGTACTGTTCGAAGTCTTCCTCTCCGAGTCCGAGATTCTTTGCTATCTCTGTTATGGGGCGGAGTTTTGCCTGCTTTGCGATCTCAATGTCACTCAACATAAGTACACCTCACATTAATAATAGTATTTAACGATTGTAACTAGAAATTACGAGCATTTCAATCTCGGAGGTGTGCTAATGACTATTCTGCTCAAAAGAACACTATATTTTGTAGCACAGATAACAAATCTCTACTATATATTGTGTTTTTTGTTGACAAGTTGTCAAGTAAATGTTACAGTTAGGCGGTATTTCATCTATTCCGGATCGGGGGAATTAAGAATATGATAATCAGCTCAGACCTGGCAATGTGCCGCAGCAAGTTTGAAGAACTCTTAGGCAAGAGGATCGTTTGCAAGACTAACGGCGGACGCAAGAGGATCATCACATATATCGGAACAGTTGAGCACTGCTATCCTAACGTATTTACTCTTCTCTGCGAGAATGACGCAGGCAAGAAATCCATCGTTTCCTTCAGCTACATCGATGTTCTTACCAGAACAGTACGCGTAGGCATCATGCCCGAGATCTCTGATAAGGCACAAGAGACAGTTGCCGGATAATCAACAGGATCTGATTTGATATCAAGGGCCGGGAGTGGGAGTATGCCTCTTCCGGCCTTTTTGCTTTCAGAATAATCAGGAGTTTATATGTCATCTGACGTTTATGAGATAACAGCAAATGCCAAGATCAATCTCTTTTTGAGGGTAACAGGCAGACTGCCAAACGGATATCACAAGCTGTATACGGTAATGCAGGAAATAGACATCCATGATGATCTTACGATCGAGATCACGTCCGGCAGTCCTGAAATCGAAATGGTCTGTCCCGGAAGAGACGATATAAGGCCCGAGAAAAATCTCTGCTTCAAGGCGGCTGACAGGTTCTACTCCAAACTCAAAAAGAAGTATCAGGCTGAAGACAGAATGCTTGATATCCCCCATACAAAGATAACTCTCATAAAGAACATCCCTTCCGAGTCAGGAATGGGCGGAGGGAGCTCGGATGCGGCAGCTGTGCTGATGACCCTTCAGGAGCATTTTGCAAGCCCGTTTACCGAGGAGGAACTTGCGGGGATAGCTGTTAATGTCGGCGCTGACGTACCGTTCTTCCTTTATGGCGGGACATGCCTTTGCGAGATGGTGGGAGAGGTGATAACGCCCCTTGCATCTATGTCCGGCATGCCTCTTGTTATCGTAAAGCCCAAAGGCGGCGTATCCACGCCTGAGTGCTTTAAGATGATAGACTCCGGGCCGCTCTCTTCTTTTGATGGCGGTGCTTATTCAGAATTTATCAGCGAACTTGACGGGAAGATCAGATCAGGAGAGGACGTACTTTCGTTCCTGTCTGATAAGGAAGACCTTTTGGTAAACGATCTTCAGAGCCCCGGCATAAAGTTTGTTCCGCAGATCGAGGATATCATAGGGGAGCTTAAGTCAAACGGCGCATCCTATGCTGCCATGACAGGTTCGGGATCAGCCGTGTTTGGTCTTTTCGCTGATGAGGACAGCGCATCAGGATGTGCGGAAAGGATCAGGGAAGAAAACTCAGATCTTTTGGTCATCGTCAGCAAGACGATATGAGAACAGACCGCGGTCATATCCCCTGGAATCTTCAACATCGATAAGCTTAAAGCCCCTGTTGGAATAGAACTCCACCATGGGCTTATTTGATGCGCAGGAATGCAGGAGCAATGCCTGACATCCTTTTTCTTTTGCAAGCTCTATGGCCTTGTCCATGAGCATGATGCCAAGTCCTGCCTGCCTTAAGTCTTCCTTTACCGCAAAGCGTGAGATATAGCCCACCTTGTCAAATCTGGACAGGAAACTGTGGGTCTTATTGGAAAAGCTGTACTTCTGCGGCGTTGACGTTAATGAGAGCGTAATGGTCGCGACAGCCTTGCTCCCGTCGAAAAAACACATGCATGTGTTATGCGTTACGCGGTCTTCGATGGCCCCTATGCTCTCCGTCATGGCTTCGAGCATATAAGATGAGATGCCCGAGTTCACGCAGTAAGTCAGCATGGCGCCACGAAGGAGCTTCGAGAGCTCCCCGGCGTCAGACTTATCCGCAATGCGGTATTCGTATTGCATTATCAGGAGTTAAGGAAGCAGTTTACGAGGATCGCCTTGTGAGCGTGGAGCCTGTTTTCAGCTTCATCGAAGACTACGCTCCTGGGTCCGTCGATTATGTCTTCCGTAACCTCGTATCCGCGGTATGCAGGGAGGCAGTGCAGGAAGATCGCGTCCTTATCGGCAACGCCCATGAGCTTGGAATTGATCTGGTAGTTCTTGAATATCTCGATCCTCTTTGCCTTCTCTTCTTCCTGGCCCATGGATGTCCATGTATCAGCGTAAAGAACGTCGGCGCCATCAGCCGCTTCAAAGGGATCTGTTGTCATGAGGACCTTTGAACCTGTGATCTTGGCGTCAGAGAGTGCCTGCTGGACATACTTGTCAGGGCATGTGTAGCCTTCAGGGGAAGCAACGGCTATATCCATTCCGGCCTTTGCGCAGGCCTGCAGAAGGGAGTTTGCAACGTTGTTGCCGTCGCCAATGTATGCGAGCTTAAGGCCCTTTAACGTGCCCTTGTGCTCCTTGATCGTAAGGAGGTCAGCGAGCATCTGTGTGGGGTGCTGGTCGTCAGTAAGACCGTTGATGACGGGGATGCTTCCGTACTTGGCGAGATCTACTACATCCTGGTGCTTAAATGTCCTGATCATGATGCCGTCGACCATGCCTGACAATACCTTGGCGGTATCGTGGACTGTCTCACCCCTGCCGATCTGGATATCGTTATTGCTCAGGAAGAGCGCCTGGCCGCCTAACTGGTACATGCCGACTTCGAAGGATACCCTTGTTCTGGTCGATGACTTTGTGAAGATCATCGCAAGGGACTTGCCCTTGAGGTAGTGGTGCTCGATGCCGGCCTTGGTCTTGGCCTTCATGTCAGCTGCTATGTCAAGAAGATAATCTAATTCTTCGATGCCTACGTCTTCATGGAAATCTATATAGTGTTTCATACTTCTTCTCCTGTCGTTTCTGTCTTAGCGGTCTCGGGGACAAATGATGTTGTTTCCTGCTTGCCCTTGAAAAGGTTCTTTATGGGACTCGATGAAGGAACGGTGTTCTTGAGGATCTGGTCTAACGCCTTGATGAAAGAAGCTGCTTCGCTCTTCTTGAGGATAAGGGGAGGAGCGATCCTTATTACCGATGTTCCGATCGAGCTTACAAGGAATCCCTTGGTCAAGAGCTCGAGCTTCATCTGGCTTGCCGAGATGGTCTCGTCGAACTCGATGCCGATCAGAAGTCCCTTGCCTCTTACATCCTTGATGCAGGGATACTTGCTCTGAAGGGCATAAAGCTTGGAGTTTATAAACTCGCTTATCTCATTTACATTGACCAAAAGGTCGTCATCCTTAATGGTCTCCAATACGGCAAGTGCTGCGGAGCATGCCAGAGGGTTGCCGCCAAAAGTCGTTCCGTGGTCACCTACCTTGAAGCCTGTGGCAGCTTCATCCGTGCAGAGCATCGCGCCTATGGGAACGCCGCCTGCGAGGCCCTTTGCAAGGGTTACGATATCAGGGGTGATCCCGTACTGTTCATAGCAGAACAGAGTGCCTGTTCTTCCGATGCCGGTCTGGACCTCGTCGATGATGAGGAGGATACCCTTCTCAGAGCAGAACTTTCTGACGAGCTTTATGTATTCAATGTTGGCGGGATGAACTCCGCTCTCGCCCTGGATGAGCTCTAACATAACAGCGGCTGTCTTTGGAGTATACGCCTCTCTAAGAGCATCGAAGTTATTGAATTCAACATACTTGAAGCCGGGAACTGAAGGGAGGAATGGCTCGCTGAATTTAGGCTGGCCTGTTGCGGCGATCGTTGCCAGGGTCCTTCCGTGGAAACTCATCTTGGCAGTGATAATCTCGTACTTATCTTCGTTCTTGTAATGAAAATAGCCGCGTGCAAGCTTGATCGCAGCTTCGTTTGCTTCAGCGCCTGAGTTGCAGAAGAAAGCCTTGTCAGCAAAACTCTTCTTGCAAAGGGTATAAGCCAGGGCAGACCTGTCGGGAATGTAATAGTAGTTGCAGCAGTGGATAAGGTTAGCTGCCTGCTTCTTTATGGCAGAAACGAGCTTGGGGTGGCCGTGTCCCAAAGAGTTAACGGCGATGCCGCCTATAAGGTCAAGATATTTCTTGCCCTCGGTATCATAAAGATAGCTGCCCTTACCCTTTACGAATGCAACAGGGAGGGGGTTAAAGACCTGAAGACAATAGTTCTTGTCGAGATCCTCAATAAGTGACAGGTCGGGCAATATATTGTTGTTATTTTCTGTAAACATAATCTTCTCTCTTCTCCTTAATGATCATTGTGCCGATTCCGTTCTTGGTGAATATCTCAAGGATTATCGAATGAGGTATCCTGCCGTCGATGATGTGCGTTCGCGGAACGCCTCGTCTTACGGTATCGAGGCAGCCTTCGATCTTGGGGATCATGCCTCCTGAGATGATGCCCTTGTCGATAGCGTTCTTGACATCCTTTTCATCTAAGACGGGGATTATGCGGTCTTCGCCTTCGGCTGTCTTCTCTAATACTCCGCCTACGTCAGTAAGCATGATGAGCTTGGATGCGCCAAGGGCGATGGCTACTTCAGCGGCGACCGTATCAGCGTTGATGTTATAGCTCTGTCCGTCCTTGCCGACACCGATGGGTGCTATTACGGGGATGTACTCGTCATTGGCCAGCATGGAGATGACCTTGGTGTTGATCTTTTTGATCTTGCCGACATAACCGATGTCTATGTCGTTGCCGGCCTCGTCACTTGTGAGCTGCTCTGCTTCTATGAGGTTGCCGTCGATGCCTGAGATACCGATGGCCTTGACGCCCTTGCCGCAGAGAAGGGAAACGATCTCCTTGTTGGTCTTGCCGATGAGGACTTCCTGGACATACTGCATCGTCTCTGAATCGGTGTACCTCAGGCCGTTTACGAACTTCGACTCCTTGCCCACGGTATTCAGCATATTGTTTATGTCGGGACCGCCGCCGTGAACGATGACGGGATTGATGCCTACGAGCTTAAGGAGGATTATGTCATCCATGACGGTCTGCTTGAGGTCCTCATTGATCATGGCGTTTCCGCCGTACTTGATGACCATCGTCTGGCCGCGCATCTTCTTGATGTAGGGAAGAGCCTCAGTGAGTACTGCGGCCCTGTTTACCATGTTCTCTATATCGCCGGTGATCTCCGGCATCTTCTTGTTATCTGCCATATTAAACGCCTCTTACCATTGTATAAAGTCCAAGACCTTCGTCCAACCCGAACATAACATTTGCGGACTGGATCGCCTGATAGGCTGCTCCCTTGCCGAGGTTATCCTGAGCTGAGAAGAGCTTTATCATGCCTGTCTCCTCATCATAGGCACCGGAAACTTCGATGTA
The DNA here is from genome assembly GCA_946187935.1 of uncultured Clostridia bacterium. GTDB lineage: Bacteria > Bacillota > Clostridia > Saccharofermentanales > Saccharofermentanaceae > Saccharofermentans. Next base: position 42,231 of record CAMHSJ010000013.1, read on the forward strand.
GTTGGATCCGGCAACCGCTTTGACATCGGGAAGACTGCCGCAGGGAAGCGTTCTTACGAAAGCCTCGTCCTTATAATATTCATTATATACATCACAGATCTTCTGTGTGGAAACATCATTAAACTCAGCTGAGGGTCTCACATATATAGTTGCCAGCATGCCCCGCTTGAAAGGAGCCAGGTGAGGAGTAAACGTTACCTTGATATCACCTGAGTCAAGGCCTGCGAGGAATGAGCACTGCTCGGAGATCTCTGTCGTATGTCTGTGGCCTACCACTCCGTAAGGCTTGAACGCCTCATCAGTCTCGCAGAATGCATACGCAAGATCAGCCTTCCTTCCGGCGCCCGATACACCTGATACAGCATCGATAATAATATTATTCCTATCTATAAGTCCTGAAGAAAGGAACGGTGCAAGAGCGATAAGCGAGCAAGTGGGGTAGCATCCTGGATTGGCTACGAGCCTTGCAGTCTTAAGCTGCTCCCTGTAGAACTCGGGAAGACCGTAAACAGCTTCCTTAAGGAGCTCGGGGCAGGGATGAGTAAGCTTATATGACTTCTCATATGTGGCAAGATCCTTATATCTGAAGTCTCCGCTGTGATCTATTACCCTTGTGCCTGCATTAAGAAGAACAGGAACCTGCTGAGAGGAAACGCCGTGGGGAAGGGCTGTTATTACCAGATCCGAATCCTTGGCTACCTCTTCGGGAGTCTTGTCAGACAATAAGATATCGCAGACTCCTCTGAAGACCGGATATACATCAGAGAATGCCTTGCCGGCAAAACTCCTGCTCACAAGATCAGTGAGAACGAATGAGGGGTGTGATACAAAGCCCTTAATGAGTTCAGCTCCGACATAACCTGTAGCGCCTATAATACTTACTTTAATCTTATCCATAGTGGTGATATGGCCTCCACGATATTGCTTTTTAGATTTATGCAATATAATGCATAAAAATACAGATGTCAACATATTTATGCATAAAGCAAGCTTTTTTGGGGTCTGTAACCTGATTGTAAAGTAAGTAATTGGGGGCATGGGGCAATTAGCACAAAAGGTTATGACAGGATAAAACACCTAAAATGACGCTTTTCATACACTTTTTTGGTAAAGGCTTACAAAATACTTAAAATGTTTTTAACAAAACAACCAAAGACCCACGCGAGCAACTACAAATTGCGTCATTCTTTTTTGTAAATTATGTCATATAGTAAACAAAACACGGCTTTGATAGTATTCTCTTATGAAAAAAGTCCGCATCATTGCGGCTATTTGGAGGTAAAGAATATATGGCAAGTCTATCTTTCCAGCATGTTTACAAAAAGTATGACGGTGGCGTCGTAGCCGTTTCTGACTTCAATCTTGAAGTAGCAGATAAGGAATTCGTTATCCTCGTAGGTCCTTCAGGATGCGGTAAGTCAACAACACTCCGTATGCTCGCCGGTCTTGAAGATATTTCCGAAGGTGAGATCTACATCGACGACCGTTGCATCAACGACGTTCTTCCTAAGGACAGAGACATCGCGATGGTATTCCAGAACTACGCTCTCTATCCTCACATGACAGTTCGTGAGAACATGGCTTTCGCTCTTAAGATCAGAAAGATGGGTAAGGACGAGATCAACCGCCGTGTTACTGAGGCAGCTAAGATCCTCGAGATCGAGCACCTCTTAGAGAGAAAGCCTAAGGCTCTCTCCGGTGGTCAGAGACAGAGAGTTGCTCTTGGCCGTGCTATCGTTCGTGATCCTAAGGTATTCCTCATGGACGAGCCTCTCTCAAACCTCGACGCTAAGCTCCGTGTACAGATGCGTGTCGAGATCACAAAGCTCCACCACAGACTCAAGACAACATTCGTTTACGTTACACACGACCAGACAGAAGCTATGACCATGGGTACCAGAATCGTAGTTATGAAGGACGGCTTCATCCAGCAGGTTGACTCTCCTACGGAGCTCTATGACAACCCGGTTAACACATTCGTTGCAGGATTCATCGGAATGCCTCCTATGAACTTCATCAATGCTGTTATCAACGTTGAGGGCGCAGATGTATTCGTTTCATTCGAGAACGTTACTATCAAGCTTCCGGACAGATATGCTGTTGAGGAAGTTATGGAGCGCGACGGTCAGGAAGTTATCTTCGGTGTCAGACCTGAGGCTATCACAGACGA